>NZ_BCVQ01000022.1 GCF_001591825.1 Rossellomorea vietnamensis NBRC 101237
AGTTACTCTTTTTTTGTTTTGATTTGAAGTTCGAAGAACATAAAGATTTGTCTGATTTCTCCGCGTTTACATTCGGAGAAGTTGACTTCTTCCTCTATTAGTTCTACGATATTAGTAAAAAGAGGTTTGACTCGAAAGGGTGGTACACTTGCAAGAGTCTTCTAGTGCTACTATTGATCAATTTTTAACATGGCTTGAACATGAAGGGAAATCATCAAATACCATCTCGACTTACCATCAGGAACTTAAAAAGTTTGAGGAGTGGTTACACACCACTCATAAAGAACTTATGAATATTACACAAGAGGATGTTCAGGAATTCATCTTGTTCTTAGAAGATAAGGGTAAGAGTCCCACTACGAATGACAAGATTCTTGGAGTGATAAGGACTTTTGCAAAATACTTGAAGAAACCGGAAATTACGTTAGATATAAGAATGAAACAAGGTATTAAGAAAGATGAAATTGAGGTTCTGTCACTGCCGGAGTGTGATCAATTGTTATCAGAAGTGAAAGAAAATGAGAACGAAAGAAATACTGCTATTGTGTATATGTTGCTTCATACAGGAATTCGTGTATCTGAGTTATGTGGGCTAAATAAATCTAATCTTGATTTACAGCTTAATCAACTTTCGGTTATTTCTGCTACTAATGATAAGAGAGTCATTCCTCTGTCGGATGAGTTGAAATATCATTTATTAAATTATTTACCATTTAATAAAAAGGAGGAAGCTCTATTTGTTTCTAAATCTAATGAAAGAATGACGGAGCGTTCTGTTCAGTATATGTTGAAAAAATATGGAGTCAATGCTCAAAAGCTGCGACATACATTTTGTCAGCAATTAATTGATAAAGGTGTCAGCTTGGAAATCGTCTCAAAGCTTGCCGGGCACAAAGACATTAATGTAACGAAAAAATATGCGAAATCCAGGATTCAACAAGATGAATACGAAAGAGCGATACGAAATACTTTTTCCAGGGAAACATGTAATTGATTTACTTGACTGGAACAGCTATGTAGAAAGAAAAAAGGATGCGAACTAAAGTCCGCATCCTTTTTCTATGAGTTTAAGATATTGACTTACCCAAAATCAATATCTTAGTAAGGGAGTAAGTAGCTAGCTTACAACCCAAAGTCTTATCGTACCTCTTCTTTATATCATTAATTGCAACATGATGTCGATGTGTAAAAAGTGGAATTCGTGTATTCGAATTCCACTTTTATTTTATATTTGAAATTTGATAGGTGATTTTGCACGGGTATAAATTCTCCCAAATGCTCTAATCATTGCACCTAATTACTTTAAAGTATGCTAGCAGAAAGAATAATGAGAATAAAGTCCTTTTTTAAAAAGAAAGCGAATAATTTTTATAAAGGAACCTTTGAGGTTTATATCTGATTACTCTTTTATGAAGTGATCCTTTAAGTAATCTACCCCATCTGCCTGAATAAACTTGCACCCTCCAGGAGTAGGCGTCTTCACCACCTCAATGGATAATTTATTCAACAGCTTAGTCAATGTCGTCTGCTCTGAAGGGGTGAGGAGGAATTGTACTCCGTATAAGAAGAAGTCCGACCCCTTTTCCTGCTTCCACACAATTTTTCCTGGAAGGTTGACTGATTCACCGAGTATATGTGTGTGAAAATCAAAAGTGATCCCAGGTGATACAGGCAACCGCAAATGAGTCAGGAAGCGCAGTCCACCGGGTCCCATATTCTCTACCAACACTTCTGTTGTACCCACCAATGCCTGCTTTCCATTCACGCTTGCAATTGTCATGTCCGTGCTTAAAGGATATGTGAAGTCAATTCTGAATACTTCCCGTCTTTCCTCGACAGGGATGAGAGGCTGAGTTTGCTCGGTTGATAAAACCGGGTTTCGTAAATAGGCGAGAAAGTCTTCAGCAGGGACCGGTTTACTGAACAAGTACCCTTGTATGATGTCGCAGCCCTGCTGCTCCAGGAAGGTTCGCTGATCATCTGTTTCCACGCCTTCAGCCACCACGTTTAAATGCAATCCATGTGCCAAGTGAATGATCGATTTCGTAATCTCGGCATCACTTTCGTTCAGGTAGTCCCGGATGAAACTCCGATCTATCTTTACGGTATCTACCTTGAATTTCTTCAAATATAAAAGGGAAGAGAATCCGGTTCCAAAGTCATCCAGGGAAAATTGTATGCCAATCTCTTTCAACCTTTCCACTGCTGAAATGAACGACTCTTCGTTCTGGATCAGGACACTTTCGGTAATTTCAAGATCGAGAAGGGAGGGATCCACTCCGGTTTCCTCTATGATAGTGAGAATGGTTTGCATCCAGTCATTCCGCAGAAAACGTTTGGGTGACATGTTAATGGATACCGGAACAGCGCGGACATTTGAACGTTCCCATTCTCTTATTTGTTCGCATACTGTCTGGATCACCCAATCAGTGATCGAAATGATAAGTCCGTTTTCTTCAGCGATGGGAATGAATTCATGAGGGGAAACGAGTCCCCACTCAGGGTGCTGCCATCTGATCAACGCTTCTGCTCCCAGGAGTCTACCTGTATTGGTATCCACCTTTGGCTGGTAGTGCAGAAGGAGTTCATTATTTTTAATCGCCTTCCGAAGATCCTTTTCTAGCTGAAATAGTTTATAAGATTCGATGTTCATTGAAGAAGTATAGATTTGAAAATTGTTTTTTCCCATTTCCTTCGCTCGGTACAGAGCGGTATCTGCCCTGCTTATGAGAGTCTCTGAGTCTTCCCCGTCGATTGGATAGACGGTCATTCCAATGCTTGCTGTAACAAATAACTCATAATCTGAGATGAAGAAGGGTTCTTCCAATGATGTGATCAACCTCTGGGCAAACGACACGGCTTCTTCTGTATCCCTGATGTGACGAAGGAGGATGGTGAATTCATCGCCTCCCATTCGAGCAACAAGATCAATGTCAGGGGTATTTTCACGCAGTCGGTTGGAAATCTCTTTTAATAAAACATCGCCCTTTAGATGACCCAGGGTGTCATTGATGCGTTTAAAGCCATCCATATCGATGTACAAGACGGCAAACGGTTTCTGTAATATGCGCGCGCTCTCAAGGAGGTCACCCAGCTCGTTTTCAAACATCCGTCGATTGGGAAGACCGGTTAAGTAGTCATGATAGGCGAGGTGGGCCATGGCTTCTTCTGATTTAATCTGTTCTGTGACGTCTGTGATGATCCCGTCCAGTCGGATGAGTGCTCCCTCATGATCAAAGACGGGTATCGTATTATCTTCTATCCAGCGTATACTACCGTTCTTATGCGTGATACGGTAGCGTCCTTTCGGTGGCTTGGCCGTCGAGAGGGTTTCCTGCCTTGAATGATAATAGGAAAGATCGTCGGAATAAATGAGGTCAGCCCATACAATCGATCCTTCTACAAACTCCCTGGAGTTGTAGCCGGATATGCTCTCAATCCCTGTCGAAGTAAACAGTACTTTGTTCTCTCGTACATCCATGGACCAGATCCCTGCGTCCAGGTTATTGTAGATTTTCTTTACATGCTCTTCTTGCTCTTCCATTTTCGTTTGGATCTGAACTTGTTCCGTAATATCATGGGACGTCCCGATCATGCGGACCGGACGCCTGTTCTCATCAAGGAGGACATCGGCATACTGATTCAATACCCGTTCTGAACCGTCTTTCTTTATGATGCGATAGGAAATACTGAAGGTGGACTTGTCTTCAATGGCTTTTTTATAATGTGAATGGAAGTTTTCCCGGTCATCGGGATGGATTCGTTCATACACTTTCTCATAGGTAGGGACCTCGTTTACATCCAAATCAAACAGGGTGTACATGTGATCAGACCACAACGCTTTGTTTTCGACAATATCAAAGTCCCACGTACCGATGTCCACCAGCTCTTCTACGTTATGGACGTTCATTTCAAGCTTTGAAAGAATCGCTTTCTGGGCTTCCACTTCGGTGACATCACTAATCAGAAGCACAACACCAAAAATTTCGTTTTGATTGAATAGGGGCTGAAGGTGGACACTTGTATCCATGAGCTGTCCGTCCTTGAGAATATGTACACTATGATACTGCTGGTATTCGCCATTTACAGCTTTCGTGTAATGATCGAGAGTAGTAGGGATATACGGTTGAGGTACACAGTTTGCAATGAATTGCTGAATATTTCGAACCTTTTTCCCACACAAAATCTTGGATGCTGAATTTGACGCGATGATATGACCGTCAATATCCAGAATATAAACGGGATCAGGATAGTGGTGGAACAACAACTCATACATATTCATCAGATGTTCGTCATCAACTGAATCATTTTGCGATTTTCTTAGAAGATTAATAACATTTAACAAGCCATTTTTCCCCTTTCACCATAAAGGAACTTACAAATATACTATGAAAAATATACCATAATAAGTATGTCAATTGGAATGGACTAAGGAGTAATTTCGACGAAATCATACTCATTTCTTCAAATTGTGAGATTTTTCTTAAAAAACAACAAATATAAATGGAAATATCCTGGGATTGGTATATAATAGTAATAAAGTCTCATATCTAAGAAAATTCTGATAATAGAGGCTAATGATAAAAAGGAAAAAGGATGGTGTTTGATTTGAAAGGTTTAAAAGAAATGGTTACTCGAAGGACTGTGGCAATTTGTCCCGCGTATGATGGGGGTCATCAGTCGGTTGTCCATGACTTTGATAGGAGAAAGACGTACAGTGGAAAGTCCTCCATGGAGATTCTGGACGAATCCTGTATGGCATACAGATCCACCTACGACGGAAGGATCAAAGCCGTCCGGCATGCATTCGACTACCTTAGAAAAACACCTCTCATGATCTGCCCGCAGCAATACATCTATGCGATACCCACCAAGGCCCCGACCGATTATGATTGCATATGGCTGTTCTGCCAGCATATCGAATCAACCTCCACCAAAGAAGGAAAAACCTATGTGCATTTTACGAACGGAGAAGAGCTTGAAATCAACTGCTCAGAAAGCGTCATCACAAAACAAAGGGAAAGGGCAGCCATCACCATGACACATTTCTCCACCATCCCGACAATCTCATACATGAACCACAACGAAACCGGACTCTACCTGCCTGGATTCCACTCATACCTTCACAACCCGGACGAACTTGGCGCCGATTTTTGAGGGACGGACTTCCAGAAGATAGCAAACAATCGAATATAAAAAAACAGGAGTAGGAAACGTGTTCCAACTCCTATTTGTCGTTGTTTGAATAAATTGGGTCTATTTGATGAGGATGTTACATAATTGAACCTAATAATGATCTGTTAACTGGTATGGTTTTGATGATCTTTGAAACTTATGTTATTTTTACTATATTTTTTATGCTCATGAGTTGATTGGAGCGGAAGGTGCTGGAATAGTGGGAAAGTTAAAACCCCGTAGGGCAATGCCAGAGGAGGCTCAACTCACGCCCCGCGGAAAGCGAGCACCTGCAGCGGAAATCAACCAGCACTCTCCTTTTCATCAACAAGGGTTATCAAGGGATAACTATTAAAATAGAAAACTTCCCCACTATTCCCATCAAAAACAATGGTCTATCCTAAAATTTAATTTCATATAATATAAAATGTAATTGAAATATTATTTTATAAACGAGTATAATAGAGTTAATGAAAACGCATACAGATTTCTGGGAGGAATGACTTGTGAAAGAAGATAATGTTTTTGAATTATCAACAGAGAAGGTGAACCAGAATACGCTCGGGATTGATACAGCGAGTACCGGCGAGATTCTTCACATGATGAATGAGGAAGATCAGAAGGTGGCGGAAGCAGTCCGGCTCGTCATCCCACAAATAGAAGAAGTCGTCGATAAAGTCGTGACATCGATCTCACAAGGCGGAAGATTGATCTATATAGGCGCCGGCACCAGCGGAAGGCTCGGTGTCCTGGATGCAGTGGAATGCCCGCCGACGTTCAGCGTGGACAGTGACGTCGTCGTCGGATTGATTGCCGGCGGTGAGAAAGCGTTCGTGAAAGCGGTGGAAGGAGCCGAGGATGATGAGGGATTAGGAGTGTCCGACCTGAAAGAAATCGGACTGACTCCTCTGGATACCGTTGTCGGGATCGCAGCAAGCGGGCGTACCCCTTATGTCATCGGTGGACTGAAATACGCGAGGGAACTTGGTGCCACCACGGTGTCTCTTTCCTGTAACACAGGATCTAAAATCTCTGCAGAGGCAGAGCATGCGATCGAAGTAGATGCAGGTCCCGAAGCATTGACGGGATCCACCCGGTTAAAAGCGGGGACGGCTCAGAAAATGGTCCTGAATATGATCTCCACAGCAAGTATGATCAAGCTTGGGAAGGCCTACGGAAATCTGATGGTGGATGTGAATATCAGTAACTACAAGCTAGAACAGCGGGCGATCGGCATCATAGAGAGCATCACGGGTGCTGATAAAGAAACAGCCGCAGCGACTTTGAAAAAGGCAAATAACGAAGTGAAACCTTCGATTGTGATGATTACCCTCGGCTGCGGATACCAAGAAGCGAAGAGCCGCCTGGAAGATGCCAACGGCTATGTACGCCTGGCCATTGAAAAATAGTCTATTTGTATAGGGGTACCTGTCCCGTCCCATTCATAGACATTAAATGGGAGGGACACTCAATAGATAAAAGGAACGAAAGGGGAAGGTGAAATTGACGAATAAAGAACTGGCTGGAGTCCTATTGGAACGGTTTGGCGGTGCTGATAATATCGCAAGCTATGAACATTGCATGACGAGATTAAGAGTGAAAGTGTACGACGAAGAACTCATTCAGAAAGCAGAAATCAAAAAAACCGAGGGTGTCCTTGGATTTGTAGAGGATGAAACGTATCAGGTCATCCTGGGACCGGGGAAGGTCAATAAGGTGACGGAGGAATTCGGGAAGCTGGTTGCCGAAACAAAAGGAGATATTGACCTGAAGGCCCGTGCAGCGGAGCAAAAGGCTGATCTGAAGAAAAAGAACGCGACACCATTCAAGTTGCTTCTAAGACGCGTGGCGAATATCTTCATTCCCCTGATCCCTGCGCTGATTGCGTCAGGATTGATCACCGGGTTCACGAAATTCTTCGTGCAGGCAGGCTGGCTGAGCGGGGAATCCCAGCTTGTCATGATGCTTTCCATCATTGGTAGTGGATTATTCGGTTACCTCGGTATCCTTGTCGGGATGAATGCGGCGAAGGAATTCGGGGGCTCGGCGGCACTCGGTGGCTTGGCCGGGATCCTGATCATCAATCCGGCGATTGGTGATGTGACACTGTTCGGGGAAAATCTACTGCCTGGACGGGGCGGATTGATCGGTGTCTTGATTGCCGCCATCTTCATGGCATTTGTTGAAAAGAACGTTCGAAAGGTCATTCCACAGGCAATCGATATCATCGTGACGCCTACGATCGCGTTATTGGTTACAGGCTTATTGACGTACACGGTATTTATGCCGGTCGGCGGTTTTATTTCAGACATTATTACCAATGGTCTTCTATCTCTTATTGACATGGGTGGCCTTGTTGCCGGATTCGTCCTTGGCGCAACCTTCCTGCCTCTTGTCGTGACAGGCTTGCACCAAGGATTGACGCCTGTACATTTGGAACTGATCAATACAATCGGGGACGACCCGTTGCTGCCGATCCTTGCTATGGGTGGAGCCGGTCAGGTTGGAGCGGCATTTGCCATCTTCGTGAAAACGAAGAAGAAGAAGCTGAAGCGGGCAATCGGCGGGGCGCTTCCTGCGGGGATGCTTGGAATCGGTGAGCCGCTTATCTTCGGTGTGACTCTTCCTTTAGGCCGTCCGTTCCTGACTGCTTGTTTAGGTGCAGGATTCGGTGGGGCCTTCCAGGCGTACTTCGATGTGGCGACGTTTGCCATCGGTGTATCCGGTCTGCCGTTGATCTTCCTGGTCAATGCAGGGGAGATTCTCTACTATACTCTCGGACTATTGATTGCTTATGGGGCAGGATTTGCTTTGACGTACCTGTTCGGGTTCAAGGATGAAATGGCGAGTGAGTTTGAATGATTGGAATTTCCGTTTATCTGTCTGATGAAGATGCCGAAGAGAGGATTCTTCGTGCCTCTTCATCCGGTGTCAAGCTCGCTTTTACCTCTCTTCATATTCCGGAAGAATCAGGGATCAGCCGTAAGCGGGTGAGGGATCTACTCTCCCTTTTTAAAAAGGAAGGGTTCCAGGTATTTGCCGATGTATCGAAAAAGACACCTGCCTTGTTAGGGCTTCATCATTTTGAAGAGCTGAAGGAACTGGGCGTCACGTCCCTGAGACTGGACGATGGATTCACGACGGATGAAATGCTCGAGTTATCCCGTCAGTTTCGGATCGCCATCAATGCCAGTACCGTTGGAGAAAAAGAACTGCAACGGTGGATCGATTGCGGCCTGGAAACAGGGAGCATGATTGCCTGGCATAATTTTTATCCGAAACCCGAAACGGGGCTGGATGAGGAGTATTTTCTGAAGCAGCAACATCTGTATGATACGCTCGGCATTCCCGTCTATGCGTTCATACCAGGCGATGAAAAGAAGCGAGGCCCTCTTCATCTGGGCCTTCCCACTTTGGAAGACCACCGTGGTCAAAGTCCTTACGTCAGTGCCGTACAATTGAAGCGGTGGGGCGTGACGGGTATATTCGTTGGCGATCCAGGCTGTTCTGAAGGATTGCTTGAAAAACTTGTACGCTTTGATCAGGAGGATGTCATCCAGCTCTCTTACAGTGGAAGCGGTAAAATCGAAGGGGAGTATCAGCTCAGACCGGATCCGGGCCGGGATGTGTTTCGGTTGTTGGACACAAGGACGGAAAGTGAGCTCCCTCCACAACATACCGGGGAGCGGCCGCGGGGTGCGATTACACAGGATAATGATCTGTATGGGCGGTACAAGGGTGAAATGCAGATTGTTCGACGTGACCTGGAGAGGAACCCTGCAGTCAATGTGATAGGGAGAGTGTGTGACAAAGATCTTCTTTTACTGGAATGGATCCAACCAGGTCAAAAGCTCCGATTGGTCAGAGGGACGGACCTTCTAAACTAGTAGTAAAAGAGCGTGGGGACCTTCTCATGCTCTTTTTCATTTTCAACGAGGAATCAAAAGCCATGTGCCTCTTTTCATGACATATTTAAATATACTCATTAAATTCCCCCATTTTTCTGTTATGATATTATCAACGAATATTTCGACAATAACCGGAATGAAGGGAATGCCAATCAATGACTAGTGCTTCAATCATGCTGATACAATACCTGGAAGATCATTCAGACGAATTTCTACATAATTGGCGCAAAAGTATCGTCATTTCAGATAATGATATATATAAAGAAGAAGTATTGAATAATGGTGTGAAGATGTTTCAATTAGTGAAGCGTGCGATTGTGAAGCCCCTCACGGAAGAAGAAATCACCACACTTGCCAACAAGACGGCCCAGGAACGGGTCAATGCCAACGTAAATATAAGCGAATTTGTATACAACGTGAATATTGGCAAGAGTATCATCATCAAATGGGTGAGTAATTCTGGAATCGAACTGCGGGAATTGCAGCCCTTGATTGAAGATATCAATTCGCTATTTGACCGCTTTTCCTATCTTGCCGTCAGAAAATATACGGAAATCAAAGAGCAGGAGCTTCAAGAGAAGGAACTGTATATCGATCAAACCCACAAGGAACGCTTGACGATCCTCGGTCAGATGAGCTCAAGCTTCGTTCACGAATTCCGGAACCCCCTGACGTCCATCATCGGTTTCACCAAGCTCCTGCAGAACGGCTATCCTGATCTTCCGTACCTGGATATCATGCAGCATGAGCTCGAGCAATTGAATTACCGCATTTCTCAATTCCTCCACGTATCGAGAAAAGATATAATCGATAGTACAAGGGAAGAAATCATCCTGACCGATCACTTGGAAGAAACCATCGAGTTCCTGTATCCGAGCCTCCTGGATGGAGATGTTTCAATCGATTTCCGATGTGAGGAAGATATCAAGGTGCTCGGAAACCGTGATGAGTTAAGGCAGGTATTTCTCAACCTCATCATGAACTCCATCGACGCCCTTCAGGAAGTGGAAGGGCACAGGCAGATCAATGTCTCCTGTGATGTAAATGAGGGCAGGGCGAATCTCGTCATCTCCAACAATGGCCCCCAGATCAAAGAAGAAACCATCGAAGCGATCTTTGAACCTTTTTACACGACGAAGGACCTCGGGACGGGAATCGGCCTTTATATCTGTAAAAAATTGATTGAAAAGCATGGCGGGGATATATACTGTCATTCCGATGATCAGTGGACTACGTTTACAATTGGGATCCCTGTTGAATCAAACGTCATAATGTAATAAAAAAACCTCATTCACCAGGAATGGGGTTTTTTCATTGCGGTATGAGTGACGGCAGGCCTGCCAATGGAATAATAATGGATTCCGGCTTCCTTCGCCTCCTCCAGGGAAAAACAATTACGACCATCTAAGAGGATGGGGGTTTTCATGAGCTTAGCGATGGTCTTCAATCGTAACACTTTAAACTCTTCCCATTCGGTTGCAATAAACAACATGTCCTGATCCTCGATGGCTTCGAAGCAATTGTCGGCGTAAGTGACGCTTGATCCAAGAACTGACTTCGCATTTTCCAGGGCCACTGGGTCGTATACTGTAAGATTTGCTCCTTCAGCCACCAGCTGTTTGATCATTTCCATTGAAGCAGCTTCTCTGATGTCATCGGTATTGGGTTTGAAGGACAGACCCAATATCCCTGCCCGCTTTTCTTTCAGGTCCTTGATATGTTGTTTCGCCATTTGAACCAATTTCACTTGTTGTTTGGCATTCACGTGAATGACAGATTCCAATAATTCGAAGTCATGCTCCATTTCCCCAGCCATTTGCACGAGGGCATTCGTGTCTTTCGGAAAGCATGAGCCCCCATAGCCTATACCGGCTTGAAGAAACGAAGAGCCGATGCGCTGATCCATGCCCATTCCTTTCGCCACATCTTCTACGTTCGCTCCAAGCTTTTCGCATAAATTCGCGATTTCATTGATGAAGCTGATCTTGGTTGCTAAAAAGGCGTTGGAGGAATATTTGATCATTTCAGCGCTTTCGATTGTGGTGTGTAAAACCGGTACCCCAAACGGTGCGACCATAGATTCTAATCTCATGGCAGCCTCTTCATCATCCGTACCGATGACAATCCGGTCACCATTGAACGTATCATGGATGGCGGATCCTTCTCTTAGAAATTCGGGATTGGAAGCAATCTTGAACGTGGCGGCTGAAGACGAATGAGTGGCCAACCAGGATTGCACCTTGCGATTGGTCCCTACGGGAACGGTGCTCTTTGTCACAACAATCGTGCCTGTTTCCCGGGCATGTAGGCCGATTTTCTCCGCGACGTCCTGAAGGGCGGACAGATCGGCAGAGCCATCCGGACGGGAAGGGGTTCCCACGGCAATGATGATGACTTCAGCTTTCTCACAGGCAACGTGATAGTCTGTGGTAAAGGACAAATGGCCGGATTGGATGTTCTTTTGCAATAATTCTTCCAATCCCGGTTCATAGATGGGGGACTTTCCCCTCTTTAACACCTCCACTTTTTCTTTGTTTGCGTCCAGACAAATGACGTGGTGCCCGATCTCCGCCAGGCATGCCCCTGTGACAAGACCCACATAGCCTGCCCCGATTACTGCAACATTCATTCCGTTCCCACCTTTTCAATCAGTTCTTTTAAGTATGAGGTTAATGACGATTGGAGTTCCGGTCTTTTCATTGCACACTCAATCGTCGCTTTAATGAAGCCGAACTTATCTCCGATGTCATAGCGGTCTCCGTCAAATACTTTGGCATACATGGAGTGTTCCTGATTATAGTGGTTTAATGCGTCGGTCAACTGAAATTCTCCGCCTGCTCCCGCTTGTAATCGATCTAAATAAGAAAAAATCTCAGGAGTTAGAATGTATCTTCCCATGATTGCCAGGTTTGAAGGAGCTTCATGATGAAGAGGTTTTTCAACCAGCCCCCGTATTCGGTGAAGATGGTCATCTTGCGCTATTTCCGTTGGGAAAGGGCTGACAATCCCATACTTTGATACTTCTTCATTCTTCACTTCCTGAACTCCGATGATCGGCGCTTGAAACTCATTAAACGATTCAATCAGCTGACTGACACACGGTTGTTCAGATAGGATCATATCGTCCCCGAGCATGACGGCAAACGGATCATCCCCGATGAAGGAACGGGCACAAAGGACGGCATGACCCAACCCGAGGGGCTCTTTCTGTCTGATATAGTGAATGTTTGCCAGATTCGCAATCGACTGGACTTCCTCAAGGGCGTCCCATTTTTCTTTTTTCTCCAAGGTTGCTTCCAATTCATATGATTTATCAAAGTGATCCTCGATACTCCTCTTGCCGCGACCGGTAATGATGATGATATCCGTGATCCCGGAATGCACGGCCTCTTCAATGATGTATTGAATGGTCGGTTTATCTACGATCGGGAGCATTTCCTTCGGCTGGGCCTTCGTGGCCGGGAGAAATCGAGTACCGAGTCCTGCTGCCGGGATGATGGCTTTTGTTACTTTCTTCTTCGGTAAGGACAGATCGGGTTGATTCACGCTATACACCTCCGAAAATATGTATCTCTTTCTATATTATCAGAGGAGGGGGCGGGATATCCCTTGGGAAAGGTTGGTTTTACGAAGAATTTACATAGGTTGGGGGTTGTTTGGATGAGGTCATTCCTGTTTAAACTGGTGAATAAGAGCGGTTTCCCCCACATCTTTTCCCAGGAATATTCATCACTCTTATTTTTTTCAAAAACTCCACTTCCCAGCAAAAAAAACGACCTCGGCAGGCTCTGCAAACCCACCAAGATCAGCACCACATTTATACTTACTCCACACCCACCGCATCATAAGCCGCTTCCACCGCTTTTACTTCTGCAGAAGACTCGCCATTACGGTCAGGATACAGGTCCCTGGCCGCCTGGATGGCTGCTTGTCTCATTTCGCTGAAGCCGGATGTCGCTGTCAAATAAAGAGTGAGGGCACGATAATAGATCTTCTCTGCTTTCGCCTTGCCGATTCCCGTCACTTCCACGCCATGGTGGGTTCCGCCATCGGTCAACAGGTAAGCGGCTTTATTATTGATGGAGCTGTTAATATGCACACCGCCATTATCAAGATCCCCAAGATAACGATCGTCATAGTGATCAGGGTAGTAGCCTGATTCCGTGTATCCACCGATATATACGGATGCCGGATCCTTCATGTCCCGAAGTCCATCGCCGGAGCGGTTCGGTGTCCAAATGTCTTCACCCAGGAGCCACAGGTCGTCTCCTGTTTTATTCTCTACAAAAGACCCCATGATGTCTGCAAGGGATTCATTAATGGCACCCGATTCATTCTTATAAACAAGGTCGGCAGTCCGGTCTATGACCCCGTGCGTCATTTCGTGACCGATGACATCAAGACCACCGGAAAGGGAGATCATCCGCTCACCGTCTCCGTCACCGTACAGCATTTGCTTTCCGTTCCAGGCTGCGTTGTTCCATTTCTCCCCGATATGGACGGTAGAAATGAGTTTCATGCCATTGTTGTCCAAGGAGTTACGAGCGAACTTCGTTTTGTAATAATCAAATACTTTCCCTGCATTGAGATGGGCGGACACAGCGGCCGGATCATAGAAAAAGCTTTTCGGACTTGTCACTTCGAAACCGGTCAAACCGAAGAGGGCGGATAGAATGATAAACGTATTGGGTGGCATCTGGTTGGCTTTAAACGTATGAATGCCATTGGCCCTTGTCCCGTCAAATAGATAATGTGTGCCATTGGCCATGTCTTTTACAGCGTTAAAGGTCTGCAGATTCCCAAACATGTCCATTCCCCGGGCCTGTACCGGTTGGGTGGCAGGAGGGAGGGCCCTTGTGGAAGCTTTCACGTAACTCGGTGTCACTTCCCCGCTCGATTTAAAGTCTTTCGTTGCGTCTTGGATCTCGTTGTAGTGGTTGATGACTTCACCGGTCGTAGCATCCACGAAGTAGTGGAAGTAGCCTGGTGCTGGGACGGACGTCGAAGCTTTTACCAGATAAGATAGAACATACTTTCCTTCATGAGGATAGATGATAAGTTCCGATTCAATTCCATCATAATCTGAGACTTTCCCAATTTCCCCGTCGATACTCGTTTTTACTGTCTCGAGGGCTTCCTCTTTGGAAACGGATGCCTCAGTAGGGACAGCAGATTTTGATAGATTTTGAGAAACACTTCCGAAGAAGGCTTTCACATCATTGTTTGAATCCAATGCGATGGTTTGCTCCGATCCATATACAGGAACCCCGCCGAGCTGCTCGACGGTTCTGAAATGATAGGAACCATGCTTACTGTCGGCTTCCTCTTGAATGATCTTGAATTGGTTCTTTGCCGCCTCGATGGATACAACTGACTTCGTTTGGGGTTGTAACACTTTGGACTGCAGGAACTGATACAGCACATCCTGCTTTGACAATCCTTCAGGGGCATCCCATGACTCTACTATGTAGGAAGGACTGCCCTTGACCTGATCATTCGCCAGCACATTGTAGCCTGGTGCCGCCAGACTCCCTAATGCAAGGGAGGTCGCGATCAACACGGGTATCGTTCTCTTCTTCATCTTCTTCTGTTTCAAACCAATCACCTCTCCGAAAAGTAATGTAGAACACCTCCAATTATTCAGAATAATCAAATCATGGTCAATTGGGTTAATGGGAATGGCTTTGTCCGGTGATATGGACGTGAAGAATGACAATTTCCCTGGAAATAACCCCGAATTCGACATGGAAATGACCCGATTTACAAGCAGGCACCGCTATTTTACGATTAGAACCAATAAAGCAACCAAGGAGGCGTCAGGAAATGACAGGGCGTTTCGGCAAACTCTTGATCCCGGGTTTAGTATGTATAAATCTATCATTGACCCTCCATCTGATGGGGGAAACAGAAGCGGCTTTTTCCACTCAGGAAACGAGCGGCACCATGGCATACTCAATGGCATTCGTCTTCCCGGCTACGATTCAGCAGATGGAGCAAGAAGCAAAGGTGGAGGCTGAGGAGATTGGGCAGCTGTATCGAGGGTATGAGGATCTCAACTTGGAAGAGGCCCTTCTTTTAAAAGGAAAAGTAGTTAAGGGTAACGAGGCTTTACAGACACTTCATACCAAAATGGAAAGTTATTATCAGGAAGCATTGAACGACCCAAAGGAATTTCACTATGTAATAGAAGGATTTTTAAAAGTGGACAAGCTTGTGGGGAACATCGATGCTGAGGGGGAAATCACCAGGCTTGAATCATATATTGAGAGCTTGCGAGGGGCAGGGGAAACATCTGTCGAAGGGAAGAAACCGGATGAAGATGCAGGACCTGTCACGAGTGAAATGATCCCGGTAAAAGACTCTGAGGACGCTGGAAAACAAGAGGGGGAATCCGAATGAAACAATCATTCTTCATACTCAGAAAAATAACCGTCGCCATCACTTTCATCCTATTCTGTTCACTGGCCTTCATCGTCTTATCGTCGAGGGCGTCGGGAGGAGAGCCAACGATCCTGAACCATCAATTTAAGGTCGTCCTGTCGGGTTCCATGGAGCCCACCTTTCAAACGGGATCGGTGATTGTGATCGAAAAAGCAAAAGCCGATCGGGAATATAAGAAAAATCAGATCATCACCTTCCGATCAGAGGATAAGTTGATCACCCACCGAATCATCGACATGAAAGAAAGCAATGGTCAAACTCTTTATGTCACAAAAGGGGACAACAATGACGCACCCGACCGGGGTTATGTCCTCACTCATAACATCGTGGGAAGCTATTCGGATTTCACCGTCCCGTATCTGGGCTATGCCGTAAACTATGCGTCTTCGAAAGTAGGGTCTGCCCTTCTACTATTCATTCCGGGACTCCTTCTCGTTTTTTCAGCGGTACGATCCATTTTTGTGACATTGAAGGAAGTTGAAGTCAACACCACTGGTTGATCCTGTTATTTGTCGATTGTGACGAATGATAGATTGATAAATAGATAAAACAAAGGGAGGAAGAAGAATATGAGTTTTGCAAAGAAGGTAAGCAAGGGAGTATTAACGGCAGCATTGGGGTTTTCATTGATGGGTGGAGGTACATACGCTTATTTCAGCGATACGGTTGAGACGCAGAATACGTTTGCTGCTGGAACATTGGATCTCGCTGTGAATCCTGAAGTGGTCGTGAATGTGGAGAACATCAAGCCGGGTGATGAAATCCAGCGTGAATTCACCCTGGAAAACAACGGAACACTCGACATCTACAAAGTACTCCTTGGGACAAACTATACAGTGGAGGATGCGATGCAAAACGGTGCGGCCAATGGGGATGACCTCGCCAAGCATATCAAGGTCACCATCATGTACAATCAAGGAAGCGCCTATTCACCAGTAGTGGAAACATCTCTATTCGAACTGAAGAATCAGACACCGGATCTGACCGCCATGAACACCTTCGTTGGCAGTGAAGTCGTTCCCGATGGTATCCCTGCTGGCGGCAGTGAGAAAATCCTCGTCCTTTTCGAATTCGTCGATAATGGCGAAGACCAGAATGAATTCCAGGGAGACGCCCTGAAGGTCAACTGGACGTTCAACGCAGAGCAAGGCGAGGGAACACTACATGAATAAACGCTAAACGAAACCCCCTGGAGGTCTCCAGGGGGTTATTTCACCCGACAGCAGAAGGGGTTTCACGCGCCGTGATATACTCCATCAGCTCCCCACCCGGTACGGGCTTGCTGAAGTAATACCCTTGCGCATACTCACATTCCAATTCCTTCAACCATGCCAACTGTGATTCTGTTTCCACCCCTTCTGCCACGATGGTCAGATTCAAATGCTTGGCCATGGCATGAATCGCGGATACGATTGCTTTATTGGACTCATGATCATCCAGTCCCATGATGAAGCTACGATCAATCTTCAACGTTTGAATCGAGAATTTCTGCAGGTAGCTTAACGAGCTGTATTCAATGCCGAAATCATCGATGGCGATCGACACGCCGATTTCCCGCAGGGCATTCAGTTTTGCCAGGGCTTCTTCCACATGGTGCATCGTCGTGCTTTCCGTGACCTCGAGTTCGATGAGTGAAGGGGGGACGTCATAAGTGTTCAGAACATCCCTCACCATGTCCACAAACGTAGCATCGTGGAACTGACGGGAAGAGACATTGACTGAGACCTTGAACGTATGACCCTCCTGAATCCAGATTTTCAGCTGCTTGCAGGCTTCAATCAGGATGCGGTGTCCGAGTGGAATGATCAGCCCCGTTTCTTCAGCTAATGGAATAAAGTCGACGGGTGAAATCAGTCCTTTTACTGGATGATTCCACCTCACCAATGCTTCCACCCCGACGATCTTATTCGTCGTCAAGGAGAATTGAGGCTGATAATACAGCTCGAACTCTTCATTGATCAGCGCTTTTCTCAGGTTTTCCTCAAGCTCGATCGGGTTGATTCCTTTCTCCTCAAGTTGATCGGAAAATAAAAGCTGATACGCGCCTTCGCTCTTTTTCATCGTATACATGGCGATATCGGCCTTTTTCAAAAGGGTGGACAAATCATGCCCGTCTTGAGGGTAAAGGGAGATCCCGATGGAAGTGGACGTGATGATGTCATGGCCCCCTATATCGAACGGGGTCTCCAGACTTTCATGAATCGCTGCCGCCACCTTATGGACATCGTTCCGGCATCCGATGGAAGGGAGCAGGACGATGAACTCGTCACCGCTCATCCGTGCAATGAAGCCTTTCGTTCCCAGCACCTTTACGCACCTTTTCCCCACACGTGAGATGAGCTCATCCCCGTATCCATGGCCCAATGTGTCATTGACGATTTTAAAACGGTTCAAGTCGAGTAGCAGGATGGCCATCTGCTCATGCCCCTCCTGTACTTTTTTCTCGAACTCTTCATTGAAATAGCGCCGGTTCGGTAATCCGGTCAGTTCATCATGGTAGGCGAGGTACTGGATTTGCTCCTTATCCCGGATCGCCTCCGTAATATCCGTCGCCAGGACATGTGCACCCGTCACTTCCCCGTTGAGATGAATTGGCACCACGATCACCTGAATGGACATGATGTGCCCTTTCCGGTGGGGGAATCTCATTTCGAATTTTGACGCCTCCCCAATCAGGGATTTTTGGAAAGCGGTCTGGATCTGGTCCAGATCCTTTTCCATTACATACGAATGAAACCCTTGTCCGATCATCATGTCGATGGGGTAGCCCGTCATTTCCGCCGCCCTGTTATTGGCCTCTATGATGACGGCATCCCGATTATACGTAAAAATGGCGGAAAGATTATTCTGATATAAGGACCTGTATTCCTGTTCTTTCTCGTAAATGTCCTTCATCTGTTTTTTATGCAAATCATTGGCCAATTGGTCCGGGATGAACCAGAGTGCCAGCAGGATGCCCATTTCAATGATGAAGGGTAGCATCTGATTGTTTTCTACCCGGGACAGCTGCGGGCCATATTTCTCCGGTGAAAGAAGGGAATAAGCCGTCAGATAGGTGATTCCTGAGAAACCAAGCCCCATAATGAAGCTCCAGAATGCGTGCGTTTTCCCTCCATAGGAACTGCTTTCCTGATTATTAAGCTGCAGGAGCATCCGGAAAAAAGGAAACGTCACGCCAAGTGTCATCAGAATCGTCAACCCTATGTACATCGGTTTGAATTCAACATGAGGATAAATCAACCCTGTATACGTGGCAAAATTCCCCGCCATCATGATCAGGGAAAAAATGAATCCTCCCTTGATGAAGTGAACCTTATCCGTATTCACGTCCTGAAAAAGCCGGAGAGAAAGAAAAATGCTGAAAAAGCAAACCACGATAAAGATCGGAGCGAAATAGACGAACCGCTGGATGAAGATGTCGTATGAAACCATCAACGTCACTGAAGCGTGGAGCAGGCAATAAAAAATCGTATAAATAAAGGAAGGGAGCCATAACTCCTTTTTGGTTACCAGTTGTTTCTGGCCGTTTCGCTTGAACGCTTCCTTCAGTGCCAAATAGCTGCAGCCGGCCGATAATAGAACGCTCATAGTTATATTGATGAAAATGAGTAGAGAATCAGCCATTTTTACCTCCGTCCAAATACCTATTTCTAACAGTATATCATGTATTTCGACGGAATTTTCCTATTTTTTCATTTTATCGACAGAGTTCTTCAACGGCTTGTTTCCAGCTGCCTGGTCAACAGGATGGCGTTGTTCAGCTGCTCTCTTTCCACATAGTAATCATAAAGCACCTTTCCATACCGTTCGATCAGCAGCAGGTTCCTTGTTTCGATAAAATAGGGCAGTGCTTCACGTTCCAAATAGGAGACATATTCATCCCGGCACTGGTTCTTTTTGAGGGAGAACAGTTCGAACAGCTTAAGAAATAAAGAGCTTTTCAAACGTTTGCTTAATTGGAGCCCAAGGTGGATGTGCTTCTCCAGCTCTTTATCGGTGCACAGCTTACCTTCCATGCAGGCATCCGTAAAATTGCACAATCTTCTCAAGTAGGTGAGTGAGCCTTTTTCCGCAAGCTTGAGTGCTTCCTTGAAGGAGCGGCTGGCCCGTGAAAAATCGCCTCGATTGTAATACTCATAGCCTAAGTTGTTCAATAGCATTCCTTTTTGCTCAAGGAATCCGAGGGAATCACAATCCTCGATCAGATTCCGGTACCTTTCGGTCAAATGGTTTTCACCACTTAATTGCAGCAACATGACGGACTCTGCTTTAATGGAACCAAGGTAATTATTCGTCTCTTTAAAATAACCCAGTGCTTTCTCCGCATAGAAGTATGCCATGACCTTATTCCCAACGCATTGGTAGGCAATGGATAAATGATAATAGCATTCATGATTATGGTAGTCATTCATATCGATTTTTTGTAACACGTTGATGGCTTTCTGCTGGTTCTCATCCGAGTTTCGATTGATATAGATGATCCCCTGGACATGATGAAAGAGATTGCTTTCAAAAGCCGGTAGATTCAAAGGATTGATGGAATCGAGAATGGCACAAGCTGCTTCCGTTTTTTGATGTAAGATATAGTACCTCGCCATGAGCAGGTGAAAATGGGTACCATACTTGGAGGATTCAAGAAAAGCGGACTTCTCCAGCTGTGCTTTGATCTTCTCCACAAGATTCATCCTTCTCATAATGATACTGTTATGCCAGAGGTCGAGCTGCTTTTCAAGGTGTTGGAATGTCTCGATTTCATGATGGATATCAATCCCGAGCCGTTCAGAAAAAAGGGAGATGATCTCATCCGAATAAGCTGTTTTTCCCCGTTCGATCTTACTCACATGTGTCGTGGTACATATGCCCTCTCCGAGCCGAGACTGGGTCAGACCTGCTTTTTCCCTGTAAAAACGAATGATTTCCCCCGTGTGCATGAGTGATCCCTCCTGTGTGATGTATCCTGATGAGTAGTATTTGGTAAGGATGCTGGATTTTCCTGCATAGGAAGGGGGGATGAAAGATAAATGAGAAGGAAGGCATGGGGTTTTGGGGGTTATTGGGTGGGGAGTTTAGATGCAGGGCAGAGATTTTTCGACAAGTCGGCATGATTAATTGAAATTCGGCATGATTCCCGTGTAGCGGGCATGAAAAATTTTCATACCGCATGAAAATCCTAAATCACGCTTGATCCTTCCCGAAAGTGGCATGATTCCTGAAATAGACGTGAGAAGGATATGAAAAAGTCCGGTTACAATGGAAGAATAACCTCCCTTAATCCCAAAAAATCCTCAATCAAACAAAAAACCTCCCCGAACCACCCGGAAAGGTCACTTCAATCGCTCCATATCTTCAATCATTTCCTCATAAGGCGGATTCGACACCCCTTCATACTGCTTCAACATTACGCCGTTCTCGCTCACCAGATAAAAAGAGGTCCCGTGCACAAACTGATTCGACCCCTCGACCTTTGCTGCAGGAGTTTTAAACGACACATTAGCGAAGTGTTCAATCTCATCCCGGGAGTATCCCGTCAGGAAGCTCCAGTTCCCGTCATCGAATTCATACCGGCTGCTGTATTCCTTCAGCACATCCGGCGTGTCATGCTCCGGGTCGACGCTGATTGAAACCAATTGGACTTCATTTTCAAGTCCTTCCTCCGCAATCTTCTTCTGAAGCTTCGCCATATTCGCCGTCATCGGCAGGCAGACCGTATCACAATTCGTGAAAATAAAATCGGCTACGAGGATCTTCTCTTTGTTGAGAGCGGCCAATGACGTCTTCTCCCCGTCCTGATCAACCGCGGTCAAGTCCCCGACCTCGACCTTCATCGGAAACGACTCCTCCACATCCTGACCCTGACATCCACCTAGCAGTAGAAAACCTAGAGCGACAATAGATAACATAGACTTCACACCCACTGCGCTACCTCCTTCTATAATAGAGGTCCGTCCCTCTAGCGTGGAGGGACGGACCTTGCTCGTTAGTCGATGAATTGTTTGTCGATGAGATCGGTGAATTCCGGTTTTTCTTTCAGGAATTTGAGTTCGTAGGATGAGTCCGCGAATGCCTGGACTGCGTCTGAATCCACTTTGTAGGTGAATCCGATTCGTTCCCATGCCTGGTCGACAACTTCTTTACTCAGTTCCTGACCGGTGACTTCTTTTACGTCTTTGATCGTGATTTCTTTGGCTTCTTGAGGATTTTCTTCTATATATGAAGTCGCTTTTTTATGGGCATCAACGATCTTTTGGATGGTGTCCGGATTTTCTTTTACCGATTTTCCTGAGGCCACGAGTACGGAAGCAGGTAGTGTTTCCCCGAAGGAAATTTCATCATGATCGATGATGATGTTGGCGCCGGTTTCCTGCTGGATCACGGCTGCCCAAGGTTCAGGTGCGACGGCAATGTCGACTTTACCTGACTTTAGGATATTCGCATACTGAGCTGGGTTCCCGGTTACATGTTTCATCGTGCCCCCGATACGCTGGGACTCGATTCCGTGCTCGCCGAGGAACGTTTCCACCTGGACATCATGGGTACAACCGACTGCCGGAGTGATGAACGATTTGCCTGCAAAATCCTTAACGGACTTCACGCCGCTTTCTTTACTTGCAAGAACCACGGTTCCGCCCGTCGATCCGCCTCCGATGATTTTCACGTCCGCTCCGGTCATATAGTTATTCATGGCTGGACCAGGTCCTACAAGACCCGCATCGATGTCACCTGTTTTCAAGGCAGTCATGAACGAAGAACCATCCGGGAACGTTTTGTACTCAACCTTCGTGCCGTCCCCCAGTTCTTTTTCATAAAATCCTTTGTCTTTCGCAACCATAGCCGGTACGTGGTTAATATTCGGGAAGTAGCCGATGACGACTTTTTTGCTGACGTCGCCACCTGAACTCTTTTCAGTCCCGCAGCCGGCGAGAATCCCAAGGAATGTGAAGAAAATCGTGACAAGTAAAAACATCTTTTTCATTATTTATCCTCCTAATAGCGGGTGACCCGCAAATTTGGTTATGATTCCAATCCCCAACGTTTGATGACGGATTTCTCGATTCGCTGGAAAAGCAATTGATCGACGATGGCCCCGATGACACCGATGATGATCATGACGGCAATCACAAGGCTCATGTCTCCGAAATCCGAGGCGTAGCGGAGCGTGTATCCAAGCCCCGGACCGGTACTGAGGAGTTCGCCTGCCATCAGTGCCCGCCAGGCGAATGCCCAGGCAAGGCGCGATCCGGTGACAACATAGGGGATCGAAGCCGGGAAGATGACCCGGATGAATAAGTCCAATCCCCTCGAGCCCATCGTTTGTGCGGCTTTCAAAAAGAGGGGGGAGACGTTTTTGATCCCCATCCGGATATTCAGGGCCATGACGAATGTTCCCCCGAGGATAACCACGAATATGACGGCTTTTTCATTGAGTCCGAACCACATGATGGCCAGTGGCAGCCAGACGATGCTCGGTACACTCTGAAATGCGAGAAGCAAAGATCCGAGGGTATCGTCGGCGGTTTTTGATTTTGCCAGAAGCACGCCGATGCTTGTGCCGATGACTAACGAGATCCCAAGGCCGATGAAAAGCCGTTTGAAGCTCGCGATCAGATCGATGATAAGGGTCTGATCGGCAATGCCTGTGTAGAGTGAATGGAAAACGGATGTAGGCGATGGAAGAATGATTTCCGTCCAGAATCCCAATCGTGACCCGGATTCCCAAAGGCCGATGATGAGGGCGAAGAAGATGATGCGTTTAAGAGCGGTGTTCATAGGCCAATTCCTCACTTATCACTTTGTCGATTTCCTTCTTTAAATAACTCATGATATGTTCTTCGATTTTTACCATTTCTTCTTTATGGGCATCCCGTGGACGAGGGAGATCCACTTTGATATCGGCTAGAATCGTTCCGGGCCGGGTCCCCATGACGATGATCCGGTCTGATAGCTTGATAGACTCCGAGATACTGTGAGTGACGAAGAGGACGGTCTTCTTTGTTTCCATCCAGATCGTTTCAAGCTGATGATGGAGGCGGGAGCGGGTCTGTTCATCCAAGGCGCCGAATGGTTCATCCATGAGCAGGATCTCCGGATTCATGGAGAGGGCACGGGCAATGGCCACCCGCTGCTGCATCCCGCCGGACAGCTCATGAGGATAATGATCCTGATAGTTTCCGAGCTGGACCATATGTAAATATTTGGCGGCCTGGGCCCTTGCTTCTTTCCTGGACATTTCCTTTTTTAGGGGAAATGTGACGTTATCCCGGACATTCAGCCACGGGAATAGCGCAGCCTGCTGAAAGACCATGCCCCGGTCTTTTCCGGGTTTCTTTATCGGATTTCCGTCTACAAGGACTTCTCCCGATGTAGAGTCGGTCAATCCTGCCACAATCGAAAGGAGGGTGGATTTCCCGCAACCCGATGGACCGAGGATGGATACGAATTCACCCTTATCAATCTCGAGATTAATCTCTTTTAGCACTTCAGTGGGCTTACCCGTCTTATCAAGATATTGCTTATTTAAATGGTTGATCTCGATGAACATTTCATCACCCCTTATCTTATAATTCTTATTAGTTTAGTCGGAATATAAATAATACAATTATAGTATATTGGGGGAGGTTGTCAAGGTTTCCTTTATTTTGGTAAAAGGATAGAAAAAGGAAGGGCTTGTCAATCTAAATGATGAATTTGTAAATAAAATGAAAAAATATCCAAATAAATGAAATATTTGAAGGGTGAGAATCGTCTAATGTATATAAAGGAAAAACGGGGGGAATGGGATGTCTGACAATAGGTTGGTTGCAGATTGGTTTCAACATTACAGTGATTCCATCTATACGTTTCTTGTCTATCGCATGGGTTCTGGAGATGTGGAGGATCTGGTTCAGGAAGTGTTCATTCGGGCACTTAACTCAATAGAAGCATTTGAAGGGAAAGCCAATCCGAAAACGTGGTTATACTCCATTGCAAGAAATCTTGCGCTGGATGAACTTAGAAAAAGGAACAGGTGTAAGTGGTCCTTTACTTCATTTTCACCCATTAGCCATGAAGGCGCCTCATTAGAAACCCCTGAATCTTTATATTTTCTAAACGAAGGTAGTCGGGAGCTCCTGTCATCTATCAATCAACTAAAATCCAATTATCGTGATGTTTTGATTCTAAAAGGAATAAATGGCTTTGACGTAAAGGAGACAGCTTCGATTCTCGGGTGGACGGAAAATAAAGTCCGGATCACGTTTCACCGGGCGTGTAAAAAATTACAATCCATAACAGGAGGAGAAATAAATGAAGAAAATTAACGAAGAAAATATAAAAAAAGAGCTTCCACCCTTACAAATGAACGAATCAGCGAAAGAACGGATTCATACCACCCTTCTCAATCATCAGCCTACATCACCTTCTAAGAGGGGAATATGGAAAGGGGGTAAATGGGGTGGTCTCGTTGCAGCAGCACTTGGTATTTTCGTATTTTCATTACTTACCGTTTATATCATTTCAGAAACAGAGAAAGAGCGGGAACAAGAACAATATGTTCTGGCAGAGAAGGAAATCCAAGCGGTTTATGAAGAGATGGAAGGGAATCTGCAGAGTACTGAAGAAGGGCAATTGTTGAATCCGATAAAAGAGTCCAAAATGAAGTCGGCTCAATCATCATTGGAAAAGGTGGAAGCATCCTCTGACAAAGAAGAGTTGTCCTCCATGATGAGGGAAATAGATATCTATCATCAAGCCGTACCTCAGGTCAATGAGCTCCAAAACCAAATCAATGATGTGAACAAAGTTCTTTCTCAAAACGTGTTTGAAAAAGATCTAGGTGAGAAAATATCACGGTTGAAAAGTGATCTGACTGGAATTTTAAAGAAATTCGATCAAAGGGGAAATGCGTCCCTTAATGCATTCATAGGTGAATATTCCGCTCAAATGAGTACCCTTGAGAAAGAGTTTAAGAACTATACGAGTCTCCAAAAGGATGTTCAAGATCTTAAAAAAATGGCTGTGGAACAATCGGTGGATGCCAGAGAATTCGAACTAAAGTCAGAGGATGTAATGAGCCAGGTTAACCGTCTGGAAAACAAAAAAATGGCTGCCAGGATGGAAAAAGAAATCAACACGGCAAAAGCCGAGTTTCAGCAGCTAGTGGCAAAGGCAGAAGCTGAAGAAAATAAGCGTACGGAAGAAGAGAGAGTGGCCCAAAAGCGCAGAGAAGAACAAGCTTCGAAACCGAAAGAAGTGAACTCAAGCGTTCCGCTGACAAAAGAAAAAGAAGAAAGCGTTGATGAGAGCAGTCCGGAAGATGAGCTGTACCCGATGGAATTTACAATGACAGATCCTAACGGCCATACATTTAAACTAAGTCGCGATTTCAGTATCTATAAAATCGGAAAAGGATATGACGACATTGCGAGAAAATATGGAGCGCGGTTTTATTATACTCCAAACTCGGATGTGTCAAATGTCATCATCGGAAGGAAAATCATCGCCACCGTTTCACTCGTATCTGGAGCCCCTGTTGAATATAAAGAGCTCTTTATCGATCTCATGTCCTATAAGTCTAAAAAGTACACAAGGGAACAATTCGCTGACATAGTTGACACTGTCATTCAGAGCGGTGAACCTTATAAAGTGGAGGAAGGAAGCGCGGGAGAATTATTAAGCTTAGAAAATGGAATATTGCGTTATGACAGTTGGTAGAATATTGATCTTTTAAAGTCACAAGAGGCACCCTATTTAGAGGATGTCTCTTTTCTGCTGCTCAGGGATACAATAATCTCCAAGCAACTATTGAAACGTGTGGCTTTTATCATAGTGAAATTTCCAGGCTGCATAAGAAATTAGTCGTTTTTAACCACCCCAAAGAGGGTAATCCTATACTAAATACCAATATTTTCTTCAAACCAATAGGAGGGACCCATATTGATCAGCCAAACGAGAGATATCGTTCAAAAATCATTGGATGCGTTACTAGAGGACCAGTCATTTTTGCCGGAAGTGAAAGGTGAGAACAGAAAGAAAGCGTTTACGTCATTGACGTCGATCCTGTCGACGCCTAATCACGTACATAAATCGTATTTAAGGATTCCGCTGGATGATGAGAAGGTCGTCCGGATCCCGGCGTTCCGGGTTCAGCATAACAATGCCCTCGGGCCGTATAAGGGAGGGATCCGTTTCCATGAGTCGGTCAATGAGGAAGAGGTCGTGAACCTGGCGTCGTTGATGACGTTGAAGAATGCCCTTCATGACGTACCGTTTGGAGGCGGGAAAGGCGGGATCATCCTGAATCCCCGCGAGTATTCCGAGAAGGAGCTTCATTTGATCGCGAGGAAATATGTGCAGTACTTCAGTGATATCCTCGGACCTGATAAGGATATCCCGGCTCCTGATATGGGATCCGGTGAACGGGAAATGGACTGGATGATGGCCGAATACAAGAGCATTCGTCCCGGAATGCCCTATAGAGGAAGCTTTACCGGGAAAAGCGTCGTGAATGGAGGGTCCCTTGGCCGCCGGGAAGCGACTGGGAAAGGCGTATTCTTTACATTCCGTTATCTCGTCCATAATTTCGTGAAGGAACAGAAGAGCCTGCTGACGAAGACGGATAATGTGTTTGCGAAAACGGCCCTTGATTATGAGGACAGACCCCTGACAATCGCCGTCCAGGGATTCGGGAACGTCGGCTCGGTGGCAGCCCTTGAAGCCCATCAGTCCACTCATTTGCAAAACAAAGTGGTGGCGGTTAGCGACCGGAATGTGACACTGTACAATGCAGATGGCCTGGATATTCCGGCTCTGGTCGAGTTCACGATGAAGAATAAGGGTGACCTGCCGACTGAAGACGGCCAGTTGAAGGAAATGGGCGTAAAGGCGGAAATTCAAGAGCGAGATGAGGTCCTTTATCTGGACGTTGACGTTCTGATGCTTGCTGCCCTTGAAGATCAGGTGCATAAGGATAATGTAGGGAAGGTGAAAGCCGGGATCATCGTCGAAGGAGCGAATGCGCCGATCACGACAGAAGCGGATTCGTACTTGAGTGATAAGGGGGTCATCATCATCCCTGATATCCTCGCCAATGCCGGAGGGGTGATCGTCTCCTACTTCGAATGGCTGCAGGGCAGGGAAACCCAGTTCTACACAGAGGAAGAAGTCTTCAACCTCCTCTACGACAAAATGAAAACCACCCTGGATACCGTCCTGCCCCTCTTCTTCGGAGACCCATTCCCCCTCCGACAGAACTGCTACATCCACTCCGTCATGAAACTCTCGACGGTCCTATATCGACAGGGAAAACTGTATTAACATTTGAGGGACGGACCTTTATTCCTAGGAGCTGGTGCTAGGAATGGAGGTCCGTCCCTCTCTTCTTTGAATCTATTCCGGGAAGATGTTATAGTGGGTTTTAGAATGGGTTTGAACGAAACACTGATTTGGTCAGGGGGTTTATGAAAGGATGTCTATTGATCGAAGAGAGTTGATTGTGGAAGCGGCGACGAAGTCTTTTTCGCTGTTCGGATATAAGGCAACGACGATGGATCAGGTAGCGAAGCTTGCGAATGTCGGGAAAGGGACAATCTACACGTTCTTTAAGAATAAGGATGAACTGTTCCAAGAAATCGTGTATGGCATGGTAAGGGAAATGAAATCGTCAGCAGATCTTGCCATCCAACCTGACAACAGCTTTTATGAAAATGTCCATGAGGCATTGATTACGCTTCTTGAGTACCGGACCGATCATCAGCTGATGCTTAAGCTGATCGAGGAAGAGAAACAGATCGGTACCCGCGCAGTGGAGGAAATGCTTCATCATATTGAAAATGAATTGATCGCCTATGTAAAGAGCAAGATTGATCGGGCTATGGAGAGTGGGCAGATCAAGCCTTGTGATACGGAAATCATTTCATTCATCTTGTTGAAGGTATACATTTCACTTGTGTCCGATTGGGAACGGAATCATCCACCCCTATCGTCTGAAAAAATCGCCGCAATCATGGAGGATTATTTACTGAAAGGATTATCCACGTAAATGGTCCTTTCTTTTTTTAGAGTCCTTTTGACCAAATGGTGAAGATAGTCATATATTCGAAAGGGTTGATAAAATGAAAGGATTGCGTTCGCTGAAGGGTGAATTTCGTAACATTTTTACGAATAAGACATTGTTGATTGCCGTCTTAGCCGTATTGTTTATCCCTGTATTATACAGTGGAACATTCTTATGGGCATTCTGGGATCCGTACGGACAGGTGGATCAGCTCCCTGTTGCCGTCGTCAACAATGACAAAGGTGCCGACTTTAACGGCGAAGAACTGACAATAGGAACAGATTTTGTAGAAGATTTGAAAGAGAACGACACATTCGATTGGAGATTCGTAGATGAAGAGAAAGCCGATAAGGGCCTTGAAAACCGGGATTATTATTTGAAAATCGAAATCCCCGAGAATTTCTCCGAACATGCGACGACCCTTGAGGACGTCCATCCCGAGAAACTGGAATTGGTCTATACGGCCAATCAAGGCTCAAACTATATTTCTTCCAAAATAGGAGACTCGGCTATCGAGAAGATCAAGGAAGAGGTATCGGGTGCGGTCACGAAGACCTATGCCGAATCGATGTTTGACCAAATCAAGGAGATTGGGGACGGACTGACTGAAGCAAGTGACGGCGCAGGCGAGCTAAATGATAAGCTTGGCGATGCCTCCTCTGGATCCGATGACCTTCATGACGGGATCGACTCGGCCCATGAAGGTGCCAATAAACTGTCGGACGGACTGGGAGATGCCGAATCGGGAGCGAATAAACTCGATGACGGGGTCGGATCCGTTGCGGCGGGTGCCGATAAGCTTGAAAATGGCGTCAATTCAGCCCAAAGCGGAGCAGGTGCACTGAAAGAAAATATCGGCAAAGCACAAAGCGGCGCAGAAGACCTGAACGGCGGGATCAACAGCGTGAATAGCGGAGCTCAGACGTTAAATGAAAAGCTTCAGGAACTCGCCGGGAAGTCCACTGCTTTTTCAACAGGTGTCGATTCAGCTTATACGGGCTCTAAAAAAGTGTCGGACGGGCTACAATCCTTTGATGCAGCCGTCACGCAAATGACAGAAGGGAATCAAGAACTTCTGAACGGGGCGAAGGACTCACAGAAAGGCGCACAGGATCTTGCAGGGGGCCTTCAGGAGTCACTGGCCGGATTAAATGAAATGAATAGTAACTTACCTGCTTTGGCAGAAGGCTCTAAAAAGGTAGCGGATGGGGCAGAATTATTATCTGGCAAAGCTACTGATTTTAAAAACGGCGCCAGCGATACAAAAGCAGGCTCAGATCAGGTCAGTCAGGGGCTTAAGGAAGCAACGGCCAATGTCGATACCCTGATCCAACAGGAACAGGATCCTGCTCAAAAGAAAAGACTGCAGAAACTCAAATCATCCCTTGGTCAATTGACGGGAGGCAGCCAAAAGGTAAGTGGAGGATTGCAGCAGCTTTCAGACAACGCAACGGTGCTGCAGTCTAAATCCGAAGATCTGTCATCGGGTGCTAAAGAGGTGTCTGATGGCCAGTCAAAGATCTTAAACGGATTCGGTCAGATTACAGATGGTCAGCAGAAGCTGTCAGATGGAGCAAATCGACTGGCTGATGGTCAGAGTCAGCTCGTTGCCGGTCTTTCTCAATTCAGTGAAAAATTAGGTGAGGCCCAAACAGGGGTCCAGCAACTCGAATACGGAAGCACCGCATTAACGACAGGCCTCGGTAAACTCGACAATGGAACCGATGCCCTTCAAGAAGGATCCGCGAAACTCGCCAAAGGATCATCCGATCTCGCCGATGGAACAAGCCGCTTATCTACAGGCTCCGATCAGCTCGTCAACGGTCTCGGCGGCTTATATGACGGAACCGGGAAACTGTATAACGGACTTGGGGAGCTTTCGAAAGGATCCGATGACCTGTCAGAAGGACTGGGGATGTTCTCATCCAAATTCAAGGATCTTATGAGCGGTCTGGGAGAACTCCGGAACGGATCGACAGATCTATCCTCGGGTCTTGGAAAACTATCAGACGGTTCAACGGATCTGACAGACGGCCTGAATAAGCTGACGGATGGATCATCCGAGCTGAAAAACAAGCTTGCGGACGGTGCCGAGGATGCGAATGACGTCAACGCCAATGACGATATTTATGATATGTTCGCAAAACCAGTCAAGCTTACAGACAAACCGATCCACGATGTACCAAACTATGGAACGGGCTTCACCCCGTACTTCCTGTCACTCAGCTTATTTGTCGGTGCCCTCGTGATTTCGATCATCTTCCCAATGAGGGAACCGGCTGTCACGCCGAGAAGCGGGTTCGGTTGGTTCATCGGGAAATTCGGCGTTCTCATGTTTGCAGGGGTTTTCCAGGCACTGCTGGCAGATTCCATTCTTTTATGGGGACTCGGCCTTGAAGTGACCAGTATCCCGCTCTTTATCATGATGAGTATCCTGGCGAGCTGGACGTTCTTATCCATCGTCCAATTCCTGGTCACATCCCTTGATAATCCAGGGAGATTCATCGGGATCCTCATCTTGATTTTACAATTAACGAGCAGTGCAGGAACCTATCCGATCGAACTGGTACCTGAATTCCTGCAGCATTTCTCAAACTTCCTGCCGATGACGTATACGATCAATGCATTCAGGGCGATCATCTCCACAGGGGATTATGCGTTCATGTGGCATAATGTGATGTTCACCCTCATCTTCTTATGTGTTGCCATGGGAGGGACCATCCTTTATCTCACATTCAGATTTCGCATCCTTCGCAGGAAGCATTATCGGGAAATAGAAGCATAAACCATTTGAGGGACGGACCTTCATTCTTAGGAGCTGGTGCTAGGAGTGGAGGTCCGTCCCTCTGTTATAGCGGGAGCGGATCGGTTGGCCGTCCCATTTTCTATGGGAGGATGCTTTCCGCGCGAGCAGTTCGGGTTCTTGGAGCAGGGTCCAGAAGTTGTTGGTGGGGAGTGGGTTCAAGTTATGTTTGGCACAAAGTTTGTCCAGGTAGTGACGCATTTTAGCAGGGGCCGCAGAGTTACTCGTGTGGCCGTACGCGTAAAGGACCGTTGCCATGGGCAACCTTCGTATATTGAATGTCTCGTACACCCGCAAAAATAAGTCCCAATCCCAGTAGTTGTTCATCTCAGGATCTAAATGCCCAATGACTTGATGGATATCTCGTCGATAAATTGTTCCTGAGGGGATGTAGGTCGAGAATTTCTTCATGTCGTCTAACGTATAGTGATAGGCAAAAAGCTTTTGACTCTTGGGAACTCTAACGCCATTTTCTACTCTGAAATCAAATATTTCAGCGTCACTATGCACGAAATCCACATTTTCTTCTCTCATTAATTTCATCGATTCTTCAATATGCTGGGGAAGCAGCATGTCATCATCATCACATAAAAGAATATATGAGCCTCTTGCAGCCTGAATACCCAGGTTTCTGGCCGTTACGTGATGTGGTTTCGGGAATGGATTCAGAATCGTCACCTCTAATTCCGGATAGAGAGGCTTTACAAAATCTACATTCTCACCACCATCGTTCACTATGATTACTTCCGTCGGCGGATGTGTTTGCCGGATGAGACTTTCCAATAGCTCACATAAGGATAATGGTCGGTTATAGGTTGGTATGACAACACTTATAGGGTCATTTATCATCATATTCTCCTTTTTGGGGGTGGGTATATTCACCTATAATATTCTTCTCTGAATTGTTTAATGCCACAATATTTTTATGGAAGGTGTCTTTCTGCCTCGCCTTCGCCTATATAAAGGGTGAAAGGAGGTGAGGTACATGGCAACAGCGGATCTGAAGTCGACGAGAATTCGTCTTGCTTACAATGACGGCCAGGATGAGAAAGGCAAGCCTAAGTTCGCGTACAAATCGTACAGCTACATCAATGCCCTGGCATCAGCTGATGAGATGAACAGTGCGGCGTTATCCATCGCAAGTCTTTCATCCAAAGCGCTTTTCAACGTCGAGAAGCTCCAGAGTTTTGACATTAATGAGTAAGAGAAAGTGAGTGATATCACATGGGAAGGAGGTATAAACGATGGCGAAAGTATTGGAACTGGAATTTAAAACGGAAACCGGGAAGTCGGCGAAGTTATCCATCAATGACCCGATCGATCCGATCGATACAGTGGCAGTGAAAGCCGCGATGGACAACCTGATTGCGACCAATGTGTTTGCAAGTTCGACGGGCGCATTTGTGAGTGTGGAAGGTGCCCGGGTGGTGGAACGTAATGTGACGGATTATGATGTGATGTAGCGAGTGGAAGTGTCCTCCTTAATGGGGGACATTTTTGATTGTGAAGAGACCTGCTTAGAAAGATTGGTTTTTTTGAGAAAAATAGTAAACACTGAGGGGACAACAAAGATAACGCTTACATAAAATCACCCTCAAAATCCCCTATTGACTTCCCGTCCCATACCCAGTATTATCCTCTATAAGATAAATTTTTGAAAATTACATACATTCAATTATCAAGAGTGACCGAGGGATCAGGCCCTATGACGTCCGGCAACCTCCAGAAATGGAACGGTGCTAATTCCTGCAGAATGATTTCATTCTGAAAGATAAGTCGAGATAAACAGGCGATGCTTCTTTCAGTTGAAAGAGGCATTTTTTATTGGAGAAAAAGGGGTGTGCACATTGATCGAGATTCGGAATCTAGTAAAAACGTACAAAACGAAAAAGCAAACGGTGGTCGGTGTCGACAACGTCTCTGTCACCATCAAAAAAGGGGAGATCTTCGGGATCGTCGGGTACAGCGGAGCGGGGAAGAGCTCACTCATTCGCTGCCTGAATTTACTTGAAACCCCGACATCCGGGGAAATCATCATCGATGGACAGGATTTCACGAAGCTCACATCCAAGGAGTTAAGACTTGCCCGTCAAAAAACGAGCATGATCTTCCAGCACTTTCACCTGATCAAATCGAAGACGGTTTTTGACAATCTGGCCTTTGCCTTGAAAGCGGCACATGTACCAAAAGGGGAAATCAAGCCGAGAGTCACCGAGCTCCTCGAGATGGTCGGTCTCTCAGATAAAGCGGATTCGTATCCTGCTCAACTCAGCGGCGGACAAAAGCAGAGGGTAGGAATCGCGAGGGCCCTTGCAAACAACCCATCCGTACTACTTTGTGACGAAGCAACATCTGCCCTCGATCCGAATACGACCAAATCGATCTTAAAGCTGTTGAAAAAGATCAACAAGGAACTGGGATTGACGATTGTCCTTATCACCCATGAGATGGAAGTCGTCAAAGAAATCTGCGACCGGATGGCTGTGATGCAGGACGGGAAGATCGTGGAGGAAGGTCCCGTGTATGACCTGTTTGCCGAACCAAAACAGCCTTTGACGAAGCAGTTCATCGAAACGATTCTCCAATTCGAACTGCCTCAGCATCTGGTGGAATCGAGAAAAGGAAAGCTCATCAAGATTCAGTTCAAAGGATCCATCGCCGAGGAAAGCGTCGTATCAGAGGTGTTTCAGCGCTACAAGGTGCGGGGGAATATCCTTCACGGCAAGATTGAATATATTCAGGATGTCCCACTTGGGATATTCATTATGGAATTGATTGGATCAGCTGACGAAATCGAAGCGACGATTCGTTATATTACAGCGAAGACACAAAGCCTGGAGGTGCTGGAGGATGCTGCCTGATTCATTGACTGCTATACTGCCAGAATTGAATAAAGCCTTTTTTGAAACGGTGTATATGGTGGGGATTTCGCTGGCGGTAGCGATCATAGTGGGACTGCCGTTGGGGATTCTTCTGTTCGTCACAGACAAGGGACTGTTCCTGCAAAATAGTTTCATTAAAAAGGTCGTCGGATTCGTGGTGAACATGGTCCGCTCGGTTCCATTCATTATTCTATTAGTCGCACTCTTACCCTTAACCAAACTATTGACCGGGACAACCATCGGACCGACGGCGGCATCGGTATCACTCTCGGTTGCGGGCATTCCGTTTTTTGCGAGAATGGTAGAAACGTCTTTAAGAGAAATTGACAAGGGAGTCATTGAAGCATCGGTTTCAGTTGGAGCGAGTCCATGGATGATCATCAAAGACGTGCTGTTACCGGAAGCGCGTCCGGCCGTCATTCAGGCGATCACGATTACAACGATCAGTTTAGTCGCCTATTCTGCCATGGCCGGCATCGTAGGCGGCGGAGGAGTCGGGGATCTTGCGATTCGCTTCGGATACTACCGCTATGACAATACGGTGATGATCACGACCGTCGTCATCCTGATTTGTTTAGTTCAACTCATCCAATATACGGGTGATATATTTGCACGATTAGTCGATAAACGATAACAACTATAGGGGGAACAACAAGTGAAAAAGTGGATATTATTTGTAGCATTAGCGGTAACAGTGAGCTTACTGGCTGCCTGCGGCGGAGAAGAGGCAAGCTCGGAAGATAAAAAAGAAGTGACCATCGGGGCCACATCCGGCCCATACAGTGATATGGTGACCAAAGCGATCAAGCCCGGTCTTGAAGAAAAAGGCTATACGGTGGAAGTGAAAGAATTTAGTGATTACATACAGCCGAACAACGCACTGGCACAGGGGGACCTGGATGCGAACCTCTTCCAGCACAAAATTTATATGGAAACCTTCGCGAAGCAGCATAACATGGACCTGTCCGAAGTCATTGTCGTACCAACGGCTCCGATGGGAATTTACTCACAGAAGTTCGATTCCATCAAGGACATCAAAGAAGGCAGTGCCATCGCGATCCCGAATGATCCGACAAACGCGGCACGTGCATTTCAAATCCTTGAGGACGCCAAGCTGATCACGTTGAAGCCGGACACGGATCCATTGACCGTATCCGAAAAAGACATTGATGAAAATGTGAAAAACCTTCAGTTCAAGCCGATCGAAGCGGCACAGCTTCCAAGGGCAGTCGACAGTGTCGATCTATCAGCAGTTCCTGGGAACTATGCACTGGCAGCAGACATGGACCTACTCGATGCCCTGCAACTGGAGGACATGCCTGACCAATACCGAAACCGCGTAGTCATGAACACGAAAGACGTCGACTCACAACTCGCCAAAGACATCAAAGCCGTCGTCGAAGCCGACCAATTCGAAAAAACCATCGACCAAGAATTCAAAGGATTCGGCAAGCCGGAGTGGATGGAGTAGAGGGACGGACCTCGATTTTCACCATAATTCAATAGTGAAACGTGATAGGGACGGACTTCCGCATGAAAATGCGGAGGTCCGTCCCTCATCTATTATAGGCAGCACTTCTTATATTTCTTCCCGCTTCCACACGGGCATGGGTCGTTGCGTCCGATTTTTTCTTCTTTTATGACGGGTTGCGGAATAAACGCAGGTGGCTCATTTAACATTTCAAGTTCCATTATCTCCAGCAAGTGTCTCCATTCTGAAAGTTTGGGGTGTTGAATCCCATTCATGACGCAATTGACATACAGAGATTCTTCTAAACAAAACAACCCATCATCATACCCCGTTTCAATAAAGTCCTCTATCATAGGGATGGCGTCTATTGATAATTGCCGACATAGATTATCTGCAATGATCGTTTTGGCAATAAGGTCATCTGTTTGATTAAACAGTCTTAATAGTGCCTTTTCGGCTTCTTTAGATTTGATCCTGCCCAGTACGTCCAGAGTGTAGAAGTAGGTATTCCCATATAGGGCTATTTTTTCAACTTCCCGCACTACAAGGTCCGTCCCTATTTTGACCAGGGCATTTGCTGTTTCCTCAAATAAAAAGTCACCTTCTTCTTCATTTTTGAAGAGACTGGCTAATTGAGGGACAACACTTTCTTCCTGGATTTCACCGGCCATGTAGACTTGATAAATACCTTCAAATCCGAAAAACTCCTTTTCATCCATATTGTTCTGAAGTCCATTCTGTACTTCCCAGCTTTCAATGCCGCCTTTTTTAACAAGCTCTTTGATGATTCTTTTTCCATGATCATAAAGGCCTTGATTAAACTCATGTTCATCCAGGTAGACCATAACGTCAGCCAATGCCATATATAGCCCTTCTACCGTTAAAGAAGGAAGCTTCTCTACTTTTTTTAACTGTTCCTCACCAACAAATGCTTTTACTTCTTTTCTATATGTAATTAATAATTCAGTGCTGGCGTTTGTAACGAATTGAGTGTAAAACAGTCGGTTTTTATCCTGTTTATTCATGCCATTTAATCGATTGATTACTTCTTTCATGCCATCTTCATCCAGTGGCAGGTACAATAAATTAGGAAGAACAGGGGATGAATATCTCGATACCGGTCCACGGTCAACGGCTTTCAACCCCATCAAAAATGTATTTCCTTCAGGTAAATAAGTATCCTCCAACATCTCAATCGCATACCTCTGCACAAACGGGTCCTCACTCAAAAAATAAGGCTCAACCCTCTCAACAAAACTGTTCATCCAATCATCCTTTATCATCGTATTTCCTTCAGTGTAATGGGTGGAAGGGGAAAATGGAAGAGGGACGGACTTCCGCATAGGGAATTAAACTCTATGGAACTTGAAAGCTGGTAATCTGTGAATATGGCATACAACGGAACCGTTTCAGCGAACAGCCCATTCTACGTCAAAAAGGTAATAGAAACTATACTTCCTATCAGGAGGGGTATACTTCAATATGAAGAGCAATGAACTTACCGAATCAAAAGTCGACACCATCTGTATAACAATAATTATCCTTTTCCTTTATTGTCTGAAAGTGTCGATATATAGGTTTTAAAATTGATAGATAATTCAGACTAGTTACCTTATCATAGAAATATGGAAATAAATATAAAATGTTGAGGGAGGGAGACTATTGCCGGTCTATTATATGAAAGAACTTTGGACACCATTAAAGTTCTTTGGAATAAAGTTCTTTAAAAGCGAAGAGAAAGTAATATATATAAAAGTATTCCATACTCCACGAAAACGGATTTTTGGATGAGCGAAAGATAATAATAGTAAACCGTCCGACAAAGGCAAACCCATTGAAAAGTGGTGACGCAAAACTACAGGGGCTAAGGTCAGGAGACTATGCTTGCCAGTTACCGAATTCGGTTTGAGGAGAACGATAGCCTAACACATAGGTTTATTTTTTTGTCTAAAAAACACCTTAATAAGAAAAAAGAGAAGCATAAGCTCCTCTCCGAGTTAAATATCTAAATGTTTTTGTAACGTTGTCTGAATTGAATTCAATTCTTCATCCGGGATGAGATAATAGTAGATTCCATCAATCTTTTCTCCATGCCCGTCCTTAATTTGAATTTGTTGAATGTCTTTAGACGCATCTTTATAGTGCTTCTGAATATCGACCATTTCTTCAAATGTTAGATTCGTCTTGATGTTACTTCCCAAAGCATCAAAGATATCGTCAAATTTCCACAGGCTTGATACGCTGGCCCCTTTTTGGATGACCGCTTGAATGACTTCGCGCTGTCTTAACTGTCTGCCAAAATCTCCACGTGGGTCCTCATATCTCATCCGTGAGAAAGCAAGTGCTTCATCCCCATTTAATGTAAGCTCACCTTCAGGGAAGTCAAATCCACCATAGCTGAAATCTAAATCATTTTGAACGGTCACATCTCCCACGGCGTCAACGATATCCTGAAAACCTTCCATATTAATTTTGACATAGTAATCAATTGGAATATCCAGGAGGTTCTCAACAGTATCCATAGACATCTCCACTCCACCGAATGCATAGGCGTGGTTAATCTTATCTTCTGTCCCTTTCCCAACGATGGTAGTTAAAGTATCACGGGGAATACTGATCATTTTTACCGATTTTTCAGAAGGGTTTACAGTCAGAACAATCATGGTATCTGAACGACCAGAATCATTTTTTCTTTCATCTACTCCCAAAAGAAGAACAGAGAAGGGTTGTTTATTATTGAATTCGATTTCTTTGGTGCGTTTAGAGCTCATGTCCCGATCAATTGGAGAATGAATGGTCTCCACTGCTTTGTTAAGGGAGTGATAAATGCTGTATGTATATGCACCTCCGCCTAATATGAACAAAAGAAGGATGATACCAACTACCTTTGTCCATTTTCTTTTTTTACGGTTTTTTTTATGTTTATCACTTCTCAAGATTGATCCCCACTTTTTGCTATTTTATCTTTTAATAGAATACTAACGGTCATTGGAAAACAGTTTGAAAATGTTGAAACAGATGTAGTCCAATTATACAATACAATTTTTCATAATGGTAAATATACTTTTAAAGATATTTAAAGTGGGAATTCACTTCAAAAAATGCAGGAAGGCGGGGACGGACTTATTAATTTAGGTCAGGGTATGCCACTAGTATAATAGAGACCGTGTAAATCTCCATGCCCCCAAACACATTTTGGTGTCAAGCCAATCAACATAGAAGGGTTTCTTTCTATTTAATAGAACATAAATTCTTGGGAGAAAATGAGAAGAAATAAATTTGAAGAAGAGTAAGTTATATATTCAAACTCTAATGGTGAAAATGCTATAAGAGGTGAAATAAATGAAATTCATTGCAACATTATCGTTTGGTATTCTTATCTTCCTTTTGACCTGTACCGAGAATGTACATGAATTGGTATTTTATCAGCAACTACATTTCCAGTTTAACCCTCATCCTGACTTCAATCCATTTCTGAATTTCACAGGCTACCCATTTGGTTCTCCCACTTACTTCACTCAGAAAATCGGACACGGTATGTGCTTTTTCCTATTCTCTTTGCTGCTTAGTCGTGTAGCTAATAAAATTCTCATTGTCATACCAATCTCAATCGGATACGCCCTCATAACGGAAATCGCTCAGGTATACTTTTCACGAACTGGATGCCTCCTGGATGTTTTCTATGATTCTGTAGGTATATTCTCTTATTTTGCATTAAGGGTTCTGCTTTCACAGAAGAAGTATTATCCAATAGAACCCAATGGGTGAGCCACTTTGTCATTCGTAAAGGTTGATAGTGAAGGATTGAAAACGCATACAATTAATAAAGAATTAACTCTTAATTTACACTATTATGACAAATCCTGTTGTATACTTGAAAATAGTGGCGAATCTTCCACTTTATTTAACTATGGACAGGAGGAAGAGTATGAAAAGTAAAAAAATTAAGCGGCAATTGCTAAGTGCAACCGTTGCTTCCGGTATGGCTTTAGGTTTATTGACCCCTTCATTACCTCAGAATGTATCTGCTGCGGAGGAAGGATTTCAGGACTTAATCATTTCGGAATATATCGAGGGTTCGAGTAATAATAAAGCAATTGAGTTGTATAACGGAACTGGTTTAGACATTAATTTAGACAATTACTCCTTAGAACTATATATAAACGGTGATAAAACAAATAAAAGGTCGATGCAACTCTCCGGAACGCTAAGCAATGGAGAAGTACTGGTTATTTCCAATAAGCAGGCAAGTACAGCTATTCTTGCAAAAGCAAATATTCAAGACAGTACGGTCACTTCTTTTAACGGAAATGACCCTATTACACTAAATAAAGGTGACACGGTTATTGATTCAATCGGACAAGTAGGCTCTTCAGCTACATTTGCAAGTGAGGTTACGCTCCTTCGTAAAGACTCTGTTTTCACAGGTGATTCTGATGAAACGAACGACTTCGAGCCTTCAGTCGATTGGAGTGCTTTACCACAAGACACAATTGATTACCTGGGTTTCCATCCATCAGGAGATATTCCTTCAGACACAGAACCCGTTGAATTATCTACTATAGCAGATGCCCGCACAGCCCCTAAAGGAACAGTAGTCAAAGTCCAGGGTACAGCAACCGCGGTCTTTGAAGCAGGCGGACAAATCAATCTGTTCATCCAGGACGGGACAGCAGGCGTCATCGTCCGTGCAAGCGGACTCACTGCCGAGCCGGGTGATGAAGTCATCGCAGAAGGTAAACTCGGAGACTACTATGGAATGCAGCAAATCGAAGCAACGGCTACAAGTGTAGAAATCACAGAAGAAGACAAGGGAGTCCCATCACCAGCTTCTCTGACATCTACAGACCTCTCAGCGGAGAATGGTGAAGAGCATGAAGGGATATTTGTGGAATTTACGGATGTGACTGTGAAATCCAAAGACAGTAACGGTAACTTCACCGCAACAGACAGCAAGGGTGAGTTCGTTATTAAACCAAATGATGGGACAATGATTGAAGTTGGCAAAACGTACGAAATCCTTCGTGGAGTGGTTGATTATAATTTTGACGAATACAAACTGGTCCCTCGGAATACGGCAGATGTCATTGAAACGGCCTTCTCTGTAACGGCTGATCCCGCTTCGGGTTCTGTAGTCGAAGGGACGAAGGTGACACTTCAAACTGCAACGGAAGGTGGGTCTATTCACTATACAACGGATGGAACTGATCCTACATCTGCGAGTCCTGTATATACTGAACCGTTAGAGCTTACTTCAGATGTCACCATCAAAGCCGTCGTAGTAAAAGACGGAGACACAAGTGAAGTGGCCACTTTCACCTACAAAATCCTTAAATCTGCAGACGGCTTAAGCATCCACGATATCCAGGGAGAATCCCATACATCTCCTTATGAAAACATGACCGTTTCAAACGTGGAAGGGATTGTGACAGGAAAGGCTGGCTCGAGTGCATTCTACATGCAGGCAGAGACTCCTGACGATAATGTAGCGACTTCTGAAGGAATCTATGTTTATGCGAAAGGAAGTTCCGTAAACGTAGGGGACAAAGTGAACGTCGCTGGACAAGTAAAAGAGTGGAGAGAAGACGGCTATTCCGATGCAAAAGATCTTCTGACGACTCAAATTACTGCATCGGCTGTATCGGTAGAATCCTCAGGCAACACTGTCCCTGCGGCAGTTGTGGTGGGTGAGGACCGCGTTCCGCCTACTGAAGTGGTAGAAGACGATGAAATGAAAACATTTGATCCCGAAACAGACGGCTTGGACTTCTATGAAAGTCTTGAAGGAATGCTGATTGAAATTCCTGATGCCACGATCACAGGTCCGATTGAATATGATGAACTTTCGGTCGTTGTAAACACAAGCGATGACCAACTCCGCACAAGAGCGGGAGGCGTATTGATTTCTCCTGAAGATTACAATCCAGAGAGAATGTTGATTGACGTCGATGGGATCAATATCAATGCCAAAACAGGCGATACCCTTAATGGATCCGTTACTGGAAACGTGAGCTACGATTACAGTAACTTCAAAATCCGTCCAACAGGTGATTTCCCTGAAATCATTGACGGAGGTACAGTCCGTGAAGTGACGGCCATCACTCCGGTGAAAGAAGACTTGACGATCGCTTCATATAATATTGAGAACTTCTACGCTGGAATCGACCAAAGTAAAGTGGATAAGATTGCCGAATCAATCGTTAAGAATTTGAAAACCCCTGATATCGTCGGCCTTGTCGAAGTTCAGGATAATAACGGTCCAACGGATGATGGAACGACTGATGCAAGTGCTTCTTATAAAGCCATCATCAAAGCGATTGAAGAAGCCGGTGGTCCGACATACGAATTCACTGATATTGCACCTAGTGACAAAGTGGACGGCGGTCAGCCTGGCGGAAATATCCGTGTCGGATTCATTTATAATCCGGATCGCGTTCAATTGACAGACAAAGAAGCTGGAGATGCGGTCACACCGGTGGATGTAGATGAAAACGGACTTACACAAAACCCGGGACGCGTCGACCCAATGAACGAAGCATTTGATGATTCCCGTAAGCCACTCGCTGCCGAGTTCATGTTCAATGGTGAAAAAGTCATCGTCGTAGCGAATCACTTTAACTCCAAAGGGGGAGACGGTGCATTATTCGGTGCAGAACATCCGGTTTTCCTTGGAAGTGAAGCACAGCGTGTTAAACAGGCTACAATCATCAATAACTTCGTGAAAGACGTGAACGAAAACGTTGATGACGCGAATGTCGTGGTTCTGGGTGACCTGAACGACTTTGAATTCTCCAACCCTCTTAAGACGCTTAAAGGCGATGTTTTAACCGATATGATGGAGAAGCTTCCTACTAAAGAGAGATATTCTTATATCTATCAAGGAAACTCTCAAGTCCTTGATCATATTTTAGTAACAAATAATCTAGCAAACTCGACAATGATTGATAGTGTCAACATCAACTCTGACTTTAGTGAAGAGGATGGACGTGCAAGCGACCATGATCCGGTACTTGCTAAAATTCACTTTGAAAATGAAGATGACGACGGCGGTACACCTACTGACCCAGACCCAACGGAACCAGAAGATGGGAGACTGACGATTGATCTGGATTCCTCGTTGATCGTTTCTGGTGTTCAAAAGCTAAACGATGAAAAAGTATCACAACTATTGAAAAAATTCAGCGGTGAATTTGAAAAAGTCACCTTCGAGTTAAGCACAGATGCTCAAGCTATAGAACTTTCAGACAAGGTTCTTCAAGCATTGAAAGATAATAACGAAGCAACTGTCATTGAAGTAAAGACTGCTTTCGGAACATATATGCTTCCTATCAATGAATTGGATGTACAGAATATCGATAGTGCGAGAGTTGTAATCAAGAAAGTGTCAGGAACTGAACTCGGTGACCTTGAAGTTGTTTCTCCTGTCGTTGAATTTAATGTAGTAGTAAACGATGGAGAAAAAGAAGTAGAGTTGTCACACTTCGATCAATATGTAAAGCGTAGCCTTATGACAGATCAAGAAGTGGATCCAAGCAAAGCAGTCGCGGTTATGATTAAAGAAGATGGAACCATCAGAGCTGTTCCAACTTTATTTGATGGTAACAATGCTATGATCATGAGTCAGACCAATAGTCGTTATGCAGTCGTCCAAATGGACAAAACCTTCAAAGATGTGAATGACGGAGTGAACTGGGCAGAGGAGTATATTGAAACATTAGCTTCTAAACACATAATCTACGGGAAAACCGCAGAACTTTATTCTCCGGATGCCGATATGACCCGTGGTGAATTTGCTGCTTTAATATCCAGAAGCTTAGGACTAGTTGCGGATGCTCCTTATGCCGGTCAGTTTAAAGATGTTTCAGGAAACGAAGCAGTAAATAAAGATGGTGAACTTGTGGCAGCGTGGGAAGCAGGTATTATAAAAGGTAAGGAAGATGGTACCTTTAAACCATACGATAAAATTTCCCGTGCGGAAGCAGCCATTATGATTGCTAGAGCTATGGATTATGTCGGATATGATGAAGCAGATTTAGATGGTAATAAGGGTTCTGAGCAATATAAGGATTCTAAATACATGTCTGATGAAGCTCAAAAAGCCCTCGACCTTGCCACTCAGGCTGGTATCATGAACGGTATGGCAGGCGGAGTATTCAAGCCAAATGATTATACAAAGCGGGATCAAATGGCAAAAATCATTGCTGAGACATTACGTTTTGTTGAGTTTATGAACTAAGATTGATCAAGCAAAAGCATCTACTCTTTAAGAGTAGGTGCTTTTTTTCCTGATTATGTAACTATTTATTTTATTTTTCGTCTAATATGTATCAAGCCAAAAGGGATGAGTAGATGAAAAATCAATTAAAATATACCGTCATGATCTCAGTGTTTTTATCGTTAACGGCTTGTGGGAGCGGTAGTCAAGTTGGAACCATCCAACAAAGTCAAGGTGAAGATCAAGCTCAATCTCAATCCGCCGTGCCGGAAAACAATTCAGGCTGGAAAACCATTGAGATCATAAGTGACCGAAACATCATAGCGAAGCTGGAACAAACGGCCCAAGAGACACCAAAATGGAATCAAACTGTCCAAAAAGTAAAAGAAGGGCAGGACTATAAAAAAGGGCAATTTGGTAAACCCACTGATGAATTAGCAAATGAATTAGCACTTCAATCGGTTGTTGGAAATACGGTTATGCCGCTGTTGGAAGAAATATATGGAGGATACCGAGGATTAGATGAAGCTGGAGTCGTCTTTTCAGAAAGCAAGAGTAGGGGGGCTGAGCAATCAGGTTTTTGGATTGGTATTAAAAAACCAGATGACCGATTGAAAAAGTTTCTCACTGAAATGCAAAAAAAGGTGGATGCTGGAGAACTTAAAGCCAAAGATCTCTTTATCTTCTATACACCCCATACGACAGCTGAAAATAATCTTTTGATGAATAAAGTAAATGAAAAAGTGAGAGCCATTGTTAAAAAGCATGAGACACCGGATCGTTTAGCAGGTGAAGTCTCAGTGGATACCGTTACCGGGAATATTGAAATCGGACATAATTTTCTCACCGAAGATCAGAAAGACGGTTTGGTCGATGCTTTCCCAAACAGGAAGGTGGTCTTTCATCAACAAGGTCGACTTGTTCCTAAGAAAGGAGAAAAGGACATAACTTATCCTAAAGATAAGTACTCCAAGGAGACGTCAAAAGAAGGTGAATACGTCATGAATCTTGGGGAGAACGGAATGCTCCTGGTTTCTGCTCAGTCAGTAGACTTTAGTGAAACAGGCGGAGAGAAGGAATTTTATTCAGCTACAAGATATAAGTTTCCGGAAGCCTCACAAAAATTACAAGTGGGACAAAGGGTAAAGGTAGAGGCTTCCGGACCCATTATGGAATCCTATCCGGGTCAGGGTACAGCTCTCTATGTGGACGTTCTCCCTGAGTATAAACCGGAACATGCTGATTTATCAGAGTCAAAAGTGATTCAGTCGGGGATCAAAAAAGCGGGGAATGATCAAAATCATTACATCCTAAGTATCCGGGATCTCTCTTATAATGAAAAAGAAGATGAGTGGACCATTATATTCCTTAAGGATAAAGAAGTAATCGAGATTGTCATACCAGATGAGGAAAGTAGGTAACTAGAAAAAGAGTGCATGGACTCAGAATCCATGCACTCTTTAATAATCAATACAATCGTTTAAATCCATCGAACTTTGAACTCCAATACGAGTCACTCAAACTAGTAATCTCTACGCCGTTGTCCCCTGCGTGGATAAATTGATTATTCCCTAAATAAATCCCCAGGTGAGAGATTCCTTTTTTGTAGGTATTCTCAAAGAATACCAAATCGCCGGGTTTTGGACTGTCAACGTAATATGACCGACTGTAATACCCTTCGCTTGAGTATCTTTTTAACGCTTGACCAGCCTCTTTATGTACATAATAAATGAATCCACTGCAATCAAAGCCTGCAGGTGTTGTGCCACCCCAAACATAGGGGGTTCCAAGGAGCAATTTTGCCTGAGTGACTACATCAACACCGCCCTGAGGGGAATTCACCGGGGTGGACGAATCAATAGAATGGCCTATTGAAAGAACCTGACCAGCCAAAATACGCTCATTCGTAAGGTTATTCCACGTCCTTAAATCCTGTATGGATACGTTAAACCGATTTCCAATGGCTGAAAGAGAATCTCCAGGCTGCACGGTATATTTTTTGCTTTCTGTCGTATTTTCGGGTAGTGTGTGTGTTTCTTCCGTTTGGGTACCCGTGGTTTTGACTGTTTTCAACTGTTGGCCGATATAAATCGTATCCTTTTTTAAACCGTTCAGATCTTTAATCTGCTGAATAGACATGCCAAGCCTTACGCTGATATGTGATAAAGTATCTCCGGATTTTACTGTGTATGTAGCTGTTTGCTGAATAATTGGGTGACTTGGTTCATATGTATCGGGTGTGGAAGGTGTTGAAGAACTGTTCGATACATTAAGTTTCTGCCCTGGAAAAATTAAATGATTTGTCAGGTTATTGCGCTTCATTAACTCAGATATTGAAATGGAGTATAAATTTGCAATCTTTCCAAGAGTATCACCAGACTTAACCTCATATGATTTGGTTGGAACAATGATGGATTTGGGCAGATCAGTTTTAGGTTGGGTCTGAGGAAGAGAGCTTGTCTGGACAACTTTTAGAACTTGGTTTGGAAATATAGCATCTCTCGACAAGTTGTTCAATGCTTTTAAATCGTTCACATTTGTATTGTATTTTTTTGAGATCGACCATAAAGATTCACCGGACTCGACTTTATGAGTGCTGGCCGAAGCATGTGCAATGAAACCGGAAGATAAAATTGCCGTTGTCGTCACTGTTACGATCGCTTTTTTCAATTTGTCTGTTCTCCTTTTCAACATGAGATATTGGTTGATTCCGACATTTTTTATCATATAGTGGAAGATTATAGTATTAATTAGAATATATCATAAAAGATTGTTAGTAAGTCTAAATTTTTTGAAAATTTTTGTGGGGAATTTGGATTATGTGTAATAGATATAATCTTAATAAAGATTGAAAGGGAGCTTTGGATTTTTATCAGGGGAGAGAAGAAATAGCAACATAAACAAACCGCTTGGAGATTACTCCAAGCGGTTTGTTATATATTATCACTTAAATAGTCGTTTTTACCTTCTCATTCTCAATCACTGCCAAACGCTCTGCCACTTCTTCCTCCGTCAAACCGTGTTCCATAACATAGCGGTTCTCAGGACTCGTGCGGCACTCATGTGAGCAGCTTCTCATATATTTATGCTCATTTTCTTCAGAGCAAAGGATCTTTCGGTTACAAGGCGGGTGTGCACAGTTTACGTAGCGTTCACAAGGTTCGCCTGTGTAGAAATCTTTCCCTACGACAACGTGTTCGGTCTGGTTGACAGGAACACCGATGCGCTCGTCGAATACGTAAAGCTGACCGTCCCAAAGTTGCCCTTTTACTTCAGGGTCTTTACCGTAAGTTGCGATACCTCCGTGCAGCTGTGCAACATTCTCAAAGCCTTCTTTTACTAGCCAGCCTGAGAATTTTTCGCAGCGGATCCCACCTGTACAATACGTGATGATTTTCTTGCCTTCAAGTTTATCTTTATTATCGCGGACCCAGTTCGGAAGATCGCGGAAGTTTTTGATATCCGGCTTCACGGCTCCTCTGAAGTGACCCAATTCATATTCATAGTCGTTACGTGCATCAAGGAGGATTGTATCTTCCTGTTGGATTTGTTCAAAGAAATCCTTTGGCTCAAGATATTCACCAGTAAGCTCATTCGGATTCACATCATCTTCAAGACGGAGAGTCACAAGCTCTGGACGGTGCTTCACTTTCAATTTCTTGAACGCGTGCTCGTCTGCTTCATCAATCTTGAATACAGTATCCTTGAAATGTGGATCCTGTCTCATCGCTTCCATATAAGCATCCGTCTGTTCGATCGTACCGGAACATGTCCCGTTGATTCCTTCAGAAGAAATCAGGATGCGCCCCATCAGGCCGATATCCTGGCACATTTGTTTGTGCTGGGCAGTGACTTCCTCGGGGTTCTCAATGTCTACATAGTTGTAATACAGTAGTACTCGGTAATCTTTCATGTTTATTTCCACCTATCGATATATATTTGCAAGATATAATCTTAGGATTCAGTTCCTTATTACTCTTACGATGTACTATTATAACAAATTTTTACGAAAATGCATCATATGAGAGTGAGAAATACTGGGGATTGTGAGGAAATGGTGGTGGAAATTGAGTTTAGAATATAAAATATAAATACATTAAATTTGTAAATCTGGATACGATTTGAAACAATGAGTATAAGAATAAATAAGGGGTTGTCACTACATATGATCAAAAAAATCATGCTGCTTTGTACCTTCATCGCTCTCAGCCTACTGTTCGCAGGATGTCAGGAAAAGGCCCAGCCGGATGATCGCCTGCAGGAATACGTGGATCTTTGGAATAAAGGGAAGTTTGATAGTATGTTCTCAGATTACGCAAACTCTTCAACCAAAGATACATACAAAAAAGCAGATTTCGTTACAAGATATAAAGACATCTATAAAGATCTGGAAGTGAAGGATGTAAATGTATCCTTTAAAAAGCCTGATGAAGAGGTAGAGTGGGATAAAGAAACAAAAGCCAAATTCCCCATGACCATCTCGTTTAAAACTCTCGCCGGTGAGGTTTCATATAAAAAAGATGTCACGTTGACAAAAGAAAAAAAGGACGACGATGAAAACTGGTTCGTGGATTGGGACCCTTCGTTCATCCTGCCTGAAATGGAAAAGGATGATAAAGTCGGAGTGGAAAGCATTTCTGCCAAACGCGGCGAGATCCTCGACCGGAATCAGCAGCCCCTTGCTGTCAACGGGGAAGCCTTTGAGCTTGGGATTGTCCCGAAAGAGTTCAATGAAAATGACTTGAGCAAGCTGTCATCCCTATTGGATTTGTCAACAGACCAAATAAAAAGTAAATTGGACGCTAGCTGGGTGAAGCCTGACTATTTTGTCCCAATTAAAAAAATTGCCTTAAAAGAGCGTCCTCTCGCACTGGAAGTAATTGAACTGGACGGCCTTTATTCCAAGCGGGTGCCTGCAAGGGAATATCCGTACGGAGAAGCCACTGCCCATCTGACCGGTTATATCGGAAAGCTGACAGCAGAAAAATTGGAGAAGCTAAAAGACAAAGGCTATACTGCTCAATCCTTGATGGGTTTAAGCGGAGCAGAGGAAGTCTATGAGGATCAGCTGCGGGGCAAAGACGGACAGCGTATCTATCTGAAGCAACCAGATACAGAAGACACCTTCACCGTAGCCGAGCAACCGGTTGAGGACGGAAAGAACATCACCTTAACCATTGATGCCGAGATGCAAAAGAAAATATACGCACAGATGAAGGATGAGGCAGGAACGGCAGCCGCCATCAATCCCCAAACAGGAGAGGCACTGGCCCTTGTGAGCACGCCTGCCTATGATCCGAATGAGTTTGTATTAGGGATGTCTTCAGAAAAATATAAAAAACTGGCGGACGATCCGAAAAAACCGCTCAGGAACCGATTCCAGCTTGCCTATTCACCGGGATCCACAATGAAGGGCATCACAGCATCCGTCGGTCTGAAATCCGGCAAGCTGGATCCTTCAAAAATCTATGATATCCCGGGGAAGAAGTGGCAAAAGGATGAATCATGGGGTAATTATAAAGTGGTCCGTGTTTTCGACAATGAGAGCAAAGTGGATCTCGAAAGCGCCCTTAAATTCTCGGACAACATCTATTTTGCACGGGTCGGACTGGATATGGGTGCCGAGACGTTTATTGCAGGTTTGAAGGATTTCGGCTTTGGCGAAGAAATTCCTATGTCTTACCCGATCTATAAATCACAGGTTTCAAACGACGGAAAAATCTCCAAAGAAGTCCAGCTGGCCGATTCTGCTTTCGGTCAAGGGGAAGTGCTGATGAGCATCGTTCACATCGCAAGTGCATATAGCGGGATCATCAACGATGGCACGATGATGGAACCAAAACTCCTGAAGGATGAAGAACCAAAAGTGTGGAAGAAGGATCTGCTTTCGAAAGAACAGGCAGATATGATGAAAACGGATTTTCGAAAAGTGGTCACAGAAGGCATCGCCGGAAAAGCGAGTGTTGAAGGTAAGGAGATTGCCGGTAAGACCGGTACGGCAGAGATCAAGTCGGAGCAGGGGACGAAAGGCAAGGAAAATGGAGTGTTCGTTTCCTATGATCAGAATGATCCGTCCATGGTCCTTGCCATGCTCCTTGAAGATGTACAAGATGCCGGGGGAAGTACGCATACTGTCCAAGTGGCCAAGAAGTTTTATGATACTTGGAAATAAAGAGAGAGAGGGGCAGATGCTCCTCTCTTTTTCAATGCGAAAAATAATCCCCAAAGACCTCCTTTGGGGATTAAAGTGTTTATAAAGCAGTGACCATTCCACCATCAACGACCAATGATTGCCCGGTTAAGTAGGTATTGGCATCTGAAACGAGGAAGGCAATCACTTTGGCAAACTCATCCGGTTCACCATAGCGTCCTATAGGGATCGTTTTCTCATTCATACTTCTCAGCTCGTCCACGGTCATATTCCGTTTCTCAGCGTTTAGTTGATCCAGCTCCGCCACCCGGTCCGTTGCAATTCTTCCGGGACCGACCGTGTTGATGAGAATGTGATCCTGTGCGAGTTCCCTTGATAAGCTTTTTGATAACCCGACCATTCCGGTCCTGAACGTATTTGATAGAATCAGACCGTCGATGGCTTGCTTCGTAGACGATGAAGCAATATTCACGATCCGCCCACCATTATTTCTTTTCATATGAGGAATGACCTCCCTGATCGTTCGAATATAGCTGAGGAGGTTCAATTCAAAGGCATACTGCCAATCGTCATCCTCGAACTTTTGAAATCCTCCCGCTGGCGGGCCGCCCGTATTATTGACGAGAATATCCACGCCACCCAGTTTCGATACCGAGGTTTCTACGAGGGAGCGGATATCTTCGGGCTTCGTCATATCACATGTCATGTAATGAATGTGCTGATTCCCGGTTAATTCGATGATTTCATTTGCAGTCTTCTGAAGCTCTTCTTCATTTCTGCTGGAAATAAGCACGCGGGCTCCTTCTTTCGCCAGTTCCAGTGCCGTGGCTTTTCCTAAACCTTTACTTGATGCGGTCACGATGACTGCTTTATCTTTTAATCCGAAATCCATTTCAATCCACCTCATTTTATTGTCTGCCGTTATATATTAAAACCGTATTTCTTTTAATCTTTCGTTGGTTCCTTCCAAGTCAAATTCTTCGGGGTTGTGATCCGCAAACCATTCCCTGAAAAACATGACTTCCTCATCTTTTTCACCGGGGTTTGATAGTACTTCTAAAACATGTTGATAATGCTTGATACCCCCACCATTTTCTAGAGGACGATTTCGTTTCCCCTTAAGGCAAACCGGAAAATTCAATTTTTGATCCTCTGATATTTTCTCGAGGAGGATCTGGTGCTGCCAATTGTCTCCAAAATCATAGGTGTAAGATATCTTATCGTTCTCTTCATCCAACACATTTCCAAGGATCGCTTTACTGGAGTCATAAGTCCGATTCGCATCAAATTCATACTCTTCGTTAGGATATTCAAACTCACCATGTCGAGTATCGAAAGAGTATAAATGTGAATTCGTCCAACCCATTACTGCTTGGATTACATGATGAAATTGATGGAGGGAAACAATGTTAGGAATGAGTACCCGTCTCCAAATGGGCGGTTTTGCCCCTTTTAAAGAAATTTTTAACTGAAAGGTTTTTTTCTCCACAGGTTGTGTTACTTCTTTTTCTACCTTTGGATTAGTTACATTTGGCAGAATTTGAGTCAATATTGGTTCTTGGAATTGTTCGATAAGCGTAGTTTCAAGTCTTTTCTGATCTAGGGGAGGTAATGCTCTGTATTCTTCCGAGGTTTTCAGCTTAGTGATGAGGCTTTGCAGGAGATCTTCATGATTTAGCATAATTTTCCTCCTTGGATTATCACCATTGAGTATAAGGGGAGAACATGTTGGGAGATGATTTATAGTCTTATATAAAGAAGGAAGCGTAATAAGACTAAGGCTCCATCCCCACCCGCCGCTTCACTTTATGAAGTTCTCTTTTATGTTCCCGGTTTTCCTTTACAAAAATCGTCAAACTGTCTTGCTGCTCATTTTTCTCGAGCACGGTCATTCTGGATTCGAGTTTGTCCATACGATTTTCTATTTTGGTCATTAGCTCATTCATGTTGTTTTCAAAACGAGTCATTTGTCCTTGAAGTTCTCTGATTGCTTGTAAGATCTGATCCATCGTATTTTTCACCTCCTTCTGCTTATTTTAACACAGAATCTGGGAATATTACCTTCACAATCACTGGAAAAAATCTTATCCGGACATACGGTTTTGCTTTTAAATATGGTAATATAAGAAAATGTAAAGAGAGATAACTAATGAATCACATTACATAGAGTTAGGAGAATGATTAATGAGTAAAACACTAATTTTCGGTCACAAAAACCCGGACACAGATACGATTACATCGGCACTGGTTTATGCAGATTTGAAATCAAAAATCGGGATGGACGTGGAGCCGGTTCGTCTAGGTGAAGTGAACGGTGAAACGCAATATGCCCTTGATTACTTTAAAGTCGATGCACCGCGTTTAGTAGAGAAGGTTGCGGCTGAGACGGATACGGTCATCCTGGTTGACCACAATGAGCGCCAGCAAAGCGCCGAGGACATCGAGGAAGTACGCGTTCTTGAAGTCATCGATCACCACCGCATCGCGAACTTTGAAACGGCAGATCCCCTGTACTACCGTGCTGAGCCGGTTGGATGTACGGCAACGATCTTAAACAAGATCTACAAGGAAAAAGGGGTAGAAGTCACGAAGGAAATGGCTGGATTGATGCTTTCCGCTATCATCTCGGATTCTCTGCTATTCAAATCTCCGACCTGCACAGACGAAGATGTCGCGGCTGCAAATGAACTGGCTGACATCGCAGGGGTAGACCCACAAGTGTACGGATTGGAAATGCTGAAGGCAGGCGCCAACATGAGCACGAAATCAGTCGCTGAACTTGTGACCCTTGATGCGAAAGAATTCTCCATGGGGACCGCGAAAGTGGAAGTGGCTCAAATTAACGTCGTCGATGTGAATGACGTATTCGGACGCCAGGCAGAAGTTGAAGCGGCCATGGAAACGATGATCAAGGAAAAAGGTCTGGATCTATTCCTTCTTGTCGTAACAAACATCCTGGATAACGACTCGACGGCTCTTGCCCTTGGAAGCAAGTCGGCTGAAGTGGAAAAGGCGTTCAACGTCACACTTCAAAACAACACGGCCCTATTAAAAGGCGTGGTCTCCCGTAAGAAGCAGATCGTACCTGTGTTGACGGATGCAATGAAATAAGGATCAGTTGGAGCAGTCTTTCGGGACTGTTCTTTTTTGTTGGGAAAATGCAGGAGAAAAGTCCCGATGTTGTGGTACTATTAAAATTGGTTAATAATTCCACAAAGGGGACGTGTTTTGATTGAGCTATCTTATTTTATTATTAATGCTGCTGGTGGCAATTCTTGCTTCAACCCCAACAGTAAAAGGGAAAATTGGAGAAGGGAAAGTAAAGTACTATTTGGGGAAACTTGATCTTGATCGCTATGTTGTTTTACATGATATGTTGATTCCTTCACAAAATGGCAAAACCACTCAAATCGATCATATTGTATTGTCCAAAGCAGGCATCTTTGTGATTGAAACGAAAAATTACCAAGGGTGGATTTATGGAAGCGAACGAAGTAAAAAATGGACTCAGGTCATTTATAAGCAGAAGCAGGCATTTCATAACCCCCTCTACCAAAATTATGGACACATTAAAGCAATTGAGAAAATCATCGGCGAAAGAATCAAGCCTCCGTTTTATTCAATCATTGCCTTTGATCCTAAATCCACGATTAAAAAAATGGACGTTACCTCTCCTCATTCATTTGTCATTTATTCCAATCAGTTGGTGAAATTAATTGAGAATCATGATGAGACAGTCCTGAATTCGCTCCAAATTAAAGGGATTTCCGAGCTGCTGCAGGCAAGAAATATCGTTGAAAAAGGAGCTGGAAGGACACATAAGAAGAAAGTCAGGGCAGGTCAGCGGGAAAAACAGGTGAAAGTGAATGCAGGTGTATGTCCAAAGTGCGGAAATCCATTAGTGACTCGTAACCGGAAAGATGGAAAGGGATCATTTAAGGGATGCAGCCGTTTTCCAAAATGTCGATTTATTGCATAATAAGAACGGAATAGAAAGGAGATTGTCAGAATGAACTTCAAAAAAATCCACCACATCGCCATCATCTGCTCAGATTACACCAAATCGAAAGACTTTTACGTCAATAAACTGGGTTTGGATATAAAGCAGGAGATTTACAGGGAAGAAAGAGACTCTTACAAGCTCGACCTCGCGTTAAACGAAGAATATATCATTGAACTGTTCTCATTCCCTGAAGCCCCGGCCCGTCCGAGTTATCCTGAAGCGCAAGGACTGCGTCATTTAGCCTTGGAAGTGGAGGATATCGAGGAGGCGGCAAAGGAGTTAAATCAAAAGGGGATTGAAACCGAGGAAATAAGGATAGATCCGTATACTCATAAGCGATTCACGTTTTTTGAAGATCCGGATGGACTGCCATTGGAGCTCTATGAAATCTGATAGAGGTCCGTCCCTCATTTCTTTATACTTCACATATATCGCTGAAAGGCTCATAAAGATAAGAGTAGACGAGTTTATTTGAGGTGAGGATATGCGAAGGAGAAGTCCCATTCCATTAGTGTTTGTGGGGATTGGTGTGATAATCATGATGATGATCTTTTTGTTCATCAGTGTAGGAGAGAGGTACTCGAATAATCCTGAACAGGTGATCGAAGACTTTTATGATTTCGAGAAGGAAGGTGATTTTGGGAGTTCATGGGAACTTTTTCATTCTGAGATGAAGAAAAAATTCAGTAAGTCTACTTATATACAGACCAAGAATCATGTTTTTATGGAGCATATGGACGTCGACTCCTTTGAAGTGGAAGTCGAAGAGATATCAGATCAGAAAGAATTCAAGTTCAGTAAGGATGGGCCAACGTTTAAAAATGTTAAAAAAGGCGATGTATTGATGACATACGACAGCCAATTTGGAAAATTGACCATAAACCAGACATGCTATGCGGTCGAGGAGGAAGGTGAGTGGAAGATCATTTGGGATTACAATTTCTAACCACTTCCGGATTATCAAAAAAAGAGCACTTTTCACTAGGAAAAGTGCCATCAACAGGTATTGTAATTTGTCGTTACATTTATTAAAACATAGTTATAAAATAAATGTATTTAGCTTCTTGCATTGAATTGGTATTCAGATTGTAGAAAAACAATCGAATAATCCATTATTCAAAGAAAATATAAATATATTAATATTCTCTATCAGTGTTATTTGATAATAGGAGTATCCACATCGTTAACCCAGTCCATAATGAAGGGTTCCTGATGAGTATTTATGTTTGAAGGCAGCCCTTGTTTAGAAAGAAAGAGTAGCTCACTGCTTTCGAAGTTTTTCTGCAATAGTCCTTCATATTCGGTTACAAGAAAAATAATTTGAACACTAAATACTTTATCTCCATTTGGATATGTGGCAAACCCCTTACTCCCGGAGTAAATTCCGAATAAATTCAGTTTTGTTATGTGTAAATTTGTCTCTTCGTACACCTCCCTTTTAACCGTCTCTTCAAAGGACTCACCAATTTCCATTAATCCACCGGGAATTCCCCAAATGTCATCAGGAAATCTTCTTTGAAGAAGGAGATTTCCTTCATGATCTTGAATGAGTGCCCCGCATCCTACAGTTAAAAGCGTATCACTCCCGATTTTTTCCCGCATGCTCCTAATATAGTCATTCATGGATATTATCCTTTCTCATATGCCTTATTATAGTATTGTATATAATTGGTATCGTATAAATAAACAAAAAAAGAGCACCCCCCAACATGTGAGAAATGCTATCAAAAGGTATTGTAATTTGTCGTTACATTTATTTAATCATATTCCGGCAACTTATGTATTGAGGGTCTCAGGGCACTATCCTCTGCTAATAAAGGGAAAGGTAGCATTCCTTTGAGATTTCATAAATAATATAAATATATTAATATTTCTGGTATGAACTTTTTGATAGAATTTACTCGTTCTAATGATTGCTGGATGATGGCTTAGCAAAGAGGAATCTCATTCACTAAGATGATTGAAAGTATGGTGCAAAGATGGATTATTCTATTATAGGAAACAAGATAAAAGAATTAAGAAAAACCGTAGGATTAACCCAAGGGGAATTGGCTGAGGGTGTGTGTACCCAGGCCCTAATCAGCAGGATAGAAAAAGGGGCTGTCTATCCCAGCGCAACCTCGCTTTATCAAATATCCAAAAAACTAGGTGTTGATATCAACTACTTCTTTGAGATTGCTACCATCCCACGGCTGGATTATGTAAAAGAAGTGGAAAGGCAGCTATGGAAGCTAAGAAGAGACAGGCAGTTTGAGGAAATGATTGAGATTGTAAATGTAGAAGAGAAAAATCAGGTGTTCATCTCACATCCATTCAATCTCCAGCTTCTTCTATGGCATAAAGGGATTTACCAATTTGAGGTTGAGAACGATGTTACCGTGGCGTTAGAAACATTACAAACCGCATTTACACTCACTCGAAATCTGAAAAAAGCATTATCTGAGAGGGAAATGGAAATTCAACTGACAATCGGTGCGATTCAATTTAAAGAAAACCATCTTGATGAAGCATTAGAATCCTATAATAAGGTCAAACAATCCCTATCATTAGAAGGAGAAGTGAATAACAAATCGATCAAGACCAGATTATTATACAATATTGCAAGAGTGTTATCCCGTCTATCAAGATTTGAAGAGTCCATCGGGTACTGTCAAGAAGCGATACGATGGTGTATCGACACGGAGAATTTACATTTGTTGGCCGAATTACATTATCAGATCGGATATAATTATGAACTTCAGGGGAATTTCTTGAAAGCTCTATCTCATGTGGAGAAAGCCCTTCTGATTTTTGAAATGAAGGGGGATCAGAAGTATCATCATTTTCTGACTGAAAAGAAAACAGCCTATGTAAATGAATTGTCAAATTGTGACAGCAGTCATGAAGGATAATCGTTTTCTAACAAAACAGGTTCTCAGTAAAAAAAAGCTTGAGGAAGGTATCCCCAAGCCTTTTCTCTATTCTTTGTCTTCACCAATGATCTTCACTTCTCGTTCCAGATCGACGTTGAACTTTTCTTTTACCGTCTTCTGAACATGTTCGATAAGGGCAATATAGTCTGTCGCTGTTGCGTTGTCCTTGTTAACGATAAAACCAGCGTGCTTTGTTGAAACCTCTGCTCCTCCGATGCTGGTCCCTTGAAGTTCACTATCTTGGATCAATTTGCCTGCGAAATATCCTGGAGGACGTTTGAATACACTTCCGCATGAAGGATATTCTAACGGCTGTTTTGATTCACGCTTATAGGTCAGATCATCCATGATTTCTTTGATTTCTTCGTAATTTCCTGGTTTCAAGCTAAACGTTGCTTCAAGGACAATGTCCCCGTTTTCGGCTATATTACTGTGACGGTAATCCAATTCAAGATCGGCTGCCGTCCGCTTCACGAGTTCTCCATGGCGATCCACTACATAAGCGTAATCAAGCACGTCGCTGATCTCCCCACCGTATGCCCCGGCATTCATAAACAATGCGCCGCCCACCGTACCTGGGATTCCACACGCAAACTCCAGTCCAGATAATTTCTCTGCTAATGCTCTTCGTGACACGTCAATGATTGCAGCTCCGCTTTGGGCAACAATTTGAGAAACATTCGTCTTGATTTCATCAAAGTTCTTCAAATGAAGAACTACCCCGCGAATTCCTCCATCTTTCACGATCAGGTTCGATCCATTCCCTAGAAGCGTGAAGGGGAAATCCATTTCGTTCGCCAGTTTCACAACACTCTGTACTTCTTCATACGTTGTTGGGGTAATAAAGAAATCCGCTTTGCCCCCGAGCTTTGTATACAGGTGATTTCGTAATAGTTCATCTGTTTTTATATTTTCCTCTGCTATGACGCCAGACAATCGTTGATATATTTCATTCTTCTTCATCATTCAAATCAGTCCTATTAAAAAAGTAAATTTTTTTATGTTCAACTTGTGAAATGAATCACTGTTATATTATATGCCTAATTGGGGAATAAGTTAAACCCTTTGGTCACAAAACCCTTCTTTTCCCCCAAATTGGAACTTGAACAGATTGAATCAGAGGAACTTTGGAACATTCTTTTTCTTCCAGAAGGTACGTCGAATCGCATTGATATCTTTAGCTATTACATTATTGTACTTTTATTTTCCAAAGAATACATTTCAATAATTAGAGGATTTTTCCAATTAGTGCCGAATCATCTATGAGTGGTATTAAACTCTAGGAGGAATACGAATGAAGTCTCATTGGAAAAAAGGGCTAGCTACCGGGGTAGCAACTACAATGTTAATGGGTCTTGCACTGCCTGGCTTTACATATGCAGAGAATTCAAAGGAATCTGCTGTTACATTACAGGAATTAAAGGGTCGGTTAGGTTTAGAAAAAAGTGCGGCCAAAATAAGCAATGTCACAAAGGATGAGAAGCAGGACTTTACAAAGGATCAGCTGATCATCCGGTACACATCACCAATCTCTGCCGGTCAGCATAAAAAGGCAGGCGGAACACTGAAGAAACGAATATCTTCACTCCATTATGATGTCATCACAGTCAGTGATCCCGAAAACCTGATAAAGGTGGCAGAAAACTATGCCAAGTTGCCGGGAGTTCAGGGTGTAACAAGAAGCGCCCTTGTTCAAAAAATGGATACGAGTGATTTTAAAGCGTCCAGTATGTACCATTTGGATACCCTCTCAATAGAAAAAGCCCAACGTTTAGCGGGTAAGAATAGAGTAAGGGTAGGTGTTATTGATACAGGGGTAGAAGTCAATCATCCTGAATTAAAGAATAAGGTAAAGGTAAATAAGAATGCGATGAATCCATTGAAAAAAGGGCAGCCGGATGTCCATGGGACCCACGTATCAGGAATTATTGCAGCTGAGAAAGGAAACGGCATAGGCGGATACGGTGTGGCACCGAACTCGGATATCGTATCCATCGATGTGTTCAACCGTTCCATGTTTGTGACAGATTATACAATCGCTGAAGGCGTACTTGAAGCAATCCGCCAGAAAGTAAAAGTCATTAATATGAGCTTAGGGACGTATTTCCCATCCCCTATCATAAAGGATGCCATAAAGAAGGCGACGGATGCAGGAATTGTCGTCGTGGCTTCTGCAGGTAACGACGGAGCGGATATGGTTAATTATCCTGCAGCCTTTGAAAACGTCATTAGCGTAGGGGCGACAAATGATAAAAATCAATTAGCTGAGTTCTCGACTTTTGGGAAGTCAGTGGATGTTGTAGCGCCAGGAGAACAAATTTACTCTTCGGTCTTTGATTACGATAAAACGTCATCATTTGCAAAATTAAGCGGTACGTCCATGTCTGCTCCTATGGTGACAGGAGTTGTATCCCTATTATTATCCAAATATCCGAACCTCTCTCCTTATCAGGTTAACTACATCCTGACTCAGACAAGCAGGGATCTGGGAGAGAAAGGCTACGACACAACATATGGGTATGGCCTGATTGACCCTGTGAAAGTATTATCCTTCAATCCTAAGAATATCCCCGTCGATCCCGCGGTGACAGTGAAGGAAGGGAAGGAGAAAGCGACTCCTTTAAAAGTTGTGAATAAAGAAATCTTAAAAGGCGCTTTTAAGAAGCCGAACGAAGCCTACTATTATAAAGTGAATATGAAAAAAGATGAGTATCTACAACTGGGCTTAACTGGACCGGATCTCTACGACTATAAAATGGAGTTATCCTATTTTAAAGCCGGTGATGACATGCCGGCGTTGACAAAGGATGTTAATGATGCAACGCAAAAAAATGAGGAAGGGTCACTCTATCAGGCGAAATCCGATGGCACCTTGCTGATTAAAGTGGTGGATTCGTACGGGCATTATAATGTAAAAGGAGAATCTGCCTTTACCTTAATAGCGGAAAGATACAGTGAGATTCCAGAAGATTCTAATACGATGGAAAACCCTGAATCTTTAGGTGCATTGCCAATCGAAACAGGATTAGTGAATTATTTTACAGACGAATTGTCGGGGATGGAAGAGTATCCTGACGACATGGTAGAAGAAACTGAAGAAGTATCGGCCCCTGCAGTGGATGAGACTGGAGAAAATCCTCTAGGGGAAGAAAAATCATTTAAAGGTGTTCCCGGTGATTCCGATTTCTACAAATTCTCGATTCCTGTTGACGAAAGTGTAACCTCTAAAGTAGTCAGCGTAAATGTGTCAGGAGTAAGAGGCATTGACTCTAGTATTTCTCTTTATATGGTAGAGAAATATGAAGGGGAAGAAATGATTGAAATGATCGATTCCATAGGGAATGGTGGAACGAGTGAAGGTGAAGAGGCTTCATTTGAAGTGATCCCTGGGCAGGAATATATCATGGAAGTAACAAATAAACCATTTTTTGATGAGTTCTTCTTTATGATGGATGAAGGATTTGAAATCAATTATGATCGATCCTATTCATCTCAAGATCCATATAATGTTTCCATTGAGATGAAGGATTTACCGAGTGACGAAGATCAATTTCCGAGAATGGATTATGTTCCGGAAGAAGGCATGGAAGACGAAGGGTTCATTGATAAGTTTCAAGAGTATTCAAAGGAAGCCAAACTGAAGATGATGGACCCGTACGGTATGATGATGGAACAAGACAGCTTCTACGACATGATCAAGGAAATAGCCGTACCATACGAAGAGGGTGTTACTCAGAAAGGATACTCTCAATATCTGGGGGATGAAGACTGGTTCAGCATTACTCCGGAGTCGGATGGATTATTCCATCTAACGACTGGAAATCATGAAGATTATGCTGCGCCGATGTTTGATATGTTTGTTTATAACGAACAAATAAAGGATTTGGATATTGTTTATAGTAATGGAGGAAGCTCATTTTTTGCTCCTACTGTAGTAGAGGAAGATTCATATGTGGGCTTGAAAAAAGGGATCACCTACTATATGCGTATCAGCGATCCGATGTATCGTCCGAACGTTAAGCCATATGAATTTACTCTTTCATCCATGATTCAAGGAACAAGTGATCGTTATGAAAACAACGATGATTTCGGAACGGCAAAGAAAATCACAACGAAACCTATTGAAGGGAATTTCTCAAGTTCTGGAGACCTCGATACATTCTATTTTGCACCTGACAAAGAAGGTGTATTTGGAGTGACCATCACGCCAGGAGATATCGGTTCTAAATATAATCACTCCCCTGAGAAGGTCAGGAAATCAATCGATCCTGTTCTTGTCGTTCTTGAAGATAAAAATGGAAACGGAAAGCTGGAACCTGAAGAAGAAGGAAATCTGACTTTCATTGACTATGGTTTTGCAGACGATGAGGAACGTGGGGCCTTCAGGGCAAGGAAGGGTAAAGGATACTTTATTCTTGCCCAGAACTATTTCCGTTTTGATTCTTCATTGGTCCCATACAAGCTTTCTGTTACAGAAGCAACAAAGAAGGATGAAGACGCAGGATCCATTTTGAAGAATAAAATTCCTTCCAAGCCACTGCCTTTACGAAATTCAAATGGTGTCTCATATGAAGCAGGATATATGAACATGACGGGTAGTCAAGGGGATACGGATTATTACCGGTTTAAACAGGTGAAAGATGGAAAGAGAATGTTCCGTCTGACTCTTCCGTCTGACTTAGATGGCGTCATCACGGTTTACGATGCTAAAGGGAAGCAGGTAGGAAAAGCCGATCATTATGGCAGGGGTGATCTGGAATACCTCCAACTGAACCTTAAAAAGGGCACATACTATATCAAAGTGGAAGAAGTAAATGGGGACGCAAGTGTAAGTCCTTATAAAGTACACATATATTAAGGAATTCAAGAAAAATCCTGAAGCGGCTGCTTCAGGATTTTTTATCACTGTTTATTAAGGAATTCGTACAATTCATCATACATCTGTCTATGATGAGGTGTTTCGACAGTTGCCAGTCGATTGATCATTTCCGTTCCCTGGTACATGATGAAGCTTTTACCGGGTAGGTTATAAAGCTTGGCGATTTCCAGGTAGATTCTGAAATTATCCAACCCCTGGTAAATGGTGTTGTCTGAATGATTTTCGATTTCTAAATTTAATCCACTATTTCTGATTTGAGCACGGAGGAAAGCCTTATGAATCAAGGTTTTCACTTCTTTTTCTGTAAACTTCATTTTATGAGCATTGCTTTGGAGAAATGCACCGTCAAAGCCGTATGATTTCCAATAGTCGAAGTTGGTGGTTAATGCGTGAGGGGAGTAGATGAATTTCAACTCTTTACTCTTCACGTATTCACTTACCATTTCAAGGAGCTTTTCGTCCTCTTTATTTGTGATCGTTTCATTTAACCAATAGAAGCCCTTTAAATGTAAGGCTGGATAGTCCGAGGTATCCATTCGGGTTAATGCTTCATCAATATACCATTTAACCAATGAAAAACGACTCTCCAAATTGTTTTCTTCCAGAGCTCCATTCAAATGAATAATATTTTCATATTTTTTAGGATAGGGAATCGTTAAAAATAGGTTGGTATCGTCGACCGTTGGCAGTTCATCAACGGCAGAATTCAAAAGATCTACAGCTCCATCTTTTGTTAGGGTTCGATCTAGATACCATTCCCAATCACCATAATTTGCGTGATTCTTAGGTGATTCTGTGAATTCACCATAGGGATAAGACCTTCCCAAGAGGATGAAAGTGTCAAACATTTTTCCTTGATACGTTCCATCTCGGTAGTAAGATAAGTAAGGTTTGAAAAAGTCTTTACTTAGAGTGGTGTAGTTTGTGATCTCATTCCCATTATAGATAAGGACTCCATTTTTAATGGTACTTGCTGTTGAAGCAGGGAGCTCCTCATATGTATTTAAAGTATCGTTGGAAGGGTGAACGGTTGCACCTTCTATATTCAATGCCAGTTCAATCGCTTGATTGGCATCTTTCACTTTATAAAGCACTTCTGTCCCTGTCCGAACTTCATAGGCTTGAGGGAACATAAAGATTCTGGCAAGAAATGCCGAGAACTGAGCCCTGGTTACAGGGTTTTCAGGTCTGTATGTTCCGTCTGTATAACCCGTTGTAATATTGTTTGCGGCAATGCTGTCAATATATCGATAATATGGATGGTCATAGGGAACATCACTGTAAATCGAGGCACCGGATCCCTCTAATTGGAAAGCGACGGTTAAGGCTTTGGCCATATCCTGCCTTGTGAATGGTTGATCCGGAAGAAACTTGCCATCATAAGTATGAAACATTCTCTTCTGAACAACCGCATTCATAGCATCGTAGCCTGTAGTAGAAGGCTTGATATCTCTTATCGGAAATTTCGTCTTTGCTCTCGAGTGAAGGGAGAGAGCACGTGAAAGCATCATGGCAGCCTGCTTTCGTGTAATCTGTAAACCTGGTTTAAAGGTTTGGTCATCATACCCTTTTATGACATTCTTACCACTTAGATATTGGATTTCCTTATAGGCCCAATAGTCATTTGGAATGTCTGAAAAACCATCTTTGGCTGAAGAAATGGAAGAGTTTGATAAAACTAGAGTAAATAGAATGAGTAACGATATAACAATTTTATGACGTAACACAGGTGAACCTCCAGAATCATTAATACTATTACTTTTCCATATTTAGGTTAATTTGTCTATATATTTTCTGTTTTTGTAAAAAATTGTTGAATAATGCGAAACAATTAATCTGGAAAATCAAATGATGTTTATTCCAATAATTGGTCAATTCTTTTTTTTCTCAAATACCTAAAAGACTGTTAGATTGTGTCGATACATATGATAGAATAAACATGAAAATTAAGGAAAAGGGGAAAAATTAATGAAATTTAGGTTACTTTTGTCTTTTGTTGTCCTTTTTAGCCTCGGGTTACTCGCCACTCCTACTTCTGCAGCCGGCTTTACAGATATCGGCGACACTCATCGGGCGAAAGACGAAATCTATTTTCTGTCAACCGGTCAGATTGTCAATGGTTCGAACGGGTATTTCTTTCCTGATCGAGAAGTAACGAGAGCTGAAGCGGCAGCCATGATTGGACGTTCACTGAATCTTAATGGTTCAAGAACGAGTACGACATTTGAAGACGTGGGCAGTGGTAACTTTGCATCGGGTTATATCCAATCAGCTGTGAAGAAAAAGATTATCAGTGGATATAATGATGGTACTTTCAGACCCGATGTTCCCGTTACGAGAGGCGAAATGGCCTTATTGATCAGTAGAGCGTTTGAATATAATGCTACGACGGTTTCATCCGCGTCAAGTGAATTGATGCAGCGTGGCATTGCACAGGGGATGTCAAATGGCAGTTTTGGAGCGGGCCTTTCTATTAAGAGAGCGGACTTCTCTGTTTTCCTTGCACGTGCCATTAATTCAGGACTAAGGGTGGAAGGGCAATCTCTTTTATTCCCTGAAAAAAAATATGTAAATACGAATATATTGAATTTTAGAAGCGGCCCATCTGTCAATTATCCTATCATCGAAAAGCTAGGCTACGGGGTTCCTGTAGAAGTTGCCTATAAAATTGGCGACTGGGGATATGTCCGGACTTCAAAGGGGCAAGAAGGTTTCTTACATATGGACTTTTTAAGTGATGACTTGTCAGGTCCCATCATTCCGGAACCAGAGCCGGTCCCAGTAGATCCGTTATCCGAGGAAGTAATTGTTCTCGATGCAGGTCATGGCTATCCGGATAACGGTGCAAGCGGGTACGGGATCCTGGAGAAGGATGTGGTACTTGCAACGGCTTTAAAAGCCGAGAAATATTTCAAGAACACACCTCTTAACGTGAAAATGACGAGATCCACAGATAAGAAAATTGAACTTGCGGATCGCGTTTCATATGCTAAGCAAGCAGGTGCTGACTTGTTCATCAGTATTCATGCTAATTCATTTAACGGAAGTGCTCATGGATCGGAAACGTACTATTATGGTATAGCCAGCACAAATCCTACTATTGATCAAAGTCAGGCTCTGGCCACCTATATACAGGAACGTCTTCTAACGGCATGGGGAACGTCTGATCGTGGAGTGAAACATGGAAACTTCCACGTTATCCGTGAGAATACCATGCCTGCAGTATTGACTGAGCTTGGATTTATCGATTATAAGCCCGATAACGACAAATTGCGTTCCTCTTACTGGCAGGATCTTGCTGCCAAAGCCATTTTCTTAGGGACGCTTGATTACTACTATCACTATGAGAAAAAAGATGTGCTTAAATTGTACGATACTGTTGGTGCTAAGCCTTCATCTAAGCTACACTAATTATAGAGAGATTAAATGGGAGGTGATCCTCAAGAATAACTCTTGAAGGTCACTTCCTTTTTTACTAGGTGTAGAAAAGGGGTCGTATACTAATGAGAAAAATGTCTTTCCTGCTATTATTGTTCCTTTTAATTATTCCTCTTCAAGGACAAGCTGAAACGAATGCAGATCATTATATTCTTATTTTTAAAGATAAGATCAATTGGGATTTGTTGCAATCTCAGCATGTTCAAGTAGTAGATACATATGATTCCATTTCATCTGTTGCTGTAAAAACGGACAAAAGCACAGCGGAAACCTTAGTCACTTCCCCGGACATCCTGGAAGTACAAGAGAATCGTTCGTATGAAATCCAAACACAGACCTTGCCAAAAGCATTTTCCCCTTTGAATATAACATCAGACATTCGCTCTGGCCTCACTGGTAAAGGAATTAAAATTGGCGTTCTTGATACAGGTATTGATTCAAGACACCCGGATTTAAAGATTAGTGGAGGGGTATGTGTCCTTCAAGAAGATTGTACAATGGGGTATATGGACGATAATGGACACGGTACCCATGTAGCCGGCGTGATCGGGGCTGTGAATAATGACATTGGCTCTTTAGGAGTGGCTCCCGATTCCGAATTATTTGCCATCAAGGCATTGGACAGTACAGGCGGTGGAACCACGACCACTATACTATCAGGAATCGAATGGGCAATGAAGAATGACATTGACATAGTGAATATGAGTATAACTACGAAGGATAATGATATAGCCCTTAAAACGATGATCGACCGGGCATATGAAAGTGGAGTCTTGATTGTAGGAGCTGCAGGTAATAATGGAACGCCAGGCGGCACTGAAGACAACGTGCTATACCCTGCGAAATATTCCAGTGTCATAGCAGTCGGAGCTGTAAATGATAAACAGCAGAGGGTTTCTACTTCAGCTACCGGTAAGGAGCTTGAATTAATGGCTCCAGGCTATAACATTTATAGTACAGTGCCTTTAAATGTGGACATATTCGACGGTAACCGCGACGGGTATGCCTATATGACAGGAACGTCCATGGCCGTCCCCTATGTAACGGGGATTATCGCTCTTTATAAAGAACAGTCCCCTTATTATACCAATCAGCAAATAAGGGATTTACTGACCGGGAACGCCATAGACTTAGGGTTAGAAGGGAAAGACCCTCATTTCGGATTTGGGTTAGTGCAAATGAAGAATTTAGGTCTGAATATCCCTGAAGGAAATAGCGTCGTTCCAACTGTCAACGAGGGGACCGTCACCTTTAAGGTTGAAAAGAGTGACGATGTAAAAAAAATAGAAGTGCGGAGATCAGATCGATCAGAAATAAAAGCAATAAATGATAAAACTTTCGTGGACTACCTGCCTGGTGGAAACTATGAATATAGCTTTTACTATACATTTGATGACAACTCATCTTACGTCATCAAAAGACGGGTATATGTGGCTTCACCAAGCTTTTTTGATCTTGATTCCAGACAATGGTTTTCTAATCATATGGTTTATTTGAATGTAAATAAAATATTGAACGGATTTAAAGATGGTGGGGTACATCCCTATCAGAATATTACCAGGGGAGAGGCACTGGCACTTATAGGTCGGGTAAAGGGACTGGATCCCGAGATGAGGGAAACGGTATTCAAAGACGTTGAGTCTTCCTATTTTTCTTCTGGATATATACAAAGTGCTTACGAAAACAAGTTAATCAATGGATTTTCAGATCATACTTTTAAACCTTCCCAATTTGTGACCAGGGCAGAAATGGCCATTCTAGTGGCGAATGCTTATCAGTTAGAAAGTAAGAGTTCCAATCGCTTCCTTGATGTATCAGAGAAAATGTCAGGATCCAAGCAGATCGAAGCTCTGGTAGAATCGGGTATAACGAAGGGATTTTCGGATGGAACCTTTAAGCCGCACAGGTATATTACAAGAGCGGAATTTTCGGTGTTTCTGGCTAGAGCGGAAGAACCAAGTTTTAAATAAAAAACGTGGAGATTAGATTCTCCACGTTTTTTT
>NZ_BCVQ01000023.1 GCF_001591825.1 Rossellomorea vietnamensis NBRC 101237
CATAAAGTCATCTTCAACAAACGGGGGCGTTAGTTGAAGATGTAATCATAGGAGCGTAAATACTAAATAATATCAGCTTGGTAGTATATTTTAATGATTTTATTAAGAACAATAATAAATGCAATATATATGATATTAATATTGTCAACATATACTTTATGTGGAGTATTTTGTGTTAAAAAACCCTTTAATCACGTCGATTAAAGGGTTTTTGACTTTGCTTTTTCTTTTAACCAATTCAGCATTTTTTCATCATTGTTTTTGTTTTGTCGCTTGTTTTCTCTCCGAATGTAGCGAGAGAGGGTGGTATGAGCAATACCAATTTCCAACGCCGACTGGCGAATGCTCATCCCTAAGGAATCAATCGTCTCTCTCATGGTTTCAGGGGTAAGACTGATGGATACCTCATCCTCTAGATTGAATACTTGTTGTTCGGTCTTTATTTCAGAACTTACCGTTAAAGTTTCTGTTGAAGCAGCTGTTTCTTGCTGAGTCCATTCAAAGAAAGGAACCTCTTCTGACGTTACTTGACCAGTAAGCTCTATCATCTTTTGGTTAATCGGTGTACTGGCATGTTCCAACAAGCTTTTTTGATTTTCCTTTATCACGAGATCGGTAGGGAGCAAGATAATACTCAACTTTTCCCAGTAGTTCTTTAACCAACCTCTTTTCCCGATTTTGTCTTCATCAATCTCTTCAGTATACGACCAGTTTTTCAACACGCCGTCGTTTTGCAATTCATCCAGGATGCCTTCAAATTTATCTCGAATCTGAACTCCATTGTAACGAGAAGAAAAGTCCATGACTTTTAATAAAGTGGACACTTTAAAAGGCTGATGCAAAGATCTTTTTACCGTACGGATTTTCCACTGTAAATTGAGATAACGGGTTAAGCGCTTCTGTTCCCGTTGCGTAAAGTGACTGTACTGAAAGACTTTCAAATCAAGCAAGCCGATCGAACGGTTAGGACCCTCCAAGTAGGGGGTTAAAACAGAGGTGGGTTTCACTTGAACCGCATAGATACCCTTTGCTTCTCCCGTTTTTTTATCATAGGCAACCCGGATTTTCCCGATTTCAAACATTTTTTGAAAGTCTTTGAACTTGTACAATTCTTTATCTTTCATGTCTTGCGTGTTGATTACTTTAATTTTCTGTTCTCCCATGGAGACCCAGATGCTTGAAAGGGCTGCGACCCGTTTCATGATATTAAAGCGATCTTCTTCTCGGAAGTCGATTTCACGCCCGTTCGAAGACCTTTTCTTCAGATTACGAAGACGCAAGGCGTCATTGCTGTGAAATTCAATATAGCCGTCCCTGTTTTTCGGTGTAACCATCCATAAGTATGTAATTAAATCAAAGAGATCGGCCGTCATCTCATCTAAAGAACTAAGGGTTGATTCAATTAATTCCAGCCACATTTCCTGTTGATCGGAGGACAGTTCAGCCACCTGTGTGTCATGGGGGCGGAGCTCTGCGAGTCCACGTATTTTACCACGGTTGTCGATGATCTGAGTTGCCATGTGACCTGTCTCTCCTTCCTGAAAGACTTTCTTCTTGGTGACGATATCCCGCATTAAATGATAATCGATGTCCATACTGGAATAGATGTATTCTCGATTCAGCGCTTCGCTAATCTTTTCATCATTGATGCTGCGTTTGACTTCTTCTTCCGGAAATTCCTGAATGAAGTGCCCGGCTAAAAGAATCTTGATGGTGTCTTTATGCTTTGTTACAGCTTCTTGTATCATTTGTTTGGTAACATGCTGGTTGAAGAATATTGTTTGAGTGAACAAGAAAAAAAGCGCTCGAAAGCTTGGACTCATTTCATTAGAAGGGGTTTCATGATGAATTTCTCTTTCAGTCAAATGGTAGGCGTCTCGTTTCCACGTCTGTAGAATATATGGCCGATCTTCAAAAAGTGATTTAGACTCTTCATAGATCGCTATCTTCAATAGTTTATAAGGTAAGATTAAGTGTCCAGGTATGCTTTCATACTCCATTGGCAGAAAACTCCTTTCCGTTGTGCAATGAGAATATCTCCAATTTGATGAGTGCATATTATTTGCACCAATATAAAAAATGCACCACGTAGATTATAGTATAACAGGAATTTGCTCCAGTTGATTTAAAAAATGCACCAGATACTATACAGGTTCCGAATCGTAAATTAAAATGCACCAACAAACGTTGATAAAACGACAAAATTCCCCTGAATAACCATTGATCATATTTTTTCCTATAAGTCTGAACCTTTACTTTTGAAATAATGCTGATTACCAGGGGGTTAATCTTAAAAAATAAAAAATACTAATCACATGTAACCAGTGATTAGTATTTTCATTAACAACTGCAATTCCCAAACTTCCTATTTTTTCCGCAATAGTCACAAATACCATACAAGTCTGCAGAATCACTTTGATATCCAACGGAATCATCAAAACAATCTTCACAATATAAATCTCCTTCATCATCAAACTCAATTTCTTTTAGTTCATCACATTTAATACAGTATCCTTCCATGTTGATTCTCCTTTTTATTTTTTTCTGTAAACAGCTACTTTTCCATCAAGAGAATATAACATTTCTTGTGTAATTAAATCATACTCGGTTAAAGAAAAATCATCTTCATTTTCTTGATCTGTCCCACCCGTGATAACAACTTTTCCAAAAAGAAGCTGAGAGGTTTCTAATATCTCCATACATAAATTTCCTTCTGTCTGGTCAATTGTTGAGTTACACCAACCAATTAACTTATCAGTAAGCCGTATAGACCTTAATCCAACTACAGATTCCATACCAATCATATCTTTTATAGTTAATAAATTTATTTTCTTTACTGGTAACATGACAAATTCACTACCAGTATTCGGATCGAGGATAAAACCGTAAAGAGGTGCAGTCATTTATATTCCTCCAAATAATAATTTGATAATATTTTACCATATTAAAAGGTGGGTATATAGTTAAAAATTACTAATATAAGTAAAAAATGTATATAGATGTTTCTTTAAATTATGATGACGTTAAATTATAGCTAAATGAAGAATACATATGCTGAGGTTCTATAAAAGAAAAGAGAGCGGAACCTGTGTACTAAAATACAAAAAATGGACCACTCGAATTTAAATGGTTCAAATAATGTGCGAAACCTGTGTACATATAGAAACGTTGTTATATTAACTTTTTATAGTGATACGTATTTTTTTTAACATAAAAATGCCAACAATAAAATGTTCCACATCCCCAAAATGAGCGGAAGCTGTGTATTAAAAAATGCACCATCACCTTGAAATTTGAGCGGAACCTGTGTAGTAATGTTTTCAACATGATAGTTAAAATGCTTATATATCAGCTTCGATCAAGAGGTTTACATATTATAATACGCCCTGAAATGCACCATTTTTGCTCTTTTTGGTGCAGAAGATGAGCGGAACCTGTGTCATAAAAAAATTTCAACTTTTTTTCCATCCCTTGAGGCTCTAAGCTTCGAGGGATGTTTTTTTTTGGTGCATTTCTCTTAGAGGAGCCCATTTTCCAAAATTCGATTTCGTTATACTTATTTCAACATCAAGTCCGTGAATGGAAGACGTGTATCGAAGGGGTGAAAATGTGGGAGTCCGTGATAAAGAAAAATCCAGTAAAAAAATGATTTCTCCAGCTGAGATCATGCAGTTTATGACGCATAACAGTTTACGTCTGTATAAAAAGAAAGGATCCAAGGCTTCAATTACTAGATTAACAGCATACGAGAAAGACGAGCGGATTCCATCCCAAAAGACAGGTGTCGTGTTTGTTTCGCCTTCCAAGGACGATTTATCGAACGGAAAAGGGTTTGTCGTCACGTCGTATGAAACGCTTCATGAAAAGCGAAATAGCCTTTCCCATTGGACCCCGAATACTTACCGTGGAGGCACGTATTACGATTTTAGAAACCGTGTTATAAAAGGACATACAAGAGATAACCTCAAACAGATCAATGTGATCGGATTTGATATCGACACCAAGGAAGTGGATTTATATGCGCTTTTTTTAGGCTGTGACGAACTCGGGATCCCGAGGCCGAACCTCCTTCTTGAAACCCCGAGAGGATTCCAGGGGTTCTTTGTGCTGGAAACTCCTTTTTTTATCCATAGACAGAAAGAGTACAAGGCTTTAAGAGTGGCAGAGCGAGTCGCTGATAACCTGCTAAAGGCCCTAAAGAAATATGTCCCTGTCGACACGAATTGTGCACCATTTGGCTTTTACCGCATTCCTCAGGATGGAAATGTGATTTATTTTGATGATCATCCGGCGAATACGGGCCTACTGCTGTCGTGGTCCAAGCAATTTGAAGAGAAGGAGCGAAAAGCGGCGTTCCAAGTCATTTACCCGGGGCAGGCTTCCGTCAGTGACCAGACCGTTTCCGAGTGGTACCGTACCCTCATCCGTGCCACTCATATTGAGAGCGGCCATTACAGCACCAGCCGTAATAACGCCCTTTTCACCCTTGCGATCGCGAATTACGCATCTGGACGGCCATTAGAGGCAGCGTATGACGAACTGGACCAGTTTAACAGCAATCTGGAACACCCATTGAAAAAGGCTGAGTTTGAACGGATACTAAAGAGTGCCTATTCAGGAAAGTATAAAGGAGCGAAGCGTTCCTATGTGGAAGGGCTGCTTGAACTATGGACGAATGGTTCAGCGAAATTCAAAGGAAGAGAAGGGTGGTATAAGTTTAAGAAACCGCGGGAAGAACGGGTGCGGTCTCACTACGATGAACGAGAAGAAGATATCCTAGCGCAGCTTCATGCGTGTACAAGCCCTGAAAAACCATTTTTCGAGGGTTCTTTGACGAGGCTTGCGGAAACGTTTAATATGGCTGTTTCAACACTAAAAGAGGTCATCAAGCGTTCTGAAAGAATCATCAAGCGAACGATTGGGCGTGGCCGGAATGCGGTCACCATGGTGGCCAGCCGATCCGTTTTATTTCAAAGCTTGTTACAGGAACGTAAGAAGCGAATTCAGCATGCCCAAATGACGTTTGCGGAGATGCTGCCTGCAGCCAACCAGTACATTAGCGAACTGGATATTCCAACACTAGTCGAAGAATTACTTCTTTACGAACTGGATCTTCTTTACCGGTCAGGTTCGTCTCCGCCCACGCAGTTGATCAGTTGAAATAAATAAGCCAGTCTGCCAATACATATCTAAATTCTCCTTGGGCTTTTCTCGTTCACGTTAGTACTTTGTATTATTCTTAGTGGTTATTGGTATTACGAATTTTACTTTATAAGAAAGGAATGATTATAAAGTGTCTATTTTATTATTGATCTTATTCTTTTATGTTGTATGGAATTTAAGCGCTGATTTTCACAGTGTGATCCATGCCTGGGGACTTATGATAGAAAGATAGATTCGTCATATCATTGATCTATTTTCAGGTTGGTACAGGGGATGATTAGGTGGTTCATAAATAATAGGATGGGAATTTCATATGGACGTTCCAGTTTGAAGGTAAGAATATATGTTCTGTATTTTTACAGTATTTGGGTATTTTGTCCCTTGTAATCAATTTCCAGTTTGTTACCATTTAGGTTAAGAATGATATATAAATAGGTTTCTATTCGTGTTTGTAAATATGTCCACCACTCCATCGTTTAAAACACAACGGTAGTAAGCCGAAAGGGCGCCAGGTCCTGCTAAATGGTAACGGAACTCCATACTTCCATTCCGTGACCATTTAGCAGGACCTTAGTTATATAATCCACTTACCCATTTTAAATAATTGTAGGGGGGAGGGTGGTGAAGGGAGTGTGAGTGAGGAGGGAGTGTGTAGAGTAAGTGTAAGTAGTAAGTAAGTGAGAGGGAGGAGGATAGGGAGAGAGTAAGAGTAGAGTGAGTGTAGTGAAGAGGGAGAATAAGTAAGAGAGAAAGTTCAAGAGAGTAAGGGAGAAGAGATCGGTTCCAGTAGAAAAGGCAGTTCAAGGGATAAGAGAAAGTCTGGATAAAGCGTAAGAAAAATGTAAAGCGAGGGTAACATGGTGTTTATGCTTGATTGAGAAAAGGAGTGTGTAAATGATAATGCTGTAAAAAGGGGTGAGAGAATTTTGAGGTATCATCTGTTTCCGTTTTTGATCCCGAAAGAAGGAAAGTTGTACGAATTAAAGACAACGATGGATGCCAAGATTTTGTATTTCAAGGATGAGACCGCCTGGACAACCATACTACATTCATTAGACCGGCCGTGGTACAGAAGATGGGTGAAACAGGAGTGGATCAGCTGGGAGATTGTCGCGACGAAGGATTCCATTCGTTATTTTGTTTGGGTCCCCAATGATCATGTCGGAAAGGCTTTTAAAAGCAAATATTATGCCGAGCATCCGGAAGTGGTCATTGAAGAGGCAGATGAAATGACCATCGATTTTTCCCGTCCCCACGCAGGTACGAAGCTATTCACCGAAAGTCACTGGACCGTCCCCATCAAGACCTACCACAATGAAGTCGTTGATACACAAGCAGAGCTGATTGAATTCCTTGATGGACTGGAAGAAAAACAGGAAGTCCATATGCAGTTTCTTGTACAACCCGCCTATCGAACAGAAAAGCATTTCAGAGGGATCGTTCGACAATTTCATAAGCAAGGGGAATATGATGAAACGCTTGAAAAGGATAATGAGTTGTACTTATCTGCCATCGAAGGGAAATCGACGAGGAACCTTTCTCGTTTGGGCATCAAGGTTCTTACCTTCGGACGAAACGAAAAAGAAGCAAAATCATTGATTAAAAGTGCCAAAGGTTCGATCGGGACCTTCTCGAGTGGACGGTTGAATCAGCTGAAAGGGAGAGAGTGGTGGTGGTTTCGGACGATTCGTCCTTTTTTCCGTTGGGAGTTTACCCATCGTCTTTATTCAATGGAGCGGTCCAAAAAGCGCGTCGTACTTGGGACGGAGGAAATGGCTGCCATCATGCGGTTACCGAGTGAGAGGGTTCAAAATAATCGGATTCAGCGGTTAAACATGCGGGCGACTTCTTTGCCGAAAGAAGTCAAGCAAGAGAAGTTTGATCAAGAATTGAGCATTCCATTCGGGGAGCATACGTATCACGGGCAAAAGACAGAGGTGTTGTTTGATTTGGCCACTCTCCGGTACCATGCCGCATTCATTGGGATGAGCGGCATGGGGAAATCGACAGCGATGTATAATCTGGTGGAGGATCTCTTATCCCTTGATGGGGCCGGGACGTCCATCGGTGGGACGGTGATCGATCCACACGGGGATCTATGCCAGGACATTGCCTCGAGGATCCCTCCCGATCGACAACACTTAGTCCGGTATATCAAGTTTTCAGACGGGGAATTCCCCTTCAATGTGTATGATGTGGACTTTGCCACTTCGGAAGATAAGATTGCCCAAACGGTCGCAGATGTGCTCAAGCGTACATGGAAGGATTTCTGGGGACCGAATATCGATGATAACTTCTTAAACGGCGGGATTGCCTTACAACGCATCGGAGAAGCAAGTTTACCGAACCTTCAACGCCTCTTAAGTGACCCTGAGTACCGGGAAAGCGTGTTGGAACGGTTAAATCGAAAGGATCACATTGAGAATGATTTGTACCTGTATTTTCAAAATCTCCAAGGACTTCAGGATCGGGAATTACAGGCAAAAACAAACTCGACCCTCAATAAGCTGAGGAAGATCACGTTATCCGGTGTGATGGGGAAAATGCTTCGAGCGAAGACAAATGGCCTTCGTTTTCGTGAAAATATGGATCAGGGAAAAATCACGCTTCTCGATTTATCTGAACTAACAAGTGACGAAAAGAAATTAGTGGGATCGATGTGCCTCACCTATGCAGAACTCGCAGGAAAAAGCCGTGCCGATACACCTCCATCTGAACGGGAAAAGTTGCCGTATCATTTTGTGATGGTGGATGAAGCCCCGACGTTAATGGAACATAGTACTGATGCGATTGAATCGTTTGCATCGGAGTTACGGAAATATAAGACTTCCATCATTCTAGGGATGCAGGGATTGAAAGGCCAAGTCCCTCCTGACGTTACGGACGCTATTTTCAGAAATTTCGGTACATTCGTGTCGCTTCGCTTGGGGAACCCCGATGACGCCTTTGTGGTGAGTCGGTCCATGCCGTCTGAAGTGGTCACCGAACAGGATTATCTTACGGTTGAACCGTTTCACGGGTACATGAGGATGCAGGTAGGGAATGAACGAACATGCCCTTTTCTTCTTCGGATGAAGGCTCCCAGACCGGCCAGATATGAGCAAAGCATCCCGGACATCAAAAAGCGCACCATACATGATGCAATGAACATCGAGAAGAATGCGGCAATGGCTTCATCTTTCATAGAAAGAGAAGAGGAAAGAAATGATGAAGGGATGTTTTTGGGGGAAGCAGATGTGGAGGAGGCTGATGAAGAATCCATGAGCCAACAAGCTAAAGAGGAACCGTCTTTAGTGAAAAATGAAGAAGATGAGAATCTATCAAATGAATGTGAAGGGAAGGACACTGAAATGGAAAATGAATGGGATCCTGTCCAAGGTCCTGGTCATCCCAAAAAGGATCCGGAAGAACATGATCAGGAAAAGAAGAGTGAAGTGAGTGTGGAAGATGCATTGTTTTGACGTGGGGGGATTATAGATGCCGAAGAAAATCGGTCAGAGAGAAGAAACATTGTTTGAGACGTTACATGATTTGGTTTTTGTCGATTATGAGTACTTGGAAAAATATATTTTCCTGAATCCGGATGGTACTTCACAGCACATCAATACGATCAGGAGGGCGTTAAAATCATTGGAGGGAGAACAGTACATTAAATCGTTTCCGATCGCCAAAGCGAATGTAAGGGGCGCTGATCGCCTGGTCTACACCCTTGATAAGAACGGAATCGCCGAAGTCAGTCAAATCTTAGGGGGAGCCGATTGGGATACGCGATGGACGCAACGTACCCCGACGTATATCTATCACTCCCTGCGGATGGCCAACATTTTGACCACGTATAGGAATGGGATTGCCCAGGCGAATGATCTTGCATTTGGAGAATATTTTTCTGAACGGAGAGCCTTCCGGAATTATGGAGAGTGGAGAAGGGATAAAGACGGAAAAAAGCGACAGTCGGCGCATACCGTCATACGACCGGATGGAGCCTTTATCCTGAAGAGGACGGTTCAGGGAAAAGAATTTCGGTTTCTCTATTTTGTCGAGATGGAGCGCAGTCGGCAGCGGATTGAAAACACGCTGGAAAAGATGTTCCGTTACAACCAATACGTGTTGAAAAAGGGATATGAGGACGATCCGGTGTTTGGAAGTATTGATGTGGTGCGGGTGTTATTTATATCGGAAAAAGAAACGGAGCGAGATCGTCTGTTGTTTCACTCGCAAAAAGCGGATGTACGGGAGATTGAAAAGGTTCAGGGTGCTTTGTTTTTCTCCACCTATTCGGATGTGATGTCTGATCCATACGGTGTCATTTGGAAGGCACACGCTTCAGCTCTTGAAGATCAATGGTATCATCTGGCCCAAAAAGTAGAAATCGAAAGGATTCATCAGCATTCTACGTAAACTCGTCACTCGGTCTGATTTTGAAAGGGGGTGAAGGAGTGGGATACAAAGTGAAACGTGGTCCCACACCAACGAACGGTACCATAAAGGAAATGCTCACCAGGTTCATGAAACGGGTGATCGTCGTGTTAATCCTTATGGCTGTCATGGTGCTGATGGGGTACTTCCTGTTTCAGTTTGCGTACAGGGAAGTTCCTGTTTTCGCAGATGCGGCCGATGATGTGATCCGGTGGTTCAGAGGGTTTTATAAAGAGTATGGGGTGTGGGCAACCGTGGGGCTGTTCCTATTCATTTGTATAAGCGTTTGGGCCATCGGAGAAGAAGCCAGGAGGAAAGAGCGGAGAAAACAAGCCATGAACGAAATGATGAAATAAGGAGGAAGACCATGAAAAAACGGGACTATCCCCAACCAGTCTTTCGGAAGAAGATGATCAAGGGCCTGTTTTGGACGGGATTTGTGATGATGCTGTTCCTCTCTGTGGTCGCCATTGTACGGGTGGGGAATGCAGGAGCCGGCACCGGTGTTCAAGAAACCACCTCCAAATCGACAGAAACCAATCAGAATTTGGCGATCAGCGTAGGAGCACAGACGTTTGCCGAGAACTTCGCCACTGACTATTTCATGTGGGAAAATACGGATGAAGCAAAGAAGAAACGCGCCGAGCGATTAAGCCCCTATTTAGCCCGGGGATTACCTGAACAGGCCGGACTGGCTTTTGAAGGGATGGAGTGGAACAGTGTTCTCGCTTCTTCACAAGTCTGGAAAGTAGAAGAAACAGGCGGCGATACAGCGAATATCACCCTTCACGTTCAACATGAGTTAAACAAAACCGTTCAGCCAGATCAAAAAGCAATCGATCAGGCAAAGAAGGAAAAGAAATCACCTCCGGAGCCTAAAGAAGAAAATAACGGTCCGTTTGAAAAGTACTTTGTGGTGCCGGTCAAAACGGACGGGCTATCGTACGTGGTGTATCAAACGCCCTACTATGCGGCAGCTCCCAAGAAACCGGATATCGCCATCGCTACACAATCGAAAAAAGAAGAGGAGGTTCGCGACTCTGTCCTGCAAGAAAAAATTCATTCCTTTTTGAATACTTTCTTCAAGGTTTATACAACAGGGAATCAAGATGAGTTATCCTACTACATCGAAGGGGAGGACGTTCAAAGCATGAGCGGGGTTCTGACCTTTCAGGAAGTGAAGGACGTCCTCATCACGAAAGGTGATTCTCAAGATCAGTATTCTGTTTATGTCACGGTCATTTATGTCGAGGATCAGTCAAAAGCGCAGATTGTATCCCCTTATGAGATGAACATGGTCAAAGTAGAAGATCGCTGGTTGGTTAAATCTATTAAGAATCGATAACACTCTAGGAGGTTATGAGATTATGAACTTTGGAGAAAATATTCAAACATGGTTTTCCACTCAAATTGGTGCCTTATTCCTCGTGATCATCGGGGCAGTGGCCATCTATTTCTTGGTTCGGAGGGAATTTTCCCGATTTGTCGGGTTCGCGATCTTTGCGATGATCGTGGGTGTCTTCGTGTTCACCCCTGATATGGTCAAGAATCTGGGCTCTAACTTATGGAAAACGGTGTTTGGAGGGTAGCCGATGAAACCGAGAATGCTTCGTACCTATAACAGCGTGTGGAGGGTGGAAAAGGTGCTGTACGGCATTCAGGATATCCCTTTGCCGTTTCCCCTTACGTATCGGCAAATCGGATTCTTTGCCGGAGGAATGGGGATTGTATGGTGCCTGAATCAATTCCCACCACTCAGTATCCTTCACCTGGGGCTGATCGAATACATTTTCTTACCGGGGATATTTGCCTGGTTCTTTACAAAACAGTTATTGGACGGGAAAGCACCACACCGTTTCTTTTTTAGAGTGGCGCAGTACCATCTTTCTCCACACCTGATGAACCGTTATAAAGAAGTGTCGAATGTGAAAAGACCCTACAGATATCCGACGGCCATTGGCTATCGTCAGGTAAGGTATTCCGAAAAGGAGGGGAAAGAAGATGAACATCGAGTTCCCGATCAAATACTTTGAAGGAAATCTCGTTTTTTCCCAGGATGGATCCTGTTGGGCTTATTATCAGCTTGCCGGATTCAACTACGATTTCCTCGCAGATGATGAGAAAGACTATCTTTTTACCAAGATAAAAGCGTTCTTTTGGCAAATTAACCTGGATACCCATCTATTGGTGGTCCCTAATTTTCAATCCATTCAGGAGAAGCACAATCGATTTAAACGCACATTGTCCGGTCCCCTACAAGAAGCTGCCGTTAAACACACAGACGATGCCGCCGTTCAACTGGAACGGATGCTTGGAAAAGAAGGAACGGAGTACCGTTTTTATATCGGTGTGAAGCTGCCAAGACCTGAACATAATCAGAAAAACGCCTCTTTTTTTCAAGATTTGAGAGAGGCGTGGAAAGAATTTATTGGCGGTGTGAATGAAACATCAGGTATGGATGCTCCTGAAATCATCGAAGACGATATCGAGCGCTACCGAAAGGCAGAGCGTCGGGTGTTTAACAAGGTTCATTCCCGGATGAACGTAGAGCAGGTGAATGAAGAAACGGTTCAATGGCTCATTCGCCGTAATTTTTATCGAGGGATCGGGAAAGCGCCGGTCATGAAGGGGTGGAGCCCTGCTTATTCCGTTGGCTATAAAGAATATGAAGAGGGAAATGTAGTCGTTCGGCGCCCACTTTACCATGATGTTCTTCGTCTTACTGAGGGGTTAGTCGACGATTCCCCGAAAAGGAGCCTTTTATTGAAGCAGGTCCATGAAGGGGAGGAGGTAGAGGGGCATGTCGCTTTTCTGGCGATTTCCAACGTCCCTTATGAACTTGAATTTCCGGGTGAAGAATGGATGTATGTGATTCAACATCTTGATTTTCCAGTAGAAATCAGTGTGCGAACGGAAACCATGGACAATCGAAAAGCATTGTCGGCTGTTCGGAACAAACAGAAAGAGCTGAAAGATCAAGACCGCCATGCCCGTGAAACAGGAAATGATACAGGGTTAAATGTTCTGGAAGGCAGACAAGAAGCCCATGAGCTCGAAGCCCATTTGCAAAAATCCCGTATGCCATTAGTCAAAACATCGATTATTCTGGCGGTATCGGCTTCGGATGAAGATGAATTGAAGCGTCGATGCGATACGGTGAAGGACATGTACCAAGATATGATGTTCCATGTAGAACAGCCCTACGGAGATCAATGGCTCCTATTCAATGAATTCTTGCCTGGGGCGAAACGGTATGTAAAGGATTACCTGCACTTCATGGAGCCTGCCACCGTTGCTGGTAGCATGTTTGGTGCAACGAAACAGCTCGGGGATGGGGAAGGGTTTTTCATCGGTTCAACCGGTATCCTCGACCAACCGGTCTACATCATGCCAAATCGTGCCGCCCAAGGGATCCGGGGAACGAAGACCAATGCGCTGTCAGCAGCGTTTCTTGGTTCCCTTGGGGGAGGGAAATCGTTCAGCTCCAACCTCATTACGTATCTATCGGTCTTATCGGGCGGTAAGGCGCTTGTCATCGATCCAAAAGGGGAACGTGGGAATTGGAACCAGGACCTTTCTGAGCTTGGGAATCAGGTGAACATCATTTCATTATCAACCAAAGTGGAAGACCGAGGGCGATTGGATCCTTTCTCCATTCATCAAGATGTCAAGGAAGCCGAAACCCTTGCGCTTGATATTTTGACGTTTTTAACAGGGGTTCGTTTGGATGATTCCAAACGCTTTCCGAAGCTGACCCAAGCCGTCCGTAAGGTAGCTGAAGGGGAAAAGCCTTGCTTAACCAAAGTGATGATGGAATTGATTCATCATGATGACGAGGTGGCCAACCAACTGGGTGAGCATATCCGGTCTTTCAGCGAATTATCATTCGCTCAACTGTTATTCGGGGATGGCGACAATCACGCTGCCATCAGCTTAGACACAGCGCTGAATGTGTTACAGATTCAAAACTTGGAGCTTCCAGCACCTGACACATCACCAGAGAAATATAACCTTTCGGAAATGCTTTCCGTTGCGATGATGTTACCCATCTCGTCGTTTGCGTTAAAGTTCATTTATACGAACCGAAGCATCTTCAAGGTGGTCCTCTTGGATGAAGCGTGGGCGGTGCTGAATACAAGCCAGGGAAGTCATTTGGCATCGCGTTTAGTGCGGGCCGGACGTTCGATGAATGCAGGTATTTATTTTGTCACCCAAAACGCGAATGACCTGTTGGATGAAAAAATGAAGAATAATATCGGGATGAAATTTGCCTTTCGCAGTACCGATCCCCATGAAATTGAAAACGTACTGTCCCTTCTCAATCTCAAACATACGGAGTATAACGCCTCAACCCTTCGCGAGCTCCAAAATGGACAATGCCTGTTTCAAGATATATCAGGACGTGTCGGGGTTGTTTCCATCAATGCCTTATTTAAAGACCTGTTTGACGCCTTTGACACAAGGCCTCCATCCGAAAAAGAAGATGGAGTAGTTATCGATAAAGAAGAAGCAGATCTTCAGGTAGAGGACAATAAGGCAACAGAATCGGGGGTCTATGTATGAAGAGACGATTATTGATTGTTGTTTTTTTGGCCATGGTCCTTATTGCTGCAGCTTGCGGGAATAAGGATAGTGAAGGACCTTCAAACCTTCCGGTAGAGTGGGTGAACGCGCATATCCAGAAAGATCAAGGGAAGATGGCCGAGCTTTTAGATCAGGAAGAGACGGCGCTTGACCCTGAAGATAAAGCTGACAATAACCTTGAAGTTAAAAATTATAAACTTACCGAATGGAAAGCTAGTGATAAACGTTATTTTTATGAAGTAGTGTACGAGCATCCGAAGAAAAAAGGATTAAAAACCGAAGAAATGGAAGTTATCAAGACAAAAGATGGCTGGAAAAGAACAGAATATGGGAGTGTTTATAATTTTAAACAATTAGTTGCTGATCTTGAGCCTGAAGTGCTTAAGGAGTTGCATGACTAATGGCAAAGTCAATCCGTGTGATACTGGTATTGATTCTATTGTCTTTGATGATGCAGGTACCGGCGTCTGCTAGCTTGCAAGACAACCTTGTGCCACAGGATACGGATCAAGGGTCTGTCGGAGAGGTCGATCTTGAATACAACGAATATCCTCAACACCATTACGAATTGGATACGTATGTTGACACGTCGGGTGACTGGATGCCGTGGAACTGGGCAGACGGGGCAGGTAAACAAATCTATATAGCCCTGATGGAGATCATCAATGCGATATGGAAAGTGAATGTCTTATTAGCCAACTTTACCATGGTCATCGTACAGGAAGCATTTGAACTTGATTTTGTTTCAAGTGTTGTAGACGAAATAGGTACAGCCATCCAACATATTGCAGGATTTAATTCCGGCGGGTTTATGGATAATGGTCTTTGGCCCTTGATGGTTACTTTTATGTTATGTCTTGTCGGTGCCTGGGCTGCCTATGTCGGTATGGTGAAACGAGAATCAAGCAGAGCTTGGGGCGGGCTGATTTCGGCTTTGATCCTATTTGTTTTTTCACTGGGATTTTTCTCGAATGCCGGGAAGATTCTTGGTGGTGTAAACGATTGGTCGAGTGAACTTCAAAGTAATATTCTTGCCGTTTCCGCCAGTATTGTGAACCCCGGGGCTTCTTATAGCAAGGATGAGGGGATTGCCACCATCCGTAACCAAATGTTTGATCTCATGGTGAAAAAACCTTATGTGCTGATGCAGTATGGAACTTCTGAAGTAGAAGAAGGTCGTGTTAATGATCTTCTATCTGTTGACCCTATTCTAGAGGCTGAAGATAGACAGAAAAAAGCAGAGGTAGAAGTAAACGAAAAAGAAAATTCAATGATGTCGGTAGATGGCATCACAGACCGCGCAGCATTTGTTCCTTTGTTGTTCATCGGGAATTCCATCATAGGGATATTTCTCCTTATCATGTCGGGCTCCATCATTCTATTTCAGTTGATATTCTTAGCACTGGCTTTATTCGCTCCGGTCCCCTTACTGATGGCACTTGTGCCACGTTGGCAGCAAACGGCCGTTGATTGGGCGATGAAGTTACTTCATGCGCAGCTGATGAAAATCGCGATCGCTTTACTGTTGACCATTTTATTTGGAATTTCCGCCATTCTATACCGTGCAACGGAATCGAGTGATCTAGGGTATCTTGGAATGATGGTCCTTCAAATTATTTGTTTTGTGGGGATATGGGCAAAGCGACGGGACTTGTTTAGTATGGTGTCCACTGCTGCCAATCATGTCCAAAGCAGTACAGGTCAGACCTTGCAAAATTACCGAAGAAGATATAGTCAGGCTAGAAACACGGTTCGTCAAGGCAAGATGATGCTTGATGGGAATAAAGGACGGATCCGGCATCAGGCACTAGCAAAACGAAATCCATCCTCTAAACCTCAAGAAAAAACCGGATTTGGGAATCCAACGCCATTGGCCAATCGTCAAAACCACCCAGCGCAGCCTAATGAACAGATCAGGGCAATGGCCAGTCAAGTCGCCCGGGTAGATCGAGAACATCATGATGGTAAGGAAGGGGAAGAAGCCTACAAAAAACAACTGAACCATCGAGCCACGATTGAAAATACTCCTTCTGATAAAGAACAACTGGTGGATCGACAAGTTGGATCCAGCAAAATAGAACACCCTCCTACGAATGACAATGTCACCACGATTGAGGAGCTTCGTCGACAACGTTTGGAAACGGGAAGCCTGAAAAAACAACCACTAGTGGATCGTCAGTCCATGAGTGATGCTAGGCGTGAATCGGCAGCTTCCATTGAACGACCGGACACCCAAGATGTGGAGCATACAGACCGTCAAAAATCTCAACGGAATATCAACTTTCATAACGAAAATCCCCACCAAGACCATGTGAATGAAACACAAACCAATCAATTATCAGAGCGTCGCACTTTGGATACCCAAACAGACCGTAAAACCTCTCAAGACGTGGTGAATCGAAATCAAACCCGCCATGAAACCACTGAAAGTACGATGAACGATGTGACAGAGCAAAAGAACCACCTATCGGAAGAGAATCGACATTCCCAAGAGAACATCACCAAAAGGGAAAATGTCAGCCGGAACATCAACAGGCGCAACGAACAAACGATCCACTTAGATGAAAAACAAGAAAATATTTCTCGTATCATCGAAAACGCAAAACAATCAGGAAAGCACCTGACAAAGTGGGAAGCGAATCAGCAAATCAAAGAAAGAAAATCAAAGAACGATGATAAATAAGGGGGATCGTCATGTTCGGATGGGATTTTCATCACAGTAAAGCTGATCGAATCAAACTCTTTCTGTTTATCCTTGCCGTTTTTCTCCTTGTGGGATTTACGTCTTCCTATGTTTTCCGTAGCATGAATGGTTCTGGAGAAGAAGTGAAAGAGGCAACACCCATTGAAGAAGGGACACCGAATGCTAATGTGGTAACGTCATCCGTTTCTTCTCCACAGGAAACAGAGGACGTAAATCAATACGATCAGACGGAGCATTTTTCAGAAGAAGAATTAGAAAAAACGAAGAAATTGGCCGTGGAGTTTGTAAAAGCCTTTCATTCTTACAGTGTAGATGAACCGATGAAGTATTTGGAAACGGCCAAACCGTTTATGAACAAATCCTTGTATGAAGATATGGAAGGTACACCAAGGCGTGAACCCCTTAATCGGTCGTACTTAACCGTAAAAGAAACCAATGTGACACAAGTGGTCAATCCCAGCAGTATTGTCGTGCGCTGGAACGTGATGGTCAAAGGGACCGCACAATCGGTTGACGGAAAGAGATCTGATACAGAAGACTGGTATTTAGTGGGAGTGCGTGAAGTCAATGGCGAATGGAAAGTAGAGGATGTGAGAGTCAATGTCCCAAACTAACGATTCGAATAACAGCTACGAGACGGATGGCAGTTCGGCAATCCAAACAGCAGGGAAAAAGGTCAGAAAAAAAGTTGCGAAAAAAGCTAGTGCAGCTGTAGTGGCCAAGCTTGGTTGGCCTGTGATCATTGGAACTTCAGGTGTTTTCATTGTTTTGGTTGGAATGGCAATTGCAGTGGTTATAATGATCGCCTCAGTTGGTGAAGAAGAGAAACCGCAAGGAGGATTTGGTTTTTGGGGAGGAGAGATGTCCGAAATCGGAAAAAATGAGATTCCGGAAGCCTTTATTCCCATTTACAAACAAGCAGAAAAAGAATACGGTGTACCTTGGAATCTCCTAGCTGCCCATCACCGGGTAGAGACCCGATTTTCGACCATTGAGCCGATGTTGTCTCCGGTAGGCGCCGCCGGGCATCTTCAGTTCATGCCCTGTACGTGGGTCGGATGGGGACATCCTTCATGCGGAGGGTTAGGGAAAGGGAACATTTCAGATGCCCAGTTGACTGATCCTTCAGTTATCAGCCAATATGGCGGATATGGGGTCGATGCCAATGGCGACGTAAAAGCCGATCCATTTGATCTAGAAGATGCCATTTATTCTGCCGCCAACTATCTGGCGGCAAATGGAGCAGCTGATGGAAACATCCGAGATGCGGTTTTCGCCTATAACCATGCGGATTGGTATGTCGAAGAAGTCATGGGATTTGCCGATGCGTATGTGGAAGGATATGTAGCTATTGGGGGAAGTAATGCCAATACCGGAGTGGAAGTAGTTGATGTCGGAACCAAATGGATCGGGAACTCCAGCTATGTGTTTGGTGGGGGACGGAACCAAGGTGACATTTCAAGGGGGCGTTTCGATTGCTCTAGCTTTGTTCATTGGGCTTTTACCCAAGTTGGAGTAGACTTGGGACCTTTGGGGTCTACAAGCACTGAAACCCTGAAACATCTAGGGAAACCAGTGAAACCGACCAATATGAAACCCGGTGATCTCGTCTTCTTTGATACCTATAAAATTGATGGACATGTTGGCATCTATATAGGGAACGGAAAGTTTATTGGAGCACAAACGAATACAGGCGTGGCCATTGCGGATATGTCAAAAGGGTATTGGGAAGATAAATTCAATGGACGAGTGAATCGATTATAGGTCAGGGCTATACCAGCATTGGTGTAATCAGAGGCAAAGTAGATAAACTGATACTTTGCCTCCTGCATTTTTCGTCATCTTTTTTGGTCTATCAGGATGGTTTCACCGTTTTCCTGCAACCAAAATTCAACTTGTTATGTAACAAGGCGTAAATTTATAAAGTGTTATTTGGTAGCCAGAAAATGAAGACCTTGAATATAACCAGGTCTCCTTTATATTAGAGTGGGTTTATCTAACAGATCTTACTTTATCTATTTCTAAAAATTCAATTAAAGTATTCGGGACTAAGTTTTCGTCAAAATTTTCTAGTTTGTTTATTGCTTCCCAGATCCCAGTGCTATCTTTATCATTTTTTTTATAATCAATTAAGACTTCTAACTTCGGTAAATTAAAATGAATCTGTTTGTTTTTAGCCTCTCTAATCAATCTCCAATTGGTTGTAATCATTGCTTTCTTCGTTCGATCGCTTAGTTCTTCACCTTTTGAGTTTAAGGCTTTGATTGTAGAAATCTCCTCTTTGTAAAACTTGCTATTTCTGTAGTCTTCTTCGGTTTCAAAATCTAGCTTACTAATAAAATCATCAGTAAAATCAAAATCGTTAATTAGATAAAATTCAAGACCTAAATGTCTACATAATTTAACAAGTACCAAGGCAGTTATTTTTCCATGATGAGGAATTATAGCGATATTATTAAAATTAAGATAAGTATCGGCGAACGTAGAATCTTTTGTTATAGCTAATACTTTTTTTCTAATAATTTCTTTATATACTAACATGTCATTTGGACCCTCAACCAACAAAACCTTCCTACTGAAGATTATCTTATTTAAGTTCGGTTCTATTATCTTAATGTAATTATTATAATCTTTCAATTTATCAACGACTTCATTACCTTCCTCCACGGATACCATTACATCTGATAGAAATTCATCATCAGCTTCATTGTATTTTACCTCTGTTTGCTTCTTGTTTTCATCAAATTCTAGTCTCACAAGGCCTCGTGTATCAAAAATATCAATCATTTTATCAGAGTGAGTAGTATAAATAACCTGATGACCATTTTCCGCCAACCCACACAATACAACTTTGTAGAAGTATTCTTGGTGATTTTCATGTAAAAAACTTTCCGGCTCTTCAAATAAAAAAAGACATTTATCTTCATCGTTAGTTTCTGCTATAGCTTGTATTACGGCCATTACAAACATCGATATGTAACCATCACCAAATTGTTCTATTGGAACCAAATTAGATGTATCACCATTTAATCCGATTTTGAACATCATCTCTAAGAAAATATCTTCATATTCAGGTAAACCGAATTCAATATTGCAATTATTCCCTCTAAGATTCTTTGAATAATTTATTTGTATCTTTTTAATGAAATCATTCAGTTGAGAGTCTTTTAGGATATTTTCTGTAGATTCCTTTACAGAATCTTTAAAAGTATTTTTCTTCTTAAACATTTCTTTATCTGAATCCACTATACTTTTTATATGTTTAGCAAGAAATGAAGTAAGGTTCCCCCAACTTGTTTTTTTGGTGGAAATCTCCTTCTTAATTTCATGAAAGTTAATATAGAAAATCTTATAGTATTTTGACGCTCCGTATGCATTCCAATTTTTATCTTGTTGTTTATAGTCTTTATAGGAGTTGACCTTCGCACTTTCTATTTCAGTACCGTCTAGGGTAATATCTAAAAAATGATACCCAGTTAAATCCGCAGTTTTCCCATCAGCTTTCATTTCTTCACTAGTCTCTAGATATGTAATGATTTTTGGAACATTATTAAAATTCCGGTTATGAAAATCATCCCTAGTGAAGGTATTTTTGGTAACATACTTCTCAGTTATTCCATATAGTATCGCGTTAAGTACATTGGTTTTTCCAGCATTATTATATCCTACAATGGCAATGGGTTTTTTGTAGTCCTCCTGTGGGAAAATTATATTTTTCTTTTCTCCAAATGATCGATAACTTTCAATTTGTATTCCTCTAATCCGAATACTACTCATATATGAAACCTCCAATTGCAGAATGTCAAAATATTATAATCGCTTTTGGAATAACATTATTTACATTTAATGTAATGTCACTATTGTAACATATAGGTATGTCCCCACTTCAAAAAGCTGGGTAATATCCTTTTCTTTTTTGATAGCTTGATAGATTGTCGAAGCGCACACACCGATAGCCTCTTTAACTTCTTTCACGGACATTCTTTGAAAGTGATACATCGCTAATGCTTGATTCAGCTTCTGCCTTCAGACCAGCCATTGTTCGTTCACGAATAATATCCCTTTCAAATTCAGCAAGTACTGAAAGCATTCCAATCATAGCTTTCCCTGCGGTTGTTCCTATGTCGATCTTGTATTATATTGACAACGATGGCAATTAAAGGGTACGTTTTAAGTGCAAATCGTTATGGCCACAAAAGGGGGATTTACTATGTTTTCCGGATTTAACTTACAAGGATTGAATGACGACTTTCTTTCGGGATATATTGGTGCAGGAGAATCTTTTTTCAATCAACAGAAGAAGTACATCCAAAAAGAGTTGGATAGTTTCATATTGGATGATGAGAGCATTGACGGGGCGGCATTGCAAAATGATTGGTTCCCAGAGATTGAAGCGGACATATTTCTTTCGCACTCACACGGAGATCAAGAGCTTGCCATGGCATTTGCTGCCATGTTGAAAGAGCATTTCGGATTGACTGCATTTATCGATTCCTGTGTGTGGGGATATGCAGACAATCTCCTGAGGAAAATTGACGATGTCTACTGCCGGAATGAAAAAGGGGACATGTACGATTACGGAAAAAGAAATTTTTCAACAAGTCATGTACACATGATGCTATCAAACGCATTGACAAAAATGATGGACAAAGCCGAGTGTCTCATTTTCATAAACACTCCGAACTCCATTACAACCAGTGATGTCGTAAAGAATAAAACAAAATCACCGTGGATCTATAATGAAATTCATACCTCCTATTTGTTACGCAAAAATACTCCGGAACGACATAAACATTTGGAGAAGTCGCTGTATCACGGTAAATTAAAGTTTGAAAAACTGGATATCGTCTATGACGTAAAGCTTGATCATTTAAATCCCCTCTCTACTCATGATTTGGCTGTCTGGAGGAAAAGACGTGGCGGTATGAGAGGTATATTCTCCGCGGAACACGCGTTAGATATCCTTTACGATATAAAGGGATTGATAGAATATAAGTTTGTAAACATACCAGAGGCCGAGGGGATCGAATAAATTGGAAGGAAAAATCAGACATCTTGAAATGATTCAGAACGTAATATCCCGTATGGCATCAAATTCTTTTCTTTTAAAAGGATGGACAGTGACGCTGGTGGTGGGATTGTTGGCCTTTGCTAACATTAAAGAAATGGATTCGCATTTTATGTTTTTAGCCTTGATCCCATCTGGGTTCTTTTGGTTTTTAGATGGATATTTCATTTACCAGGAAAATCTTTATGTAAAATTGTACGAACATGTGGCCTCTCTCAATAATGATCAGATAGATTTTTCATTGGATGCGACCCCATTCGAAGAGAAAATTGGAGGTTTAGAGACAGCAATTTTTTCGAATACTTTATTGTTATTTTACCTGCCAACCCTAACCGTTGTGATAATTGCCATATGTTTCTTCAAGTGAGCAAAATGAGATTTGATAGTATATACAAAACAACCCCTCGAATCAGTGGTGGGTTGTTTTTTTCTAATGACCAGAATTGATTGTTCCTATCCTAGCCATAAACTTTTTCCCTCCTATGGAATATCTTATCTCTTGTTAAATCAACAATGAACCTTTTGGATATATAGTTTTGGTATGAGTAAAGACATAGAGAATGGAAAAAAATCAGGTGATTTTGTTCTCGTTTAATGATTAATCAAAAACCATGGTTTTTGACATAGTCATTTCTTTCAACTCCTTAAAACTAATTAAGTCAAATATTGTATAGATATTAGAGACTATCCGATATAAACCTTATGTGTATGGTAAAATGGAAGAAAAATCTAATTACTCGAGGGGAAATTAATGACACAGAAAGTTATTGATAAAACATCGGACACACTTAAGGAATGTTCTACTGTAGCTAAAGAAGTATATAGAGAAAATTTGAATTTCAAACATGAGCTTGAACATATATTAGTGGACCTTAAAGAAAAACTGAACGATACATCCAATTCCTTGAACTCTGATGCTGATTCAAAGAATTTCGATTTTTCCTATATGCTCGAAACCTTAGTTGATAATATTGGAAATCAGACAAGTTCTGGATTATTTGAATTAACAGATGCTTTAAATCAGAAAAAAAAGCACCTTAATTCATTTACGCTTTCTTTATTTGGGAGAACCAAAGCAGGGAAGAGTACTATTCGTGAAGCGTTAACTGGAGGAACAGGTGAAACAATAGGAAAAGGCGCCCAGAGGACAACGAGGGATATTCTCCAATACGACTGGAATGGATTAAGGCTTCTCGATGTACCTGGTTTTGAGGCATTCAAAGGAGATGAAGATACTGAAAAGGCACATCAGGTCCTTGATCAGTCGGATATGATCTTATTTCTTACCTCAGACGACGCTGTTCAACCGGGAGAATTCGATGAAATGAGCAAGCTTCAAGAGCTGAACAAGACCTTCATTGTGGTCATGAATGTGAAACATAATCTATTAAACCCAGAGACAAGAAATCCTGATGAAAGAGAAATTCGCCGTTTTCTGAAGAAACCTGAAAAGATTTTCAACACCGAACGTCTGGGTGAACATCGTAATCATATTCGGAGTTATGTTAAAAAACACTTAAATATCAATCATGTTGACGTAATCTGGATTCATGCTCAATCAGCATTCTTGAGTACTTTGGAAGAGATGAACGAAGTTTCAGAAAATCTCTGGGAAGCAAGCATGTTAGATGAGGTATATGACAGAATTCATAAGGAAGTCAACCGGAGTGGAAAACACAGACGGGCTCTTACCTTTTACGATAGTACCATTCATTTTGTCGATACGATTAAAAAGATGCTATGGGAAGAGCAGAAAATCATTCGCTCCCAGGCCTTTTTAATGAGGGAAAAGAAAGAGGAACTAAGTAAGTTTTTTAATAAGTTTATCCCGGAAAGCAATAAGAGAATCGAACACAACGCACATAAACTGTATGCTCCTCTTCATCAATGGATTCCTTATTTTGTTGAAGAATATATAAGCAAAAAAGAAGCCCAATCTGTGCTTGAAAATGAACTTAAGGAAAAAAGCAAGCACATTGAATCTAGTATGAATAATCACATGAAGGAAATTTACAGTGATCTTCAAAAACATTTAACGGAATTTACAAGACAGTATGAATACGATATGAAATCCATTCAGTTTGATCAAAGAAGTATGGGAGATTTCCGAAAAGGACAAATGGGTAAAATTGTTAAGTGGGGTGGCATTACCGTAGGAGCCATTTCAACTGCCGTTTTCATTGGAACAGCAAATATTTGGAATCCTGTCGGCTGGGCCCTCCTGGGGGTCAGTGCAGTAGCCGGAATCTTCAGTGGTATATTAAAAAATCATGAATCAAAGAAACTAACAAAGGCCAAAAGCGAAGCAAGGAAAAGTCTGCTTGAGCACATAAAAAAAATGGAAAAGAAGACTATCGACGTCTATCAAGCGCATTTTAATGAAAATATTTCAAAAACGGAAAAAAGTGAAATCATTACCAAGGTACAAAGTTACGTTGGGGCTTTGTTTTTGGTGTCTGATCATTTGAAAGAGACAGCAGTAGAATTGGACAGATTAATAGAGAAGATGAACCGGCATTTATTTACCCACTTGTTACAGTTTGAAGGTGTTATGTGTGAGCCAGCTCAGCTTAAAAGCATTGCCAGAGAGCAGGGGATAGCCACTAAAATCCTTGTCCCTTCAGAATGGTATTTAGATGGGTTCACCAAGACTCAACTTGATAAGATTTGTGGAGAGCATATCACACTATTAAGTAATGAATCCGACACTCGAGGACTGGTGGCCAAAGCCCTCTATCCAGCAAAAATCAATGCGAATCAGGTCAAGATTATTTATAACAATGATCAAACGACTGCTCAAGTAACCATTCCTAGTTCAGAAAAAGGTTTAGCTATTGGAAAGCATGGAATGAATATACGCCTTGCCCAAAAGCTTTGTAATATGAAAATAGAAGTTATTTAAAGGAGTTTTCATAATGGAAGAATTGGATTTTTCAAAACATACCCGAGAAATAAATTTCCTTTTGGAAGAAGTGATTAGCATCCTCTCTGAGTGGAAGGAAGATGAAATACAAGAAATAGCTTCTGAATTTAAGATTTTTCTAGAAGAGGAAAGACAACAGAAGAAACTTAGAATTGCATTTATTGGTCAATACAACGCGGGTAAATCATCTACGATTGCTTCATTGACAAGGGCTAAATTCGTACATAAAAAATATGAGACGATAGAGAACGAACAGAAGCTTGTACAGGTTTATCAAGTTGGGAATAAAAGACTTAATGTCGGTGCCCAAATCATGACAGATGCTGCAGAAAAGTATGAGTGGGAGAACGTAGAAATCATTGATACCCCGGGTATATATGCTGGCCGCACAGATCACGATGAAAAAACGTTGGACCAAATTTCAAAATCCGATTTATTGGTGTTTGTAGTATCCAATGAACTATTTAATCCTGAAGGAGGGGCGCTTTTCAGGAAATTGCTTTTTGATATGCAACGCAGCGGACAAATGATGTTGGTAATCAACAAGATGAGCCGTGAAGTTGGAACACCTGAAATTCTAGAAAAAACGATCCTGGAAGTAATTGACCCGTATCATCCAAGTGATTTCTATACCTCATTTGTTGACGCCAACTATTATCTTGAGGCGCAACTAGAAGAGGAAGACGTGGAAGAAAAGGAATATCTCGAGGAAAAATCAAATTTCAACAGCTTTATAGCATCTTTGGAAAGACTGATTGCGGCGAATCAGTTGACGGCAAGACTAGTGACTCCACTGCACAGGGGAGCTGAGGTACTTGAAAAATCCCTAAATCATTTGGGTACGGACAATAAAGGGGAGAGGGATCTTCTCGAACTTTTAAGAAGAAAAGCAAGTCTGATTCGTTCTGCGAAGATTCGTCTCCATAATAATATCCAAGGAGAACTAAATGTATTGGAGCATCAAGTTATCATGGCAGGAGAACAGGTAGCTGGAAAGGTAGACGGTCAGCATGGCGCAGACGAAATTAATCATGCTTTAAAGGAAACAGAACAGAAGATTCAAACAGACTCCATGAAAACCCTGGAAAAAGTTCAGGCTTCAATAGAAAAGGAGTTGGAACTTCTGCAGGAAGAACTAGCAAATCTCCAAGACTCCTCTTTAGGAAAAGCAACCCTTGAATTGTTTTTTGCAAAAGGAGCCAAGGGACCTTCGATTTCAGAAAGGGACATATCAGAAAGAAAGAAAACCCATTCTATTGTAGGAAAGACGCCGGATGCCCTTCAACAATTGGGGAAATTCGCGGGTGAGGTGTCTAAAGATACCATTGTTGAGGTAGTAAAGAAATTCGGAGTGAAGTTTAAACCATGGGGGGCAACGAAGCTAACCAAATTTGTCAATAAGCTTGGTCCAATCATCTCAATTGTTGGGGTTGTCCTAGACGTGTTTTTTGCAGCCAAAGAGGAATATGATGAGACCAAGCATGAGCAGCAGCTAAGGGAAGCACGCGCGGATCTACGATTTGAATTTCGTAAGGTCGCAAAGGAAATCCGAGTAGAATTTGAAGAAAATATCGAAGAAGCAATCATGCCGTTTTTTCATAATGAGCTAATAATAATTGAACAACAACAGGAACAAATTCGTCATTCAGAAGCATCCAAAGAACAGTCCTTCACACAAATGGAAATCTTACTGAAAAGGATACGAGAGATGATCCCAAAAATAGGATAATCGTTATATAAGTAAAGGGTGAATCAAAAAATGAATCTAATAAAGATTCATTTTTTGATTCACCAACTAATAAGTCACGCTAATAATGACTTTATAGAGTGAACGCATATCAAACTGATACATTAAATAATTCCGAGTATTTTATTGAGTGTTTTCTTCTCTCCGTTTTATCCCTACCTATAATATAGTCAACATGTTGTACCTAATTGAGTTTTATGGAGCTTTCTTCACCGAAAGGCTTTTTAATCATTTACCCACTCTTCTTTTGTAAATCCATTTAGTCTTGTTGTATCGTACACGTCCATCCTCCACTCTGTAAGAGGATTTGCGGTATTAATTTTCTCTGGATCAAAATATCTTAAGGCTATTTGATAATAGTATCCACTATGCATAAAGCCTTTACCAACTGTTACTCCTTTAAGGTACTGAGACAATCCTTTTACTAACTCAAATTGAGTTTCCTTATCAATAGTTTTAAAATCTTTGTTAACATCGATGAATACAGTGTATGGGTATATTAACTCGCTTTCTCCAGAATGATCGAGTGGAGAAGGCCAGGTATCATCATGGCGTTCTACAGAAATCTGATAATCATACTTGTAATTATCGTTTTTATCCTCTTCAATATAAACTTGAAAATTAGGATCATTCATTATTTTTTCTACATATTTATCATGTATTGATATATTAAAGACATGCAATACACCTCCAATCACAGTACATATGACTGCCACAATTCCTAGAAAGATATAGAATAATTTCTTCAATCTTTACCCCTCACTTTAAGTTGATAAAAAGAATAGTAACAAATAATTTCCCCTTTACTTGCAGGGGAAATTGAAGTGTATTTCAATGTTCCTCTCAAGTATTTATTTTTTGGGAGCTGAAGTCATACAGAGTCTTAGTGATTTCTTGCTGTTAAGTTAATTTCCAATTCTAAGTATACTGTACTTTTCTCGTTAGCAACGACAATTTAAAACTGTACTTATGCTATCTGTCATCATTTATATACATTTGAAAACATTTAACATTATGTAATTCGTTCAAATTACAACAAAATCATTGACCGCATCACACGCAAAGTGATAAGATGTACCCGTACTCAAAAAAGTAATTCCAAAGAAATACATAAAAGAGGGCGGGATATGAAACTTCAAGATGTGGTAACCGTTAGAATCGGCAGAAACCTTTCCAGAGGAAACGAGAAAGGTGATTTCACGTTAGTGGCTTATTCATACGAGGATCTAATCAGGGATCTAGATGGATTATTTCTAGACTCAAAAGCTACTAATGGTAGTGTGAATTCTAATGATGAAAATGGCTATTTAAGCCTTGCTGGAGATATTGTTTTCAGCTTTGTAAGTTCTAAAGCCGGGATAGTGAGTGACGTAAATCAAGGTAAAATCATCAACCAAAACTTTGCGAAGCTCATGATTGAACATGATGGTTTGGACAGCAGCTACTTATGTTATGCATTGAACGAATCACATTCAATGAAAAAACAAATGGCCATCTCGATGCAAGGAAGCACGGTGCCGAAACTGACACCATCCATATTAAAAGAGTTGGAAATCAAGCTACCAACGCTTAAGAAACAGCGAACCATTGGAAAAGCGTACTTTTATTTAAGAAAGCAGCAGGCGTTGGCTAAGCAACAGGCGAAACTGGAAGAACAGCTGTATTTAGAAATGTTGAGAAAACTAGATCACTAGACTAATAAAAAGAAGTGGGGATACAACATGGCAACGTTAAACCAAAAATTATTCAGTGCCGCAGACAACTTGCGAAGCAAGATGGATGCCTCCGAATACAAAAACTATTTATTGGGATTGATATTTTACAAGTATCTATCCGATAAACTACTGGAAAAAGTGGTCGTCATAGCCGATGAATCGCTGGAAGAATACGACACCCAGGAAAAACAAACGCAATTATACAGGGGCCTGTATGAAGACGAAGAAATCAAAGGTGATTTGACCGAAACGTTAGTCGATACACTCGGCTATGATATTGCGCCAGGACACTTATTTAATGTATTAGCCGATCAGGCGAAACAAAACACGTTTCAATTAACGGACTTACATAAAGCCTTTATGGATCTGGCAACCAAATATGATCAATTTAATGGGCTATTCGATGATGTCGATCTAAAATCCAAAAAATTAGGTTCGGATGATCAGCAGCGAAACATCACCATTACAGAAGTTCTAAAAAAGCTCAATCATGTGGACTTGATGGGACATGGCGGCGATGTCATCGGGGATGCGTATGAATTCCTGATCAGTCAATTTGCCTCAGAAGCTGGAAAGAAGGCAGGAGAATTCTACACGCCTCATGAAGTATCGGATATGATGGCACGTATTGCGGCAATGGGCCAGGAAGACAAAAAGTTGTTCAGCGTATTTGACCCCACCATGGGATCGGGTTCGTTGATGCTAAATATCCGGAATTATATCAACTACCCGGACAGCGTGAAGTATCACGGTCAGGAATTGAACACCACCACCTTCAACCTGGCAAAGATGAACTTGATTTTGCATGGGGTGAATAAAGAAGATATGCGTGTACGAAATGGGGATACACTGAACAAGGACTGGCCGACAGATGAGCCCTATACCTTTGATTCGGTGTTGATGAATCCACCGTATTCCGCCAAATGGTCGGCAGATAATACGTTTTTAGATGATTCTCGCTTCAATCGTTACGGAAAGTTAGCACCGAAATCAAAAGCAGACTTTGCTTTCCTTTTACACGGGTTCTATCACTTGAAGGATTCCGGAACGATGGCCATTGTCCTGCCACACGGGGTATTGTTCCGTGGAGCTGCGGAAGGGATCATTCGGAAGAAGCTGTTGGAAGACGGCAGTATCGATGCGGTGATTGGCATGCCAGGAAACTTATTTTTTGGAACGTCCATTCCAACAACAGTCATTATACTAAAGAAAAATCGTGAAACGCGCGATGTCCTCTTTATTGATGCCAGTAAAGAGTTTATCAAAGGGAAAAATCAAAACAAACTCTCAAAAGAAAATCTGGATAAGATTGTGGAAACGTATCAAAATCGAGAGGATGTGGAGAAATATGCCCACGTGGCAAGCTTTGATGAAATCAAAGAGAATGAGTTCAACTTAAATATCCCTCGATACGTCGATACGTTTGAGGAAGAAGAACCGGTGGATATGGCTGCGATTGGAGCAAGTATTAAAGAGATTCGAAAAGAAAAAGCAGAACTGGAATCCAGCCTGTATGACATGATTTCTTCACTTCAATATGATGAAGAAAATGCAGAATGGATTAAGGGTGCTTTAGAGGTGTTTAATCGTGAGAAGTAATCAACAACCAGAAATTAGATTTCCTGGATTCTTTGGGAATTGGAATCAGTGTGAGTTGGGAGATATAGCTAATTTTTCAAAAGGTAATGGATATTCAAAAAGTGATTTGACTGATGAAGGTAATTCTATTATTCTGTACGGTCGTTTATATACTAAGTACGAGACGGTAATTAAAGCTGTAGACACTTTCACAAAAATAAAAGAAAAATCTGTAATAAGTAAAGGTAATGAAGTAATTGTGCCATCTTCCGGAGAAACATCTGAAGACATCTCTAGAGCGTCCTTTGTAAGTGTACCAGGAGTAATATTGGGTGGAGATTTAAATATTATACGACCAGGTAATGAAATCGACCCAATATTCTTAGCTTTGACTATTTCTAATGGTGAGCAGCAAAAAGAATTAAGTAAGCGGGCACAAGGGAAATCTGTAGTTCACTTACATAATTCAGATTTAAAAAAGGTTAATCTCGTTTTTCCAAAAAGAGAAGAGCAAACAATAATCGGTAATTTTTTTGAAAAGTTAGATGCAACGATTGCTCTTTATATGAAAGAACTAGCTACACTCAAACAAACCAAACAAGAATTTTTAAAAAAGATGTTTCCAAAAAAAGAGAAGTTAGTGCCCGAGGTACGGTTTAAAGGATTTACCGGAGAATGGAAACAACGGAAATTAAGCGATATAACAAAACTAATAACAAAGGGAACTACACCGAAGGATAAGAGTAACATAGGAGATATTAACTTTATAAAGGTAGAAAACATTGATTCAGGTTCAGGTGCTGTATCGATTACTTCAAAAATTTCAAAAGAAGAACATGATGGATATTTAAAGAGGTCTAAGTTAGAAACTGGAGATATCTTATTCTCGATTGCTGGGACGTTAGGAAGAGTAACTATTGTTGATGATGATATGCTTCCAGCAAATACAAACCAAGCATTGGCAATTATTCGGTTAAAAGAAGGAAATGTTGATTTTATAGCTACTTATTTAAAAGGGAAATTTGTAGAAGATTATATTAGAAAAAACCCAACGGTAGGAGCACAACCTAACTTATCTCTTCAGCAAGTAGGAGACCTGACAATTATCTCACCAAACAAACAAGAGCAGGAGAAAATAGGTGCTCTCTTCAAACAATTAGACAATACAATCGCTCTTTATCAACGTGAATTAGATGCCTTAAAAGAAACGAAAAAAACATTCCTGCAAAAGATGTTTGTTTAAGCGGATGGAAAAGAGGGAGTAATGTGACTAAAATCGCTCACAGTGATGAACTGGCAGTGGAACGTCGATTGATTGAAGTACTCGGAGAAGGGCATAATCAGTGGAATTATCGCCCGGACTTAAAGTCGGAAAAAGACCTTTGGAAGAACTTACGCAAGATCATTACGCGAAACAACTTATCTGAAATAGGGGAACACCCCATTTCGGATAAAGAGTTTGAGGCCATTAAAACCGAGTTGCTTTCGAAAACCCAGACACCCTTTGACGCTGCCAGATGGCTGAAGGGAGAGAACGGAATTGCACGCATTACGATTGAACGCGATGATGTATCTCTGGGCTCCATGTCATTGGTGCTGTATTCGAATCAGGACATCGGTGGCGGTATCTCTACATACGAAATTGTCCATCAGATCGCGAAACAAAAGGTAAATGAGGATGGTCGTAATCGCCGGTTTGATGTGACCCTATTAATCAATGGGCTTCCGATTGTTCAGATTGAATTGAAACAGGTAAGTGCCAAAGACGGTGTATTCCAGGCATACAATCAAATCAAGAAATACGCGGAGGAAGGGATGTTTCGAAACAACATCTTTTCAACGCTTCAGCTCTTCGTGATCTCAAATGAACAGACAACGCGCTATTTTGCCAATGCGATGCCAAAAGACATGCACAAGAAATTCGTGTTTAGCTGGCGCACGACGGATAACCGAAAAGTAGAAAATCTGTATGAATTCGTCAAACAGGTCTTAAATATCCCGGATGCGCATCGACTGATTGCCAATTATACAATCGTCAGTGAAGATCAGGACAATAAAGCATTAATGGTCTTGCATCCGTATCAAATTCACGCCATTGAAGCCCTATTCACATCAGCGATGAAACACGAGTCTGGATTCGTATGGCATGCGACGGGCTCAGGAAAAACGCTCACGAGCTTTGTGTCGACGAAGCTATTAGCTCGTAAACCGGGTGTGGATCGCACCATCATGATCATTGACCGGAAAGACTTGGACAATCAGACGACAACCGAGTTCACCAAATTCGCCTCCGAGTTTAATACGGGCATCTCGTCCGGTACGGCGAAGTCCAACAGCTTAATTGTGGGAACGGAAAGTTCAAAGAAGTTAAGTGAGACCCTCCTATCCGACAGCAATTCTAATACCGTCATTATCACGACGCGCCAAAAGCTTGAGGCTGCATTACGCTTTGCTCAAAAACAAGAGGAAAAGAACGGCTCTAAACGTTTTAAGAAATTGATCGGTCAGCATATTGTATTCGTGGTGGATGAATGCCACCGGGCGTTAAGTGCAGAAGGAATGGAAGCCATCAAAGAATTCTTTCCGAACTCAACATGGTTTGGATTCACGGGGACGCCGATCTTCAATGAAAATAAAAAGCAGGCTAAGGGTCAATTGGCCCGGACTACTCGTGACCAATATGGAGAAATCCTTCATACCTATACCATTAAAAATGCATTAGAAGATGGTTCGGTATTAGGATTCCAGGTCGAACACGAAGATACGATAGAATCGATTTCCTTGTATGGTCATATCTTGGACCAGCTGCGCCTGAATGAAAAATACGCAGAAAATACGGACGATGAGCTTAACGAAATGATTGATGGGATGGATGGAATAGAAAAAGAAACGTATATTCCAAACACGTTGTTTGAAAACGATGACCATATCAAGGGGGTGATCCGAAAGATCCTTCGTCCGGATAACGCCTACACGAAATTTGATTTTGAAAATGGCCGACCTCAAAAATCCGCCATTTTAACCACAAGTTCTATTGATATGGCCAAGCGATATTATCATGGTATTAAAGAAATAACAAAAGATCCTGATTGGATAAAAAATGAATTTGCGGGTCACCCCATACGAAAAGGACGCACGATAGAAGACCCTGACTTCCCTCGAATTGCGATCACCTATTCGTTACAGGAAAATGAGGAAACCTCAAAAGTGACGCAAGATGAAATGAAACAAATCATCAAAGAGTACAATGGTTACTATGATACAGCCTGGTCGATTGAAGATATCGAACGATACAATGGGGATATCAATAACCGCCTGGCCCGTAAAAAAGCAGAGTTCAAGGAGTTTGGGAAGCATATCGACCTTGTGATCGTGGTGGATCGTTTATTGACGGGGTTTGATGCCCCGACCATCCAGACGTTGTTTGTCGATCGGAACTTAAGCTATGCCAACTTGATTCAAGCGTTCTCCCGTACGAATCGAACCTATCCCGGTAAATCAAAGGGATTGATCGTCACATTCCGAAAACCTTCCACCATGGAACGGAACGTGCAGGACGCGACAAAGTTATACTCGAATGAAAATGATGAATCGAAGCTGGTGTATCCGACATACGATGAATCCAAAAAACGCTTTAAAAAGGCACACAAATCATTGCAAACCCTAGTGCCAAACCCTACCGATATTGATGAGCATTCATCCCTTGAAAAACGAATCGAATTCGTCACAGCCTTTCAAGAGCTGAATAACGCGTTTGAAGCGTTAGTGACTTATGACGACTACAACGATGAGATGGAGAAATCCAAAGCCCTTCAAGAACAGGTGAAGACCCTGGAAGAGTATATTGGGGTGTACAACACGGTGAAAGGATCGCTGGTAGAAGAAGGTGGTGATGGAGCGAACCCTGATTTCTCGGGCATCGAGTTTTATGGAGAAAATGCGATTAAAATCTATGATATAGACTCCACCTATATCGACCGTCTACTGGAAACGTATTCCGCCAATAATCAGGGAATCCGTGACGAGATCGAAAAAGCCCTTCAAAAGCTGAATAAATCAGATATCGTGAAAAACGTGTACCATACCATTTTAAATGGCATTGATTCCAAAGAGATTGATATAAAAGAAGATATCTTTGCAGTGAAAAGACGCTTCTTCACCCAAACCTATCAAAAAGCGATTGAAGATTTCGCGAACACCTGGTTTGTAGAAGAAAATGAGCTGCACTCCTCTGCTGTTCAATATGAGACCGGCTCAGATCCAATCCCAAACATTGGCGGGATCATCAACAGCAAGCGATTTGATCAATATAAAGCCGTACACCCAGACGCAAAACCATTAAAATACGGACCAGAAATGAAGCGTCAATGGAGAAAAACCCTAGATGAAGTCATTGTTCCTTTAGGCGACGAATTGAGATAGTAATGAGAACTAAACTGGCCTAAAGGGAGAGCGTCAGGCGATTTTTAGCATTTTAGCATCTGAAAGTTTCATAATTTTCTAGCTGAATAATACGCAATACAAAGAAGGACAGCTGTATAAATTAGCTATCCTTCTTTGTATGTTCAAGTAAATGAATGTTATCAACTATCCCAGTCAAACATACAGCTTGTGCAGATATCATTAGCGACGACTCCTCCGCAGATGTCACACCGGTAGGACTGACTGAAACTTGGTACAGCGGCGAAATGGGCACCTGATAATGCAACAGAATCTAAGAATTCATCCTCAGTAATCGTTTGCCATGGTAGATCATCTAATTCAATCTCAGTAACAGTTTGCGGCTTTAGACTATGAGATTTACGCTCAGGAGCAGGAAGCCAAGGGTGATTGTCTAATTGAATCTCAGAAACAGTTGGCCCCGGAAAGGTGACTGCTTCACTCTCAGTATTAGGTAGCCATGGTAGATCGTCTAATTCAATCTCATTAACGACAGAGTGCCTGTCTCTATTCAGGGATGGTACATAATTCTTTGTTTTAACCGGTAGCCTATTGGTTGGTATCTTTTTTGTTTTCCTTCCTTTTAAATAAATATGATGGTTACAAGTTGAATCACTGCATACCCTAACATCCTCGTTCTCAGTTAGGTTGAGCATCTTCTTCTTTCCGCATTTCGGACAAATGTCACCCGGGGTGAATGGGGGAGCATGATGAAAAGGATCTTCCTCACTAAAACTTATTCTTGAGTACCTCGGGATATCACCGCACAGGATGCAGATATAATACCTGTCAAATTTGTTAGAGCTTTCTCTGCTGTCGATGATGTGGCTGCAATCTTTATTCGAACAATGGTTAAAGTAAACACCAGTGCCGTGCCCGTCCGGACATCTAGCGACGGTGCTGTTATAGCCAGCAGGATTAAACGCATATTTCTTATCTGGGATAAGCGTTTTTCCACAATGTTCACATTTCATTCGTTCCCTGATTTCATTTAAGCGATTCACCCACCCGGCAATTTTCAGCAGGTAAGTATCATTGCGATTAAGGCTATTAGAAGTAGGATTAACGCCAAGGGATTCAAAAAAATCCGTCAACGTCCATTTGTCCCAGCTAATGTCCGGCAACCCATTAACGTGTGCTCCTCTTAAGCTCTGGTTGATGTTTACGACGCAGGGGCCGTGCTGTCTTGGACAATAGGCTATCTCCTGCCCTTTATCATTTGTTTTCCAGCCACCATCTCCGCCTGGCCATCTTCTGGCTTCACAATATTGCACATTTGACAAGACTGAACAGCCTGGCAGTATCGGACCAAGATCCAAAGGTTCAGTAGATTTCCAAGCGGCCTCGGTGATATATTCCGTTATCCAATGATGGACTTGCTCTAACGGCGCAGATTCTCCGACCTTTCTTCCCAACAATAATAATACGGCTTTGACGAGTAAATCTTTTTCAGTCTGAAGATAATCCCTAATCTTTAAGTTCCGATCTTCTTTTGCCGCCCGAAATACGGCTCTGATCTTGGCATCACGGTTCATTAAGTCCCAATAATCATTAATTGATGACCAACCAGTTTCCACTTGGTCTATGCTATTTAAAAAAGGAAATATCCTTTTATACCCTTTTAGTCCTTCAGGCAGGGTTTCATGACTCCGAGCGTTTTTCGCTGTTTCGACCACTCTATCAAAAACTGAATCATAATCTTCTTTATCAATGGATGGATTGAGCCGTCTGAGTAGAATAGAATACTTCTTATGGTCCGGTACATATATCCAGATCTCTTGATCTGTTACTAATGAAAAGGGAAGACTGTCCCAAATGTCTTTTTTGTAATCATCCGAACGCCATTCAATTTCTCCCACTTCCTTTGAAGAAAGTTCATACCAATTATTTTGAAATGAATGAATATGACGATATTGATTTTTTAATTTGCTGCTGATCTTCTCTGATATCTGCTTTTTGGCAATGTCATCATCGGAGCGATCATAGATTACTGAACTGATTTTTAAGTATCGCTCAACCGGCAAAAAATCTATAAAGTTTTGATAAACAAAGAAAATCTGATCAGGGATTTTTTCTACTAAATTATCAAGATCAAAGCCATCTGCATGCACTGCCATAAATTTTTTGTAAATGAATTCTATTGTTTCCTTGTCTGGAGTTGTTAGCTGTTCAATCAACTGAGTGATAGCTGGAAGCCAAATTTGCAAATGTTCACTTTTTGCACAAACCTGTAAATCCTCTGGTTGAGTAAAATCTGGCTGTCTTACCTTTATTGCTTCGTTTTTACCTGATTTTCTATTTTGTCGTACTTCAAAAACCACCACTGTCCGTTCATTTAGCTTATCAGGGCTACAAAGCAAGTTTGTTTCATGGATAAAAAGATCTTCATTCGGCCTGCTTCTTTCTACAAAACCAAATTTATTTTCTTTTTCTTTTTGTGCATTATATCCGCCGTACCATTTAATAAGTCCTACTTCCAATGTATGTGTATCCATTTTTCATGATCTCCTTAAAATATAAGCTTCTATAGTTTACTGTCTCGTGTTTTACGATAGAGGACTGTATTCGATTCACATAATATTTAATTATATTTTTTCGTACCTAATCTATTTATCGGCGGTAACAACTGCTTTCTATACTGTTTTGATAAGTATTAAAGGATTATTGAGAAGCTCTATTTTGGGAAGGAGATAACTAGGGGAAAAGAGTGACTTTGCCTGCTGAAATAAAAGAGGGAATCTCTAAATTAACATATGTTAATAACAACAATGAAATATACATTATAATTATTGTTATTCATTTCATGTTGTTTCACTACGGTTGTTTCCACATGTGATAGGCTAATCAGATTTTTCTTGGTTGGAATTTTGGAAAAAGATGGGTATTTTTATTAAACACCCAACTTAATAAACGACTTTTTGTAAAAATAAAAATTATCGTATTACTTTTCAACTGAAACATTGAAAATGAAAGTTAATATGATAAAAGTTATTTCTTAGGTGCTTTTTGACTTGGTTTTATCCTTAACCTATAGCCAGACTTTATCAAACGATGAAGTTTGTCCGAAGCTTTCCCATTAATCACAGACACCACATACGAATGATCGACAGGCTCGCCGTTTTGTTGAATCATACCTGCTGCAGTTCCCTTTTTAATGATTTCTTTCATGCTATTGGTAGTCGCATATTCTTTAATGATCCACGAATCCAGTGAGTTCACTTCGTAAGATTCCACGAGGTCAATATATTCCTGCAGGCGAGTAATTTCTTCCTCTGCTTTTTTCACTGTTATTAATTTTACCACTTTTCTTCCACTCCCTCATTTTGAGATTCCATTTATAAAGTTAAATTCGACATTCTTATTAAACTTCCTATGTAATTTTTAATCATTTTCCATTTTGTTGAAATCGTCTGTTTCTCCTAGAGAAACGTCGCCTTGCTTCAGGCATCGAGCCTTCGCAAGACGATGGCCTTTGGCTCTGCCTTCATGCCATACGCCCTTCATCTGGCGATTTCTTATCCCCTTATCTGAAGGGCTTCTGAAAGAAACGGACGGTTTTATGGGGGCATCGAACCCCCATAAAATCGACTGCATATCGCTTACGCATCGATCCAGTTTGCTCTTTTTCTCCCCCTGCTTGTGCAGAGGGGAAAAAATCGCATTCGAGTAACGACTTCGGGCATCGAGCCCTTGTCGTCAGGCGTCTGCCCCTTTCGGGTCTTTTCAGACGCCAGGGGGTGAAGTGTTCTTCTCCTTCCTTCGTTCTCTTCAGTGTAACAACTTCGCTTATGACAGGGGGAAGGGCGGGAGCCAGGGGAAAGAAATCGGTCAAGCCAAGTAGGCTAAGGGACCATAAGAAAGGAAAGAGCCCTTTCTAACGGTCCCTAAGTCATTGGGCTCTCCTCGATTTCTAACGCCACATCCCGTCAAGCATGGGATGTGGCTACCCCTGGCTGGCAAGCGCGCTTCTTCGTGAGCGCGCCCTTCCCCCTGTTTGCGCGAATTGTTCAGGTCCTTTCAAACGAAAGGAGAGATGAACAATGGAAAAAGTATATGAAGTGGTAAGCATCAAACAAGTGATCAAGGAAGTGGAGGCTACAGACACATTTGTGGTGAGATCGCCACAGGATGCAGCTGATGTCGCGGCACATTTTATCGGCGACGAAGATCGTGAGGTACTGTTCGTGATGTGTCTCAATACGAAAAATCGTATCGTGGCGGTGCATCGCTGCCACGTGGGGGGACTGAATGCCAGCATCGTGATGCCAAGGGAGGTGTTCAAGTCTGCGATCTTAAACAACAGTGCTTCCATCATTGTCAGCCATCAGCATCCGAGCCAGGACGTGACTCCTTCAAGGGAAGACATCGACGTAACCAGGAGACTCGTTGAATGCGGGAGGATCTTAGGCATAGACGTTCTGGATCACGTCATTGTTAATGCGAGCGCTGAATTTTACAGCATGAAAGAAAAAGGACACTTATAAAGGAAAGGGGGGCTTCCTCCCTTTTTTTGAAGAGATTTCTAAGGCCCCTCTCTTTGTATATAGACTTACATTTATAGAAAATTTATAAAACATCATTAACCATAACATATATGTCATGGTTAATGATATTTACAATAATATTATTTTTGGTCTGAAATAAAAGGGGATTTTCTTCTTTTGGAAGTCATTCAAGTATACAATGTATACAAAGTGTGGCATGGTGTGTATACAAAGTATACAGGAGGGTAAATCATGAAAAACGCAACTCGTCGAATACTTGAGACATTCCCTATTCTTAAGGACAAAGTGCACGCTTTTGAAAACAGGCAGCAAGTCCATGAAGCGTTGACGGGATTAGATGATGTGCAAGCAACGTTTTTACAGTTGGTGTGGTTCTTTGAAGATCCGGAAAATGAGACGTTTAATATGGGCTTGCTGTATCGTCATCTTGATAATGAGTGGCTTGAATTTGCCCTGGAGTTGATGACGGAATACTTCCGGAGGGATACGTATTTGATCCAGAAACCAACGTATTCCTTGATTCGAGAGGGTGCGGATTATAAAAGCATGAGTCAGTTTGCCGACTACTTAAGCGAACAAGGGCTTCGGTATGATCGTCAGAAGTTAAATCTATATTTTGAACGAGGGAAGGTCCCACAGCCTGATCTAGTCGTAGGTGGGATCAAGTATTGGTCCAAGGAGACCGTACAGAACTACGAAGAACAAGAGAAGATTCGAGTGGGTCAGGCACAGTAGTAGTAACCACGTATAATGCTAAGGGGAATTTGGAACGGAACGGAGGATTTACAGTGACGCTCTCTGACATCAACAAACGATATAAAGAGATTATGTTTTCGGATGAGTCGCAGCAGGTGAAGACAACGAAATTATCCCGTCTCATGACGGAAATGGAAGGGCAGTTTTCGATTCCTATGCTAAGAGACGAAGAGTGGGAAAAAGAAAATCGCAAGGTTATTGCCCTCTATAGAAAAATTTCTAAAAGTCGTGTGTTAAGTGATTGATAGCAACAGGAAAGATCAAAATGATTACACTATAAAGGTAGAAGGTGATACATTGCTTTGTCATTATTGCGGAAAAAATTTCCCGAGTGGTTTTGAAGTGCGTTGGGGAAACAATCATTATTTGAATTACTACTGTATGAAGTGTTTGCCTGAAGTAGAATCAAACATGAATGGATCTTATCTTTATAAAGGTCATACTGTTAAAACGGTAGAACAATAATTAAGTGTTTGAAGAGGGTATTATATGCTTGTACTATCGAAGAAAATAGTGTTTAAAAATATAACAACATTAACAATGACATATGTATTATTGTTAATGTTGTCTCTTTGATTGATAAAATATTTAACCTGAATTTGAGGGTATTTTTGATGTGAGGTCAAACAAACTTTTATCGATACTCGCTTCCACCGCCCCAAAGTGTTCGTCCACCTGTGTGACCCGTATCCTGGTGAACATCTTCATTTACAAGTTGAAGAACTCCTGGTTCCTCGGAATGGTGCCAAACATATCCCTCTGGGGTTTCATTGTATGAGAGGGCTTCTACATCATTTGCATTCAGACCAAGTTTATCAACTAGACTTGGATCTTGTAGGATTGATTGATACAATGTATCATTCGCTATACGGAAATGAGTGTAATCATCTGCTAAATATGCGTCTTCAGCCAACACCACACTAAAATCAGATTCGAATACAGGAAAGGTACCTTCCACCACTTCACCGTTAGGAAGTTCAATTACCTTCGCTTCAAAAGGTACATGGGTATCAGCGTGTTCGAATCCGTTCAAGTGGTCATTCCTTGTTTCAATTCCATCTGCCTCAGCAATATCAACCCCATCTACAAGATCGACGATCCCTACTGCGAAAGTGGTCACTGCAGCCACTTTCCCTAGATTTTTAAAACCCTCCATCATTTGCTCTTTATTATGGCTTCTGAACCCACTGTAGGCCATTCCGGTACTCTTCACGGTATACTTAATACTAGAGCCTATCCCCTTTACTGTCCGTCCTGTAGAATCCTTTATGTCATGCCATCCTTGTTGCTTTGAGTGTTCGTCTTTTTTTACGAGTCCATAGCCAGCTCTAATGGCACCATCCGTGAACTGTCCACCACTTTCAAGAGTTCTTTTTGAAGCATTGATGATACTGAATCCTAAATCCCCTACATACTTACCTGCATTCTCGTGTTTAGATGAGACAGCTTTACTAATGAGAGTGACTCCCGTTTTAGCCGCCCCTCCTACCAGTACATTGGTTGTTTTAGCAAGACCTCTGAATATGACCATGTTTTACACTTTCCCCTCGTTTCAATTAATAAATTATCAAAGTGAAGAAATGGAGAGGGGGAGGAGTCCCCGTTCTCCCCTTCTCCAAAAAGATCATTGAGTGAATGAAGGTTAATTTCGTGTTGGTTTGTTATCGAATTCAACAAAGTCCTCAATATCCTGTTCATTAAAGCCAAATAATAAGTCGTCCTCCTTATCAGAACGGCTTTTACCGTTATCACGATTAACCGGCATGCTGTTCAATTTCTCAAATAATTCATTCCGTTCGCTTTCAACGAAGGCCAAGTCAGCTTCTCTACTGCTCAAAGCTTCCTTTGTCTTCTCGAGTTGTGAGGACAGTTCATTGCTACTCGAGCGCTCCTGCTCAAGAGTACGCTGCAATTCTTGGATTTGATTCTCTAGAAATCTTGTATTCTCTTCATGAGTATCTTGTATATGAAGAGATGTTTTATTGAACTCTTTTGTGAGTTCTTTGGTTACTTTTTGAGTGATGGAAGCTGAATCTTTTTCTAAGGTGTTGACTTTTCGCTTTAAAATAGAATTTTCTTGCTCGAATTCCTCTTTTTCTTTTCGGACTTCCCCTATCAGACCACCCAGGCGGCCCACTTCTTTTTGTTGAAGGTCAAGCTTCGCATTTTGTGAATCCACTGATTTTGCCAGTGCCCGGTTGTCTTTTGATAACGATTTTATTTTTGAATCTCGTGATTTCAGGGCTGTGGTCAGCTCGTCTACTTGTCGTTGTAGATCTAGGACCTGTTCTTTTTCAGCCTCATACATCCCTTTATATTCTTCTACCTCCTCTAAGCCTGAAACATGGCTAGAGACACTTAATATCATCTTGGCTGCCATCTTAAGGGTATCTTCTGGTGAACGGTTAACCAATGCCTTTTCCTCCAGTTCTTCTTCCAACGTGAATGCTTCCTCAAGTGCAGGCTCATTAATTTCATCCCAATTAATATCAAATTCTTCCATTTTGATCCCCGTTTCGCGATAGAAATGTATAACATGATACGGCTCATTCAGCAGGGGTTTGATTAATTCCTTCAATTCTCCATTTTTGTAGAATCTAAGGGTGTTGATAGCAGCAAATATGGGCATGTCCTCATCTTCCACTAGTTTACTAATTTCTTTCTGCCAGTCTTCCAATGTGAAGTCCACATAATCATCATCAAAGTAATAATTAATCGTTTTATTCAGGATGTTTTCCCACATATTAGCCAGAAAGTTATAGTAATCATAACTTTCTAATAAGTGGGGGGAAACCAATGCAATCAACTCTTTTTGAGTATATTGTTTCATCTTGAGGGATTGGGTAGTGATACCCGATTTTTTAAGCAACTTAGTCTCGTCAGATAAAGAGTATTCAAGTGCTCCATCACTTTCGCAACTGTGCATTAAAGCAGCATCTAAATAACGGTTCTCTACTCCTTCTACTTCAATGTAAGGAAATCGTTTTAGTTTACTTCCATTTCTTTTTCTTGTTTTACCAGCCATCTGACATTCCCCCTATACTGATTCACGGATTGTTGAGATTCGTCCTTTTTCTTTTCTCATGTTATCAATTATTTGATCTAGTTCCCTTACCACGCGAGGATTCGTTTCCTCCTGCTTGGCTTGGTATAGAACATCTTGCGATAAGACCTCACGTTTTTTATTTACGTGTTTTCCGATCAGTCGATAGATTTCCAACTTTAATGCAGGGATTGGATTTTGGTTCAGTTTTTTCTGTAGGATCGGTCCAACCTCTCTAGGAAGCATATTCGCGTTTTGTAAGGCTGATACAAGAAGGATGGCCTTATCATCCGGACATGTGAGCATTTTTTCAGCCATTTTGACAATCAATGTGAATGACATTGTAGGTAAATGCTTTTGGAGAACATATTGCTCCCCTTCTTCCCCGTGAATCAAAATATCTACAAATTTATTAAACGCTTCCTGATCGCCTAAGCGTACCAAGCAGTTAAGGGCATCTAAATAAAGTCGGTTTCTCTTTTCATTCAAATAGGGCTTTACAATGGGAATCAAGCTCTTGTCAGCATCTGAGAGATAGGACAAAGCTCTTAGACATTCTTGTTTCATCCTGATATCAGGTGTTGTCTGTAATTCTTTTATCAATACCGGTAGGACTGCAAGGTCTCTTGTGTGACTGAGCCCCCGGATGATGCTTACTCTTTTAGCCGGATACTTTTTAAATGCTTCAACCAGTAAGTTTGTGGAGAAGGGCATTTTCAATGCACCAAGAGTGATGCATATAGGAGTGAGTTTCATATCATCGGTTTCTGTTTTTAAAACCTCAGAAAGTACCGGTATTGCATCTTCCTTAAAAGAACGTAGGGCCCTAGTCAAAATAGGACGGACCGATTTCTTTTGATTATTTACATATGCATCAAAGACGGGTTTTACTGCTTCGGGACCAAAATCTGAAAAGCGAGGAGCTAGATGGATAGCTTGATCGATTAGGTCATTACGCTTCCCGTCTAAATTCATGATTAATTGAATGAGAGGATCAACGCTATTAATATCACGAATTTTCAGCAAAGATTCCATCCCTATTGAAAAGAAATCAGGTGTCGCCATGTGTTTCAGTATGGACGGTACCGCCTCGCTTTCTCGAACGGCCCCAGCACCCATAATGGATAGCGCAATGTGCTGTGAACTGTTGGCTTTTTCCAAGACAGCTTTCATGATTTTGCGACCCTTATAACTTCTTGCTGTCAGGCGACTTAACAAATGAACAAGTTCATTCTTTCTTGGTTCATCTGAAATGTCGAACTTCCGGCATTCTCTAAAGATAACCGTAATTGCTTTTTCCCCATATTTTTCCACTTCCTTTGAAGCGTCTCTTCGCATTTGAACATCCTCGTTGTATGCCATCACTTCCAATGATTTCAGAATCTCCCTGTATTCTCTTTCATCCATATCTTCGTCTAAGTTCTCAAATGAAATGTCCACATAGCCTATTCGTCCAAGGTAAAGGACTTCTACTAATTTCTCGTTTCCATCTTCTTGTGATGGTCCGGATAACGACGAAAAAAAGTCATCATCTATTCCATCACCCTCCTCTTCTTTTTCTGCTTGTCTCAGCAATTCTTCTTGAATTTGCTCCTCATCTTCTTTACTAAAAACGTCCTTCTCATATAACAATTCGCTTTTTGGAAGTTCTTTTTTCATCTCTGTTAGTTTTTGCAGGATACTTGCCGACATTCGATCTTGTACTGACATGCTTTCAGCCCCCTAAATTTGTTTGATTTTATTGATATTTGCTTGCTTTTCTTTTAAGCTTTCAATTTCTTCAGCTGTGAATTCGTGGGAGCCTATGTTTACATCAATCATTTGTGTTTCATCTGACTCTAGCCAAGCTTTGATGGATACCTCACGTTCGTTGTTACAGTCTACTTTCAATACCAATTTTGAATTGACCGGAACAGGATTTTTAAAGTTAACAGTGGCTGATTTTAATTGTTTCGTATGAATCGACTTAGCTGACGTCGCAGTGAACAATTCCAGTTGCATCGCATTAACCGTCTTAGATCCCCTTGGTCCTGTGACAATGAAACGATCTTCAATAATACGCTCGAAAGGTAATTTTGTCCCCTTTTCAAGTAGTGCTACAGGATCTGCTCCAATTACATCTATGTAGACGTTATTTGGGATGGTGTTGGTGAAGACAACCGCCTGACTTGAAATTTCAGTATCCGAAACAGAAATTTGATCACTTGACCTGAAGTTAATACGATCAATTTGATGGTGATACACTGAAGCACCTCGGCTAACTGCAAACATGGGATTGATTGACTTTATCGGTTTAATTCGACGGTTGAAAATATCGTAAATTCGCTCTTGGACGGTGTGATAATACGTCATCCCACCTACCAAAAATACGCCATCAATATCTTTTAATGACATCTGACCGATCTTTGCATGTTCCAGGGCATTTAATATCGGTTCTTCAATGTTTTTCCCCTGTTTGCTTTTCTCACTGAATAGTAGGTCTTCAATGATTGTGTCGTATTCTTTTTTGGTAATGGATAAGGTAGTCACTAAATCCGTTGGCAATTGGGATGAGAGCATTTCGCGATATGAAAGATTATCAAACCTCTCTTTATGTTCGTAATAATCAAGTTGTTGTGTGCGAAGTTGATTTTCAATCTTTGCACTGAAACTCATCTTCGCTTTTTCGGCGAAATCCAGTAAGTTTTCCCACAGGCGTAGAATATCTTTCTTATCGTATTTTTCCTTTAACTGCTTAAAGTTCATCCCGACACTTTTCAGTAATTTCTTCATTAATTCATTTACAACTTTTCTATCAAAGTCCATTCCACCCAGTTCAGTATATTGAGAGATTGATAGCTCCTGAATATCGATTCCGCCATTTTCTGTTTCACCAACTTGTAAGATAGAAACGTCGCAGGTTCCTCCACCGAGGTCAAATACCATTAAGTTCTTTTTACCGCCTTCAAGCTTTAACCGACGCGCTGTAGGATCCAACTTTTTCTCTTCATTAAGAAAATCAATGAGCGCAGCTGTTGGCTCAGGAATCATATGAATCCCGTCCTTATTAAATCCACTAAGGACCCCCGCAGCTTTTGTAGCCTGTTGTTGTTGAAAGTTAAAATTGGCAGGGATGGTGATCACCACGTCGTCAATCTTTTCCCCGCCATAATATTCCTCAGCTTGAGCCTTTAAGATTTTTAAAACATAGGAAGATACCATTTCAGGTCGTACATTTTCACTGTCGATGTCCCATGAAACGTCTTCTCCGATGTGACGCTTCGCCTCTTTGATCACCCTGTTTGGATACACCCCGTTCATACGTTTGGCAAAACGTCCAACGTAAGGGTGACCTTGATCGTCTATATAAAGGACGGATGGAAGAGATTGGTCCTGTACAATAGAGTTTCCGCCCTCATCCACTTGCGCTACATCCAATACTTGTGCTTCAACATCTCCACGTACGGTTAGGTTTGCCACACTCACCGTAGAATTCGTCGTTCCAAGATCAATGCCGATATATCTTTTATTCATCTGTTTTTTCCTCCTTTATTTCTGTTACAAGAGGTTGTACGACAACCTGTCCGTTGATTGACCATCCATACTTTAATAATTTCACCGTAATGACTTCATCTGAGCTTAGAACAGGACCATCTATCCGGAAGTTTTTAATAAGATGATCCTTGTGGATTGAAAAAGTGCTACCGAGTTCATAGCCGTTACTATGCTCTTCTAACCCAATCGCCAGGCTCAAACTGGAAAAAAGATTGATGAGTCTACCTGCACTTATATGAGGATTGGAGGGAGCATGTCCTTGACTTTCTTCAAATAAGTCAGACAAAAGATAGTTGGCGTTTTCACCACCTATGGCACTAAGGATTTTTACGTATGCTTTTTCCTCAGCTAAAGAAACTTTTTCTTTTTCCTTTTCGAGCATTACTTTTAATCGGTCAATTTCATCTTCTGCAATCTGCAGCCTGTCTTGTTCGGGTTGAATCGGCTGCTTCACTTCTTGTTTAGAAACTTCTAAAGCTTGATTTAAAACGGTTTGCACAGATTCAAGTGCATGTTTCAAGATGGCGGTAATATTACTATCTGCTTTCGTTTGAGTAGAATTCATCTCAGGTTGAACCAAATGGCTGAGACTATTATTTTGACTCTCATCATTACCTATTGGCTCATTCACTACAGGTTCCTTCGTTTGCGGCTCAGCTCTTTCAGTGATTAAGGCCCTTTCTTCCACCTCTACCGATTGAATTGAAGCTTCTTCTTGTACGGCTGCCTGAAACTTCGGTGTGTGCACACCGGGAATATGGTCATCTAGAAGATCATCCACATGGAATTCATCTTCTGTATCCTGTTTCTGAATAGTGTCACCTGAAGAAGTGAGCTTTTCTCTTATCCAGGTTAAAACCTCTGATTCTTCATTCTCACTTATTACGTCTTTTAGGATTGAGCTCATTCCCTCTGCATAAACAAGGTTCTCCACGCCAATTTGTTTCTTGTAGGCATTGATTTTACCGAAAATGAGGCCTTTTCCCCCTTTAAATCCTAATCGGTTGATAGAATCGCGATAATCCCAGTTTGAGGATTCCTCAAACAGAAGTGTCATTACTTCATCTGCTTGTTTAAATAAACTTTGTTGCTGAGGCTTTCCGTTAAGACAAATTAAAAAGCGAATTAATAAATCCAAAAACAATTTGGGTTTATTGTTAAACGCTTTGTAACTACGTATATCACCATCGCATACGCTGACAAATGCCTTTCTGGAGTTGGGAAATTTTTGGTTCGTCAGGTAAAGGAAACTAAGTGCCAGTGCTTGATCTATTTTAGGATCCCTTTTTTGATTCCAAGCTTCAACAATGGCTTCAGCCAGCCGTTCATTATCATCTACTCCACCTTGTTCAGCTACGCAGGCTTCCACCATTGTTTGTAATTCCCAATAAAAGGAATCCCGTTGTTTATAATCTAGTAGATTTAAACGTTCTAATTCTTTTTTTAAGGTATCTTCTTTCACATTCTCGAGACTTGAGAATAGTTCGTTGTCTCTTTTTCCGTGTTTTTTTAAAACAGCTTCTAGTACCTGCATTTGTGTATTCATAGTTCCTCCTTGCTCCTCTTGTCCAAGTAATATTTTTCTCCGTTATAAGCGGGTATAACGTCAATTTCATGCTTTAGTACATCCAATAAATCAATCAAGGTCGGATAAATTTTTTCTCCGCCAACAATTGTTTGCGTCGGTGAATATTTCTTATTGTGTTCTCCGTGCATCAGGAAAACCTGTTGCGGCTGTAAATCAGCAATGAGCTGCAGAATTTGCTCGCGACTCGCATGGGCTGATAGCCTGAAAGACTCGATTTTTGCATTTAATCCTTTTTCTTTCCCATTTATTTTGACCCTATCCGATACTCCATTTTTAGAGGATTTAAGCACGTGGTGCCCTGGACTTTCTTCATCCATATATCCAGTAAAAGAAACGGCGTTACGCTCCTCTTCAATCAAATGTTCTGCATACCGAGCTGAAGCGCTGTTTTCTGCGAGCATACCAGAGCTTGCAACAATACAGTTATTCCCTTGTGAAATAAAGCCTTCTATAAAATCATCAAATTGAAAGTCACTGTTACGGCGATTAGAATATATCTCTTGAGCTGCCTGGACACCGCCACTGAAAAATGGAGATTCTTCGCTATTCTGATGAAATGCAGAGTTTCTGTATGAGCCTTGTTTTAAATATCTTTCATATACCTTGCATACATCCGTTACCCTGCCGTCCAAGTACAGATTAAAAGGAAGATACTTCTCTTCTTTAAAGGCGTGTTTCAGAATGAGGATGATCTCTTGTGCCCTCCCTAGCGCAAAAGCTGGAATTAACATGTTCCCGCCTTTATCCATCGTGCGGTTTATGGATTCGATAAATAATTTTTCTTGACGGGTTCGGTTCATACTAGCATTAGTTGGTAGAAAGCCATACGTTGATTCTGTAATTAGAACATCGACTTTAAGGTCATCTGGAAGAGACAATCCCCTTACCGTTTTTTGATCATCGATGGAATAATCACCCGTAAATAAAATAGAAACTCCTTCAAACTCAATGTGAATCGCACCTGCCCCTAATATATGGCCAGAGGGGTAATATGTAATTTTCCATTCGCTTTCTTTGGAAGTTACAGTGAAGGTTTTGTTGAATTCTACGGGATTTATGGATAGTAATGCATTGTGGACGTCTTCTTCACTATACATATTGGAAGACGTTTCTCTTCCTATTCGAACAGTGTCCATTAACAATAACTTCATTAGGCTGACTGTCGGCCCTGTTGCATATATCGGCAGGTCTTTCCTTAGGCTGTGAACGTATGGCACAGCTCCTGTATGATCCATATGAGCATGTGAAATCAGTAAAGCATCTATGTCTTCTAATGAAAGGTTTTGATTATGTAATGGAGAATAATCCGGGTAAACAGATTCTTCGTGTAAATGCATACCTGCGTCTAACAGCAAGTGGCTATCTTTCACGGTGATTAAAATAGACGTTCCCCCTATTTTTTCACCGCCCCCAAAGAAAGTAATACTGACATCATCTAAATCCACATGACTTTTATCTACATTCTTAGAACCATGCCAGTACGCTTTAACGGCTTCCGTTCGATCGGCGTGTTTAGGGAATTGCTGTTTCCAATATTCTTTTACATCTTCTGGACGATTGGTTTTGAGATAATCCGAATATAAAAGAGATGTAAGTAAGTCATCAGGTGCCTCTAAGTGAGCTTCTTCAATCCCTTCAGACCATCCAACCGCGTTGTTTAATTTTTTGACAAGGAATAGATAAGAAATCCTTTTTGTTTCCAATAGATCATCTTGGAACGGATTATTTTTTATTTGTTCGACCAAATTCTTAGTAAGGGAATTCTGAGATAATTGGTAATAAAATTGGCAAATGATTGAGACATCACCGGCTAAATCAAGTTTGAGATCGTTCCAATCTGAACGTAAAACGAAATTTCCAATTTCATCAAGAACAGCAGCCCAGTAAGCGATATCCTGAATTCTCGTCATATGATCCTTATTAAGGTAGATTAGTTTCCTTAAGTGAAATCTTGCCTGAGTGAAGTTTTGAAAGGAATACTCTATTTCTATAAGATTTAACAACGCATGTATGTAGAATTCGTGCCCACTAGGATTTTCACGAAATTCGCGCTCAGTGGTTTCAGCGACTTCAAGTGAAAGCATATAGGCTTTGTCTACCTTTCCATGCGTGAACAGGTGCCGCGCAATGATCAATCTTTCCACGGGTAAATGATCAAAACCCGGTTGTTTCAGTAACCACTCCAGTTGACTAACGTCCTGGCTAACTTGTTCCCATGCGTATATAAAAAGGGGCGCCAATTCTCGGATATCGCCTATTTTTGAGATTCCTAACTTGGCAGATTTTATAACGATTTCGAACTCGTTTATTGACTCATAGAAACGACTCACAACAGTCAGAGAGGATGCGTCTAAGAGATGGAGGCTGGGTATCAATTGGTCAAAGTGTTTCTTTGCTTCTTCCGAAAAACCCCTATTTTCCAGAAATAACGCCTCTCTAAAATGAGATTGAGTGGCTGTAATCATTGTGAACCTCCTTGCACAAAAACTTTATACATTCTATTATGTAATTTTTTGAAGTGTGCAGTGATAATTGTACTATAACTATAGTAGTATATGTATATAAATCGACATATTTTGGAATGGGAACCTAAAATTGTGTCGAAAATAGACTCTTTTAAAAGAGAGAGACTTTGTTTGATAAGAATTCAATAAGTCGGAAAGTATAATGTTCTTATATATCTGAATCAGAGAGGAAAATAGACTATGTTTTATTATTTAGACGAGCAAGCTCTAAATAGAACCCCAGAAGAATTGTTTAAGATTATATACTCACAAGAAACCTTATCCAGTCTAATAGCAGGAAAGAGGAAACGGAAAAATAAACGAACTATATCAGATTTGAATAAATATATTGAGGAATGTAAGTTGCTGTATAAAATTAAATCAGGTTATGAATACTCACTAGCTCATTATTCTTGGTATATAAATGATTTGGAAATTGTACCAAAAAAGGTAAGGGAGTATTCCTCAACAAGAGGGGCTATGCTTGTAGAAAGAGGTAGAGGGAGAACAGCAGAAAGCGGATCGAAAATAATTGATTATAATAACTTGAGAAAAATTTAGAGAGGATCCTGTTTTTACAGGATCCCTAGCAACTTTCTGTTTGATCCTTATGACGAAACTTAAGGGCCAAAGGTTAATGTATAGACTTGAATTAATATAAACAACAAAAAATATCATATATGTTGATATATAATAATTAATGACTAGAAACCTGGTGTTAGAATTCAGTAACCAAATGTCATTTTGTATTTTTTATAAAAAGTAAAAATGCTCAGAATAACTGAGCTCTAATAAATTTGCAATTCTCTTCTCTTATTAAGGATATTGGCCAATTGAGTCGGGGATAGTTCTTGCATGCTCTTTTGGGGTTCTTGTTTATCGTATATAAACATTTCATACTGATCTATTATGGGGGTAGCTCTTGTACTGGACATCACTCCTGCAACACTGCCTATTAAGTCACGTACACCGAAATTTTCACCATTTACACTATAATACAAAACTGAAAAAATTTTAGTGTGCTTTTCCCATTCATCATCATAGAACTCTACTCCGTTGAAGCTCAAATTTTGTTCAACGAAAGCAATATAAGAGGCGAAACTCCCAACAATTTCATTTTGGGTTCTAAAGCCAAGAATCCGGAGTTCTTTTTGACTTCCGCAATAATTGTTTTGCACGAGGAGTAATTTACCATCCTTTTTTACCTTTAAGAACCCCTTATAAGTTGTCAATTCATAAGAGCTTCCTTCATCAGATCTATAATGTATGCATTGTTCCATACAAATAATACCCTCCCAATCGTATATGTTAGATTCTGTCATGCCAGAATTAATATATATCAATATTCCATAAAATGCTATGTTTTCTGTATTGAATTTGAAGTGATTGCTGTATTATATGCCTGTACTATTGAAGAAATAAACGTTTAGATTTGAAATATAAACAACAACATTAATAATGACATATATATTATTAATGTTGTTGTTTATTTAATGTTAATCGTACTTAACGGGATCACCCTTGACCAGGTATCAATTGATCAAAGTACCTTTTCTTCTGGAGAGCCCTCAAGGGTCTGCTCATAGTCTGTAAGGGTGTAAAGAGCGCACACCCTAACATTCTATGGCATCTCGCTTCCCTCTAAAACCCAAGCGAACAACAGCCTGTAAGATCTATAATTTCCTACGGAGAACATGTAGGAAACTATAGATCAACATTCTGTTTGTTCCATTGCATTTCTTCACGAGTGAACGACTCTGAAGATACAAAAGCTTAGAACACAAAGACCAAATCAGATAGCAGCCATCAGGCTGCTTTTTATTTTATGTTTTTCCACCCTTTTGCGCTGCGAATTGTACAAGCGTCGCAAAACTAACCTTTCAGCAGGCCAAGCCTCCTCCGATTTAAAACAGTAGCATATAGAGATGAACCGAACATAACAAACGTAGTTAACAACATAGTTAATAACAACATATGTGTCATCGTTATCTATATTTGTTGAGTCCTCTTTCCTTCAAAGAGGTTTGGTATAATATTGTCTACGTCAACACGAGTAATTGTGGTTAACAGTAATTGAAAATAAGTGTTTGGAAGGTGAAATGAATGGATGAGTTCGAAGAGTCCGTTTTGAGGATTATGAGAAGAGATGAGCAGTGGAAAGAGATCTTTCATTTTATCGTCACATTGGAGGAAGAATCTCCGAAAAGAGAAAAATTATTTCGAGATTACGTTGCGAACTTCATCGAGACCACACATAGTCTGGATGAAGAATAGAAGAATTAATTTAGGTGTTGTAGGTGTATTTTAAAAAGTTCCCTTTCAGTTTACGGAAATTTTTAACTCGCATTATCCTTAGGACAGAACGTAAGTGTCCTAGGGATAATGGAACTATAGGGTTAACAATAGAATAACGATATTTAATATATTATAATTAATGTAAACAACGTCGATAACATATATGTTGTCATATATGTTAAATGTGCAATGTTTATGTAATTTAATGTCTTAATGACGGTTTGCAGCCTTCAGGCTGCTTTTGGTGTTCGACCTGAACTTGAGGTTTCCTCTTAATAAAGCCTTCATATACAAACTGTAGTCTGAAATTGATGGTAATCGACTCATTAGATGTGTTTTCTATTATCTTTTCTGGAAAGGATGGTCGACAATGAAAACTTGTCCCTATTGTGGGAGTGAAGTTCGTTTTTCTGACCTGGATTTTAGTTTCTGTGATTTTTGTGAAATGAAAATTCCCTATGAAGATATCCAAGAGGACGGACAGCGAAAACAACTTCTACCCGAGTCCCAACCGACTCTTTCGGACCTCAAGAAATCCACTCCAGAGCTGATGCGAATGTCTACGGTCGAGCTCCTGTTTTTGCTGAAGTGGGCACGGGAGGAACGGGCGACGATCTATAAGCAGCGATACTCTTTTATCCGTGCGATGAAGCACGGAGCAGATGAATTTGCAGAGGCCGAGCAGTATACCTTTAAAGAGTATGAATGGGCCACGCGCAAATGCTTTGTCCTAGAAAATCTGGTCCGGGAGCGACTGGGCTATTATCCTGTTAAACTTACAGACTCCTATATTCAAAAATTAGCCGTTAAAACGGAGGATTCTGGTTTAAAAAAGATGGTTATCCAGGATTCAACGCCGTTACCGTAATGTCCAAAACAGGTTCTTATCCCTGTTTTTTCTTTTTGGATTTCAATGGGATCCCGTATTTTTTACTATGTTCAATGCCTTTTTTAGCGAAGGATTTGGCATCCTCTTTCGTCATTTTCATTTCTTTTTCTCCTCTCATGTGTGTTTAACATCAGTATGGACACGTTATTAAACTTCTATACATAACTTTGCCCCATCCCCCATATACATAAAAATAAATCTAGGACACTAGGACAGTGTCCTAAACAAAACATTGAAAAATAGGGTAGTGATGGAGAGGAGAAGAAGAAGTGGAGACCAAAAAAAGAAAAGTTCGTTCCGATAAAAAAAGAGATGTGAAACCGACAATATCTAGCAATCTTAAACATTGTATTTATCGCTTGTCCTATATAACCAGCACGCCTGTGAAAGATGTAGCTGAAACGCTTTGTGAGAAAGGGTTACGATCCAGGAAGGTCATGGATTACTTGTCCACTTATTTCAGGAGGGATTTGAAGTTTGCCAATACAATCTACATCGGGGATTTTGAACGGGAGTCATTGCAGCGAAAGGTGCAGACGGGTAAAAATGAGCGCATCACCATTCGATTTACGCAATTATCCTATGAACATATCTCTTCATTAGCGAGGGCCTTAGATGTGACGCCTTCTAAAGCAACTGCGCTATTGCTCGATGCCAGTATACGAAACACAAACTTGTTAAATGCCTTTGTAAAAACATATCTTCATGACCATTTAGACGGAAATCGGATGAAGGAGTTAAAGGAGGTATTGAAGTATATCAATAAGAATAATCCTTACCAGGAAGAAATTTCGTGGTTCACACTTCTTTCCATGATTTACGAAGATGTGAAAGAGAGTACGAGCAATGTGAAAGATATTGTTCATCACTGGATGAAGAAGTATAAATAAAGTAGAGGATATTTATCAACTAATAAATTTAAAATCTAATAATCATCTTTCAATAAAAATATTCATACTTAAATTAAAAATTGGGTGATAATATGAGCAGAGTTGCTTCAATCGACTTTCAATTGAAGAGTTTGGCAGAAAGTAAAAAGCTTGAAAAGGAGAGAATAGGTTGGCTTGACTCTGAGATTAAACTTACACCTGCATCATTCCAAAGAATAAAGCCTACTGACGCAAAACCTGACGAGACATTTTATAAATTTTATTTTCATAGTAAACCAACAAAGAACTATTTTGTAGCAAGGAAACTGGCTGAAAAAGCTCGACTACACAAGATATTAAATAATGAATTTTATGATGATGAGACTATTAACCACTTAGCTATTTTTTCAAGTAAACAAAAAAATGAAATTTTGATGATGGATGATTTATTGGGATCCAGTGGTCTAAATATAGGATTATACGGTTATGCCATCTATGGAGTGCATTTATACTCCATTATGACTCATTGTAAAGAGCGATTAGAGGGAAGTTATCTAAGGTACGATGATATGGCTCACTTTATGGGGTGTATGACTCAAAGAGAAAAGAACGATAGGGAAATTGCAATTGCCCAAAATGTTGGGCGGTTATTGAAAGAGAGATACGTTTTTTCAAAAGGAATAGAATTAGGGCATTATATACGATTTAAGTATATGTACGGGATGCATAAAAATTATTTGGAAATGACGCGATATATTGAGGAAATAATAGAAAAAATACCAGGAAGTAAGACAAGAACAGATAGATTTATTGAGACCTACAAAGAGAAATCTCAGAGAAGAAAAGATGAAATTAATCGGATTTATACAGAGTTAATTGAAAATGGTGAAATTACAGCAAGGTGGGCCTCTGAGTGGGCATTATATTCATTGATAAAGAAAAAGTACCCAGATGCAATCTACCAATATAGAGACAAGTGGTTAGGTAACCAATCGCTTGATATTTATGTACCTTCTCAAAAATTAGCATTTGAATACCAGGGCATTCAGCATTTTGAACCAGTCAATTTCTTTGGAGGAGAACAAGCGTTTAACCATCGAGTATATCTAGATGAAAGAAAGAAGAAGAAAGCGGAGGCCGAAAAAATAAAAATCATTTATTGGGATTATAATGAGCCGATCAGTGTAAATATATTAAAAGAGAAATTAAGAGAGTCGTAAGGCTGATTGTCGATTATTGTACATAATTATAGAATATTTATAGAATGAATCAAAAAAATCGATCCGAAATTCGGATCGATTTTTTCACCATATTAATAGGCTTGCTTACTTCAAAAAGAATTGTCCTTTATAGAACCTCATATTCCTCCAACAACTTCCGAATGGCCTGATTGATAAGCTTTGATTTATCACCTTTTTGCCCCCGAGCAGCAATCTTATCCACTTCTGTAGCCAAGTCAGGATCCATATAAAAAGAGGTAAAGACCTTCTTCGTTTTCTTCCTGTTGGCTTTTTTACCTGCGGCTAAGCTACGGAGATAATCATCATCTTCATTTTTAACATTATCATTGTTGTTAACATATGTTTCGTCTTTATTAATTTCAATATTATCATTTACATCTTTATTTTCTTCTTTACTATCGTTTTCTTTGTCATCATATGAATTGAAGAATGCTTGAGTAGGGTTGGGTTTTTTGATTTTATCTTTGAGGCTGTTTTTGTTGGACACGCTCTTTCAGCTCCTTTACAAACGGAATGTAATACTCCAATGCTTTTTTAAGTTCAACATTGTCTTCAAAACCTGAAATGGCCAAGCGTCTGGTTGCGGCTTTTCGGCGAATGATGGAATTGAACTTTAAGCCAGGATAGTCCTCATCAATGGATTCTTCCATCACTTCGTTTTCTTTCGCTCTCGCATCAATTAGGGAAAAGAGGATCCCGGCTGTTTGTAAGGCCGGATTATAGCGTTCTTTTGCACCTTCAATGATTTCCAAGAACTTCGGAATCGCATAGTACGCGAACATCGAACCATCGAACATGACAACAGCATAGCTGCCTGCTTCAGAGTATGTACTTAACGGCATGACCGTTTGTTCAGATAACGCCGGTGGTGTATCAATAATGATCCAGTCATAATCGTCCATTACCGGTTCGAGTGCTTTCTGTAAGGCATCCAACTTTAATCCCTTCTCATACATTCTACGGGGCAGTGTAGCCAGAAAGTCGTTCGCTGGAATCAAATCCAGATTCTCTTTAATCTTGATGATATAGGGACGAGCATTTTCATTGATAATAGCTTCTAAAATGGTCCTTTCCTCAAAGACATTACAGATATCGTATTCGCTTGTAAGAAAGCTTGTCAGATTACCTTGGCCGTCCATATCAATGGCCAACACTTTTTCTTCTTGACTCAAGAGGTAGGAGGTAATCCCACTACTGGTCGATTTAGAACAGCCGCCTTTACTAATTCCAAATGTCACTATTTTGGCCGTCAATTGAATACACCTCTTTCAATATATTATAACTTGACTATGTATTTAATACGTTATCATTATCGTAACATATGTCATTGTATATGTTAATTAAAACAATAATATCAAGTGATTATTTTATATAAATGATCTAGAGATGAAGATTATATATAGAAACAGGAGAAATGGATTTAATGTACGAAAATGTACCAATTCATACATTTTCTAGTTAAGCACCTGATTCAGATGATACAATTGAATTTAAATTACATTTATTTGAAAATTTCAGGGAGGCGACACAATTGAACTACTTCTCAAACCTTAAAAAGAATGAAAGAGAATTATTTGAAAAATATATTACACCAACTAAAATTTCAGCTTTTTTGTTAATTGACAAATTCTATGAAAAACAATACCCAACTCGAGACTTTGAATATTCATTAGACGAAGACGCTTTGAATATTGAAGATTTAATATTGATTTTTTTACATGAAAATATTTTTCGTTCTGTACTTCTTTATAAAACTTTTATAAATGGAATATTGACTAAAAATCCTTTACAAACTTCTTTAGGAACTAGGGCCCAACTAGAAACGTGTGGAGCAGTTACATATCTTCATAAAAAATATAATCAATTCCTAAAAACCGTAATCTCCGAAGATAATATGCGGGATGAGCTAGAGAGCCTTCTTCTCGGTGTCCGAAATAAGTCTGGACTACCTTCAAATGGTGATTATCCTGACCCAAAAGGAGTTATGAAATTAATTGATTCAGGAGACTACTTTCATAAAAATATTTTAAAGAGAGATGGGGCACCAATAAGGAAGATCTACGAACATTTATCTGAGATATGTCATCCGAATGCATATGGTTACACTTTGCATTCCCGTGATTCAGTCTTAGATTTTAAAGATCCTGAGGGGGAATTCCATGAAACATTGTATGGAATAAACGCCTTCTTAGTTTCCATGACAGTCTACATTGAAGCCTATGAAGACCTATATTCTCTCATTTCTAAAAATGGATGTTTCTAATTAAGCTTTTCTTTAAATTCCCTTAAACCTCTATAAAAGGACGCAGGAGGAATATTAGTTATTTCGCATATCTGCTTTACTGTCATCCCCCCTTTTTCGTAAAGCTCAATTGCATGCTTCATACCTGCGTGTTTTTTGTGATATTTCTTCACACGTCCTTTATATTTACCTTCTTTTTTGGCCAGCTCAATACCCTCACGCTGTCGCATCTTAATTAAGTCTCTTTCCAATTGATTGACTCCCCCCATCACTGTCATAAGGAAATGGCTGTATGGATTTTCTTCGGATAAATCCAACCAAGTGTCCTTTAAAGACTTGAGATTAGCGCCTTTCACTTTTATTTGATCAACCAATTCAAACAAGTCCCTTGTGCTCCTGGTAATCCGAGTTAAGTCGGTGACGTAGATTGTATCTCCGTTCTGCAGCTCAGACATCATCATCTTTAATTCTGGTCGATCTTGTGTGGCTCCAGATACTTTCTCCTGATACAAGATATCCATCCCTATTTCTTCTAGTTGTTTTATCTGCCTTGCAGGATTTTGGTCCACTGAACTCACCCGAACATAACCGATTTTTCTCATTTTCGCTCTCCCCTTTTTGATATAAGTCTATTGATAGTATCTAATACCTTTATATTAATGGATTTGAAATATCCATTCAACTCTATCGTTAGGGTAGACCCTATTGGTATAAAGGGGATACTGTTATTTTTTCAATAATTAGTAAATTCCTTGATACTTTAATTAGGCTCTTGTACTTTGTGGTAAAATATACCTGATTAGTTCATGGAGGGAAAACATGACTTACCAAGCTACTGAATTAGAAATTATTATGGGGGAGGCACTTTTTGAAAAGGGCTTTTTCTTTGATGAACAGGTATATGTAAAAAAAGGGAACAAACATTATGAGTTTGATTTTGTAGTGTATGGAGATTTCTGTAAAGTTGTTGTGGAATGTGATGGCCCTCATCATTTTCAAAATCATAGATGGTATAAGGATTTAATGAGGGATTTATGGACTGTAACCAATGATTTTCAAGATGTTCTACGTTTTAATCGTTCTCAAATTAGAAACAATATCGATGGATGTTTAACAGAGATCCAGCGATCTATCGAGCAACTAAATACAGCTCTCAAGCATGATACCCAACGAAAAATTTTGTTGGACTCAGAAAAGCAAAAGATTCTAATGAGAAAGAATTCTAGATTTTACAAAGGCAAAAGACCTTTTAGTAAATATACTGGAAAAAAAGTATATATACCTACAAAAACACCTGAAGATATTCTTTATCAAGAGAAAGTGGAGTTCCTTCAGAACTCCAATAAATTTCACTTGAATGTTAATTTTTCTAGTAATTCAAGTAATTCAAAGATAAGACTCAAAGATACTACAAATCATTTGGAGAAGGATAGCGGTTTAATTGAACTTGAAGACGGGTTGAAAATTCCATTGGAAGAGGAGGTTTATTATAGAAAGGTCAAAGCATTATCAATTCCAGATAAAAAGTTACTCTGGTTCATTATTAAAAATACAACAAAAGATGGATTTTGTGTTTTTGTAGGAAAAAAAGATCAGATAAGAAGTTTAATCAATAATCAGTTATTAGAAGTAAATTATTTATACAAAAGCAACAAGGAGGAAGTCAGTTTAATAGTCCTTCCTTTTTCACCCCATATGTTAAAGTTTTATAGAAGTAGAGTATAACATTAAAGAAAGAAGAAGGGGATTTGATGAATAGAACGGATATGGCCTTTGACTATCTTCAAAATTATATGAAAGATAAATATGACAAATACAGTGAGGAAATTTTATTATCAAACGAAGAAAATTCCTTGTTTGATCTAAGTTTTTCCACTTTTCTAGATGAAATGAGATTTGCCTTACTATATGAAAACGAAAAATATGAGTTAGTGTTAGAAAAAGCACGTAAATTAGTCTATAGAAAACTTCTGGAATTGGAAGATGCAGAGGTGAATATTTTATTCGTAGAATGCATACATACTTTATCTGATAAAGAATTTGAAAATGTCTTAGAATCAGATAAAGCAGAAAAATACATGCTTGACCCTCCTATTTCTCAGAAGTACCAATTAATAGCCGGTGAATTTCTAATTATTATAAGTCAAAAGGTTGTTGAGAGTATATCCATGCATGCCAGCACTAATCTCATACAATATATTGAAGATTTGAAAGCCAGTATAAAAAACTTTGCTTTTGATGGATCTCTTGAGGGAGATGATGTTGCTACAAGGAACTATTGGGAAGAATTTTGTTTTCAAGTTCAATATGGAGGAGAGGATCCTCTACGTATCGTTCAGGAAGGTATTGAAACACACATAAAAGAAAAACTGAAAAAGATTTCATATAAAGATATAGTTCTCTTATACACTGAAACTGATAATTATTATGGAGAAGTATATGATACTACCTCACCATTTCCTGATAGAGATGAAATGGTTGAAAGTATAGTAAGCAAGGTTTTTGATGAGATTAGCTGGGAAGCAAGTAATGCTTATGTTCCTGACTTTTATAATGGAGAAGACTGGGACTAAGGATAATTAACATTAACGGTGATATGTTTTTGAAATTAGTAGTTAGTTACATGATCAGTTTGTTGAAACATAATGTGAGATATAAGGTAAAGGATTGAAGGAGATTACCAAAATGAAAAAGAAATTGAACAGTTTATTTTTATTTTTAGCGACCATTGTAATGGTTGGTTGTACCAACGTAGAAGATGCACCTGTTACAGAAAAAGAAACTGCCCCACAAGAAGTAACAACAGAGAACACAAATCAAGATAGTGAAAAACAAGATGCTACTCCTACGGTTGCTGAAGAACCGGTAGCAGAGGAAACACCAACCGAAACAAGTGATGACCCGTTCGCAGGATACAAACGAATTGAAGTCGATGGTGGTGACTTGTCCGGTTATCGTGGACCTAACGTCGTTGTGGACATTGGTTATGGGGACCGTGAATATTGGGCATTTACGAATGAATACGGACAGCTCGTACGCGTCATTGCAGACGAAATCATCTTACAAGATGACCGGAACGAGCCTGTATTATCGTCAGGCAGATATTACTCTGATGAAGCGAAGGTTCCAGGTGTCGAAAGTGATGTTCTAGATGAAGGACATATTATAGCTGATTCTCTCGGGGGGGTATCGAATGCGTATAATATTACCCCACAAGATAGTACGCTCAACCGACATGGGGACCAAGCTTATCTGGAAGACGCAATTCGCAAAGCAGGTGGAGCCACGAACTTTGAGGCCATTATTACCTATCCGAATATAGAAACGCAGATTCCTTCGCATTATCAGTATACCTACACTTTAAGAGGGAATGAAATCGTTGATTCATTTGACAATGTGAACTCTGATGAAGTAAATGAATCACTTGGATTAACAGAAAGTGAGCCTTCTGATTCTACTACTTCTACTGCAGACGGTGACATTTCTAGCGTTGATACCAACGGTAATGGGCAGGTGACCATCAAAGAAGCAGAAGCAGCTGGTTACAGTATGCCAATAACAAGTGATCATTGGCTCTATCAATATATGGACGATCGAGATGGTGATGGACTAGTGGGTGAGTAACAGGAATAACTTAGAAATATATCTATATGGAATTGCTAAGCAGATAAGATCTTTATTCCGTTAAA
>NZ_BCVQ01000024.1 GCF_001591825.1 Rossellomorea vietnamensis NBRC 101237
GACTTCCTCCCCGAGGAAAGCAAGTGCCTGGAGCGGAAAGGAACGGTCCCGTTAACATACATCATCATTACGCACTTTTTATTAAGCTTGTTTTATTTATCTCAAAATTCTTAAACTACAGGATTTTAGGGAGGAAAGTCCGAAATTATACGAACATAAATATAATTACCTATATAAACGTTCGTGTTTTGATTGACTTTCGGTTTTAGTGTTGATAAAATGAGTTTGTTTGATAAAAGAGGGAATACTAATTCCCGTCGGAGGTGCTTAATATGTCTTCAGTAGTAGTAGTAGGAACGCAATGGGGAGACGAAGGAAAAGGAAAGATCACTGACTTCCTTTCTGAACATGCAGAAGTAATCGCGCGTTACCAAGGTGGGAACAACGCGGGTCATACGATTAAGTTTGACGGTGAAACATATAAATTACACTTAATTCCATCAGGTATTTTCTATAACGAAAAAACATCCGTAATCGGAAATGGGATGGTTGTCGATCCTAAGGCTCTTGTAAAAGAGTTGAAGTATCTTCACGATCGCGATGTGACAACAGACAACCTTAGAATCAGCAATCGCGCACACGTGATTCTTCCATATCACTTAAAACTGGATGAAATTGATGAAGAACGTAAAGGTGCCAACAAAATCGGTACAACGAAAAAAGGAATCGGTCCTGCATATATGGATAAAGCAGCACGTGTCGGTATCCGTATCGCAGATCTTCTGGATCGTCAATCGTTTGAAGAAAAACTTGCTCGTAACCTGGAAGAGAAAAACCGCCTTTTCGAAAAGTTCTATGAAACAGAAGGCTTCAATATTGAAGACATCCTGGATGAGTACTATGAGTATGGTCAACAGATCAAGCACTATGTTGTCGATACATCTGTTGTCTTGAATGATGCCATTGATAACGGTCGTCGCGTTCTATTCGAAGGAGCTCAAGGGGTTATGCTTGATATCGATCAAGGTACATATCCGTTTGTTACATCTTCAAACCCGGTAGCTGGTGGAGTGACGATCGGTTCCGGAGTCGGCCCAACAAAAATCAATCACGTAGTCGGTGTTTCAAAAGCATATACTACACGTGTGGGAGACGGTCCTTTCCCTACAGAATTAAATAACGAAATCGGAGATCAAATCCGTGAAGTCGGCCGCGAGTACGGTACAACGACTGGACGCCCCCGCCGTGTCGGCTGGTTCGACAGCGTGGTCGTGCGTCACGCTCGCCGTGTCAGCGGGTTAACGGATCTTTCATTGAATTCAATCGACGTTCTGACAGGGATCGAAACATTGAAAATCTGTGTTGCTTACAAATACAAAGGGGAAGTCATGGAAGAATTCCCGGCTAACCTGAACATCCTGGCTGAATGTGAGCCTGTGTATGAAGAGCTTCCAGGCTGGACGGAAGACATCACTGGATGCAAGACGCTGACGGATCTTCCTGAAAACGCACGTCACTACTTAGAGCGCGTTTCCCAATTGACAGGAATTCCGCTTTCCATCTTCTCAGTCGGTCCTGACCGTTCTCAAACGAATGTGGTTCGCAGCGTGTGGAGCCCGAATTAATAAATGAAAAACTCTCAGCCTTCTAACCAGGCTGAGAGTTTTTTATTGTGTCAATTGTTCGTACACACGATCATGACAGACAACATACAATGTATCTTCCGGATGGAGTTCCTGATTCATGGCATTGCTGAAATCCATATTGTCATTTACGGCAAGAAGGATGGCTCCTTTTTCAAGCAGTTCCTCAGATGCCTGCTTGACGGTCTTCCAGGTATCCTTCACGCTGAATTCGTGTATATTGTTGCCGTATCGTTTACTCAAGAGCTGTCTGAACAGGGTAGTCGTTCCAGGATGCAGGGTAGCTTTCGCCATCAGAAGTGAGACTGAATCATTGGAAAGGATGAAATCCTCTACGGCGATATGCTGGAATTTCGGAATATGACGATCCTCCGATACTTCCACGATTGTATGGACTTCTCGCTGATGGGTTTTGGATAATCCTTCGACAGCTGAAGCGATTAATAAAGTCTTCCCATCTACAAGGGAAGGGTCCTCGATTTTAGAATCAGAGAAAATGGCGACCCGCTTCGCTTCAAAGATATTGGCCTTCAATAACACATTTTCATCTGATGGATCCCCCTGGATGAAATGGACCTGCTCATGCTCGATCGGAGTGATGGGAAGCATGTCGATGAGGACGATTTCAGCATCGGGCACATGTGCAAGGATCTCTTCAATTGCTCTTTCCGTCTTTTTGGACCAGTTGATGTAAATATAATGATCTTCATATGTATACACTAGCTTTCCCTCCCTTTTGAATTTCTGAAACGTGGTGATTGAATCGACGGTTTTACTGATCAATACCCCGATAATCCCAATCCCGAAGATAAAGAGGAAGATTCCAAGCATCCGCCCTCCAACCGAAACGGGAAAATAATCTCCATACCCGACCGTCGTCAACGTCGTCATCGTCCACCAGAATCCGTCAAACAGCGATGGAAATGTCTCAGGTTCCAAAAAATGACTGCCAAAGGTTCCAATCAGGACGATTATCAGTGATAATAGAAAAATGAAACCGAAGTCCATCTTCGTGATCTGCTTCCAAATCCTTTGGAAAATAATCATACATACCTTCCTTTCTGAAAAATCATAGTTCAATCATACCAATGAACTTCTGGAAAATGAAACCTTTTCCTTACTGGTTCGTATAGTTTAAAGAAATCATTGTAGGAGGATGCCAGGAAATGAAAGAACCGATATTAGAGTATCGATTGAGAAAAGGAAACGACGCCTTCGAGCCCATTTATCACTACCCCGATATTGAGCTTGAACAGATTCTCGCAAGAAGGGAATGTGAGTTCTTCGTAAAGGAAGGGGTCACTTACCGGCAGCTTTCTTCTTCTATAGAAGGCAACGTATTCGTCATTTATGTGGAAACCTATGAGGAAGAACCGTTGAATGACCCTTTGTTTCCACCGGAACGATTGGTACTTGAAATTCGTGAGCTCAATCACCGGAAAAATAATCCTATCCTGAAAATAGAACATCATGATTATCATCTTGATATTCTAAGCGTCATCGGTTCTGTTTATTATTATATAGACGGAGTTGAATGGGAACGCGACTCTGCTGAAATAGATGAGGATCGCTATGTATATCTTCTATATGTAAATGCAACGGGATATAAGCTGGAGGAGGAAAGTAGATGAACAAAACAAAAAAAATGATGGCGGGTGTGGCCGCCTCGGTCATGGCAATATCGGTGAGCGGCTGCGGGAACCAGGACCTCCCGCCGGAACCGACGGATGTAGATTGTGACGATTGGGATTGGGATGACGACAGCGGTACGTATTATTGTGATGATGATCGATCTTCCCATTACGGCCATTATTTTTATGGAGGAAGATATTATAAAAATAAATCTGGGCTGAAAAGCTCACCAAGCTATAAATCTTATTCTAAAAGCTACAAATCAGGAATTGGAAGTGGCTCTAAAGGTGGATTTGGAGGGTAATATGCCAATCTCTCACCAAGCGAAAAGAAGAGGATTTTACAATGGCATCCCGGAGTTCTGGCACGATTTATATGATATGGAATACTCCTTATTGGATATCCATCTGATACCCAGAAACACCATCATGGCGATTCAAGAAGCATCGAAGCGTGTCTACGCCATTTTTGATAAGACGGCAGATCTTCTTCGGGAGCTGGATGATGGAACCCTTCTCGAACTGGGGTACCCTGAAGAATCCCTCTCATATATAAAATGTAAGTCCGTCCCTCAAGAATGTATCATTGGGAGATTTGATTTCGTCGTATCTAATGGAGATATGAAACTATTAGAATTTAATAGTGATACGCCAACTTTCATCAAAGAGCTTTATCATGTGAATGAAAAGGTCTGTGAGTACTTCGATTATGCGAATCCGAATGAAGGGATGGAAGAACAATTATCCAAAGAGTTGAAAAGGGCTCTTTTATCGTCCTGGAAGTCACTTCAAAGGGAAGGAGACGCAAAGATCGTGTTCACCTCCCATGCCGATCACGAAGAAGACTACCTGACAACGAAGTATATACAGGATCTCTCGGGCGTACCTTCAGAGTATGTGAGCCTTGATCAGTTGCAAATACGCAACGATGGGCTTTTTACACCGGATGGGGAGAGAATCGATGTATTATATCGTCAAACGTATCCGATCGAGCATCTCGTCGAGGATGAGGATCCCCTGACGAACGATAAAGTCGGACAGGAACTGATGCAACTGGTGTTGGATAAGAAATTGGCTGTCTTGAATCCGCCATCTGCTTTTCTACTTCAATCAAAAGGGGTGCAGGCACTCATTTGGGGGCTTCATGAAGAAGGAAGCACCTTTTTTACAAAGGAAGAACATCAGTGGATTGAGCGCTACTTCCTTCCAACGTACCTTGACCCTGAAACGTTTGAGGAATGTGGAATGACGTACGTACAAAAACCTGTATTTGGTCGTGAAGGAGATACAGTCAAAATACTGGAAGCGACGGGTAAGGTGCTCCTGGAAGACAAAAACGAAACGTATAAACAGACTCTGCCTGTCTATCAACAATTCTGCCCCCTTCCTGTCTCGGTGATCACAACGGATGAAGGGGAAAAGGAAGCAAGCCTGATGGTCGGAAGCTTCATCATAAATGGCAATCCCGGCGCAATCGGAATCAGAGCCGGAAATGCCATCACTGATAACGAATCATACTTTCTGCCTGTAGGAATACAGGAGAGATAAAAAGGAGAGAATCATATGCAAATCATAACAAGTGAAGCCTTACTCAGCTTTCTGGCCCACGTCGGAACCGGCCTTGGACTCATGATCCTCGGCATCACCGTCTTCGCCTTCACTACTAAGTTCTCAGAAGCGAAGTTAATCAAAGAAGGAAACATTGCGGTAGCCTTGAAGCTATGGGGAAAAGCCATCGGACTCGCCATCGTCATCTACACCGTGTGGGCAAACAGCCTTAATTTACTTGATGCGTTCATCTGGGGTCTGATCGGAATTGCGACCCAGGTCATTGCCTACTGGATCATAGAGTTTGTCCTGACTCCACGCACAAATCTTGCTAAGAAAGTGGAAGAAGGAAACATCGCCATCGGATTCAGCCTATTCTCCGCATCGATCGTTGTGGGATTGGTTGTGGCGGCTAGTTTGACTTATTGATTTTGTTTAAAACGGAGATCTGCTGCTTTGGTGGCGGGTCTTTTTTTGTGGAGGGGGATGGCGTCCATTTTAACGAATTACATTCCCAAAAATCATCGGTTTGACCAAATTATTCCCCCAGAAATAATTTTCGACAAAAAAACCAAAAAAACTGTTGCCCTCGACAATCATACTGTGATAATATTAATTTCGTTGTCACGAAAGAGGCTTTGATCAAGCCTTCGATTCGTGTTTATATATACTTAGAGAGCCATTAGCTCAGTTGGTAGAGCATCTGACTTTTAATCAGAGGGTCGAAGGTTCGAATCCTTCATGGCTCACCATTTTTTAAGGCCCATTGGTCAAGCGGTTAAGACACCGCCCTTTCACGGCGGTAACACGGGTTCGAATCCCGTATGGGTCATTTTTATTTCCTTGATGATAGATTGCTGGTTTAGTAAGCAATCCTATGTGGAAATAGAATACATATTTTTCGCAAGAGAAAAGTAATGAAACCTATTTTGCTAACGCAAAACAATGAAAGTTATTTTGACTATCGTCAAAAAACTCTGGTCCGGTAGTTCAGTTGGTTAGAATGCCTGCCTGTCACGCAGGAGGTCGCGGGTTCGAGTCCCGTCCGGACCGCCATTTACATATCTGATATTCATGAAATGGAAAAGGGTTTCGATAAGCGAGAAGGTCGAGGAAGCGATCGAAGGAACACTGGAGCGTATTTTACATACGTGAGGATGTGACTGAGTGAGCTGACGAAGAGATTCGAAGCTTAGCGGAAGCCGAAAACTATTTGGCTCAGTAGCTCAGTTGGTAGAGCAATGGACTGAAAATCCATGTGTCGGCGGTTCGATTCCGTCCTGAGCCATCACACAAAAAGTACTGCGACGACTTAGACTCTCGTAGTACTTTTTTATTATGCCTCTTGTAATATTCATGTAACATAAAACAACAAAAATCCTCTAATTTCTACCAACGCTATTTCAATTGAAAATCCATCCTTAGACCCATATCATTCCCAGTATGACGCGGATCATCGCCCAAAAGTCGAAACTATATTTTCAGATAAATTATACAGTTATATTACAATCATGATTCTGCGTCCCGGTTTTCGTCGAATTATGGTAAATTAGTAAAGTAGCAATTTTATAGAATTCGACTAAATTAGGCTTAATGAACTACCGTTAACTGGGATTTTTGCTTTAGTTTATAGGAGGCAAGTCAATGAGTTTTGGAGAGAAGTTTTCACCCGTTTTAGACAAATACAAAAAATTTAATATTCGACATAGATCAAGTCAATTAGTGAAGAGAGTAGGGATTACCACACTTGCTCTAACCACTTTAACCTTTTCTTCTGCTGCCGCTACGGGGTCTGAAGAAGATTTGCAAACCATCTATCATGTGTACATGGATAGTGAGTATGTAGGTGCCGTTACAAGTCAGGACGAAGTAAAGGCGGTATTAGAGGAGAAGCTTGAGAAGGCTCAGAAGGAATACAGTGATTACCAGGTTGATTTTGATCATGAAGTAACATACATACCTGAAAATGTATTTGAAGCTGTCAAAACCAACAATCAACAAGTCATTGAAGACGTAAATAATTCTGTAGCAATCGAAGCAAATGGATTTGCCTTGGTTGTCGATAACAAGCCGGTTGCGTATGTGAAAGACGAAAAGGCGGCTGAAGAAGCTTTAAAAGCCTTTAAGCTTAACTATGTTTCCGATGAAGAGCTGGCTGAATTAGAGGCAAGAAAAAAGGACTCTTCAACCACTTCTTTACCCGCTTTAAAAGAAAATGAAACTCGTTTGTTAGAAGTTTCTTTCAAAGAGAATGTAGACGTTAAAAAGGCGCAGGTGAAGCCTGAAGATATGATGTCCCCTGAAGAAGCGGCTGATTTTCTTAAAAAAGGTGCGTTAGAAGAGAAGAAATACAAGGTCCAAGAAGGCGATTCCCTTAGTACGATTGCCGAAGATCATCAACTGACGACCGGTACTTTACTCAAGTTGAATGAAGGCTTGAAAGAGGACGACGCACTTAAGGTGGGGGCAGAGTTAAACGTTACTGTATACGAGCCGCTTGTTCACGTACTCGTTAAGAAGGAAGCAAATAAGATTGAAAAGATTGCTTACGATAAAGAAGTAGAAGAAGACTCTTCTATGAATAAGGGCGATACGAAAGTGAAGCAAGAGGGTCAGGATGGTGAGAAATCCGTTACCTTCGAAACAACAGAGGTAAATGGTTCTCAAATCTCTAAAAATGTAAAAGAAGAAAAGAAATTAAAAGATCCGGTGAAATATATCGTGGTTAAAGGGACAAAAGCCATTCCTTCACGAGGATCGGGAAGTTTTGCATGGCCGACGAATGGCGGATATATTTCTTCCAAGCAAGGCCAGCGATGGGGTAAAATGCATAAGGGCATCGACATCGCCCGTCCAAGTGACCGTACCATCAAATCCGTTGATAACGGAAGAGTCGTATCAGCAGGCTGGGACGATGGCGGTTATGGAAATAAGGTCATCATTGATCATGGAAATGGATATAGAACTCTTTATGCTCATTTAGACTCCATCTCTGTTTCTGCCGGACAAACGGTTGAAAGAGGACAGAAGCTAGGTATCATGGGAGAAACGGGTGAAGCAACAGGTGTTCATCTTCATATTGAAATTTTCAAAAATGGATCATTGATTAATCCACTGGATGTACTGTAATTTTATAGAGGGAATCAAGCAAGGGACTGACACAATCATTTTATTTGTCAGTCCCCTTTGTTATATTTAGATTATAGTCAACAAGCATTGAAATAAAGGGTATGATAGAGTTAAAGATGAATTAATATGGAGAAAGTGATAAATTTAAAGGAAGAATCCTATACTAATCACAACTTTATATGATCCATTACTTTTTTCTAAAGGAGATCAATTGATATGGAAAAGAAGATATTAGTCGTTGACGATGAGAAACCAATTGCAGATATATTACAGTTTAATTTGAAGAAAGAAGGATATGAGGTTCATTGCGCATATGATGGCGATGAAGCGGTGAAGATGGCGGAAGAAATTAAACCGGATCTTGTCCTTCTTGATATCATGCTTCCGAATCGTGATGGAATGGAAGTGTGCCGTGAAATCAGGAAGAAGTATGAAATGCCGATCATCATGCTGACAGCGAAAGACTCTGAAATCGATAAAGTATTGGGATTGGAGCTTGGGGCGGATGATTATGTGACCAAACCGTTCAGTACACGTGAATTGATTGCCAGGGTGAAAGCCAACCTGCGACGCCACCAGCACGGGGCGCAGCAAGCTATCGAGGATGAGAACAATGAAATCACCGTCGGATCCTTAACGATCCATCCGGATGCCTACGTTGTTTCAAAACGGGGAGATACAATCGAATTGACGCACCGTGAGTTCGAACTCCTTCATTACTTGGCGAAACATATCGGACAGGTCATGACCCGTGAGCATTTACTTCAAACAGTGTGGGGTTATGATTACTACGGGGATGTACGTACAGTCGATGTTACTGTCAGACGTCTTCGCGAGAAAATTGAAGATAACCCAAGTCACCCTACCTGGATCGTAACACGTAGAGGAGTAGGTTATTACTTACGAAATCCTGAACAGGAGTAATATGTAATGAAGAAAGTTGGCTTAACCCGTTCGATTCATTTGAAATTTGTTCTGATCTACGTTCTGCTCATCCTTCTCGCCATGCAAATCATCGGGGTTTATTTTGTGCGGGAATTGGAGCAGAAGCTGGTGGAGAACTTTAAAACCTCTATTACCAATAGAGTGAACTTATTAGAATATACCGTAAAAGAAGCCATGTTGAAAAAAAGGACCGAGGACGATCCCACCCTTCAGGAGGATATATACAGGATATTGGATGATAGCAGTAAAACGTCCGATATAGCTGAAATCAGGGTCATCAATAGCCGAGCCAGGATTGAGGGGACTTCTGATCCCAATAATCAAGGTCTGGTCGGTCAGATCAGTGCGGAAAAAGAGGTTAAAAAAGCCCTTGCTCTCGGATTTGGTGACGACGATATCTACCTTGATGATAAGACAAAGGACCGGATATGGGTATACACCAAACCGATTGAGTCGAACAACGAAGTCATCGGGACCATCTATATCGCCGGGGAAATCGAAACGGTCTATGATCAAATGAGTGAAATCAATAAGATCTTCACGAATGGAACCATTATTGCACTAGCGATAACGGCTGTTTTGGGTGTCCTTTTGGCCCAAACCGTTACCAGGCCCATATCGGATATGAGAAAACAGGCCTTAGCCATGGCAAAAGGTAACTTCTCGAGGAAGGTAAAGGTCTACGGATACGATGAAATCGGTCAGTTGGCCATTACGTTTAATAATCTGACGAAGCGTCTTCAAGAAGCCCAGGCAACGACTGAGGGGGAGAGAAGGAAGCTTTCTTCAGTGCTGTCTTATATGACGGATGGCGTCATTGCGACTGATCGAAAAGGGCGGGTCATTCTCATTAATGATCCTGCTGCTGACATGCTGGATGTTTCACGTGAAACAGTCGTTTCCCAACCGATCGTTTCGTTGTTGGGACTGGATGAGGAGTACACATTCGATGACTTATCGAATGAGCAGGACTCTATCATTTTGGATTACAGTACAAAGGATAAACCGTATATATTACGCGCGAACTTCTCTATTATCCAAAAAGAGACGGGCTTCGTGAATGGTCTTATAGCAGTCTTGCATGATATTACGGAACAAGAGAAGATAGATTTAGAGAGACGGGAATTTGTCGCCAACGTTTCCCACGAGCTCAGAACTCCTTTGACGACGATGAGGAGCTATCTGGAGGCACTGGCAGAAGGAGCATGGGAGGATAAAGAAATAGCCCCCCAATTTCTTGACGTGACCCAGAACGAGACTGAGCGGATGATCCGGCTCGTCAATGACCTCCTTCAGTTATCAAAAATGGATAGCAAAGACTATCGTTTTAATAAAGATTGGGTGGACTTCATCCTGTTTTTCCATAAAATCATCGATCGTTTTGAAATGACGAAAAATGTAAATGTAACCTTTAACCGCTTCTTGCCGGATAAAGCGATGTTCGTAGAAATTGATCAGGACAAGATCACTCAAGTGTTGGATAATATCATTTCCAACGCATTAAAGTATTCACCAGAAGGCGGCACTATTACATTTACGGTGAAAGAAAAGGATGGATTCATTGAGATCAGCGTATCCGATCAGGGATTAGGGATTCCGAAAGATAATCTGGAGAAGATTTTTGAACGTTTCTATCGCGTAGACAAGGCCCGTACGAGACAAATGGGCGGTACTGGATTAGGCCTTGCCATTGCGAAAGAAATGATATCAGCACACGGTGGCGATGTGTGGGCGAAGAGTAAAGAAGGTAAAGGGACGACAATCGTATTTACCCTCCCATATGATTCCACACAAGAGGATGATTGGTCATGAATTATGAAAAAATAAAATCGATAGTCTTAACCGTACTTGTTTGCATAAGTGTCTTCCTTACCTTTAATCTTTGGACCTATTCACCAGGTTACGATACGATCAACAGTGATGGTGCTTATGATGTTTCTGTCGGGGAAAAGCTCAAGGATAACGAGTTGAACACCCACCTTATTAGACCTTACAAGCTCTTTTATCATGGAAGAAACAAGACAGTCGGTACTACAAACCAGACCGAAATGAATAAAGTGACCGAACAGCTGGGAAAGTGGTCCCTGTTTGAAATTAAAAATGTATCAAACGAGTATAGTTTTCAAGAAATCAATACTCTTATTCAGGGTGAAGATAAGTTTGAACTGGTGTTTCCCGACATCGTCCCCTTATCTGTCTTCAGCCAAGGTTTGAATTTGGAGGACAAAAATGTTTCCACGGCTTCGTTTAATCGAATTATCATTGATTTGCACAACGCAAATGGTGATTCCGGCTCCATTTTCTTTATTACAGTAAGTGACGATAAAGAGGAGAAGGCTGTGTATGAATGTCAGGTGAGCCTTGCCAGTCTCGATTCGTTTAAACGGAATTTCGTGCAAAGAGCATTATATAACAGCGCTTATCGTCAATATGTGGAACAACCGATAAATGATAAGAAAACCATTTTTCTACCCAAAGATGCCGAGGACTATGTCAGTTATTATTACTACACTGAATTAAGTTCCCTTGAAGAATATAAACAGGCGCTATTCAGTGATCCCAATAGTGTAAATATGGGCTCAGTCGATGATCTTGTGACGTTTATGGACGTTTCCTCCATATTGACGGTGGATAAGAACCACAATACCTTCTCGTTCGTTAATCCTTCTGAGGATAAGGATGATGGCTCCTCACCTGCCATGCTCGTACAAAAGAGCATGGAGTTCGTTAACGATCATGGTGGTTGGACAGATGATTATCAGCTCTTTTCCATCAGCCCTTATGAAAATAAAATCGTTTATCGTCTTTTTCTGCAAAACCACCCTGTCTTCAACGATAACGGGATGGCTGAAGTCTCCCAAACATGGGGTCAGAACGGTATCAATAAATATAGTCGGCCTTACTTTAAACTAGATTTCTCGTTTAAAGATACGGCTGAAGTCCTGTTACCATCAGGTTCCTCCGTCATCTATGCTTTGAATCAAGTGGATTCGATCGACCTTGATTATGTAGAGGATATTGCCGTTGGATACAAAATGACCAGAGACCCAAATGAAAGCAGAAAACTGAATTTCGAACCCTCCTGGTATTATAAATACGATGGTAATTGGTTGAGATTATCCGTCGATGATAAGGAGGGACTATAAAATGGATTGGAGTAAAACGAAAAGCATTTTCATCATTGTTTTTCTCGTATTAGATATCTTTTTGATGTCCCTTTTTATAAATAAAGTCTCAGAAAGCAACCCGGAAACACTTAGTCAGGCTACTTTTGAGGAAAAATTAAAGGCGGACAAAATTAAATATCCAAAAACGTTATCCCAGGATCCAACGGAAGAAAAATATATACAGGCTAAATCAAAGAAATTTAAGGATGAAGATATCAGTATCTTAAAGGACCAAGACGTTACCGTTATTAACGAAAGTACGATTCATTCAACGTTAGATGAACCTGTTTCATTAGATAAGGATTTTTCACCGGATGATTTAAATGACTTCATGGAGAACAAGGTCATTGATGGCGATAAGTACAGCTTCTGGGATTACAACACGGAAGAACAGACGATCACGTATTATCAGACGTATCGGGGAAGGCAGTTATTCAATAATACAAATGGAAAGATCGTCCTTACAGTCAATAATGATAATAAAATTGTATCGTATAAACAGTCCATGCTTGAGGATCTGAGTGAGTTTGGGGAAGATAAATCCATCATTCCTTCCTTTGTAGCATTGCAGGGCCTTTATACGAATCAAAAAATCAGTCCGGATAGTGTCGTTCACAAACCGAAATTGGGGTATTGGACGTTCTTGTCAGAGGAATCCCAGGTCCTTGCACCAACCTGGCACTTTGTCGTGGAATCAGGGGATGAAGAAGAAGATTTATTTATCAATGCCGTAGAAGGACAGATAGTAGAGGTCACCAAACCGGAAAAAGAAACATTGGAGTGAGAGATATGACGATGCATTTTAGTGTACTTGCTAGCGGCAGTACGGGAAATGCCATATTTGTTGAATCGGAGGAGCATTCCTTTCTTGTAGATGCCGGATTGAGCGGCAAGCAGATGGAAGGATTGTTCAGTCAGATTGACCGGAAGATTGAAGATTTGTCGGGGATTCTGGTCACCCATGAGCATAGTGATCACATTAAGGGGATCGGTGTATTGGCGAGGAAGTACAAGCTGCCGATCTATGCGAATGATAAGACGTGGAACGCCATGGACGGTCTTGTGGGGAAGATTGATACAGAGCAGAAGTTTTCTTTTGATATGGAAACGGCCAAGCATTTCGGGGGACTAAGCATCGAGTCATTCGGTGTATCACATGATGCTGCAGAACCGATGTTTTATATTTTCCATCATGGGGAGAAGAAGCTTGTTCTTGTCACCGATACGGGGTATGTAAGCGATCGGATGAAAGGGATCCTCTCGAATGCCGATGCCTATGTATTTGAAAGCAATCACGATGTAGGGATGCTCAGGATGTGCCGTTATCCATGGAATATCAAACGCCGGATCCTGAGTGATTACGGCCATGTATCCAACGAAGACGCGGCCATTGCCATGAGTGAAGTGATGGGTGATAACACCAAGGGGATTTACCTGGCTCATTTAAGCCTTGATAACAATATGAAAGATCTCGCAAGAATGAGTGTCACCCAAACACTCGAATCAAAGGGAATCCTGGTAGGAGAACAAATCGATCTATTTGATACGGACCCTAAAGTACCAACGCCTTTAGTTGCGATTTAAACCGATTCAAATGTTTATGATTTCTCTTATAAAGGTATGAAAAAGGTGAGGGCTTCTGTCTTCGCCTTTTTTGTTTACATAAATAGTAACCTAATAAATTTCTTACCATCTTTTCATCATTTTTTAATTTAATCTGACTATAATCGGGCTTGTAAAGATAAAATAACAAAAGGAATAGCTGTTAGAAAGGATGAAGACGCATGGGATATTATGATGGTGATCATAATTCTGAAGGCAGGACTGGCAGGCAAAAGGGAAATCGGGGAGGAATGTTCCTGGCGGGGCTATTGGGAGTAATCCTTGGGGCGATCCTTGTAATCGTAGCCATTCCTCAACTGACGAACTTTGATATATTACCTTATTCGGTCCAACCGGATCAAGATTTGAAAGAAACCGATCAGACGTATCATAATGGAACCACCAAGAATGTGTCGGTCAATGTGACGACGGATGTGACGAAAGCCGTTGAAAAGACCGGGGATTCCGTGGTCGGAATCACCAATATCCAATCCCAGAGCTTCTGGGGTCAGGGTGGTGGTCAGACCCAGGACCAACAGGCAGGAACGGGATCAGGGGTCATGTATAAAAAAGAAGGAAAAACGGTCTATATCGTGACGAATAATCACGTTGTGGAAGGGGCTGACCAATTGGAGGTCACCCTCGCAGACGGTACAAAGGTTCCGGCTAAACTCCGTGGTACTGACGTTTGGACAGACCTTGCCGTCATTGAAATCGATGGAAGTAAAATCAAGAATGACGATATTGCCGAGTTTGGTAATTCGGATGAGCTGAAAGCGGGAGAGCCTGTCATCGCCATCGGGAACCCCCTTGGACTTCAATTCTCAGGTTCCGTGACACAGGGTGTCGTTTCAGGTGTGGAGAGAACGATTCCTGTCGACATCAATCAGGACGGGATGGAGGATTGGAACGCAGAGGTTCTGCAAACCGATGCAGCCATCAACCCTGGTAACAGCGGTGGAGCCCTCATAAATATTTCAGGTCAGCTGGTCGGTATCAACTCCATGAAGATCGCACAGGAAGCGGTGGAAGGAATCGGACTTGCGATTCCAATCAATTCTGCTCGACCTATCATTGAAGACCTTGAGCAATATGGTGAAGTGAAGCGTCCTGCAATGGGTGTGACCCTTGAAGACGTGAATCAGATCTCTGCTTATCATCAGCAGGAAACATTAAAACTGCCGAAGGATATCAATTATGGTGTCATGATTAGACAAACCGTTCCGAATTCACCTGCTGCTCAAGCTGGGTTGCAAGAGCTTGATGTCATCACAGAGCTAGACGGTGAGAAGGTCCAGAATGTAATTGACTTGAGGAAGCATCTATATAATAAAAAAGAAGTGAACGATCAAATGAAAGTCACCTTCTACAGAGATGGCAAAAAGAAAGAAGTCACGATGAAACTGACGGATGAATCCCGATTATAGAATGTGGATAAAGTGAAAAGCAGGAAGGCAATGCGCCCTTTCCTGCTTTTTCTTTACATGATATGATGATTGTGGATAAGTATATAAACTACATTTAGGGAGGAAACGACATGATTTACTGCTGCTTGGAGCATGTAGAATTGGCCATGGATATTGTCGTCGATGAACATGAGGTGGCGCCTCAACTAACAGAGCTTTCCGAAGACAAAAAGTTATCCACAACATGTGAATATTGTGGGAATAACGCCGTATATATAGTGGCGAACTAATATTCTCATACTATATGAGGATTATCGTTGTGGATATGTGGATAATTTCTGTGGATAACGTGTTTGTAAATTGTTTGTAAAGCGAGTGTGGATAGTGAACATCACCATTGTAACGGTTGGAAAATTAAAAGAAAAATATTTAAAGCAGGGAATCGATGAATATGTAAAGCGACTTGGTGCATACGCAAAGATCGATATTATCGAGCTTGCAGATGAGAAGGCCCCTGAAGTATTGAGTGACTCTGAAATGGAGCAGGTTAAGAATAAAGAAGGTGAACGGATCCTGGCGAAGATCTCACCGGATTATCATGTCATTGCCCTTGCCATTCAAGGAAAAATGCGTTCTTCAGAAGACCTCGCCGATAATCTGGACAAGCTTGCAACCTACGGAAAAAGCAAAGTGTCATTTGTGATCGGCGGATCATTGGGACTCAGTGATGACGTCATCAAGAGATCCAATGAAACCCTTTCTTTTTCAAAAATGACTTTTCCCCATCAGTTAATGAGACTGATTTTGGTGGAGCAGATCTATCGGGCGTTTCGGATTAATCGGGGAGAACCGTATCATAAATAAAAGGTTGTTAGCCAAAGGCCTCTCCTAATTGTTGGAGGGCCTAAGGGCGAATAGAAATGAGAAAGAAAATAGATTGACAAATAAAAAAATCCTTTTAAACTAAAAGTAGTTCTTTCCTCACATTCTTCTTACTTAACTACTCCTTGATATCCTTATTTGCTTTTTAATCACTCTCCAGTTGAAACCACATTAAGCCTCTTTTTTTCTCTAGATTTTACACTCATTCATTTCAATTTTCCGGAAATTAAATAATTTATTAAGGGAGATGATTCCTTTTTGGCATCGATTATGTATGCTATTCAATGCCCCAGTTGTGGACGTTCTGCTTATGTAGACGATTATTACAAAACTGATGAGAAGTACATTTTTTGTGGGGTGTGCGGTTATTATTACACCAAAACAATAGAAAAATATACTGAAAACTCTATTAAGTACAAGGAAGAGGAACGTGAAGGACACGGTATGTTTGTATTGCAAAATAAAGATGGAAACTGCAAAAAAGTGATGTTGAACGATAGCCTAACAGATGAGCAATTGGAAGAGTTAATGGCATCACTTATGGAGGAGAATGTTAACCAGGAGAAAAGCTATTTAATGTCTTTCAAAAACGGAGAATTTACTATCCTATTTGGCAACCCACCGGAACATTTTCATTTATCTTTTGAAGAGTATCGGAAAAAGATGATTGTCAAGTATGGAGTTCCTGAATACGATTTTATGGTTCCAACTGAGGGTTAGATAAAGGTCTAGTAGAAGAAATTGAGGAGAGAACGAGCTAATACTTTTCTAAAGTTTGACGATTATTGAGGAGGATTGCTGTGGGATTTGAAGAAGAGTATCAGGCTTTTATGAATGCTCACTCTCAGAAAAGAAAAGGTGAACGGCTGAGGCGCTTACAAGAAGGTCACAGCCAGGCTGAAATGCTGTTTTTGAAGCAAGTTTGGTGGCCATCATTTTATCATTTTCGGTATCTTCATCCAGAGTTTGAAATCGATGATTTTAAAGATGGAAAACGGTATTTAGATTTTGCTTATATTCGTCCAGCCATCCGGGTTTGTTTTGAGGTCGATGGGTATGGCCCTCACTTAAAGAATATAAGCAGATGGCAATTTTCCGACAGTCTGGAGCGTCAAAACCAGTTGGTGATGGACGGGTGGACTGTCATCCGATTTTCTTATGACCAAGTGAAAGAAAAACCTCGTCGATGTCAGCAGGTTGTTCAGCAAGTGATTGGGCGGCGGCTAGGTGATGAGCTTGACCAGACCACTCTATCCTACGCTGAAAAGGAAGTGCTGCGATTAGCGATTCGAAAAGGGAAAGCGATATCCCCAATGGAAGTTGAAAAGTATTTGAAGCGAACTGACAAGACAGTGAAAAAATTACTTACTCAACTAGTTGAGAAAAAGATGTTGATTCCCGAATCTGGGGTCAAGAGAATCCGCTCTTATCGCTTAGGGGATCAGGTTAAACGCACAATCTGATCAATAGACGGAAAAATTCCGCTTAATCAGTAAATTGAGTTTGAATTAGCTTAAATAGAGATTAAGTCTATATAATTGTGTAAATAAAAAAGGGCCATTTTAATTCCCATGATACAATGTTTTCGACCAAGAAAATCTGTACATGGAGGAATTAAAAATGACCCAACTTAATCTTACTTTAAATATTGAAGATTTAAAAGACCAGGTAGCTAACTCTGATCTCGATGCCCTTGTTAAATCTTCCCTCGTCTTAGTGCTTAATGAGTTTATGGAAAAAGAACGTAATGACTACTTAAATGCTAAGGCTTATGAGAGAACAGATGAACGATTAGACTACCGAAATGGCTACTACAATCGTGATTTTGTCATTTCAATCGGCAAGCTTACTTTAACCGTTCCTCGTACGAGGAATGGGGCATTCTCCACTTCATTATTTGAAAAATACAAGCGTGTAGATCAGGCACTTGTGCTTTCAATGATGGAAATGGTGGTCAATGGAGTTTCTACTCGAAAAGTTACTAAGGTAATGGAACAGCTTTGTGGTGAAAGTGTATCTAAATCACTGGTTTCTAACATTACAAAAAAATTAGATCCAATTGTAAATGAGTGGGCAACACGCCCTCTTAATGTCATGTATTACAAATATGTATACGTTGACGCTATGTACATTAAGGTGAGAGAGCATCAACGAGTGGTATCCAAAGCGGTCTATATTGCGATTGGAATCAATGAGAAGAATAAAAGAGAAATTATTGGCCTCAGCGTGAATCATGCTGAGTCTAAATCTGGGTGGATTCAATTCTTTGACCACTTAAAATCCAGAGGATTTCAGTCACCTCAAATGATAATTTCTGATGCTCACGAGGGCTTAAAAAGCGCTATAAGAGAATCTTTTATAGGGGCAAGTTGGCAGCGCTGCACCTTTCATTTTAAGAAAAACATCATTGATGTGATGCCTAAAAAAGACTCTCGTGAAGCCAAACAAATCATCAAAAAAATTTTTGATGCCTCTACTCCACAAGAAGCCAGAGAAATCAAAGATGGATTCATTACTCTATTCGAGGAACGAAGTTCTTATCAAAAGGTTATAAGGGTTTTAGATGATGGATTTGAAGACGCGATTCAGTTCATGAATGAGCCTCAGGAATATCATCAAAAATTAAGAACCACAAATAATTTGGAAAGATTAAATTCTGAAATACGGAGACGTGAACGTGTCATCAGAATTTTTCCAAATACGCAATCAGCATTTCGACTAATTGGAGCAGTCTTGATGGAGCAGGAAAAAGACCTTGATCCAGGGAACAGAAAATATCTCTATTGAATTTTCAATTTTCGAGGGGGTCCTCCAGCTAGCTGGAGGACCCCCTAAGAACAATAACTAATATTGGTTGAAGACATAGTATATGAATTTACACAATAAAGTGGACTTGACTTAAATAGACGGAGTAATTCCGCCTATTGACTTAAAAAACGTGAAAATATGAGAAATTCCTTTGTATAAGCGGAAAAATTCCGCTTAAATACCCCAAAATCGAGGTTCAACCTTTATATAACCGGAAAAATTCCGCTTAATTTACCCCCGCTCATTATGAACTCAGAGGTGACCCTGGATTCATATTACTGCAAAGAGCAGCACCATAACCAATCCCTCCAGTTGACAAGATCCATCACACCACTTAAAATAAACAACTATTCGACAGTGAAACGTTAAGCGAATTATATAATTAATAGAAAGCTATGATTGCCATGGATCATCCCATGGCAGGAGCAGCTTCTGGAGAGACCGCGGAAGATCCGCGGCGCCGAAGGGTTCATTATCTCAGGCAAAAGGACAGAAGAGTATCGGATATTTCTTTGGTGTGCACTCATGCCAAATGATATTTGTTATTCTTATGACCACGAGATTGGAGCCCATCCAATCTCTTTTTTTGTGCTTATGTTTACTGGTTGTAAGGAGGAGTTTAGGTTGGAACAACGAGAATTAAAGAGGGATTTATCAAACCGGCACGTTCAGCTGATCGCCATCGGGGGGACGATCGGTACGGGACTGTTCTTAGGATCCGGTAAGGCGATACAGCTTGCCGGTCCCTCTATCATCTTGGCGTATTTGATTGTGGGTATTGCCCTATTTTTTGTGATGAGGTCGCTTGGGGAGTTGTTGTTATCGAAAGCGGGGTTTCAATCGCTGACAGACATTGCAGAAGAGTATCTTGGTCCTCGGTTCTCCTTTGTCACGGGTTGGACGTATTGGTTTTGCTGGATCATGACGGCGATGGCCGATGTGATCGCTGTTGGTGTTTATGTGAACTATTGGTTCGATATTCCGCAGTGGGTCCCTGCCCTTATCTGTGTCATTATTTTGTTGGGACTTAATCTATTAACGGTCAAATTGTTTGGGGAATTGGAATTTTGGTTTGCTTTAATCAAGGTCATCACCATCCTTGGGTTAATTGCCCTTGGCGTCGTTTTGCTAGTGATGGGGCTCCAGACAGATGCGGGGGCGGTTACGGTTCAAAACTTATGGGAACATGGAGGTTTTTTTCCAAATGGAATATCAGGTTTCTTACTCTCATTCCAAATGGTCATCTTCGCCTATGTCGGTGTGGAATTAGTCGCAGTGTCGGCAGCGGAAACATCCAATCCGAGGAAAAATATCCCGTCTGCCATCAACAAAATTCCTTTGAGAATCTTATTTTTCTACGTGGGAGCTCTTACCGTCCTCTTGTTCATTAATCCATGGGTGGAACTGAATGCGGCAGAAAGTCCGTTTGTGAAAACCTTTAGCCTGGTCGGGATTCCGTTGGCGGCAGGGGTCATTAATTTTGTCGTGTTGACGTCAGCTGCTTCCGCTTGTAACAGCGGAATGTTTTCTACCAGCCGGATTCTGTATCATTTAAGTAAAGATCATCAGGCATCACCTCATTTTTCCAAACTGAATCAAAACCATGTACCGGGTAACGGGTTGTTTCTATCCACACTGGTCATATCCGTCGGTGCTTTGTTAAGTAAGCTTATACCGGAACAGGCCTTTGGCACCGTGACCACGATAAGTGCCATTTGCTTTATTTGGGTCTGGGGTATCATTCTGATCTGTCATATTAAGTATAAAAAAACCCGTCCACAGTTACACGAGAAATCTACATTTAAGGCGCCGTTCACACCTTTGGTGAATTATGTGGTGCTCATAATGTTTGCAGCTATTCTTGTGATTATGCTGTTTTCTGAGGCGACACGGCCGGCCTTACTGTTGACTCCTCTATGGTTCATCCTCTTATTTATTTTGTATGGGATGAGGAGAAAAAGGTAGCGCTCATTGTTACAATGGAAGTATAACGAAACCACAAGGGGGAACCAGACCATGATAGACAAAAAAGTCCGCTGGGGAATCATCGGTTGCGGAGATGTGACGGAAAAGAAAAGCGGACCTGCTTTTCAAAAGGTACGAAATTCAGAGCTTGTTGCAGTCATGAGGAGAACAGGTGAACTGGCGAAGGATTACGCCGAAAGACATGGAGTAGCGAAATGGTATGACGAGGCCGATGCCCTGATAAACGATCCTGATGTGGATGCAGTTTATATCGCTACGCCGCCAGGCTCACATAAGGAATACACGCTGATGGCAGCCGCTGCGGGGAAACCCGTTTATGTCGAGAAGCCGATGGCCCGCAACTTTGAGGAATGCAATGAGATGGTGGCTGCTTGTAAAGAGGCTGGAGTTCCTTTGTATGTAGCATACTACCGCCGGGCTCAGGAACGCTTTTTGAAGATAAAAGAATTGCTTGATCAAAACGCGATCGGAGACGTCCGTTTTGTCACCTCGATCCAGTATCAAAAAGCAGGGGAAGACGTGAAAGCTTCAGATCAATTACCTTGGCGTGTTCAGCCTGAAATAGCGGGAGGTGGGTTGTTCTTCGATTTGGCGAGCCATACCCTTGATATACTTGATTTTCTACTCGGACCCATTCAAGAAGCAAAAGGGTTTGCTTCCAATCAAGGGGGATTTTACGGGGCGGAAGATATTGTGACCGGTACATATCGCTTCACATCCGGCGTTCAGGGTGTCGGGACATGGTGTTTCACGGCTTTTGAAGAGTTGGATAAGAATGAGATTGTCGGCAGTAAGGGGAAAATCAGTTTTTCTACATTTGGAGATGACCCCGTCATTTTGACTACCCATGAGGGGCAGCAGAAATGGAGTTTCGAACGTCCCAAGCATGTCCACCAGCCGCTTGTAACGACGATTTTGAAAGAGTTAACCGATGGAGGCAATTGGTGTCCGAGCACTGGAGAATCGGGTGCGAGAACCAACCGCGTGATGGATAAGATCGTCGGAAAGTGAAAAATTGTGTGATGGATAAATAACGGAAACCCGTAACATTAGGAATGAAGGAATAAAAATGTCAGAAGTAGATCTTAAGTGACAGCTCAGCAAGTCTCTTCACTAAAGAAAAGAAGAAGTTTATCCTAAAGTGGGATAACCTTCTTCTTTTACGGATTTATTTACGCGCTTCAGCAGTCACCAGTACATCCTTTTCCACTTCCAGTTTCATATACCCAAGGGAAATGAACATCGCCGGCAGGCTGCACGCCAGCATTCCGATGAAGGCGTATCTTGGTTCGATTTCATATAAGAACCCTCCGAATATCGTAAACACTGCCGTGCTCCAGCTGAGTGCAAAAGCTGAATACATGCCTTGAGCCTTTGGGATGTGTGTATGAGGAATATTTGTTGTTAAGTATTTCATAAAAGCATAGTGTCCCATCGCAAACGAAAGTGCATGCAGCGTCTGGGCAATGCAAAACACCACAACGTTTGGAAACGTAAATACCAATATCCACCGCAGCGAAGATCCGGCAGCAGCCAGCGCCAATAAGGTTCCTGGAGAGAAGCGATTAAATCGTTTATCAGCCATCGAGAAAAAGATAATTTCTGCAATGACGGCGATGTTAATGATGACACCGATGAGATAGACCGGTGCATGAATCTCCTGTAAAAAGATGTAGCCATAGTTGTAATAAGCAGCGTGTGCTGCTTGAAGAAGAACCACAATAATAAGGACGACCAGGAAGTGCTTCGTCTTGAATAATTCAAAGATATTGATCTTAAGGGATTGATTTACTTGCGGTTTCTTCGATAAAATCTCCGGTCCATTCGTTAAACTGAGAACGACAAAGCAGCTGATCCCGAGCAGCAGTGCCCAAAAAATAACGTCATCCCCAAACATCCCTGTAAAGACCGTTAACAGTATTCCTACCGAGACAAATCCGATCGATCCCCACTGGCGGCTTTTCCCATAGTGCTTCAATTGCTTACTTTGTACAAGAACACCGGCAACGCTGTCTAAAGCCGGCATCAGGGTCGGGTAAAAGATGTGCAGTACAACGGTTACGATTAGTAAAGTAGTGAACGAGTCAGCAGGGATATAACAGAGGAGCGCGGCCAGTGTACCCATTCCAGCTATGTTCAGGAGTACCTTATTACTGACTCTTTCCAGTAAATAAGGAAAAGCAAACAATGTAGAAAGACCTCTTGCAACTAAGCCGATACTCATGATTAAACTCGCTTCTGAAACGGTAATGCCTTTTGTTTGTATCATCCATCCTGACCAATAAGGCAGAAAAATCCCCCATGTAAGAAAAAAACTGAAAAAATGTGTGCTCATCCAACGCTGTGTATTCATTTGTATCCTCCTTATCAATCGCATGATATCATGAGGATAAAGCAGATTAATATGAGATATCTCATAATTTCGAGGTGGGAGATGGAAATTTATAAAGGTGAGAAAAAGCAGCTATATTTAGAAAAGCACTCAATCGCTCATCGCTTTTCTTTTCAAATCGAAGAATATCTAGAAGTGCGTGAATATAAGCGGGATGAATGGATCATTCAAGAAGGAAAGCGGCCGGATTATTTATTTTATGTGACAGAAGGAAAAGCAAAAATATACGTCACGCATCAAAATGGGAAAGTATCGCTCATCAACTTTATCAATGCCCATGATTATATCGGTGAAATGGAATTACTGAACGATGTGTACTATACAAAAGGAATTCAGGCATCCACAAAAACAGTTTGTTTGGCTCTGCCTTTTTCCAAGTACCGCACCAAACTGCTTGAAGATACCAAATTCCTTCGAGAGTTAACAAAGTTTTTGAGTCTGAAAGCAACGTTAATGGCAGCCAAGTATTCACAGAGCCTTGCTTTTCCATTGGAAAACAGGCTTGCAGACTTTATTTTACAGACGTCCGATAAAGGAGTTTACCTGGAGAAGCACGTCATCGTTTGTGATTATTTAGGTGTTTCTTACCGCCACCTTCTGCATGTCCTCACTCAGTTTTGTATGAAGGGATATTTGGAAAAGGAAGGAAGGAATTATTCTATAGTAAATCAGCCTGCTTTGCATGAGCTTGCTGAAGCGATAAAGAATAGATAAAATTTCATGACTAAGTCGTTGTAGGAGTAAATGAATTTTCTGGGAGTAAAGGAAAAGTTCTTTAGGTTCGGGGTATGACCTCTTATTTTCTTAATAAGCCGTGTATTATCACCATTTTTTGTGAAACCTATTTATATATTAATAAAAGTGGTGAAAACTATGATTTCGATAGGGCTTTTTCTGATTTTAGCAATAATATCCTTTGTCTCATTGTACTTTTTGATGAAGAAAATGAATGTCGTTAACGTCTTAGGAAGTTATTTTTTGTCCAATATCCTTCTTACGAATACAGGAGTAATCATAAACTTAAATTTAAAGTTAACACATCAGGATCCATATAATGAATTGATTTTTTGGACACAGAAGGTTCCTGAGTTGTCGCTCAAGCCCGTATTACTTTTATGGTTGATATATGTTTTGTTTTCGAAGAGGACGATTTTTACTAAACTCATCCATTTCCTCCTCTTCCTATCAGCGCTTGTTTTAATAGAAGTCTATTTCGTACAGATTGACTACTTGGAATGGATACATTGGAATGTGTTTTATTCCTATTTGAGATATAGTCTGATTGTTTTATTAATGGCTGTTTTCTCCTTTTATTTAGAAAAAGGTATGCAGAGAACCAAAGAGGTGAATTCGATATGATTTTTCCTCTCCCTCGTGAATTTGATGAAAATGAACTGTTTATTATTTTTTCCACGATCATTACCTGGGCGTTTATGTTTATGCTGCCAAGACGCCTGTCGGCTGTTACGATTACGATCATTTGGACGTTTAATGTATTTCTTGCCCTGACGGCCGATATTACACTTACTGTGAAACCATATGAACTTTACTTTACGATTGACCATAAAACCCACGAGTTATTTGATGTGGTATTGCACTTTATCACGTACCCCACTCTTCCTTATTTTGTAGTGAACTCTTATCAGTATTACAAACCTAAAGGGCTGAAATTTTTATTCTTTGTTGTATTTTGGGGAGGGGTAGCGATCGCTTTAGAGTGGACCTCCGTGCAATTCCACGTTTTCACCTATACCGGATGGAAGTGTACCTATCCTTTCTTGTTTATTTGATTGTGTTTGCCGCTTCCATTTGGCTTTCGGACTTTGTTGAAAAGAAATATCCTTCCAAATGGAATTCAAAGGTCACTGAATAAGAAAGGGTCAGTCTCCCAGTAAGCGAACGCTCACAGGAGGCTGACCTCTTTTTGAAATTGAAATTGAATTGGACTTATTTAGAAACCGAAAATCCCTCATCTTCCTTCAATACACTTGCATACTCATCAAGCAGAGCACGAACTTCATCCGTGGTTTCTGTCTCCATCAGACGATTTCTGAGCTCGCTTGCGCCACGGAATCCGCGTACGTAAATTTTGAAGAAGCGGCGGAGCGGTTTAAACGGGCGGGGCTCAAGTTCATCGTTATACTGATCATGAAGATCCAGCTGCAAACGCAGTAGATCGAGAAGCTCTCCGCTCGTATGGTCTTTCTTCTCTTTTTCGAAAGCGAACGGATTGTGGAAAATCCCCCGTCCGATCATAATGCCGTCTACACCGTATTTCTCCGCAAGTTCAAGTCCCTTCTCTCGGTCAGGGATGTCGCCGTTGATCGTCAGTAAGGTATGAGGGGCGATTTCGTCACGAAGCTTCTTGATTTCAGGAATCAGCTCCCAGTGGGCATCCACGTCACTCATTTCCTTTTTCGTGCGAAGGTGGATGGAAAGATTGACAATGTCCTGTTCTAGTAAGTGCTTCAGCCAGTCGTGCCACTCCTCGACCTTGGTATAACCTAGACGGGTTTTCACACTGACGGGAAGTCCTCCCGCTTTGGCTGCCTGGATGATTTCAGCTGCGACATCCGGGCGGCGGATCAGGCCGGATCCTTTTCCATTCGCTGCCACATTGTGCACCGGACATCCCATGTTGATGTCGATTCCACGAAAGCCCATTTTAGCCACACCGATACTCGTTTGACGGAAGTATTCAGGCTTATCACCCCAGATGTGTGCGACCATAGGCTGTTCGTCTTCCGTAAACGTCAGACGCCCGCGTACGCTGTCCTTGCCTTTCGGATGACAGTAGCTTTCTGTATTCGTAAATTCTGTGAAAAACACGTCGGGTCTCGCCGCTTCACTCACCACATGACGAAAAACGACATCGGTCACGGCTTCCATCGGTGCCAACACAAAAAATGGCTTAGGCAATTCATGCCAGAAATTTTCTTTCATACTCTATTTAAACCCTTTCCTTTAGGGAAGCGTGTTCCCAAAATTAAAAAGTAAGATGCTTTACTGTTATCCATTCCCGGTTAGGATGGATTCCAACCAGTATATACTTTAATGGTATTGAACGAAAAGTGCAAGGGAACGCGTCGTCTTGTTAGGAGGGAAATACTTATTATTGAAGAAAAATGAACCAAATTTTGAATAGATTAATAAGGCGATCAGCACTTTGAATATGGAAGAATTTATTTCATAATACCGAACACAATCTGTAAAAAATTGCTATAATTGTTTACAAAAGCAGTGTATCGACCTGCGACAGTAAAGGGGAGCGGCCAATGTCTGAGTTGAATGAAAATCCGTTAATGAAGAGTGATGAAAAGAAACCGAAGATTAAGGTGGAAAGAAAAGAAGGAGAACCAACTTCCGCATTTAAAGGGGCAAGTTGGGCAGCTTTGGTGATAGGGGTTTCCGCTTATTTGATCGGCTTGTTCAATGCCGGAATGGAACTCAATGAGAAGGGATATTACTTTGCAGTATTGGTATTCGGTCTCTACGCAGCTGTATCCCTGCAAAAAGCAGTAAGGGACAAGGAAGAGGATATTCCTGTGTCGGGCATCTATTATGGGCTAAGCTGGTTCGCCGTCATTGTAGCCGTATCCTTGATGACGATCGGACTCTATAACGCCGGAAGTATCATCTTAAGTGAAAAAGGATTTTATGGAATGTCGTTTGTTCTTAGTTTGTTTGCGGCCATCACGATTCAAAAAAATATCAGGGACACACAGGTGGCAAGAGAAAGAGATTAATGATGGGGGTGGTACTGATTACAGTACTACCCTTTTTAGTTAAAACGTTCCTGCCAAGCCCACTCATCTCATCGTCAATACGAATACTTTAGTAACAAGACGATTAATCAGTATCTATAGAGGTGAGAAATGTGTACCAAGATCCAGGGTTTTTAAAAGGTCTTACGGGCGAAGTGGTGACGGTGATGGATCCGGTTTATGACGAAGCCCGACAGGAATGGAATCGAGCCATCAATAAGTTTCCATTGGTGATTGTGTATTGTGAAAGAAAGAAGGATGTGGTGAATGCCATCTGTTGGGCAAGAAAGCATCATGTCAGTATCCGTATACGGTCAGGTGGGCATCATTATGAAGGGTATTCCACCGGTGATTTGGTATTGGTCATTGATATCAGTCGTTTGAATGAGCTGAAATTGGACAAGCAACGGAACATGTTGAAAATAGAAGCGGGAGCAAAGAATACAGAAGCACATGATCTGATAGGATCCAATGGATATGTTTTCCCGGGGGGGGACTTGTCCGACGGTTGGTGTGTCGGGATTTACACTTGGTGGTGGCTGGGGATTTTCGAGCAGGCTTTACGGATTGGGATGTGACAGTCTGATCGAGTTGGAGCTGGTCGACTACCAGGGAAGGCTTATCAGGGCAAACAAATATTGCAACTCCGATCTGTTCTGGGCATGCCGTGGTGCCGGCGGAGGGAATTTCGGGGTCATTGTCAGTATGACCTTCCAACTTCAGGAACCGACGGATTGTCCTGTCACGCTAGTGAGGTTCTATTATGTGGGCACCACCAGGGAAAAGCAGGCACAAGTGATGAACGTTTGGCAGAACTGGTTACCTGGACTTGATAAACGGATGACAATTGTGGCCAGTTTCTATAACGCTGAAGGTGAAGGACTGGGTATCTTTGCGACAGGATTTTTCTATGGCTCATCTGCACGTGCCAGGGAGATTTTACAGCCTTTTGCAGAGGTTGAAGGATTCCGGGTAGAGCTTGAGACCTCCTCATTCCTTGAAGCGGTGAAAAAAGTGGAAGAGACGTATCCTCCATCTGAAAAATTCAAGTCGACGGGCAGGTTTGTTCAAAGGCGTTATTCCCCTTCTGAGCTTAAGAATATCGCAGATCTGATACAGGTGCCGGCAGGCGGTTCCGTGTATGCGGCAGTTTCCTTTTATGCAATGGGCGGGGAAATCATGTGTGTCGGTAAAAGAGAAACGGCCTTCTTCTACAGGGATGCAAGATACATCATGGGTATCCAGTCGGTATGGACAGAAGATTCTGCTGCGGAAGAAAACCGGAAATGGGTCAGAGGCCGCTTTGAATATATTAAAAGCATCACAGAAGGGTCCTATGTGAATTTTCCAATCAGCAAACTTAGGAATTATGAATGTGAGTACTTTGGGGAGAATGCGAAAAGATTGGATAAGGTGAATAAGAAATATGATCCGTATAATGTGTTCAAGTTCCCTCAGGGGTTGAGATAAAGAGTGGCTGTTTGGCTGCTGAATAAAGAAAATTCGACATGCCGGCACGATTTTTCTAAGCTTCGCATGATTAGTTGCAATCTCGCATGAAAAACGTTTAAACCGCACGATAATAGAAATCTCCGAACGATACAGCTTATTTCTCGCATAATTCTTTCCGTAAAAGTCTTACATAATAAAAGAAGTATCCAAGAACAATCAAACGTTCCGGATACTTCTTTTATGAACGTTATGCAGTTGTGACCTGCTTCTGATCCAATCGATAACTCAAGAAAGTAAGCAGACTCGCACAAATTGCAACCACTCCGCCGACGAGTGTCACATTCATCAACGGTCCCTGGTGGTAGACAAGGCCTCCGAGTGCCGATCCCATGGCGATGCCGACGTTGCTTGCAACCGGCATCAGGGAAGCGGCGAGGCCAGTCGCTTTCGGTTGATACACGCCGGCAAGGTCGATCAAGTAAAGCTGAGTCGAGGTGGTAAGGAGGATGGCCATCAAGGACATCAATCCAATGTTGATCAATCCAACAATAAAATGATCGGTCGTAAAATACAGGGCAAACAGGACAAATGCCTGGATAAGAAACACGAATCGGAGGCGTCCGATGGCATTGTGACTGGCAATCTTCCCTGCAAGGATGTTGCTGAAGATCGAGATGAACCCGTAAGCGAACAGGATCAAGCTGATGGAGCTGCCTGGTGCTCCCATCTTGTTCAGAATCGGGACAAGATACGTAAATACTGCATAGGTCGCACCGAAGCCAAGGGATGGAATGAAGAAAGCCATCAGGATCCTTGGATGGGTCAATAAGGAGAACTGATCCCGCATGGAACTGCGGTATTGACTGAGCTTACTCGGTAAATTCAGGAAAGATGCCAAAAAGGCAACGACACCTAATAACGTCGTCAAAAGGAACGTAGCATGCCAGTTGTACCATTCGGCAATGACGGTACCGATGGGAACGCCGATGACGTTTGCCAAGGTGAACCCGCCGAACACGAATGAGATGGCGACGCCTCTTTTTGTGACGGGAATGGCCTCACTGGCAATCGTCATGGCAAGTGAAATCAACACTCCTGTCACAATAGCTGTCAGCATTCGAAGACCCATAAGCATGACGTAGTTTGTGGAAATCACGCACAAAGCATTCAAAACGATGAATGACCCTATCAAACACAACATCCATTTCCTCTTTGGAAAATGACTAGTTGCCGACATGACAATGGGCGTGGCAATAGCAAAGGTAATGGCAAACGCTGAAACGAGCGTGCCTGCCTTTGCATTGGTTATATGAAGACTTGAAGAAATCTCCGTTAAAATCCCGACGATGACAAATTCGCTTGTCCCGAGAACAAATGTTAGTAACGTAAGGGTAAAAATAAGAAACCAATGTTGTTTAGATAATACCGTTTCTTTCATAAGTACCTCTTTTCTAAGTTGAATATCCATATGGGATAGAATGGGCAAACAATTTAACCATCATACCATAAAATATTTTTATGCAGTAACCCTTGTATGGAAAAAATATAAACAAAAGAGCAGGGCTTATTTTTCATGGGAATCTAGGAAACGTTTTCGATAGACTAGAAGGCTTTATTTTTAAATGAGTAAGCCATTCCATTTTCTTTTTACTTTCCGATCTGGTTTGATATGAGATGAATTTGGATATATCTTCTAAATAAGTCATATCTGTATTTCGGTATGTCTTAGATAAGAATGGTTCTGTAAAATTTATTAAAACGGAGGTGGGTAAATAATTGGTGAAAAAGATATCTATTTTAATCGTCATTTTCTTTTTATCAGGTTGCACTTCTTTAGAAGAGAAGGTCTCCACCTTTACGGAAGAGGAAATGGAAGAGGTGTATGGAGAAAAAGTCAAAATGACTTCTATAGAGGAATCCACACCCATTGGTGCCACGATCATTGTGGTACTTACAAAAATCTTCACTGATGTATATGACCTGACATTTCAATCTGAAGATGATCCGAATTTTACATTCGGGGGTGAAATCTCAGGGGACCTTGAAAACTTTGAAGAGGATTATGTTCAAAGTAAACATGAATATTTACTGGAACGGGATAAGAAGTATGAAGAATATCAAAATGTATTTAAAGAGAATGGAATAGAAGATGTACAGTTTAGAAGTATGATCCACAAAGGCAAACCATACATAACAGTCAGTGGATACTACAAAGGTGGAGAAACCGACCCGGAGAAGCTGGTACACACACTTGGAAAAATAAGTGAAAGCCTTGTGAAAGTGCCTGTCGAAACCTCACTTGATCTGGAAATGAAATATAATAGGATTTCAACGGATTACTATAGTAAGGAAGAATCGGCTGAATTTGAACAGATAGTAGAACAACAATTTATGTTGGTCAACCACCATGAAATGGTTGATGGTGGTGTGTTGGATAAAGAGCTCGAGAAGTTGGGCATGTCTGCAGATTCAAGATTGAATTGGGATGAGCAAAGTGAATATTTTATTACGACCTTGTTTATAAGTCAGGATATCACCTTATTTACCAAACCTTATTCAAGTAACGAGGACATTCTAAAGGCATTTGATGTCTTCAGAAAATACGGGATGGATGAATCAGTCGTGAACATCATCAACTTAGATGGTACATGTAAGGTAAAGGAAGTAAAAGAGACGGAAGATCTAAGCAGGTGCTATCGAGAACGCTAGGACAGATCTGTCTCACTAAAAGACGGATTTATGATAGTACCATTGATATGGGGGAATTTTAGGTAATTTTACGGCTATTGAGGTGAGCAGAACTGAAGAAATTGAAAGATATAGATGATATGACCCGTGTGTACCTGAGCAATATGCAGCTTCCTAAAGAAAACAGAAGAAATGTAATTGGATTTCTAATCCTACTTTTGGACTTTTTAGGCTTGCTTCCTTTACTGAGCATTCCTTTTTCTTCTTCCTTCTTTTGGGCAGCACTGGCACCGGCTGTTTTTATTCATGTATGGGGCATCCTTTATATCGTTGCTCCCTATAAATTTGAACACTCTTATTACTTATACATTGGAATTTTCGGAATTGTAAATACGTATGTATTTTTCCTTGTTATTCAAAAGCTTTTATATCTTCATATTGGTGTAGATAGCAGCCGCTTTTTTTACATAGGATTAGTGCTGATGGTGTTTCTATTGGTATTTATTCAGGTTTTTCATGTGAAAATGCTTTATTCCGGTACCTATGTCAAAATCCAAAATGGAAAGTCTCCACTCACTATTTCATCGATCGTCGCTTTCTCAACTTTTGGATACGTTGCTGCTCAGTTTTTAATGTCCTATATGCTCACTGACTCAGCTTTTATGATTGTATTAATGATGGCGTATTCGGTTGTATCGATCGTGACTGCTTATTTATCTACTTTCATTCACCGGTATATTTATATACAAAGAAATAAGGAAAAAGTGTTGAAAATGTATCCTGATTTTGGGAAGCCAAAGGTTTCCAGGAAGTTTGGTTAGGGGGATTTTTCGTTGAAGCAGGAAAAGGTAGATAATATTACTCTGTCTTATTTAAGGTTCCAATCACCCAGGGAAAACAGGAGTAATATACTCGTATTTCTTTTCGTTTTTCTGGATATCATTGGCGTGCTTTTCCTTCTGGGAGAGCCCTTGATTCCTTCGTTATTTTGGGGTGGCATCATTCCGGTAATATTCATTCACCTGTGGGCCATTCCATATATAATTGCTCCTTATACATTTGAGAGCTCCTATTATCTATTTTTCGGGGTGTACGGGGTTATCAATACCTTCATATACTTTTTAGTCATACAAAAATTCATATATTCTCATTTTCAAATAATCGGAATAGCCCCTTTGATTTTAGGATCGATTCTATTTGCCTCCCTCCTTCTCATCATGAATTGGATGAACATCCGCTTATTGTATTCAGGGACGTACTCTCGTCTTCAGAAAGGAGAAAAGACCTTCAACCTTTCTCCAATTGCTCCAGCCTCAGGCATTGGCTACGTACTGGGACAGGTAATTCTATCGTCTTTCTTTGTAGAATCAGTGAAATTCCTTATGATCATCGGGGTACTCTCTATACTCTCTGTGGCGACGGCCTACTTTTCTACAAGCATCCATAAATATTTTTATATCAGAAGAAACATCGAGAAGGTAAAACAGGTTTATCCCCCATTCGGGTTACCGGAAAATGAAAGAACGATGATTGAGAGAAAAGGTAAAAAGAGGAGAAGACATGAAAAAGCATAAAGGTATTGACCCGATCATATTGTCTTATTTAAATTTGCAAACACCGGAAGAAAATAGAAGAAATATCATTACTTTTTTTATCATTTTTTTAGACATCATTGGACTCCTTCCCATTTTGGGGGAGCCCTTCTCCTACGTCTTTGTCTGGCCGGCTGTTGTACCAGTGGCATTATTACATATTTGGGCAATCCTTTATGTGGTGGCCCCGTTTCAGTTTGAAAAATCGTACTACCTGTTTTTCGGCATCTACGGCATCGTGAATACATATGTGTATTTTTTGGTGATTCAAAAATATTTGTATGTATATGCCGGATTGAATGGCAAGGTCCCTTTTATTTTAGGTTTGCTGTTACTATTGGGGTTATTGGTGTTCTTCCAGCTGTTTAATCACAAATTACTGTATTCCGGAGCGTATGCAAGGTTGCAAAGGAATGATCATAAATTCAAGTTGTCTCCTATTTTAACCGCTTCAAGTATCGGGTATGTCATTGCCCATATTCTGCTTTCTACGTTCATGACGGAATCCCTTTTTGTGATCATCATCATTACGGGAGTGTCCATCCTATCTATACTCACCGCTTTTTTTTCAATATCTGTCCACCGATACTATTTTATTTTGAAACATGAAGAGACAGTTAAGAGGGTATATCCTCAGTTTGGGTTACCTAAAAGGAAGAGGGGAATTAAACGGTGAATCATTTAGGAGGGAACTATATGTCAAAAAAGAAAATAACAGGATTTATACTCGTGTTCATGGTGTTTACCTTGATTGCTTGTTCTTTATATGGAATTAATATCCCTTTACCTAGTTCCTATATTCCATTAGTGATTGCAGCAAATGGTGTGTTTGCTTTTTGTTCTATTTTTGCTCAGCGATTGATTATTGCTTTATATGAAGTGAATGTCTTTGAAGGAAAAGATAGTTTAGTGGGATATTTTAATAAGTACACAGCTATCTTTACATCGGGTATTAACTATTATATTCAAATTGTATTAAACCGCCTCCCTTTTCTTATGAATAAGATCCTGGCCATATGTTATTTCCTATCTCTTGTTTGGATTGGATTTGGGATTCTTGGAATATTTAATTAGCGTTTATGTAATGATTGGTAGGGGGTTATGACATGACAGAGGAAAAGATGATTCAACTTTCAACAGAGGAAAAGAAGGATGAGAAATTCTTCTCTTTTAAACGAGGCTTAATTTTTTACTGGAAGAGTAATGTCTTCCTTCTTTGTTCTATTCTTTTATTCTTATTGAATAAGAGTAGTTGGGCTCAGGATGGAGATAGTTATATATGGTTATTTGGCATCCAGGTCGAAGCGCTTCTTATCCTTTTATCTCTCATTGCTTGTTTGCGTCCCAGGATTTTAGAATAAATACTGCTTTTATTAAAGTAGGGAATAGAGAATTATTAATAATTCCGTTAGTAAGAATAAATAACAAGGATATGTTCATAATAACCAGGTAGCAGGGAGGTGTGAAAATGCCGAATCAAAACGATAACAAATTCAAAAAAATTCAGTCTGAAAGCTTCAAGCAAGGGAAATCCCAAGAAGAATATGCGGCAGAGCTTCAAATGAATAAAGAAAAAAGCCAGAAAAGGAAGTAATAACGTACTACATAAAAGAGCCATCCCAACTTTTAGACGGGATGGCTCTCTCCATTATAGAGATACTTTAATCACCTTTTTATAATACAAGACCGATAGAATACCAAAAATCGAATACAACACCGTATATAAAACCATCACGATGATCATCGGTGTCCAGACTTCGGCTCCAAATAGGAACCATCCTGATTGGACCGCAAAGTAACTGTGCAGAAGTCCAATGAGGAGAGGGATTCCGAAGCTGAATAGTTGCTTCGCTTGAATGCCTCTCAATAAGTCACCTTGGGTGAATCCTAATTTTCGTAAAATGGTATAGTTCGGTTTCTCATCTTCACTTTCATCCATCTGTTTAAAGTACAGGATACAGCCCGATGTGATCAGGAAGGTGAGGCCGAGGAATCCGACGATGAACATGATGAGCCCGATGTTTTGTTTTTGTTCGGCTTTCATGTCGTACTGGGAATCGTTTGCCCAATCTTCGTTAAGGTTTAACGTATGAAAGAGATCGTTTGCTTCTTTCAGGTCTTTTTCTTCTTCAATCGTCACACCGATATAGATTGAATTTTCTCTTTGGATTTCAGGGTCCAGGTCCTTCTTTAGTTCTTGGAATACGCGGTCATCCACGATGACAACAGGTGATCCTCCTGCTGTAAAATACCATGAAATCGGGTATTCATCCTTCATACCCAAGTAATTGAGCTTTGTGACTTCTGTTTTTCCTTTCAACTCCGTCCTGCCGGAATCATGTAACGGAATGACCTTTTGAAGCAAATCGCTGTAGCCGGTAAAGACCGTTTCGTTTTCTTTGACCTCGACTCCCTCAACACTTTTCTCGCTGATGACGGAATTCGGCATGGCATCCAGTGACCCGTTCAGTTCGCCAAATTCAGAGTCTGTAATGCCTTTCAGGTTGACGAGTACCTGGAGGACTTCAATTTCTTCTTTATTGTACTTAATGCCTTTCTCCAGTAGGGCATCTTTAAAAGTGTCAAAGTCTTGTTTATTTGTAAACGAAAAATCAGTGGGGACATTATTTTGAGCCGTCTTTTCTGCTGAATAGTAGCCGATGTAACTCAAAGATAATAACGCGATAGCCAGTGCCGATACTGTCGTAATGATAGTCAAAAGTAAGGCGTTCGACTTCATCCGGAACATGATGGATGAAAGGGACAGGACTTCGTTTATGTTCAAGTAGCCACCTTTCTTCTTGCGGATGATGTTGAAAATAAAGCTGACAGACCCTTTATAGAATAGGTAGGTTCCAAGAATCACCGAGCCGAGAATAAAGAGCATGGCTCCATAAAGCTCTGGCATCGTCGTGAAGTCCCCGCCAAACAATTTGGAAGACACATAATACCCGGAAGCAATCAAAATGATACCGAGAACTCCAATGACGATCTCGAACTTGGACATCTTTTTCACTTTCGTTTCCGTTGAAGAACGGACTCTGAAGAGGGATAAGATGCTTTGTCTTTTGATGAAGACAAAGTTCATCAGCATGATCAACAGGTAAATCGCACAGAACACGAGGATAGTCTGGATGAGTGCCTTAGTCGAGAAATGCAGTGTGGCAATCGCATCGACGCCTGTTATATTGAATAAAATCATGATGATCAACTTGGAGAAGGAAAATCCAATCAAGATTCCAAGGATCAAAGACCCAAAATACAAGATGAAGTTCTCCACGCTTAAAATGCGGAAGATTTTATTCTTAGTCATGCCGATTAACTGAAATAGCCCAATTTCTTTACTTCTTCTCTTAATGAAGAGGGTGTTGGCGTATAAAAGAAAAATCGAGACGATGGCGACAAGCAGGACAGACGCGGCTCTGACGGCTGCTCCACCCTTGATGGTTCCCTTCGCTGCATCCATGGACGGATCATACTGAAGGGTCACGAACGCGAAATAAAGGGCAACACTAAAGACTAAAGCAAATACATAAAGGTAATAATTCTTCAGGTTCTTCTTCAGATTTCGGAAGATAAGGGTATTAATGTTCATTCTGCACCCCACCAAGCACTCCCTGGGTTTTCATGATGTCACTGAAGAAATGCTGTCTTGCCTGTTCACCTTTATTTAATTGCGTATAAATTTGCCCGTCCTTGATGAAAACGACCCGACTGCAGTAGCTTGCCGCAACGGGATCATGTGTGACCATGACGATCGTCGCCTTCAGCTTTTGGTTCAGATCACTCAGCTTGTTCAAAAGATCAGAGGCCGATTTCGAATCGAGGGCCCCCGTGGGTTCATCGGCAAAAATGATACTTGGTTCATGGATGAAGGCACGGGCGGCTGATGTCCGCTGTTTCTGCCCGCCTGAGATTTCGTTCGGATATTTATCCTTCAATTCAAGGATCCCAAGTTCCGAAGCAAGGTCATTGAACTTCTGGTCGGCTTCCCTCTTAGGGGTCTTGGTGATGGATAGTGGCAGAAGGATATTTTCTTTCACCGTTAACGTGTCGAGCAGGTTGTAATCCTGAAAGATAAAGCCGAGGTGATTCTTTCGGAATTGTGCGAGCTGCTTTTCTTTCATCATCGTCATTTCATTGCTTTCAATCTTAATTGAACCCTCACTCACTTTGTCGATGGAGGATAGGACATTTAAGAGAGTTGTCTTCCCGGAACCCGACGCCCCCATGATACTGACGAATTCACCTTTTTGGATCGACAGGTCAATCCCCTTTAACACTTCCTGCTTATTGAATTTATTTCCGTAACTTTTATGAAGTTTGCTTGCTTCTAGTATGGTCATCATTTAAAACTCCTTTGATTTGATACCTTTATTATAAAAAGCAGGAAGGTTGTTTTCCTTTTATTGTTCGAACAAAACAGAAAAGCATGTGACATTTTTGTCACACGCCGGTAAGTTGAACGAAATCATTTTTCTCAGGAAAGGTCAGGGTGCCCCGGGTCCCTTCTCCCCGTTTGGATTCGATGTCTATGGAAATCAGCAGAGGTTCTGACACTCTCTTGGTTAAGTATAAGCCCATTCCCGTAGAAGCATGATCATTGTGGACGGTGGTCGAGGTAAATCCTTTTTCAAAGATCCTTGGCAGGTCCCTGGAGTCGATTCCCCTGCCGAAATCCTGGATGGTGAGAGTCACTTTTCCATCTCTTTTTTCGCTTACTATGGCGATATCCGTTTTAGAGCTATATTTAACGGCGTTGGTCAAAAGCTGCCTGATCATAAAAGAGAGCCATTTCGCATCGCTCAGCACGTTTGTGACCTCGAGTTGAATATCAAATCCGATCCCCTTCTGAATACACCAGGATTGCAATGTCTTTATTTCCTGAAAAATAACAGACTCGAGATCGGTGTCCTCAATGTATAAATCATTCTCCATAAAAGACAAACGCTTCTGGTGAAGCTGCTGATCCAACAAAAGATGGATACGCAGCCACTCATATTTTAAATGAGACTTCAAAGGGTCGTCTTCCAAACGTTCAATCATTAAATGCATCGCCGTCAGCGGTGTTTTCACTTCATGGATCCAGGACAGAAGATCATCCTTTTCCTGTTCGAGTATGATTCGATTCTCAGATGCTGTCTTTCTCAAAAGGTTCGCCTGCTCCGATAGACTATCCGAAACGATTTCCTGGAATGGAGTATCCGGGGAATCGACCCCCGTAATGTTGAGGTTATGATCCCATTCTTTAAGCCGTTTGAAGAATCGGGTTTCCTTCTGGTAGCGGATAAACACAAAAACAGTGAAAAAGAGCAGCGACAGAAACACCATATACATGATCGGTTGTAACGGGATGGCCGTATCGATAGAGGCGATAAAGATCCATAACAGATGAAGACCAAGCACTAACGATATCCAGCTTTTCCGTTCCCATAAGTATGTACGGATCATGGCGAATCCTCTTCAATGGCCAGATACCCCTGCCCGACCTTCGTTTCAATGAAGCGGCCGAGTCCTATCTCTTCCAGGCGCTTCCTGAGACGATTCACATTGACGGTCAACGTGTTATCGCTGATGAATCGTTTATCATCCCAGAGGCTGTTCATCAGTGCATCTCTGCTGACGATCTTATTCTTCTGTTCGATTAGAAGCTTTAATATGTACATTTCATTCTTCGTCAATTCGATGGACGCTTTTTCATTAGAAACCGTATTCCGTTCAAAATCAACGGTCGCACTGCACCAGGTCTTGATACTCACCTGTTCGGTGTTATAGTTATACACCCTTCTGAGAGTCGCCTGGACCTTAGCGATGAGGACATCGAAATGAAAGGGTTTCTGGATGAAATCATCTGCCCCAAGCTGCATGGACATGACCATGTCCGTCGGGTGATCTCGCGAGGACAGGAACAAGATCGGCACATTGGAATGTGTGCGAATCATCCGGCACCAGTGGAAGCCATCGAATTTAGGCAATTGAATATCGATGATTACTAGATCCGGCTTTACCTCTGTGAACTCCTGCATGACATGATTGAAATCATTGATTCCATATACTTCATAGGACCACTGGGAAAGCCGTTCCTTGATTTCATTGAATAGGGTTGTATCATCTTCGATTAGTAATAATTTCAATACTTTCACCACTCAATCTTGCTGTTTACATAAATTGTATAGGAAATCGCATACGTTTGCCATATGCCTGAAGATAGGAACTGCTTTATTTAGAAATATTTAGATTATTTTTACAAAAGATGGGTATTTAACTTCTAAAAGCAATTGACCAAATTGCATAAGAAGGGAATTAAAGCATGAAGAAACTTCTCGGATTAGCCTTGTTAACAGCCGTTCTGTTAAGTGGATGTGGTGAAGTGCAGATTTCGATTAATAAAGATCAGGAACCACAGACTGAAGAGAATAACAGTAAAGAGGAAAGCAACAATGGATTGAGCATGGTTGATGATGGTAAAGACGGTGATAAACTAACGGACGCTGATAAACAAAAAGCGATTATTCAATTTATCAATGAGGATATTCAGAGAGTTGCTGAATATGAAGTTGTGGCATTTGAATCTCTTGCATCGGTATCCGGGGTGAATTATACCGATGATGAGACCCTTTATAAAGAGCTGACCTCAACTACCATCCCTTCCTATGAGAAAGCATTGGGAGAAGCGGAGTCCATCGAAGGGGAAATCCCCGAACTTGAGGAAATGACGGAACGGATTGTGGAAGCCACCCAGATTTTTTATGATTCCCTTTTGCTCGAAAAACAGGCTCTTGAGGAACAGGACGAAGGGCTAATAGAGGAGTCCAATGCCAAAATTGAGGAGTATTACAGACTGGTGGAATCCTATCATTCAGATATGAAGCTCTTGGCAGAGAAGTATGATGTGACATACCAGGTGGATGGACAGGGCGGGGACGTTGATGAACTATGACGCCTGTTCTATGGGGGTATAAAAGGTACGTATTTGGAGTCATAGGAAGGGGATCCCATTACACACGGGATCCCCTTCCTTTTTAAACCTTTACTTCACTCACCAACGCATGTGTATTCCCCTCCGTATCCTCAAAAAACACCATCCATGACTCCATGTCGTCCATCTTCCCCACCACATGAGGTTCACCCACAAAATGAACACCATTATCCTTCATTTTTTCGTAGCTGGATTGGATATCATCCACTTCAAAATAAATGACCGAGCAATGGGTGTACTTTTCATTTTCCGGTAGTGTTAGGAGGAGCCTCACGCCGTTGCAATCAAAAAATGCCATATGGGCAGTCGTGAATAGGAGCGGGTGGCCTAATTGTTCACGATAAAAGTCGATGGCGCGGTCTAAATCCTTCACGGGGACCCCGATTTGTTTGATTCCTTGGATCATACTCATTTCATTTCTCTCCTTTCGTTTCCACTTTATCGTAGAGGATTGAAGGAGTTAATTCTTTTCCAAAATCACTTTTTTTCGATAGAGAGTCGGTGAGCATCCCACAAATTGTTTGAACATTTTAGAGAAGGACACAGGGTTTTGAAAGCCGAGCTCAAAGGTTATGGCTGTAATGGATAGGTCAGGGTCCTTCAATAATCTTTTGGCTTTTTCAATTCGTAATTCCGAGATGTGGCGATGTGGGGTTCTCCCATAAAGCTGAGAGTATGTTCTGATCAGATGATTTTGTGATAAACAAGCAACCATGGCTATATCATCGAGTGTAAGGGCATGGTGATAGTATGCCCTGATATATTCATGAGCGATTGTGATTCTCCTGTAGATTTCCTCCCTGGTGGAATGTTTTACTGCATGAATTGATTCCGTTCTTTTCAAATGGTGAAAATGAGAGGTTAATAGGTTTTCCATAACGATATGATACTGTTCTTCACACCAGTTATCTTTCGGATATGTATGAAACCTTTGGGTTAATTGTATCTGCCTGGCGATTGAAGGGGTGATGTCATAGGTCTTTTCAAAAAACTCAATGGGACCGCATCCTTTGAAAGGATCAGTTATCAATTGATCGGGAGAATCTCCCAACGCACGATAGATATCTTCCGCAAACCCTTTCTTAAAGAAGATGCAAAATGACTCCACCTGCCGATCTTCCTCAATGGTAATGGTGTATGGCCCATCATTGACCAACAGATACCGTCCTTCCTCTACACTGAAGTAGCCCCTGCTGGTTTTGTAGAAGGCCCTTCCGTTCATGAAGGTCTTTATGGAAAGCTGTCCCGTTCCCTCCCAATGGAATTTATCGCTCCTTGCCTGAAGGATATAGTTAGATGAGTCCGATTGTGTCATACGTTTTTCTCCCGAATGCAATATTACTACTATTATACAAAATATTGGAAATGGTTATCTATGCTATTTTATTGACGGTTGAAGTTCAATTATAAATAATATGTTTATATGATTAAACATTTAAACTTTATATGAGGGTGATGAATATGAAAGCGATGACCATAAAGAAGTATGGTAAGAACACTCCTTTAGAACTGACGGAACTTTCCATTCCGGAAGTGGGGGAACATGATGTCCTAGTGGAAGTGTATGCAGCGAGCATAAACCCAATCGATTTTAAAATCAGGGATGGCAAGGTGAAAATGCTGTTGAGCTATAAGATGCCTCTGGTTCTGGGGAATGATTTCTCAGGGAAAATCATTCAAACGGGATCCAAAGTAAATAAGTTTCAGGTGGGGGATGAAGTATACGGCAGACCGCGTAAGAACCGGATTGGCACTTTTGCTGAATATCATTCTGTTCATGAAGACGATGTGTCGTTGAAACCTAACAACCTGACGTTTGTAGAGGCAGCTTCCCTTCCGCTGGTTGGGTTGACCACATGGCAGGCATTTCATGACATCCTTGAGCTGAAACCGGGACAGAAGATCCTTATCCAAGCAGGGGCTGGTGGAGTCGGATCCTTCGCCATTCAGCTGGCAAAGGAAATGGGGGCGTATGTAGCCACGACGGCAAGTGAAAAAGGGCATGACTTGGTTTTGTCCCTTGGAGCGAACCAGGTGATCAATTATAGGATACAACCCTTTGAGGAAGTTCTAGAGGGATTCGATGCGGTATTCGATACGCTAGGAGGGGAATCCCTGGACCGTTCGTTCCGGGTAGTGAAACCATATGGTAGAATTGTTTCGGTTTCGGCAGTACCAAACGGGAGATTCGCTGTAGATAACAAATTGGGTTTTCTTAAGCGCATGTTATTCTCGATCGTAAGCAGGCGGATAACCGCTCTGGAACGGAAGTTTAACGTAGACTATTACTTCCTGTTTATGAAACCGAGCGGAGAACAGCTGGCTGAAATCAAGGATTTTGTTGAACAAGGGAAGATACGACCTCTGGTGGATAGAGTCTACCCCCTTGAGAAGGCTCAGGAGGCCATCCAGTACGTCGAGACAGGAAGAGCTAAGGGCAAGGTCGTGTTAGAGGTGAAAAAGCCCTTGTAACCCATTAAAGAGGCCTGACACTATCGTCAAGCCTCTTTCTATCAATGTTTTTCTTCTCGGCGCATAGCGAATACCTTCTTAGCAACCGTTAATGCATTTAGAACGCGTGGGAACCCGGTATAAAGGATCAAATGAGTGATGCTCTCGACGATTTCTTCCTCCGTCAGTCCCGCTGTAAGTCCCGTGTTGATATGGAGCTCGAGCTGAGGCTCCGTTCCTTGTGTTACTAGGGAGGAGATAGTGACGAGGGCGCGCTGCTTATTCGTCAATCCTTTCCTGGAATATATTTCACCATAGGCAAATTCGATGATGTATTTTCCCACATCGGGAGCGATATCTTCCAGTGCTTCAGAGATTTTGAGATGAGTGGAGATTTCTTTATTATCGGTCAGTGTATATTCCATCAGTTTATCCAACCCGTTTTGATATCTGTCTTGATTCATGTTCCATTCCTCCTGTCTAAGTTGCTACAGGAATACTATAACGCCGTAAGTATATATGCGTAAAATACATATATTTTATAGAATATATGCAAAAAAGTTATGGATTTTATCGATCATGCAGCATTTTCTTGAATTCGCGAACCGCAAACGATTCGTATCGTCCTTTTTTCGTGATGATCCCTAAATTCCAGGGAACAACCGGGTTTACGATGGGAATCGATTTCACGACTTCCTGGTCCACTTTTTTAGAAATGGATTGAGGGAAGATGGAAATGCCAAGATTTTGCCCGATCATTTCGCCTATGAAATCCCACTGTGAACTCTCATAGGCGACCTTTGGATAAAATCCCGATTTTCTGCATTCCTCAATGATTTTGTCATGCAGGGCAAAGTCTTCACTGAAGAGGATGAAGTCCTCTTCATGTAATGCGTTCATTTCCACCGAATCTTTATCCGCCAGTGGGTGAGAGTGGTGGACAAATAGCATATGTTTCTCGGAAACGAAGGGAACGACATCAAACTGCTCTTCATCCATAGGTAAAACGACCACACCAAGGTCCAACATCCCATCCCTCACTTCTTCCTCCACTTTATTGGCACCATATTCGTTCAGCTGTATGTGGATGTCCGGATATAATGTTTTAAATTCCTTTATGATGCTGGGGAAAAATAAAAACCCAATCAACGGCGGGATCCCGATTTTGATTTTCCCTTTCTTTAAGTTCATTAAGTCATACAAATGAGTTGATAAGTGATCAAGGGATTCCAGGATGACCTGTCCCTGTTCATAAACGATTTCGCCCGCTTCAGTCAGTTCTATTTGACGGGAGGACCGGTCAATCAGCTCCATCTCCAGTTCATCTTCCAGGCTCCGTACCATCTTACTTAGGGTGGGCTGGGATAGGTGAAGAACATTTGAAGCCTTTGTAAAACTTTTGAATTTGGCCACTTCATTGAAGTAGGTAAGCTGTCGGATATCCAATGGTTTCTCTCCTTTTCAATCTATAACTTTATTGCATGATAAATATAGTTTTAATTCATTTTACTTATTTATAGGAGAAGAGTAAAATTTCTTACGTCAAAAAAATTTATTGTTTAAACGTTGGAAGAGTGGTGCGAAATCGTGTCCTCTCTTTTTGTTTTCTTTAGAAGGGTGGAAAGAAGTTGTTTAGTATTTTAATAGGCCTGATTTTGTTGATGGTCTTTGCTTATCTTGGATGGTCCATTATATGGATTGCACCGATTGTCGCAGGCGTTGTGGCACTCATGACCGGTATGGATCTGATGGATACGTATACCGATACGTATATGTCGGGATTCGTGAATTTTGCCAAGCAGTGGTTTCCGATTTTCTTACTGGGAGCCGTTTTTGGAAAGTTGATGGAAGATACAGGGGCAGCAAAATCTGTCGCTTATCAAATCACAAAAATGATCAGGGAGAAGCGGGCCATTCTTGGGGTGCTGGTCGCTTCGGCCGTACTGACATATGGAGGAGTGAGTCTCTTCGTCGTGGTGTTCGCCATCTATCCCATCGCTCTGGCATTATTCAGAAATGCGGATATCTCAAGAAAGCTGATTGCACCGACGATCGTGCTGGGGGCATTTACGTTCACGATGACGGCTGTCCCGGGAACACCGCAAATACAGAACTTGATCCCGATGAAGACGTTTCACACGTCACCGATGGCAGGTTCATGGATGGGCGTCGTCTCGTCACTCATCATGGCTATCGGGGGATACTTCTGGCTCGTGGGCAGGCAGAAGAGGATGGCTGCAAACGGGGATACCTTTAAGGAAATCAGCCAAACAGGGTCAGGATCCAATGAAGAGCAGCGAGCTTTACCTAATTGGATTGTCTCCTTGCTGCCATTACTTTTGGTTGTCGTGTTATTGAACGGCATCAAATTGGACGCCATCCCCTCTTTACTGGCAGGGATTGTTCTGATTCTCATTATCAATGTGAGCAGGTATAAGAAATTCATCCCTTCCATCAATGAAGGGGCAAAGGGCTCTGTGATGGCCATCATCAACACCAGTGCGGCCGTAGGGTTCGGGGCAGTCGTAACGAGTGTACCGGACTTTGAGCGCATCACAGACCTTCTGTTGGGGATCTCATCAAATCCATTGATCTCGGAATCACTGATTGTTCAGATCCTTGCAATGATCACCGGTTCTGCCTCAGGGGGGATGGGGATTGCCATGCAGGCACTGGGCGATACCTATTACCAACTGTCTCAATCAACTGGAGTCAGTCCGGAAGCATTCCATCGCATGGCTTCCATTGCTTCCGGGGCATCAATCCTGCCTCACAACGGGGCATTATTGACGCTCTTGGCGGTTACGAATGTAACGCATAAAGATTGTTATAAAGATGTGTTTATTGTGGGTCTTGTGATCCCTACCATCGCAGTCATAGCCGGAATCATCATGGCAAGTATAGGACTAATATAAAATTATAGGAGTGTTTAGACATGGTAGAAAATAAAGTGGTTTTAATTACGGGTTCAGCAAGCGGCATCGGCTTTGAGTTAGGTAAATCCTATGCTGAAAAAGGAAGTAAAGTGGTACTGACAGATTTGAACGAAGAGGGAGTTAAAGCTGCTGCTGATAAACTTAAAGGTCTCGGATATGAAGCCATTGGTCTTAAAGCTGACGTAACGAGTGAAGAAGATATCAAGAATATGATCGACACAGCCCATAAACAATATGGACGCATCGATGTATTGGTGAATAATGCCGGATTACAACATGTCTCTCCGATTGAAGAATTTCCGACAGGTAAGTTCGAGCTCATGATCAAAATCATGCTTACCGCGCCCTTCATCGCGATCAAGCACGTTCTGCCAATCATGAAAGAACAGAAGTTTGGCCGTATCATTAATGTCTCTTCCATCAATGGTTTAGTAGGCTTTGCTGGAAAAGCTGCCTATAACAGTGCGAAACACGGCGTGATCGGATTGACGAAAGTGGCGGCGCTGGAGTCAGCTCCTTTCGGGATCACTGTGAATTCCATTTGCCCCGGTTATGTTGATACACCACTTGTAAGAGGGCAATTGAAGGATATTGCGACTACGCGAAACGTTCCTTTAGAAAAAGTACTGGAAGAAGTCATCTATCCTTTAGTCCCTCAAAAGCGCTTGCTTGATGTCACTGAAATTGCCGACTACGCAATGTTCCTGTCCAGCGATCAAGCAAAGAGTGTGACGGGACAAGCGGTCGTCATCGACGGAGGGTATACGGCCCAATAAATCATTTCATTCCTTATAAGACATCGGTGTGTAAAATGCCGATGTCTTTTTTATCCTTCTATCGAGTCGTAAACGACTGCTTCACTTTAAATACAAACATTCTTCCCTTCACATTTTACTTCCTCTCCATTATTTCAAATGTAATAAAAAGGTAGTTTCCTAGTTTCAAAACGTAGTAGAAAGAGCATGATTTGAAGTAAGAATATGTAAAAAACATCAAGTATACAATTTTGTATACTTGTAAACAAAAACGTACACAATTGTATACAAAATCGTATACATGTACACGAACAAGTACACATATTGTTATTAAGGGATGTACACAAATAGTGTATACAACGATACAAAAATGTGTACAAATCAGCGGACTCTACTTTGCTATAATCGATAGAAAAGTAGGATTGACCGGAGACGGGAAATTGTATACTCTGAGAGTAAGAGTTGAAATGTTTTGACAAATTCTTACTCATGATTGAAAGGATGATATTAATGACGAACTCTCGCATTGCAGCCATTGATGTTGGTAATGATTCTTTAAAAGGTATTTTTGGGAAACTGGACGCTGAGGTAAATATTCCGAACGTCATCGCAAGGGATGTTGAAGACCGTCCTATCATCGGTATTGAGGAGCTGGATACACAAGACCCACTAGACGGCATACATATCCGTGTCCACTCCCCTGCCCTGAAAGACAATAATGCAATCTACCGGGTTGGTAATCTTGCGACAAAGAGCAATAACTCAACTGAATTGGATCCGGGAAGCAGTAAATCAGAAGAGGATCAAACATTGGTCATGCTGTTTGCTTCCATCGCTCTCGATGCAGCACGTAATGGATCGGATTTTAAAAAGAATAATAATGTAGTCGAAGCAAACTATACGCTTGGAACAGGCCTCCCACTACGTGAGGTAAAGGAAGGAAAAGACGTTGGATACCGTTCAAGATTATTAGGTTCGGTTCATCAGGTCGAATTCCTTGTCACTCCACGCTATCAAGGTATGAAAGTAAATATTAAATTTGATGAAGTAAAGGTTTATCCAGAAGGATTCGCTGCTTTCATCAACCTTGTGATGGATAATAATTCAAATATTATCAACAAAGATTTGATTGATAAGCGTATCTTGATTCAGGATATCGGTGGATTATCCACAGATATCGCGGTCATCAAAGATCGTAAAGTAGACGACGATAAAGCTCAAGGGTTTAATCTGGGTGTATCTGAATCACTGGAATTGATCCGTGAGGAAATCCGTTCAAAACATGGTATTGAGCTTGACAGCCGCCGTGATGTGGTCGAAATCATCACGAAGAAAAATGACCGCAATCATATTATGGTAAAAGGTAGTCGCACAAGCGTCCATGATATCGTGGACCGAATCATGCTTGAACTGGCTAAAAAGCAATACCGTCACCTGCGTAATATGTGGCAAAAGAACTCCCAGACGGAAATTTGTTACTTCATCGGTGGCGGCTCAAGCGTTCTTAAAGAGTACATCAAGACGCTTAACAATAACCTTGATGGGTACAACATCGACTTCTTTGAAGATGAGAAGGAAAGTATCTGGATGATGGCCAACGCTTACTACAAGCTGATTGGCGACTTCACAAGAAAAACGCAAAAGCAGCAAGCCCCGAAAGAAGAACAAAAATTAGCGAAAACCAAATAGGGTGATGGTATGACTGAAAAAGGGATGTCGAGGGGACAGCCGATCACATTTCGGCTTCCCTCAGATACACCTGACCATGTTTTAAAACATTTACAAAAGCTCAAAGAAAAAGAAAAACGGAATTTCTCCAGTAAAATTGCAGAGCTTGTCCTGAACGGGGTAAATGATTCGATTGCAAAGAGGCGGGAAGCGATTACGATCCCCCTTCCGAAGGGACTGGACAAGTCCCAGCGTGACTGGCTTAAGCATGAACACTCAGAAGCCCTGCTCGGCAGCATCGTGTACCAGCTGCTTTCAAACCCGGTTCGAACGGCCTCCCTTCTTGCTTCTTTGAGCAGTAATTCATTGGATATCGATGAAGCACTGTATCTTCAGGAAGAAACGGCAGCAAGTCATGATACGGGACGAGAGTGGTCCCTTGATCAAGTGATGGATGATACCCCTGAAGAAGTAGAGGAAGAGCGTTCACACTCAACAGATGAGGAATTGGACAACTTCGACTGGGACAGTGCAATGAAACCGAATGAAACCGTCAGTGAAGAACCTAAAGAGGAGTCAATGGAAGACCTGTTAGGTGACTTCCTATCCCAAATGAATAAATAAAGAGAACCTGAAGCGAGGCCCTTTGGCCTATAGCTTCAGGTTCTTTTTTGGTTCTATTTCCCCTCTCCTTTCAGAGCACATTTTCCCACTGAATTCAACCACCTATTATAGTTGGAAACTGTAACCGATTTGTCTTATTTGAATTATATTTTCCACAAAAAATCTACAAATGCATATCCCTCTAAGGAAAAATTATTACAGCCTGTTACAAGTGGTGTAAAACATGTATAAAAAATGGCAGTTTAATTCAAATAATTCCCACGGCATGGTTTAACGAGGGCAGAAACCGAGGTAAACACCGATTAAACAGAATAAAACTTTTGCACGCAGTCATTGGCTACACCAATTAAGAGGAGAGATTCGATGAGTATTCAAAAAAGTAATGATAGCTCAAGTCTCGCAGAAGTAATTGATAGAATCCTGGATAAAGGAATAGTCATTGATGCATTTGCCAGAGTTTCCTTAGTGGGAATAGAAATTCTTACTATTGAAGCAAGAGTCGTCATTGCAAGTGTAGATACATGGTTACGATATGCAGAGGCAGTTGGACTCTTAAGAGACGATGTTCAAGAAGAGGGCTTGGCAAAGCAAGAAAATGAAAGAGGAACAGCATTTAGCATTTAAACAAGTAAGTAACATATAGTTTCACTATTTTTTGTAGAAAAGAGGATGAATATGGCAGAAACAAAAAGCAGTCAACCAGTCGAAGAAACGAAAAACACAGAAGGAAATGAAGAACAAACAGTTGAAAACAGACAATCCATGAATTACGCCATTATCGGTGGAGTAGTCGGAGCAGGTCTCGGATTACTTACGAACCCGGGTACAGGAAAGAAAGTGGTGGACAGTTTAGGAAAATCGGAAGTGATGAAAGCTGCAAGTAAAGAATTGCGAAGGTCAGCCCAGGAATTCCTGACAGAGCAGGCCATCATCACCCTTAGACAATCGGCTACCGGATATATGAGCAGGCTCGAAGGTGGCTTGTTGTCACCCAAAAAGAAAAAAGAAGAGGCGTCAGATGCCAAAGCTGAAAACAATGAAATGTCTTCCGATCAATCAGAAGAATTAGAAGAGATCAAAGAAGAAAACAAGAATTTGAATGAGCGTTTAGAACGCATCGAGGAAATGTTGAACAGCCTGGTGGACTCCAAGAAATAACCGCATCCCTGAAGGGGGCATTACATGAGTAAGCCTGTAAAAAAAGCCGTTGGGAAGATGGCTAAAAAAGCATACGACCATGCTCCAGAGCCCGTGAAAGAAAAAGTGAAAGATACTCTGAAAGAGAAAGCGAAAGAAACATTTGTGAACGGTGTGGAAGATGGCATTCAATCAAAGGCAAATGAAGCATCAGAGAAGTTAGAGAACGCAAAAGAGAAAAATGCCGATAATGTTCATACCAAAGCAGAAGAAGCAAAAGAAAAAGTCCAGGATGTCCTGCTTTCCGTAAGGGAAAAGTTAGGAAACGCAAAAGAAGCCGGAGAAGAGTTTCAAAAGAAAATATCTTCATCGAATGGTAAACAAACAAAAGTCAAAGGCGTTGGAAATATCAAGGGAGCAAGTGACATCAAGAGTTCCTTTAACATTAAGAGCTCCACCGAAATAAAAAGTTCAGAAAATATCAAATCATCAAAAGACATTAAGACAATCTGTTCATAAACACCGGAAGGAGAATAACAATTGGCTATTCAAAAGAGTAATAATAGTTCGAGTTTGGCAGAAGTCATCGACCGTATCCTGGACAAAGGGATTGTCATTGACGCATTTGCAAGGGTATCTGTCGTTGGAATTGAAATTTTGACAGTTGAAGCAAGGGTCGTCATCGCCAGTGTCGATACATGGTTGCGCTATGCAGAGGCAGTAGGCCTCTTACGGGATGATGTCGAAGAAAACGGACTTGCTACACAGCAGAACGAAAGAAGCTCCCAGTTCAGCATCTAAAGGGAGTACCAGCAAAAGAATATGTGTATGAAGGGGGCCATTATTGGCACCCTCCCCTTCATCTATAGTAGGAGGCAGCTATGGTAATCAAAGAAATCATGAATAGTGTGACGGATTTCTTCAATGAACATGTAGCTCCGGTCCATAAGATTACGTCAGTGGAACTGACAGAAGACGAAGGCTGGAAACTGCAAGTTGAAGTGATTGAAGAAAAGGAATATATGAAGAAATATGCGAAAGACGAAATGCTTGGAACATATGATGTTCTCCTTAATAAAGAAAAGGAAGTCACGTCATTTAAACGACGGGATATCCGTTACAGAAGTGCCATTGGACAGGAAATGTAGTGTCTTGAGCGAGTAGGAGGGAATTGTACGTGACGGTCTTAACAAAACGGATCAAAAAGGATAGCAGGGCATTAATACAAGATGATGAAACGAAAGAATTGCTTTCGCGCTCATTGCAATACCTTAAAGCTGGATATCCTGTGCATTTCACGGGTCCTTCCGGTGCCGGGAAAACATCTCTTGCACTCGCTTTGGCGAAAAAGAGAAAAAGACCGGTGATGCTCATGCACGGCAATCATGAACTGAATAATAAAGACTTAATCGGTGATTTTACGGGTTATACCAGTAAAAAGGTCGTTGATCAATATGTACGATCCGTTTATAAAAAGGACGAAAGCGTAACCGAAACATGGAGAGACGGACGGTTACTGGAAGCCGTCAAGAATGGTTATACCCTTGTATACGATGAATTCACACGATCACAGCCGACGACGAATAATATTTTCCTATCCATTTTGGAAGAAGGAATCATTCCTTTGTATGGTTCGAAGCTGACAGAGCCTTTTATTAGAGTACATCCGGAATTTGCCATCATATTTACTAGTAATCCTGCAGAGTATGCAGGGGTTTATCAAACACAGGATGCTCTATTGGATCGGTTGATCACCATTAACGTAGATTACAAGGGAGCGGAACAAGAGGCAAAGATTGTATCAGAAAAAGCTAACCTGGTTATGAGTGAAGCAAGAGCGATCACGACACTCATCTCAACATTACGCGATCAATGTACAAATGAAATGAACGGACCGAGCTTGCGTGCTTCCTTAATGATTGCACGACTCGCCATTGAATCGGACATTCCCATAGACGGTAAGGATGCAGATTTTCAACGTCTATGTATTGATATAGCAGCACATAGTATAAGTCGATGTATCGACGAAGAAAACCCACAAGAAAAAGCAGAACAATTGATTATAGATGCATGTAAACGAATGAAGGTATCTGAGGAATAAAGGAGAGTTTTATGATGAGTCAGGAAGAAATGGGGATTTATATATTTTGTGCCATTCAAACGGAACAAGAAGATCAATTTGGTTCCATTGAAATAGAGGGCGAAGAACGCGAGACGTTCACGGTCAGATATAAGGACGCAGCGATGGTAGCAGCAGAAGTGCCGATGAAAATTTATCATCCTAAGAAGCAAAACTTACTGATGCACCAGGGAGCAGTATCCCGGGTTATGGAACAAAAAGATACCGTCATCCCGATCAGTTTCGGAAATGTTTTTAAAACAAGGGACGATGTAGAAGCCTTGCTTGAAAACCTTTATCCCCAGTTCGAAACTCTATTCCCGGCCATTAAGGGGAAAATTGAGCTGGGCTTAAAGGTGATCGGTAAAAAGGAATGGCTTGAAGCCATGGTAAAGGATAACCCGCAGGTAGAAAAAATGGCCTCAGCCGTGAAAGGCAAATCAGAATCGGCAGCGTATTATGACCGCATTCAGCTTGGCGGAATGGCTCAGAAGTTATTTGCTTCCCTGCAAAGTGAGGTAAAGGAAGAAGTGTATGCACCTCTTGAGGAAGCGGCCGTATCGGCAAAGGCCAACGAACCTTCAAGTGAGAAAATGCTTCTCAACGCTTCTTTCTTAATTGACCGGGATCAGGAAGAGTCGTTCGATCAAAAGGTCAATGAAGCACATGAAAAATGGAAGGATAAGGTCGAATTTAATTACAGCGGCCCTTGGCCGGCTTACAACTTTGTCAACATACGCTTGAAGGTTGAGGAAGGCTGATGATTCATAAATTGGTGAGTGCACCAATTAATGTCGTCATAAAAGTCGCTGAAAAGATCAAAGAAGAAGCAGACAAAGAATTGTACGACCTTCCTACCATCCAGCAAAAATTGATACAGCTTCAAATGATGTATGAATTAGGAGAAATTCCTGAGGAAGCATTCCAAGAAAAAGAAGACGAGCTCTTAACAAGATATGAAATTGCGAAACAGATGGAAATGGAACAATGGGAAGAATTAACGAAAAAGAAACAAGGGTGATCAGATGAGCGATTTACTTTATTTATACGGTTTAATTCCGACAAAAGAATCAAACAAAGAAAACCTGCCTTCCATGAAAGGGTTCGATGGAGAAAGCGAGCTTTACCCGATTGAAATTGGTGACGTGACAGCGATTGTTTGTGATTTGCCATCAAATGAATACTCCGAAGAGACCATTAAGGACAAAGTCGATAATGACATGGACTGGCTTCAGGAAAAGGCGTTTCATCATCACGAAACGGTATTGATGGTATCGAAGTTGTATACCATCATCCCCTTGAAGTTCTGTACATTATACAAAAACGAGGATAGCCTCAAGGCGACGATAGAAGGCAATCGAAACAAGCTGGAAACGACTTTTGATCAGCTGGATGGTAACGAAGAGTGGAACGTCAAGATCTACTGTGACGATAAGCTGCTGAAAGAACAAGTAAGTGAAAACAATCCATCCATCGAAGCCAAAAGGAAAGAAATCAGCGAATTACCAAAGGGGAGGCAGTTCTTTGAGAAGAAAAAAATCGATCAGCTGATCGATCGGGAACTTGAAAACGAAAAGAACCGCCTTTGTGAAGAGGTTCATGAAAAGCTGAAAGAACACTCCCTACATGGGAATATCAAAAAAAATTGGAGTAAAGATGTAACAGGCCGACAGGAACATATGGCTTGGAATAGTGTATTCCTCCTTCCTGCGTCCAAAGTAGATGAATTTGTTGAAGAAATAAAGCAATACGAAGAAGAACTGGGACACGCAGGTTGGAAAATTGAAGCATCCGGCCCTTGGCCACCTTATCATTTTTCTAGTTTTTCTTAATCATAAAATAAGGAATGAGAAATATGACAGTCAGAGAATCAATCGAGAACAAAGATATAGCCCTAATTGATATTTTAGATGTCATTCTCGATAAAGGTGTGGCGATCAAGGGAGATTTAATTATATCCATTGCAGGTGTCGACCTCGTGTATCTGGATTTGCGAGTGTTGATTTCCTCAGTAGAAACATTGGTTCAACATAAACAAGGAACGCGTAAAACCGTAACATCCGATCAATTCGATCAAGAAAGGGAGGGATTGATTCATGCAACAGGCCAGCGGGACAAATGGGCGAATTAATTTCGACCCGGAAAAAGCAGAACAAGGATTGGCACAGCTAGTATTGACCGTTGTAGAACTATTAAGGCAAATTGTTGAGAGACATGCGATGCGGCGAGTAGAAGGCGGTACGTTAACAGATGAACAAGTAGAGAATCTAGGCATAGCCCTAATGAACTTGGAAGAAAAAATGGAAGAGTTGAAAGAGGTATTTGGTCTTGATGCAGAAGACTTGAATATAGATCTTGGTCCTTTAGGGAGCTTAATGTAATGCCGATTAGGGAGGTTACATGATGGGAATGGAGCATCCGGTACAATCCAACACAATCGTGGATGTATTAGAAAAGATTTTAGATAAAGGGGTTGTCGTAGCAGGAGATATTACGGTGGGAATCGCCGATGTCGAGCTGCTCACGATCAAGATCCGTTTAATTGTTGCTTCTGTAGATAAAGCAAAAGAAATAGGCATGGACTGGTGGGAAAATGACCCTTATTTAAGTTCCAAAGCCGCAGATAACAACACGAAAGCACTTGAAGAGGAAAATAAGAAATTACAGGAACGACTGGAATCACTTGAAAAGAAACTGGATACAAACCGTCTTAATACGGCGGAAACAACAAACTAATTGGAGGTTTTACCGATGGCAGAAAAAAATAATACGCAAAACACAACAATTGAGAATCAAGGACAGGAAAAGAATTCAACAGAAAAGAATTCAACAAATGAGAACAAAACAAGAAGAAGTGGCCCAATCAAGAGAACTGTAGCTGGAAGTCTGTTGGGAGCGACTGTAGGATACTTGGCAACACCTGAAAACGGAAAAAAACTACTGGACCGTATTGATCAGGAGAAAATCAAAAGCAAAAGCCTCGACTTCGGGAAAGCGGCAAAAGAAAGATCCAGAAAAGCTGCTGTCACGTTAAAATCGTCAACAGCCAACCTGTTTAAGCGTGATAAAGAGGAAGAAGCTTCTGAAGACACGGAAACAGCCGTAAATTCAACGGAAACGAACAGCCAGGAAAAAGAGTCGAACCAAGACTATGAAGCTCTTAAACAGGAAAATGAAGAGCTTCAGAACCGCCTGCAGCAATTAGAGGAGAAAATGAATCAAATTGCCGCAGCGCGTGAAGATGAAAGCGATGATGAGGAAGACGAAGATGACGAGGAAGAAGAACAAGAAGAAACGTCTTCAAGCAAGAAATCTTCTAAAAAGTCCAAGGAAGAAGCGTCCGATGAAGAGGATGAAGAAGACGAATATACGGATGAAGATGAAAACGCTGAAGATGAAGATGATAGTGAAGATGAAGAAGAAGCTTCAAGCAAGAAGAAATCAAACAGCAAATCTGGTTCAAAGGGAAAGAAGCGTTCTACTCGCAAGTCTTCAGCTAAAAGTAAAAAATCTGCAAAAAAAGATGATGATAAAGACGCAGATCAAGACGAAGATACAACACTCTCTACCGAAGATGATACTGTAGCTTAACGATAAAGGAGATGTGAAAATGAGTGTAGAATCAGGTACAGGGAAGGATAGCATCTTAGAATTTTTTGTACAGGCATCAAATAAGCATGATTTTTCATTAGACATCACGTTAAACGTCAAGGGAGCTGTCGTAACAGGCACCCTCGTCTCCGCAAAGGAATACTTCGATTCATTGAGTGAAACCTTTGAGGATGGCAGTGATATAGCTCAGAAGCTGAGTGAGGAGCTTGCCAAAGCCGGGGAATCTGTACAAGAAAACCAAAGTTCTGAAGCCCACTTTATTCACCTGAAGAACGCAAAGGTGTATTGTGGTGACAGCAAACCGACCCCTTCAAAAGGGAAAATCATGTGGCGTGGGAAACTAAATGAAATCGATGGATTCTTTTTAGGAAAGATATCAGAATCGAAAAGTAGTAAATAATACAAAAAAGCAGCCAGGTACAGTAACTGGCTGC
>NZ_BCVQ01000025.1 GCF_001591825.1 Rossellomorea vietnamensis NBRC 101237
GTGTAAGTACTTCTCTCGAAGCGACCCTTACTATGTTACATGATTGTTAGCTTGTTGTCAACAACTTTTTAAAAGAAGTTTTGATCAAGTTTTTCATGTTGTGTGTCGCGTTTTGCGGCAACAGATAATACTATACCACCATAAAAACCCTGGCGCAAGAGTTTTTATGATACTTTTTTAACTTCTATATAATATCAGCCAAATGACATTGTTTCCTTTCATTTTTACGTAAAAGAATGAGCTCCTTTAGTCCCGATTGAGTATTTGCACCAAATTATTATCTACCATCTTTTTCGATATGATTCAAAAAAACAGCCAAGGCTGAACCCTCGGCTGTTTTTACATATCTTATTAGTCACGGTGACGCATTAATGGGAATAATAGTACGTCCCGGATGGATGGGGAATTGGTTAACAGCATAACAAGTCTGTCGATGCCGATACCCAGGCCACCCGTTGGCGGCATTCCATATTCAAGAGCCTCGATGAAATCATTATCCATCATGTGGGCTTCGTCGTTTCCTTCTTCTCTTTCTTTCAATTGTGCCTCAAAGCGTTCTCTTTGATCGATCGGATCATTCAGCTCCGTGAAGGCATTGGCATGTTCACGGCCAACGATGAATAGTTCAAAGCGATCCGTGAAGCGCGGATCTTCATCATTCTTCTTCGCAAGTGGAGAGATTTCCACGGGATGACCATAGATGAAGGTAGGCTGAATCAGCTTATCTTCCACCTTTTGTTCGAAGAATTCATTGACGACGTGACCATATTGCATGTTGTCTTTGATTTCGATGCCGTGTTCTTTGGCAAGGGCACGTGCTTCTTCATCGGACATTTCCTGCCAGAAGTCTACACCTGTGTGCTCTTTAACGGCGTCTACCATATGAAGACGAGTCCATTCCGGCTCAAGGTTGATTTCATTGTCAGCGTATTGAACCGTAGTAGATCCGAATACTTCCTTTGCGATATGGGCAACAAGATTTTCAGTCAGAGCCATGATGTCACGGTAATCTGCATACGCTTCATAAAGCTCGATCATCGTGAACTCAGGGTTATGTCTTGTTGAAACTCCCTCGTTACGGAATACACGACCTATTTCGTATACTTTTTCAAGACCGCCAACAATCAGGCGTTTTAGATGGAGCTCGATTGCGATACGCATATAAAGGGGCATATCAAGAGCGTTATGATGTGTATTGAACGGACGGGCAGAAGCCCCACCTGCGATTGCGTGCATCATTGGTGTTTCTACTTCCAGGTAACCGTTATTGTCCAGGTATCTTCTCATGGATTGAATGATGCGGCTTCTGGCGATGAACGTTTCTTTGCTTTCCTGACTTGTAATCAGGTCCAGATAACGTTGACGATAACGTTGTTCAACATCTTTTAAACCGTGGAATTTTTCAGGAAGCGGGCGAAGTGCTTTCGTCAGCAGGTGGAATTCTTTCGCTTTAACAGAAAGTTCCCCTACCTTTGTTTTGAATACAGTACCCGTGATCCCTACGATATCACCAAGGTCTGCTGTATTGAAAACCTCATACGCTTCTTCCCCTATGGCATCTTTACGAACATAGATTTGAACTTGTCCAGTCAAATCCTGAAGATGGGCAAATCCCGCTTTCCCTTTTCCGCGCTTCGTCATGATACGGCCTGCGATCGTGACAGTGATATCTTTCTCTTCCAGTTCCTCTTTAGAAAACTCATCGAATTGAGATTTGATATCCGATGAACTGTGTGTTCGATCATATCGTTTACCGAATGGATCCTGTCCCTTTTCACGGATGGCTTCCATCTTTTCGCGTCTGACGCGAAGCTGGTCATTGATTTCTTCGTGACTCATGTGTTTCACTCCTATTCTATCTGCTTGCTTTAGTAGACTAATACGGTTATATACCATACTATTTTACACAATATCTATGTTTGTAACACCCCTAAAGTATGAGTAATTTCAGAAACGTACGCCGAGGTGCCCGAAAACCTATTGAAAAAATCTAAAAAAGGCCGATCCAATAGGGTGACAGGGTCACATATTGGTTACAGCCTTATCTAGAATAACATAAAAAGGAATACAGGTGAATCATGCGGCTTTTACTCACTACGGTCAGATTCTTCTTGAGGGATCAGATCGTTCAGTGGAATGTCCAGGACTTCTGCAACGTTCTCCAAAAAATCCTCTTTCGGTATCCGACTCCCTCTTTCCACTTCCCCAAGGACCGAAACGGAGATGGAAAGTTCCTTGGCCAAACTCTCCTGAGTAAATCCTTTTAGCTTTCTGAATGCACGAATGCGTCTTCCCCATTTATCTGTTTCCATAACCGAACTCCTTCTTTGTCAGGTATTTCGTCCAGAAATTCAGCCAACGGGGCATTAAAAGATGGGTGCTCGATACTTGGAGCCACCTCTAATAACGGGATTAATACAAATGCTCTTTCTTGCATTCTTGGATGAGGGATGAGAAGATTCTCTGCTTCGATCGTTTCGTGATTAAAGAGTAAGATATCGAGGTCGATTATCCTCGGACCCCATTTGAACTCCCTTTCCCTTCCAAGGTCGATTTCCACCTGCAAGCACTGATGTAATAGAGTTTCTGGACTTAAACTGGTACGAATTTCGATGACCATGTTCAAAAATTGATCTTGTTCTGTAAATCCTACCGGGTCTGTTTCATACAGAGAGGATCGTTTCGTTACCTCTATCTTACCATGACTGCCTAAGATGTTTATGGCTTTTTCTAAATAACCCGCCCTGTCTCCCATATTGGAACCAAGGGAAATATATGCAGTATTCATCCTATCGACTCCTATTAATCTCCACCGCCACCGATCGGTAATGACCAGGAATGGGTGGATCAGGCTTGATTAGTGTGATTTTGCAGCTCTTGACAGCGTTGAATGTTTCCAGGATCCGGGAAGAGATGTCTTCAGCCACAGCTTCGACCAGATTCCTGGGCTCTCCTTCCACAACACTTTTGGTGATGGAATAGATCTCCGCATAGTTTACGGAGTCTTCAAGCTGATCGCTTTGACCGGACTTCCTTAAATCTAAATGCAACTCTACACTAACACGAAAACGTTGTCCAAGTTTGTTCTCCTCCTGGAATACACCGTGATAGCCGTAAAACTCCATTTCGTTCAATAGAATCTTATCCATACCTTTTCTCCTTTCCAACGAGGACATCCATCATCCTTGCCATGCGTGCCATTTCCTTTACATCATGAACACGTACGATGTGACAGCCTTTTTGAATACCGTAGCAAACTGTCGCCCCCGTCCCCTCCATCCTCTCCTTAACAGGGAGATCAAGGACATGTCCGATGATGGATTTCCGTGACGTTCCGAGCAGGACCGGATAGCCAAGGGAGACGATGACATCCAGATGCCTCATCATTTCTATGTTCAATTGTACTGTTTTGGCAAAACCAATGCCAGGATCGAGGATGATCTGTTCATCTTTTACACCCGCTCCCTTGGCGATGAAGATGCTCTCCTGCAAATCTTGAATCGCACCCCGGACGAAGTGGTTGTATTCCCGATTATCCCGGTTATGCATGAGAATGATCGGAGCACCGGTATCTGCTGCTACCCGTGCCATTTCAGGGTCCTTTTTCGCACCCCATACATCGTTAATGATACTTGCGCCCGCTTCAATCGCTTTTCTTGCCGTCGCAGCCTTATACGTGTCAATGGAGATTGGTACGTTCACTTCCCGGGAGATCGCTTCAATAATCGGCACAACCCTGGAAATCTCTTCTTCGGCAGGAACGACCTCATGGCCTGGCCGGGTCGACTCACCACCTATATCAATGATATCAGCACCCATTTCCACCATTTCTTTCGCCCGATCGACAGCCCGGTCCAACTCATTGAAAGACCCGCCGTCCGAGAATGAATCGGGAGTGATATTCAGTATCCCCATGATCAGGGTCTTGTCTGTAAAATCAAGTTCATATTTTCCGCACTTCAATGCGTCATCCCCCTCGCTTCATTTCCTGTATTGAATTCAAGTGTCGTGTATATTTCGTATACTGCTCATGAAACAACCCAACATACTTCCCATGTCGGCCCGGTAAACGTAAAGAGTCCATTTTGTTCACCGGTATGATCTCTTGAACGGAATTCGTGAAAAACACTTCGTCCGTTTCAAGCATGTCCACTTTTTCAAACATCCCGACCTGTACCGGTATATTCAATCGATCGGCAAGAGCCAGGATGAACTGCCTGGTGATCCCGTTTAACAAACCGGTTTCCACCGACGGCGTAAATAATTCCCCGTCCTTTACCCAGAAGAGGTTGGAGGTGATCCCTTCACAGAGGAACCCTTCTTTTGTCAGAAAGATCCCTTCTCTATCCACGGCTGCCCCGAGTTCCCTTTTTGCCGCCATATTGTTCAGGTAATGATGGGATTTGAGACGTTCTCCCGTTTCCGGAGTGTTTCTTCTAAGCTTCAGGAACACTCCTTCCTTTTCCTTTAAGGGGGCGGAAGGAGGTAATTCCTTTTGAAAAAGAATGACGGTTGCGTTCTCGTAAGGAGTCGTCTTCAGGCCGATTTCCCCTGGTCCGCCTGACACATTAAACCGGCAATATGCATCCTTAAGGTCGTTTTTCTTTAACAGCTCCGAGATGGTCGACCTGATCGTTTCCTCATCCAGGTCGGCTTCAATATTCAATTCCTTTAACCCAAGTGACAGTCTGTTCAGATGATCTTTTAGTAAAAAGGGATGACCATCATAGGTGCGAAAGGTTTCAAATACTCCCATGCCGTACAAATAGCCGTGGTCGAATGGAGAAATGGCCGCTTCTGACTGGTGTACGATGTCTCCGTTTATATATAGATACATAAGTCAGGCCAACCCTACTTTTTTATACGCGTTCAGAAAGTTAAGGAGCAGCCGCTTCCCCTGCTCCGTCATGATGGATTCAGGGTGGAACTGCACTCCCTCCAAGGGAAGGTATTTATGTCTGATCGCCATGATCTCTCCCTGTGCCGTTTCTGCTGAAATATCGAAGCAATCCGGAAGGGTCTCGCGTTTAACGATCAGGGAATGATACCTCGTAGCATTGAAAGGATTCGGCATCCCTTCAAATACGGTTTTCCCGTCATGGATCATCGGGGAGACCTTTCCGTGCATCAACCGTTCGGCACGAATGACATCTCCTCCGAAAACCTGGGCGATTGACTGATGTCCGAGACAGACGCCGAAGATCGGAATCTTCCCGGCAAATGTCCGGATCGCCTCAAGACTTACACCCGCTTCGTTCGGGCTGCACGGACCCGGAGAAATCATCAAATAATCCGGAGACAAAGCTTCAATTTCATCGAGGGTGATCTCATCGTTTCGCTTCACGATCAGTTCCTCCCCAAGCTCCCCTAAAAATTGCACAAGATTATAGGTGAATGAATCATAGTTATCAATCATGAGAATCATAGGTTTTCTCCTTCCGCCATTGCCTTCGCGACCCAGAGGGCTTTCGCTTTTTTGAGGGATTCCTTGTATTCGTACTCCGGATTGGAATCGATCACTACTCCCGCTCCTGCTTGGATGTGACCTTTTCCTTCTTTGACAAGCATCGTGCGTATGACGATGTTCAATTCCATATCGCCATTGAGACCGATCCAGCCAATGGAGCCTGTGTAAATGCCCCGCCTGACCGGTTCAAGCTCTTCGATGATCTCCATCGTCCTCACTTTAGGAGCCCCGGTAATCGTTCCCCCGGGAAAAACAGATCGAATGACGTCCGCCCCTGTTTTGGTTTCATCCAATTTGCCCCTGACATTGGATACGATGTGCATGACGTGGGAATATTTCTCGATCACCATGAACTCGTTGACTTCGACTGTGCCGTATTCGCACACCTTCCCCAGGTCATTCCGCTCCAGATCAACTAGCATCACATGCTCGGCTCTCTCTTTTTCATTATGGATCAGTTCCAGGGCAAGTCTCTCATCCTCATCCGCATCCTTTCCACGGGAACGGGTACCTGCAATCGGCCTTGTGCTTACTTCCATTCCTTTTTTCTTCACGAGCAGTTCAGGTGACCCGGAAACAATCTGGAAATCCGGGCTGTGGATATAACTCATATAAGGAGAGGGATTTAATTCCCGAAGCTTTTTGTAAACCGCATATGGCTCTGTTCTCAGCTGTTGAGACTGCCGGACAGATAAATTCACCTGAAAGACATCCCCCTGTGAGATATAAGCTTGAATTCTTTTCACTGCTGCTGAAAATTCTTCCTCATCCATCGACACTTCAACTTCCGCCATGTCGTCATTGGAAACCTTCTTCGTTTCATTCTTGGATGACAGGGCATTATCCCAGGAAGCAGTCCACTGTGAAAGCTTCGCCACTGCCGATTCCGGATCTTGCTCGGATAACATCATTGTCCATAAACAATCCTCCTGATGATCGAAGACCGCCCACTCTTTCAGGTAGTAAAAATAAAGGTCGGGAATCTCCAGATCATCACGTCCCAGCGAAGGAAGTTTCTCGATCTTTCTTGCATAATCATAACTAAGAAAACCGATCACTCCCCCCTGGAAGTCAGGGAGATCCTCTCTTCTTTCCGTTCGATGGGGGGTCATCCATTTTTCCAATTGGATCAATGGATCTCCATGTATCACTTCAGCTCCAGTAGAGTCTTGTATTCTCAAACCTTCCGGAATACTTTGGAAAATGACGTCAGGTTGCAGTCCAGCCACACTATAACGACCACCCCGTCCGCTTTCTAACAAAATGTGATGTGTTTGATGCTGACTGAGCTGTTCGTATGCTGCGAAGAATTGTTCTTTGGTTGTATGGTTTTTATGAAAATACAGGTGCTGCACGGACCCCTCACACTCCTAATGTTTATCTCCTTTCATGATACATGAACTTCAGGAAGGTTTCATCGTTAAAAAATTGAAATTATGCAGGGCTGAGAGGTTTTTTAAACATAAAAAAAGGATCCTGAAGCAACATGCACTTCAGGATCCGGCATTCACATTCTATTCTTCATCAAATTGGTAAAGTGGAGTGCTTAAATAGCGCTCCCCGTTACTAGGGAGGATGGCGAGCACTTTTTTGCCCTTCCCTAACTTCTTCGCTACTTCTAGGGCTGCAAAGATGGCTGCCCCGGAGGAAATCCCGCCTAAGACCCCTTCTTCTTTAGCCGCTCTTCTTGCATACTCAAAAGCTGAATCCTTATCCACCTGTATAACATGGTCATACACATCTGTATCTAAAATCTCAGGAATGAATCCGGCTCCGATTCCCTGAATTTTATGAGGACCCGGCTTTCCTCCTGATAAGACAGGGGAATCCGAAGGCTCGACTGCATATAATTCAACCGATGGATAATGCTTTTTCAACACTTCACCAACGCCCGTAATCGTTCCGCCAGTACCGATACCTGCGATGAGGGCATCAAGCTGATCACCCATCTGTTCCACGATTTCCGGTCCGGTCGTTTCACGATGAACCTTGGGATTAGCTTCGTTTTTGAATTGCTGCGGCATGAAGAAGCCTTTTTCTTTCGACAGCTCTTCCGCTTTGCGAATGGCGCCATTCATTCCTTCAGAACCCGGTGTCAATACAAGTTCTGCTCCGTAGGCTCGTAACAGGTTGCGCCTCTCTGTACTCATCGTGTCAGGCATGACGAGCAAAGAACGGTAACCTTTAGCGGCAGCGACCATGGCAAGGCCGATACCCGTGTTGCCGCTTGTCGGCTCAACGATCGTATCTCCGGGTTTGATCGTACCTGCAGCTTCCCCTGCTTCAATCATGGCCAGGGCGATCCGGTCTTTCACAGAACTGCCTGGATTCATGTATTCTAATTTCAAATAAACATCCGCACTATTCTCATCCACTAATCGATTCAGTTTTACCACTGGAGTCTGACCTATTAATTCTGAAATTGAATTGGCTACTCTCACCATTCGTTCATCACTCCTAATTCCAAGTAAATTTGTTGGTTTTAATAAAATGTAACAATATTCAATATATTTGTCAACGGAATTGCTTTTCTTTTCCGGGCACTGCTATACGGCATACACCGATGGCACACCCTCTTCACTCACCTACATTTATATGCACCTTACACTTATCCTATGTTTCGTTGAAAGGGTTCGAACTATGTAAAAGGAGCTGACCGAAAGTCAGCTCCTTCATTACTCCTGCTTGCCATAAAACCACTCGACGTCCACCTCATCCCAAAAGGATTCAGGCTTAAGCGGTGTTTCAACCTGTTCTAAAGCAATCTGTCTGCGAATTTGTGATTTTACTTCCTTAAACGAAAAATCCCTCTCCTTCAGAATACCGTCGACATAATAAATCACATAGTCTGAATCCTGTTGAATCGGTGATGTCCATTCACCCTGCGATAAGGGTTCTACCTCCGACTTCGCTTCCGGAGAAAGAATATCTCCATCAATGGGAACATACCCAATGTCCCCTCCTAAATGTGCGCTTTGCTCATCGGTAGACCGTTCCATGGCCAGTGCTTCAAAGTTAGATCCGCCATCGAGTTCCTTCAGAACCTGATCCGCTTCTGTTTGATCCGCTACCTTCAATTGCTTCAGCTTGTACATTTTAGGGATTGAATACTGCTCCTCATTCTGAGCATAGAATTTCTTCATCTCTTTTTCGGGAACCTGAACGTCCTTCGTGATGAGCTCCTCTAATAATAATTCAGATTTGATCTGCTCTTTCAGCGTATCTTCATCTTCAAGATTCTCTTCATCATAGGCATTATAAACGGATTGAATCAGGTAGTATTCCTGTTCTACTTCTTTATTTGAAACAGAAATATCGTATTTCTTCGCCAGGTGGTCGATCACTTTTTGATTGACCATGGCCCTCAATTCTTCTTTACCATGTTGCTGCTCCAGTGCGTATAACCAATCCTCCCGGGTCACTGATTCCCCGCCAACCGATGCCACCACTTCAGGGGTACCGACTTTCCCCGAGGACCAGTTCCACACAAGTGTGATCAGATTCGTGACAAGCAGTACCCCGATGATCACCATGAGTACAGACCGTTTAATTCTCATTTCCCCATTCTCCCTGAATGTAATTTATTCCTTAGCGCTTTCTTTCAGTTCTTCTAATTCTTCTTTAGAAAATAGATAGGTTTCATTACAGAAATGACAGCTTGCTTCCGCACTGCCGTCTTCATCGATCATCTCTTGAATTTCCTGTTCCCCTAAGCTGATGATGGCATTCGAGAAACGATCTTTATTGCATTGGCACTTAAATGCTACTGGAAGTGTTTCAAGTACTTTGACCTCCCCTTTTCCTAGTACTTCTTCCAATACCTCTTCAGGACTTAGGCCTTTTTCGATCAATTTGGAGATTGGAGGGATTTTCGCCAGGCGTTCCTCAATCTTTGTAATCGTTTCATCCTCTGTACCAGGCATAAGCTGGAGGATGAATCCTCCTGCAGCAAGTATCGAGTTGTCTGGATTGACCAGCACTCCCACCCCTACAGATGATGGCACTTGTTCTGACGTGACGAAATAATAGGTGAAGTCTTCCCCGAGTTCTCCTGATACAATCGGAACCTGACCAGAGAAATGGTCTCTCATACCGATATCTTTCACAACCGATAACGTACCTTCCATACCGACCGCACGGCGGACATCAAGCTTTCCGTGCTCATTCAAATCAAAGTGGACATGGGGATTGGTCACGTATCCTCTGACCTCACCTTTTGCATTGCTGTCCACAAGGATGGCTCCGATCGGACCGCCGCCTTCTACTTTGATCGTCAATTTATTTTCACCTTTCAGCATAGCTCCCATCATCACACCGGCACTGATGCTTCGACCAAGTGCTGCAGATGCAGTCGGCCATGAACCATGTCTTCTTTGTGCTTCTCCTACTGTATCCGTACTTTTGACAGCATACGCACGTACCTGCCCGTCATAGGCTAACGCCTTTACTAAATAGTCACTCATGGTTGTAGCTCCTTTCACTCTAGTTCATGTTTCTCTTATAGATTAATTTTAACCCTTTCAACGTCAAGAATGGATCTACTACGTCAATGCTATTGGATTCTTTCGAGATCAGCGTGGCCAATCCTCCCGTTGCAATGACCGTTGGCTCCTTCTTACTTTGTGCTTTCATTCTTTGAACGATACCTTCGACTTGTCCGACATATCCATAAAGGATACCCGCCTGCATGGCAGTGACGGTATTCTTACCGATGATCTGTTCCGGACGGGCGATTTCAATCCTTGGCAGTTTGGCCGCCTTGGAGTACAGGGCCTCCGTTGATATACCTATTCCCGGGGCGATCGCACCACCCATATATTGTCGTTCTTCATTGATATAGCAATACGTCGTCGCTGTACCGAAGTCAACGATGATAAGCGGGCCGCCGTATTCGTGAATGCCAGCGACTGCATTGACGATCCGGTCCGCTCCGACTTCCCTGGGATTTTCGTACTTGATGTTCAAGCCTGTCTTAATCCCGGGTCCAACGACAAGCGGAGTAATATGAAAATACTTCTCGCACATGCGTTCCAAACTGAACATGATTGGAGGGACAACGGAAGAAATGATGATTCCGTCAATTTCCTCAAACGTCAGATCCACATGCTCAAATAGATTCTTTACAAGCATGCCAAACTCATCTTCGGTTTTATGTCGATTCGTTTCAGCTCTCCAATGATATTTTAAATGGTCATTTTCATATACACCAAACACAATATTGGTATTCCCTACATCCATTACAAAAATCAATATCCTCACCTACTAAGCCAATTGTTTTCACACTGCCAACATCATACCATAATTTATTTTAAATAGGTATAAAAGCGCAAGGGCTTTGCCTAGAGGCGACAAGCATAAGATGAACATGCCTAAAAGGCGGGATTTTGCCTTTTGGGCATGTTTAGCTTATGACCTCGAGCCTCTAAGCCCTGGAGCTGGATGGTACAAAAGCGGAACCGGCTTGGTCAGATCCGACAAGCATAAGATGAATGGGCCAGGAAGGCGTTCTTTGCCTTCTTGGACCATTTAGCTTATGACCTCGAGGATCTAGCCGGTGGAGCTGGATGAGTACAAAAGCGCAAGGGCTTTGCCTAGAGGCGAAAAGCACAAGATTCAGTAATCAAAAAAGGATGCACCCATAAATGAGTGCATCCTTTACTATTACGTGCGATCTGAGTTAGAGTCGTCTTCTTTGGAAGTTGTGTCTTCTACAATCGCAGTTTCTTCATTTTTCTTCTGGATGTTGACCTTCACGTCACTGTTATCCTGATCGGATTCATACGTGCGTTCAGGCAATTTGCCGTGATCCATTAGAGACTTGATTTGCGCTGCGTCTAATGTTTCTACATCCAACAATGTTTTGGCAATGAGTTCAAGCTTGTCACGATTCTCAGTAAGAATCTGCTTCGCTCTCTCATAACTGTCTTTAATCAGACGCTGCATTTCTAAGTCAATTTCATACGCGATGGCATCTGAATAGTTTTGTTCACTATTGATGTCACGTCCAAGGAACACTTGACCACCTTGGGACTGACCGAACTGAAGTGGTCCGAGCTTGTCACTCATACCATATTCAGTGACCATTTTACGGGCGATTCCAGTTGCACGTTGGAAGTCATTGTGCGCACCAGTGGATACATCTCCGAAGATGATTTCCTCTGCTACACGACCACCGAGTAATCCGGTAATCTTATCAAGAAGCTCAGGCTTCGTCATGAAGTAACGGTCTTCCTTAGGAAGCATGACAGCGTAGCCGCCAGCCTGCCCACGAGGAACGATGGTTACTTTATGTACCATGTCAGCTTCATCAAGGACTAATCCGATCACGGTATGACCCGCTTCGTGGAATGCCACGATTTTACGTTCTTTTTCAGATATGACGCGGCTCTTCTTCGCAGGACCTGCAATGACACGGTCGGTTGCTTCGTCGATATCACGCATATCGATTTTCTTTTTGTCCTCACGGGCCGCAACAAGTGCCGCTTCGTTCAGAAGGTTTTCCAAATCGGCTCCGGAGAAACCTGGTGTTCTCATGGCAATCGCTTTAAGATCGACAGAATCATCAAGCGGTTTGTTATGAGAATGTACTTTAAGGACAGCTTCACGACCTTTTAAGTCTGGACGATCTACTGTGATTTGACGGTCGAAACGTCCTGGACGCAATAATGCCGGATCCAGAATGTCTGGTCTGTTCGTTGCAGCGACGATGATGATTCCTTCGTTCGCTCCGAAACCATCCATCTCAACAAGTAACTGGTTCAGGGTTTGCTCACGCTCATCGTGACCTCCGCCCAATCCTGCTCCACGCTGACGGCCGACTGCATCAATCTCATCAATGAAGATGATACAAGGCGCATTCTTCTTCGCATTTTCAAATAAATCACGTACACGAGATGCACCGACACCGACAAACATCTCAACGAAGTCGGAACCACTGATTGAGAAGAATGGAACTCCCGCTTCTCCAGCTACCGCTCGTGCAAGTAAGGTTTTACCTGTACCAGGAGGTCCCACTAGAAGGACACCCTTCGGAATACGGGCACCCACTTCAGAGAACTTGCGTGGATCCTTTAAGAATTCCACTACCTCTACAAGCTCCTGCTTTTCTTCATCTGCTCCCGCTACATCTTTAAAGCGGACTTTCTTCTTCTCTTCACTGTAAAGCTTTGCCTTACTCTTACCAAAATTCATGACACGGCTTCCGCCGCCTTGAGCTTGGTTAAGTAAGAAGAAGAACAGAATGAAGATGATGACAAACGGAATAATGGTTGTGAAGAAAGATACCCAGCCGCTTGTTTCCTTGGCCTGTAACACTTCCACATCAATGCCCTGCTCTGACGCAGCCGCATTGATCTTATCCATCAGCTTTCCATCTGTAGTAAGGACATAGGTCAAGAAGTACTCTCCTTCTTTAGCCCCTTCCATCTGTCCTTTTACTTCATAAACACCTCTGCCAGGTTGAATTGAAAAAGAAGAAACATCTCCGTCTTCAAGGTTATTAATAAATGTACTGTACTCGATATTTTTGGTTGGCTCGTTGTTGTTACTGAAATAACTCACCACACCTATGATCACTAAAAAGACCAGTAAATAGAATATGGTGTTTCGAAAGATCCGGTTCATCCCTTACCTCCTCCCACGGGTAAACAAACTAAGTAAAATAGTATCATAGAAAATCATGGCATTACAACAAATTGCACTTACAAGATTCCTCTTTAGAATATACTTATTCTCCTGTTGTATACACTCTTGGTTTTAAAACACCGATATACGGCAGATTACGATATCTTTCAGCGTAATCAAGGCCATATCCGACCACGAACTCGTCAGGAACAATAAAGCCCACATAGTCCGCTTTGATATCTGCTTTACGACCGGTTGGCTTGTCAAGCAGAGTCACAATGCTGATGGATTTTGCCTTACGATAGCGGAAAAGCTCTACCAAATAACTTAATGTCAATCCGCTGTCGATGATATCTTCAATGATGAGGATATCCCGGCCTTCCACCTTGGTATCTAAATCTTTCACAATCTTTACTTCTCCGGAAGAGACAGTAGAGTTCCCGTAGCTGGATACATCCATGAAATCCATTTCCATATGGGTATCCATGCGCTTGCAAAGGTCAGCCATAAATGGCATCGCACCTTTTAAAACGCCAATCGCCAAAGGAAAACGATCTTGATATTCCTCTGTTAATTGTGCACCTAACGCTTTGATCTTTTCTTGAAGTTCTTCTTCTGAAATTAACACTTTCTCAATATCTTGGTTTAACAATGTTCAACTGCCTCCTAGAAGATGATTGCTTGTAAATTGTAGTACTAAACTATTTTCCTGCTCTTCTCCCAAATCGTAAATAGACTTCTTCATGCCCGGAACCCAGAGTATATGTTGTTCAGCGTCCACTACAACCGGCCACTCCTCACGAAGGTGAGCGGGAAGTTTATGATCGATAAAGAGGGTTTTCAGCTTCTTGGAGCCTTCCATCCCCTTCACTTTCATTTTATCCTCTTTTCTTCTCGTTCGCACGTAAAGAGGGAGGGACACAGAGCGTGGATCAAGATAGATCACATCACTGGTACAGCCCGGGGTGTACGGGGAAGAATAGAGATGAAACTGATATTCACCTTGAATGTCCAGCCCCTTATCAACCTGCAGCTCATAACAATAGGGAACCTCGGTTAAGGCTAATTCTCCAAAGTGAAAATAGCATGTATGATACGCACGTGTTACCTTAAGCCCCTTTGGTAAGTCTATGCTGGCATTCGGCGCTTTTCCTTTTAAAATACCCAATACATCGTAAATATGTATAGACGATAAGGAAGATGGTCTTAGTTTGTAAAGATAGTTTAATATTAGATTAATCCCTCTTCTTTGTAAAGGCTGAGCCATTGCAAGAAAACCATCGATATGTATGGAGGAGTAATCCCCGGTGTTATTCCATACCTTATTCAACTTTTCCTTTGTTAATTCCTCTAAATATGCCTCATCTTCTGCCAATTCTTCACTAAATCGTTGGAATTGAAGATGAACATGAGGGTTTTCCTGTTTTAAGAATGGAAGGATTCTCTTTCTAAACCGATTCCTTGTATAAACTTCCTTCTGGTTACTGGGATCTCTTCGCGGCTCAAGATCATGTTTTTCACAATAGTTCTCGATCTCCATTTTCGTCACAGTCAGGAAAGGCCGGATAATATCACCGTCAGCAAATGATCGTTTCAGGGGTATGCCGGCTCTACTCGCCCCCGATGCCCCTCTTGTCAATTTCATCAGGATGGTTTCGACTTGATCATCCCCGTGATGACCCAGGGCAAGCTTAGTAGCTGATATCTCTCTCATGACTTCCTTCAGAAACCCGTAACGGATCTTTCGGGCCATATCCTGCATGCTGCCATTTACGGCTTCGATCTCCTTCGAAACATCCACTCTTTCTCCGTAAAAAGGGATATTCCGCTGATGACAGAAATCCCGGACGAACTGAAGCTCCTGAAAGGATTCGTCCCCCCTGAACATATGATCCAGATGGGCCGCCGCCACTTCCACCCCTAACTCTCCTTTGTTCGAGTCAAGAAAGTGCAGCAGCGCCAGGGAATCGGGACCGCCTGATACGGCTACCAGAATGCGGTCGCCCTTTTGAATGAGCCGGTGATCTTGAATGAATCGTTTTGTCGTATGCTCTAACATTGTGCTTCCTCTTCCTAAAACCATTTTCCCCATTGTATCAATTTCTACTACTTTCTCACACCGTCATGCTACAGTAATTCTCCATAAATATACAAAACGTACAGGAGCGATACAATGATCACAACAAGCACAGTCTCCAGAAAGTGACTAGAATTTTTATTCCGCTGATTTTGATATCTGCTTGGGTGGGGGGAAGATGTTCTTACAGTAGAGTTTTGCGGAACGGATCTTTTGGCCTTCGGTTTAGGCTTCGTCTGCTGCACCGGCTGGGCATGAGAAAGTCCATGTAAAAGACTCTCTCTCATTTCATTGGCAGATTGAAATGTACCTTCAAGGGAAGCAAGGATTGTCCCTGCAAACTTTTTCAGCTGGTCCTTTGAATCCACAGCCTGCCTCAGTTGTTTTATATTCCCTTCCCCGATCTTGGTGAAACGCGTTGGATGGGCCAAATTGATAAGAATCATCCCTACTGAGAAAAGATCATAGGAAGGTTCCGCCCTCCTGGATCCCCCGATCCAATATCCCCTATCAAAAAACTCCGTAAACTCCTTGATCGCCCGTCCATTAATGGTCGTCCCCCCAACATCGATACAGCGAATTCTGTAAGGGGGACCCGTCACAATTAAGTTTTCAGGCTTTAAATCCCCAAAGACCCATCCTTCCTTATGAATCCGCTCCAAGTCTGTCAGGAGTTGGGCGACGAGGACACCTGTCCAGGAGAATCCCTTTGATTGAACAAACGACAGGAGATCGGTTCCCTGTATATATTCCATCACGTAGAAATGGATTTTTTGACTCCTTACTTCCCAATCGTCCACATCAAGAAGCTTGGGCCCAAGGGGGGCACCTTGGACCTTTGAGAAAGCTTTTAATACATTGACTTCAGATGTTATCGATACATTGCTGTCACTCATTTTCAACGCCTGGTATCCCGAGGACCCTTGCACAAGGTATACAATCCCGTTCGCCCCATACCCCAATTCTTTTACAATCGTATAAATATGTTTATACCACTTGCCTCTTATAACTGTTCCAGGGGGAAAACTAAATGGTTTCTTCGAAGTATTGTTCATCATCGCCACGAGAGAGCAATCCCCTTAATGAACGTTTTTTCTTAAAGTGTGTAATGGCCTCTGAGATCGCCGGCCCGGTTGGAGTGATACCGCCTGGAGACAATTTAGAGAAAATACTCGTCAGTGTTTCAAGCCTTGGTGTCCAATCCAGCAATTTTTCGACATCTTGTCGTTTCCCGGGAAATACAAACACAGAAAACTTATTATCGCCCATGCGTGCATTTAAGCTTAATGACAGATCCAGTAGGGCTTCTTTGACCGTCGGAAGCTTGTGCTTCATGCTTGCAGACGTATCGACAAGAATCAACACTTCCATATCGACGGATTCACCCAGTTCATCCACGACTTCCATAACCTCTCCACGCTGTTCGGGAGGAAGCTCTTCCATGGAAGCAGATTTCCCGAGGATTTGTTTCAACTCTTTATTTACCACTCCCTGCAAGGTCTGGGTCATGGCTTTACGTGTAACCATCTGTACTGTTTGTGAAAGCTGTTGTGCATATACGATCTGGCTCACCCCACCCCCCGATAGAGCAATCCCTTCAATTTCCTGCATCCCATTATCATCTATGACGTCATTGTCCATTACTCCAATTACATTGACCGAGATCCCCTGCTCCTTGGCAAGGGCCGCCATCGCAATTGGATCTTCTCCTTGGTTCGAGCAACCATCCGTAATTAAAAGAATTTGACGAAGTGTACCTGGCTTCATCAGACTCCCCTCCTCATTCTAAAGTTGTTATCATCTTCGCCGAATAAGGAGGGATTTATACTCTAGTTAACTATTTTAAAGGGTGCGGATCCTAGGAAATTTTATCTTTCGTCTTCGATTTTTGCATGGGGATGGATGACCACTTCGGTATGTTATGTTTGATTTTCGATACCACAATCGTCATATCATCCTCTATTAATCCGGAGCTCGACCGGATGACCTCCTCCATTAATATGTCTGCCACTTCCTGTGGATCATCGGTTTCAAGTTCTTTTATCTTCCGCTTCATCCACAGGTCATAATTTTCTACATGCTTCGGTCCCTCAAAGGCACCGTCACTCATCATGATGAGAAGATCTCCCGCTTTCAGCTGCTCCGAGACGACATCGACATCAAAGTCCTGCTGAAGCATCCCCATCGGCAAGTTACTGGCTTCCACCTTAAGGATTTTATCCCCCCGCTTTATGAAGCTTGGGGTCGAACCTATTTTTAAGAACCTCGAAGACGCATTCTGAAGATCAATCATGGCTAAATCCAGTGTGGAGAAAATTTCATCATTCGTTCTGAGGGAAAGAATCGAATTGATGGACTTGATCGCCACCTGTTCTTCGATCCCCGATTCCAGGATCTTTTTCAATAGCCTCAGTGTTTCATTGCTCTCGTAATGGGCCCGTTCACCGTTCCCCATCCCGTCACTGATCGCAACGGCATACTTCCCCCTTCCCAATTCAATCATGGAGTAACTGTCTCCTGAAACCAGTCCGCCTCCTTTTGCAGCATGGGATGCCCCTGTATCGACGACAAATTTCTTGGCAGATTGAAAGGTTACGTGACACTGACCGTTCGGAAATTGAGCGCACTCCTCCTTTTGTACGACGATGTTTTCCCCTAGAATATCCGATAACATGGGTGCGATGAGCTTTTCCCCCTGTCCGTGACCCCCGCAATAAGGCATGGTCATATCAATATCGACGTTCCCTTGCTCCAGATTATAGATTTCTATATTTTCGATCTCGATTCCGAACTCTCCGATACTCGCCAGGATCTGCTCTTCCTGAATATGATGATTCTCCCTTTCTCTCTGGATTTCTTTCGCGAAATTCCCCATGACTTCGGACACACCAAGCAACTGGTCAGCCACAAGCTTCCTGCTTTCCTGGACCTGTTTCTTCAATTTCAGATTGGCCTGATAGAAAGTAAGCTCCTGATAGATCGTATCCTTCAGCTTTTTCTCTCTCGTACAATGCTTTTCTACTTCTCTTGCAAGCCTAGGGGAAAGGGGGACCCTTCCCTGATCATACTCAGTCATCACTTCTTTCATGAGATTATAGGTTTTATCGAAATTCCGCGCCCAGCACTGATCCTTCTTAAAGCAGGTTTGACACGTCTTCTCCGTGACATTGCTGAGAAAATAGTCAAATTCTTTATCTTCCTCCTCTTCAAACCGGTCTTCTATTTGTTGAAAGCTGTTCGAAAGAGCTTGAAACACTGACGAGAATTGAGTGACCCGGTTGGCGGTCACATCCCTCACCCGGCGCATATACCCCTGTTGGTCCTGCTGGTATTCAGCTGTACCCGGTATATGCCTCGCGATTTTAGACGTTAAACTTTGAGGGGTGAGAAATAGGAGTAATATCGCTACCCCCGATTCATAAAGGGTTTTCGTTATGACTGTATCCGTATCCCCGTACATACCCATCAGCAATGTAGCGATTAACAAACCGATTGCCGCTCCGAATTTCTTCCCTTCTTTCATGAGTCCGCCCAGAAGTCCGGAAAAAGCAAGCAAGCTCATTTGATAAAAGCTTGAAACGTTGGCTAAACTGAAGACGAGGCCGGTCACGACCCCTACCGTCGAGCCCACTGTGGCGCCTGCGATAAAGGAGAACAACAGTACCAGATACCTTGATAACACATGTTCTACAGACAAATTGTATACGGACCATCCGATCGTTCCCGTCATGATCGAGGCCAGGAGGATGATCAAACTCACCACTTCTTCTGTTTTCAGTGATTTCCTTCTGCGCTGAACCGTGACAAGGGGGACGCTTTGGATGAAGATATACGTTAAGAGAAACGCAAGACTTGCTTCAATGACCGCCATGACCCCGTTATAGATCGTCAAGGCCTGTCCCTGTTGGATATAATCGAACCCAAGCTTTGCAGCCATCACCGTAAAGAACACATAGAAGGCGACAACCCTCACATTATTCTTGTGATATTTTTGGGATAATCGATACGTTAACAGGAATAATACCGCACTGACAAACGTATAACTGATACTAGGAATGGATAAGGTGAGCGCTCCTGCCAGCAACCCCATGAGTGCGATCGGTGACTTCTCTCTCCGTATAATATAAACCGACGCAAAGAATGGCAGAGCAAAAGGTGTCAGATGTGAAAGGATTAAAGCTCTTCCGAGAAGAAACCCGATGACGAATAAAGCAACCCCCTTTTCTACGAATAACCACTCAAGCTTTGAATAAATGGACCGGATCCCCTTGGACAGTTCCACCCTCGTGTGTTCAATGTCTACGTTCTGAACTGGTTCGATGATCGACTGATCGACTTTCCCCATGTATGAAACACTCCCCATTTCTTTTTTGTTCAGTATAAAGGGTACAAGCTCAAAACTTTGTCAAAATGAGGGAATGCATTCCAAGAATGTTTCGACGTCTTTCTATGGTTTCCGGTAAAATATTCAGAATATTCATGAAGGTTCCCCGTATATTCCCGTGTTTTTTCTTTCAAATTCCTTACGTATCGTTGCTTAAGGGAATTTTGACAATTTCTTTATGATTGTATATTGACAAGCAAACCCTTTCTAGGTATCATAGTTTTTGTGCCAAAAAGGCGCATATCCATATGGCGGTGTAGCTCAGCTGGCTAGAGCGTACGGTTCATACCCGTGAGGTCGGGGGTTCGATCCCCTCCGCCGCTACCATATTGTGTCGGCCCGTTGGTCAAGCGGTTAAGACACCGCCCTTTCACGGCGGTAACACGGGTTCGAATCCCGTACGGGTCATAGAAAAAAGACTATCATGATGATAGTCTTTTTTGTTTATTCTATTTTCGTGTCAAACCTTTTCAGCAGATACCAATTCTTCGATCTGCTCTTGGTGGTGCTTATCGTGACTGATGAAGTCTTCGAAAAATTCTTCCAGGGTGAAGCTTTGATCCCCGACTTTGAACGATTGCCCGAAATCATATTCCGGTACGTTTTTTACATAAGTGATCATCAGATCCCTTGTTCTGATCCCTTCTTTGATCAAATCTCCCTGATTCACTACATGATGGGCATAGTCTTCCGCTTCTCCATTAAATTTCTGGAAATCAGGAAAGGGTGGTAGTTCTGCCCCTTCTGAAACATGAGGGAGAATTTCCTGTAAAGAATATTGATCCCATTTAATGATGTGGGCTATATTGGCAGCGATCGACCATTTATCTTCTTCCATAGGCTTGAACCATTCAACTTCACTTAGCAGCTTCAATTCCTCCAACCACATCTTAAATGACTCATAGTGATCGATAATCTGTTCGTATTTCATCCATTCTGCCCCCACTCACGTTATTTATCTTTACCTATTCGATAGGAGGAGGGGATTCTCCTGTGTTGATGTCTATCAATAATATAAAAAAACAGGCATACCCATCAGAATGGGTATGCCTGTTTTCCGTTCACAACCTGCTATATGGGTTAATAGACAGCAAGTTAACCTTTTTTCGCCCCTTTTCCACCACGACGAGACTCAGTATTTTTCTTTAAAGATGATAAACGATCTTCACTGTCTTTCAAGAAACGTGCCATCTTTTGTTCGAAACTTTCTTTCGTACGAGTGTCGTTCGGTTTATTATTAGTACGCGGGCGCTGAGGACGCTGAGGGCGCTGCGGGCGTTGTGGTTGATCTTTCGCTTTACGGATGGATAAACCGATCTTTCCATCTTTCTCAACATTAATAACTTTAACCGTTACTTCGTCGCCGACTTTAAGGTGTTCGTTAATATCCTTAACATAGTTGTCTGCAACTTCACTAATGTGAACTAATCCTGTTGAACCTTCCGATAATTCCACGAACGCTCCAAAATTTGTAATACCTGTTACCTTACCCTGTAACTTGCTGCCTACTTCGATTGACATAAAAGAAATGCTCCTCCTTAAAATTATAAAAGATAAACCTTACTATATATTATAGCCAATTAAAAAAAAGAGTGTCAATAAGACACCTCTTCTTCTTTCTCTTTATCTGTCTCAGGTATGTTGAAAATAATCTCACCTTCATCTGATAAAAAGTAATCCCGGCGCGCCAGTTTGGCTATATATTCATCATCGTTAAGCTTCACAATCTCTTCTTCCAAGGCTGATTGCTTATCTTTCAGGTTTTCTAACTTTTTTTCCAATTGTGCTTTTTCCGTTTGTTTATCTTCTAAAACCTGGGCTCTGGAAATGAGGGTCGAGATTAAAAATCCACTAATTGCCAACACTAAAACAAAGAAAACTGCTAATCGACGGACCAAACGCTTTTTTCTCTTAGAAGAAGATTTATGCATATGCTCCTGATGGCGGACATATTCATTTTCCATTGGTGTCACGTTTTTTCTCATTCCCAAACCTCCTTTACAATATGGAGTGGCAAAGCCTTAAGCCCTATTCTTTATCTTTAGGTTTCTTTTTGAACTTTTCTACCACTCTATATACTTTTTTGATGTACGCTTTAAAAATTCCTGCCACTTTATTATATAACTTCTCGACTCTTTTTGTAAGATTTTTCGGCAATAAATTCCAAATACCCTTCAATATCCACCATATCGGTGTGATTACGAGCTTAATCGCCCATTGCATCACTTTCATGATCACCTTTAAAAAGAATAATATGACGGATAAGAGCCCTTTTCCTATAGATAATACAATCGTGATCAGAAGCACAATCATCCATTTTATCGGTGAATAAATCAATCTTTTCACCATTTTCACTCCGAAATTATACAGGGAGATAAAAAACAATATCAGGCGTTCAAGGAACGCCAAATAATGCTGCTTGATCAACGCCTGGTAAGCGGCAAATCCGCATAATAGCGCAATGAAAATATAAAAGCGGATCTCACCGAAATTCACGACGAATAAAATATAAAAAATCGCCAGTGCCTGCAAAACCCAAAACATGATGTCATTGATGAATACAAGCCACCGTTTTCTCTCGGACCGGTGTAAAAACCGGGAATACGTGTCCAACGTCATACCAAATAGTGCCCCCATGCCGATCATGGAGAGCATGGTATAGAACTGGGTCGAGAGGGTCATCGAAACAGCTTGCTAAAGAAGCCTTTAGCCTTCTCCCCGTTTTGTTCATCCAGGTAGACGAGATCGAACACCTTTCCTTTTATAGAGACGATGCCTTTATCCACATCCAGATTTTTCATTTGAAGATTCTGGCCCCTGACGGAGAGGAATCCCATGACGGTTTCAAGGAGGAACTCTTCGTTATCGAAGCTTTCCACTTGCTTCACTCCTGTAATATCAAGCAGCTTGCGGCCCCTCATCATTACGTCATGTTCCTGAAAGGTTTTATCTTTGTTTCCATCATATTGATTCATATCCATCCCTCACATTCCCATAGTACAAGCTTTGTAACTATGTTTATGTGTATAGGGGAAAAATAGAACCAAATAACAGGCCAAATGCTATGTATCCCTTACTCCGTTTCCTCGACCCTTTCCTCTGAAAGGACGGAATAAAGCCCGCTTGCTTCTTCTTTTTTCGTTGTTTCAAGAAGCCTTTCAATCTTTACCCTCATAATTCTCTGGCCAAACCTTACGCTTAATTCATCCCCTACTTTTACATTGGAGCTTGCTTTGGCCTGTTGCCCATTCACAGTGATACGTCCCTGGTCGGCAATCTCTTTCGCCAGGGTTCTTCTTTTTATGAGTCTGGATACTTTTAAAAATTTATCTAATCTCATGGATACCATTGTACATTTCCCCTTATTCGATATTCATCTTTTTCGCTTCGTTCCAAAATCGGTCCAACTCTTCCAATGTAAAATCTTCAAAACGCTTACCCGATTTCATTACTTGTTCTTCCACATAGGAAAACCTGCGGTAAAACTTCGTGTTCGTCATGGCTAAGGCTTCCTCAGGGAAAATCTTATAAAATCTGGCCACATTGATCAGAGCGAATAACACGTCTCCAAATTCTTTTTTCATGTCGTGTTCACTATTATTCTCGACTTCTCTTTCAAATTCCTTTAATTCTTCCCATACTTTCTCCCAGGCACCTTTAGGGTCTGCCCAATCAAAGCCCACTTTTGCAGCTTTTTTCTGATATTCAAATGCCTTCATGAGAGCAGGCATACCTTTTGCCACGTTCTTAAGCATCGGTTCCCTGTCGTCCTGTTTTTCACGTTTCTTGATTTCGTCCCAGTTTGCTTTCACCTGCTCCGTGTTTTCCACTTGAACAGTTCCGAATACATGAGGATGTCTCCGGACCATCTTGGACGCCAGTCCTTCGATGACTTCTTCCATGGTGAACATGCCCTCATCCTCGCCTATTTGTGCATGGAGCATGATTTGAAGGAGGACATCCCCCATCTCTTCGATCATATGATCAATATCTTCTTCCTCGATGGCTTCCAGTAGCTCATATGTTTCCTCAAGGAGATATTTCTTGAGTGAATGGTGGGTTTGTTCTTTGTCCCATGGGCAGCCATTCGGTCCGCGAAGCGTCGAAATGATTTCCCTTAATGTCGCATATTGCTTAAAGGAGGATTCCATTTCCTCGACCGCCGGAACATAGAGGCTTGTCAAATTACTGAGACCCGCAACCCGGTCAAGCTCCACCAGCGGGATCCGCTCCACCTTTTCTTCCGTGCTTCCGGCAGCCGTTACAAGGGAGACCTCATAATCATATGGATAAAGCTCCATCAGAGTGAGCTTCACTTCAGAAGCGATGAAGGCATCATACACCTGCCCGATGATGAGCTGCTGGTTCATATGGATATCATGAAGCTTTAAGCTGGTACCATCAAGGAGCTGGAATCCATCAATCGGATCCGCTCCTACAGAAGCAAACAAGGCATCTATAAAACTCTGTCCACCGCCGATTTCAACGTGTATCTTTCCTTCTTTATGTAGGTCCAACAGCATTTGGACAGCCTTTTCTGCAACCAATGGGTGACCCGGAACGGCATAGACAAGGGAATGCTCTTCTGATGCCGTGATCAGGTTTTGAACAATCTCTTCATATACGAGATCGAACTGATCATGTTTTTCATAGACAGCATCGAAAGAATGATAGGTGATCCCTTCTGCTATTAAATCCTTTACGACGGGATGCTGATCTGTCCTCAAGTAAAGGTGTGAACTGTTCTTAATCCTCCTGTATACTCCCAATGGTAATTGTTCTAAATCTCCTGCGCCTAACCCGACGATCGTTATCGTATTCATGTTAATCTCCTCGCTACTTATTATTCGGCTGAACTTTATTCATCAACCACACCCATTTACTCCCAAAGGGCAAGAAACTGATGTCTTCTCTTGAAAGGACATTCCCTCTTAAAAACACGATCAAAAAAAGGATGCCGCCGATACAAACGCCTCCTATTGAAAAAAGGACGGAAAGCGGACGCCCGGGCATTCCATTATCCAAAAGTGTATCATATATCCACAACAGCCCCTGTAAACCAATCGTCATGGCCGCTCCGCTCAGCAGCAATGTCTTATAAAAAGAGAACGTAAAGAATCGGATCGGAAACCATTTTCTAAGCTTGATCACCATCATGATGGCAATGATACTTAAAGAGCCAACAGTCGAGATCGATGCCCCCATGACTCCCATCACTGGGATGAGACAGGCATTTCCGAGGTATTTTACTAAAATCCCCATCAGGATACAGAATGCCGGGTAATAAATTCTCCCGATTCCCTGAAAGATGCCTGCAAACGTCAAAATAAGGCAGCTGAAGAATATCGATAGACAGAAGACAGCGATGACCTTGGAACCGAGGGCATTTTCAAATAGCATCGTATTGGTCGGTACCATGATATTGATGATTCCCAGCGTGGCAGCGAATCCGATGGTGATGCTGATCTTAAGGGAAAGCTGACTGTACTCCCTTACTAATGATTCTCTTCTTTTGAGATAGGCATTTGTCACCAATGGAACGATGGTCAGTGAAATGGAAGTAGCCACTACCGTCCCGAGCTGGACAAAGGGTTGTCCCCGGTCATAAATCCCCTTCCACGTTTTCGCGCTTTCCGCTTCCATCCCTGATGACAGAAGAAGGGAGTAGACATTTAATGAATCCACAAATTGGAGTAAGACAAGCAACATGGCACTTACACAGATAGCTGTTCCATTTTTGAATAACCGGGACCAGATCTGTGCGTAATCGGCAGGAAGAGAAAGATATTTACGTGAAAACAGCTTTTCCCTCCGTGCAGTTAGAAAAGTAAGAAGAACAAGAAGTCCGCCCAGACCACCGGTAATCGACCCGAACAGCGCACCTTTCCCTGTCATGTATAAAGAGTACCCTTGAGATACAAGGATGGTCGAAAAAATCAGAATCGTCGCCACCCTGATTGCTTGTTCCGTCACTTGGGAAACAGCTGTTGGCACCATATCTTCTTTCCCTTGATAATACCCCCTGATGACGGAGAGGGGGGCTAATAATAGGAACGATAAAGAAATCACTTGAAGTAACGGCTTCAGCAGGGGATCTCCCATCCAACGTGCGATTACGCCTGAACCGAAGTAGACGAGCAGAAACCAGGAAAAACCAACGAAACAAAGGAATAAAAAGGAGGTGACGGCCACTCTCTTTGCACCCTCTTCATCCTCTCCTTCTAATTTCTCTGCAACCATCTTTGAAATGATGACAGGGAATCCGTAGGTGGATAGAGCGATGGCTATTCCGTAGAACGGATACACCTGCTGATATATATAAAACCCGATATCTCCAACAATATTTTGAAAAGGGATCCGATAAACGGCACTTAATAATTTGGTTACCAATGCCGCAACCGTTAATACCATGGCCCCTTTCAAAAACCGGCTGGAGGAGTACTTCTGACTCAACCCGTTTTCCTGCCTTTCTATACCTCTTGCTTCAAGTCTTGACAGACCGAAGAAAAATCATTTATATACTGGTCATTTTACCATAAAGGGTTGTATGTTTTCTCGAATGGGGATGACGACAAAAAAAAGAAGAGCGGCGATTTGCCACTCCTTTACGTTATGACTCCATTTGTCTTGCTAAAAAGCCAGCTGCCGTTTCTACTGCCTTTTGTTCCACTTCGCCTACTGTACGGTCCTTTGAGAAAATCGCAACGGCACCAATCGGATCTCCATTTGCGACAATCGGAGCAATCGTATAGGAAGCAAGATCCTCACCGTGTCCTTCAACAAGCTCAGCTTGTCCCTGTTGAGTGTGTAATAGAGACGTGCGGTCATCCATTACCTTCTCGATGAGTTCACTGATGTTCTTATTTAAATACTCTTTCTTTGAAGCGCCGGAGATGGCGATGACAGCATCCCGATCACAAATTAACACGGCACTTCCCAGACTGTCGTACAATGCTTCGCCATATTCCTTAGCAAAGTCACCAAGTTCACTAATTGGGGAATATTTCTTTAAGATGACTTCTCCGTCACGATCAACGAAGATTTCCAGGGGATCTCCCTCGCGAATCCTTAATGTCCTGCGAATTTCTTTCGGAATGACGACACGTCCTAAATCATCAATACGACGAACAATACCAGTTGCTTTCATCTATAGTTGCCTCACTTTCATCAGATGATTTTTATTTGGCAATGCATCCTTGTTGAATACTTTACCATTGTTGAGTTTAGTATCTTACAACTTAGAAGTTCTATACACATTCAGTTATTTTTTCTGTAATTTCACTAAAATTCTAATGCAGGTATCTTTTTCCATTGTTGGCAGCTGCATAAATACTAATACCCTTATCATAGTAGAGTGAAACAATCCACGCGTTTACATTTTGGTTACATTCTTATAACGAAGGGAAGAAATGCCACTGGTTTGTGTCGAATTGATGAAATGATCACACGTTTTCTTCTATTTTTACCGCTTCATCCAGATGTTTGATGATGTCATATGCCATGTTAAACCATTTGGACGGTTCCAAGCGTGTTGTATTAATCGATATCTTAAGCTTGGAGCCTTCCATTCCAAGTCCGACTGCACGGCCGTGTTTGTTGCAAAGATTGAATACTTTGGAGCCGTCGATCTGTGCCGTTCCTTCCGGTGACATAAAGATATTCACCGTTTTCTTATCCTGCTTGATGGATTCGAGCTTTGTATTCTTCGCATAGATCTTCATTTCAGAGATGAGGAATAAGTAACCCACCTCTTCCGGATATTCACCGAACCGGTCCAGGATCTCTTCTTCAAGCTCCTCGATTTCAGGAAGGGTAGAAATGGAGCGGAACCGTTTATACATTTCGATCTTTTGATGACCATCTTTAATATAATCATCCGGAATATAAGCGTCGATTTCAATGTCCACTTCAAAGCTTGATTCAGGCTGCTTCGGAAGATCTCCTTTTCGTTCTTCGATGGCTTCTTTCAGCATTTGGGAGTACAGGTCGAATCCGACAGAATCGATGAATCCGTGCTGCTGCGCCCCGAGGAGATTACCCGCTCCACGGATCGTCAAGTCACGCATGGCAATTTTGAACCCCGATCCCAGTTCCGTGAATTCTTTAATCGCCTGCAATCGTTTTTCTGCCACTTCTGTCAGGACCTTATCTTTACGATAAGTAAAATAGGCATAGGCAACTCTGTTTGAACGCCCAACACGTCCCCTAAGCTGATAAAGCTGGGATAAGCCCATCCGGTCGGCATCAAACACAATCAACGTATTGACGTTCGGGATGTCGACACCCGTTTCAATAATCGTCGTCGTGACCAGTACATCGTATTCTCCTGCAAGGAAGCTCAGGATGACGGCTTCGAGCTCATTCTCGCTCATTTGACCGTGAGCATAGGCAATCCGGGCATCCGGTACAAGCATGGAGATCTCATCGGCTTTTCTTTCAATGTCTTCTACACGATTATAGAGGAAATACACTTGGCCATTCCTCGCCATTTCCCTTTCAATCGCTTCTTTAATCAGGGCACCGTTGTACTCCATTACGTAGGTCTGAACCGGGAACCGGTTTTCAGGCGGCGTTTCAATAACCGATAAATCCCTTACACCGAGCATCGACATATGAAGGGTACGGGGGATCGGCGTGGCCGTTAAGGTCAGAACGTCGATATTCGTTTTTAATTGTTTGATCTTCTCTTTATGCGTGACACCGAACCTTTGTTCTTCATCGATGATCAAGAGTCCTATATCACGGTATTGAATGTCTTTTGAGAGAAGTCGGTGGGTTCCCACTACAATGTCCACCGTTCCGGTCTTAAGACCCTTCGTTGTTTCCTGCTGCTGCTTCCTCGTTCGGAAACGGCTTAATAAACCGATTTCCACAGGGAAGTCCTGAAAACGCTCTTTGATGGTTTCATAATGCTGTTGAGCAAGGATGGTGGTGGGCACGAGGATCGCCACCTGTTTTCCGTCTGCAATCGCCTTGAAGGCAGCCCTGATCGCAACCTCGGTCTTTCCATATCCTACGTCCCCACACAACAGGCGGTCCATCGGACGTTCTCTTTCCATATCGTGCTTGATTTCACTGACAGAGCGCAGTTGATCATCTGTTTCTTCATAAGGGAAAGCCATTTCAAATTCTCTCTGCATGTCACCATCAGGAGAGAAGGCATAGCCTTTTGCCGCTTCCCGTTCAGCATAAAGCTTGATCAAATCATCGGCGATATCCTGAACGGAAGATTGAACCTTCGACTTGACCTTCTTCCATTCACTTCCACCCAGTTTATAAAGCTTTGGATCCTTATTTTCCGAGGCAACATATTTCTGGACCAGTTCAATTTGGTCAACCGGTACATAAAGTTTGTCATTCCCCTGATACTTCACATGGAGATAATCTTTGTGCACCCCGTTGATCTCCAATGTTTCGATCCCAAGGAATTTACCGATCCCGTGATTCACATGAACCACATGGTCCCCGACTTTCAGCTCAGAGTAACTTTTGATCCTCTCTGCGTTTGAAAGTTTCTGCCTTCTCGGCTTCTTTTGGGTTTTCTTATTGAACAATTCTTCTTCTGTAATAACCGCAAGTTTCTGAAGAGGGAGCTCAAATCCGCTTGTCAGGCTTCCATTGATCATCTGAATCGTTCCCGGCAGGAGCTTATCTCCATCTTCGACAAAGGCAATCTCAATCTTGTAATCGTCCAGTACCCTTTGAAGCTTCTTTACGCGTTCTTCATCCGGTCCTAACAAGACAACGGTATATCTTCCTTTTTTCCACCTGTCCAACTCTGCCTTCAATACGTTCATCTGCCCATGGAAATTCTGCATCGGCTTCGTTGAAACATTGAAGATGTTTTGTGGACTGGTATTCGGAATATGGCGCAGGAACAATGAAAAATACACCTTTGGCAGCTTCGTCTTACTAACCAACGAAGAAAACGTGTGGGACACAGGAACGTCTTGAATGATCTGTCCTTCCTGAAGCAGGGAGGTAAACCATTCCGCTTCCTCTTTCTCCAGGGATTCACTCATTTCCTGGACGCGACTGTATTCATCAAAGAATAGAACCCCGTCATCTGGTAAATAATCTAGCAAACTACTAGGCTTTTCATATGCGAGGGACAGGTACTTAAAGATTTGCTCAGGAACCTGCCCATTTTCGAGCTGACTCACCTCATACCCTATGTACTCTGTCATCTTCTCTTTTACGGCCGCCGATTTGACCTTCTTCAAGCTTGTGGAAAGACCTGCGTTGATTTCATGAATAAGCCTCTCCATATTTTCATACTTCAATAAGACCTCTGTCGCAGGGCCTATTTCAATCTCATTGAGTTTATCAATCGAACGCTGATCTTCAACCGAAAAAAGGCGGATCGAATCAATTTCAGTGTCGAATAATTCAATCCGGACAGGGTTCTGAGTGGTTAACGGAAAAATATCGACAATCCCACCGCGAAGGCTGAATTCACCAGGTGTGCTGACCATCCCTGTCCGTTGATAGCCCATTTGCACCAGCTGATTTAAGATTTCATCCAAGTCGATATCTTCACCCATTTGAAAACGGATCTGATTCGTTGCCCACATCGATTGAGGTGGAAGGATTTTTCGCAATCCGGCAACAGGTACAATATAGACACCCTTTTGATGATTGGAAAGCTTATTCAATACTTCGATCCGTTGTGCCCTCAACTCGGGACTTGCCACACTTAGTTCAGCTGCGATCAGCTCATTAGCAGAATATAAATATACTTCGTCCTCAGACAAAAATTGAATGAGGTCATCATAGACTTTTTGTGCCTGAAACAAATTATGCGTCACCACTAGGGTGGATTTATTCGTTTGTAGATAGACATCTGCTATATAAGCTGTCCGGGATGAGCCGGATAATCCTGCCACAAGTTGTTCAGACAGACGTTCCTCCACTCCAGCGATGATGGACTGTAGTTCTTCACTTTGGTGAACCTGCTTTAAAATACCTTTCAAGTGTACGCTCCTCCCCTGTGGTTCTTTCTATAAATGATCTAAAAGTATAAACAGAAAAATGCTTTGGCTCTTCACCAAAGCGTTCTTACTGAATGATATGATCTAATTCATGATAGTCCGGATTTCTCTCCAGGCTCTCCTGACAATCTTCACAGATCGTTTTTACTTGGATGTCCCCGTTGTCCTGATAGTGAACCATATGTAGCCGCTCTTCATCCGTCAGCATATGAATTCCGAGCTGCTTGGAATGAACGGACACATTTGAAAGAGTCCCGACATTCGTTCCGCAATGCCGACACTGATAATGGATCGCCATATCTTTCCCTCCATACACATTTATACTGTTAGTATGAACCTGTTAGAAGGGAGTTATTCAGACCCGGAAAGGATTGACGATAAAGGGACGCTGGACATTCAGTATATGACATGGTCAGTTGAATTTATTCATGACCTCAAGAAATGGTTTATCCAACCAGGTTTCACACGCTTCCACGCTTGAAGAAATGGCTTTATCCAGTTCAGGCTGCTCTTCCTTCGAAAATTTGCCCAGGACGTAATCCGGCACGCTCATTCCGTTGGTCGGACGGTCGATGCCCACCCGCAGACGATTAAACTGCTGGGAACCTAAATGGGCAATGGTCGATTTAATGCCATTATGCCCCCCGGCACTCCCCTTTTGCCTTAATCTTAATTTTCCTACAGGCAAGTCCAGGTCGTCATAAATGACAAGTAAATCCTCATCTTCAATTTCAAAATAATCCATCAGGGGTACAATGCTTTCCCCTGACAAATTCATATACGTAAGGGGCTTTAATAGAACGACCTTTTCACCCTTATGATGATATGTGCCGTAAACCCCTTTAAATTTGGACTGGTTCAACGAAACACCCAGTCGATCGGCTAATGCATCTATAATAACGAAACCGATATTATGTCTCGTTTTCTCATATTGTGATCCCGGGTTCCCGAGCCCAACGATTAATTTCATTTCTAACACCTCTTCTGACCTTATACCTCTAGAATAACGTAAAAAGCGCAACCTGCAAAAGGTTACGCCAAAAAATATTGATTTTTTACTCTTCCTTCGATTCGCTTTCATCACTGGCTTCCGATTCTCTTCCTTCTTCATTCTCAGGTGTGCCAGCTTCCTGCTCTTCACCACTGTCGATTTCTTCTTCCTGTCTTGGAGCAAGGATGGAAGCAATGGTGCGGTCATCCTCTTCATTGAGAGTGACGCTATACCTATCACGGATATCACTGATCGTTACCGTTTCTCCCACTTGGAGCTCGGTTACATCCACTTCGATGGATTCAGGGATATCATTTGGTTTCGCTGTTACAGATACCTCATGCAGAGGCTGCTGCATTACGCCACCGTCTTTCACGCCGGCCGCTTCTCCTACAAGCTCAATACGAACATCCGCATCGATTTCTTCTGACATATTCACAGCAAGGAAGTCCACATGCGTGACAGCATCCTTCAGATGATCCTGCTGGTAATCACTTAAAATGACGTTTTGTTTATTGCCATCTACATTTAAAGAAATGATACCGTTTCTTCCTACTTCACGGATGGTTTTAATGAATGTAATGGCATCTACCATAATGGGTGTATTATCTGCTTTGTAGCCGTACACGACTCCCGGGATATTCCCCTCATGTCTCAGCTTTGTTAATGAAGATCGTTTAAAATCTTTCCTGGTATTTGCTTTTAATTCTGTTGCCATGTCTAATCCAACACCTTCCCTAATCTTTTATGTTAGTTAAAGTTCTATATATAGTAATTACCCTAATGTGATTTGAAATAAACATAGAAAAATCAATTCATTACAAGAAGAGTGCTTCGAGGATGTTGACAGATAAGGGTTTCAAGCCTTTCCGACAGGAGCCGGAAAACGAAAAAGAAGAGCTGGTCCTAAGATTAAAAGGACAAGCTCTTCTTTCTATGCACAAACTACAAATATTAATTCTTAATCAAAAAGCGTGCTGACAGATTGTTGCTCATAGATGCGGATGATTGCTTCGCTGATCAAAGGAGCCACTGACAGGGACTTCACTTTACCGATCATTTTCTCTTCACCCAATGGGATGGAGTTCGTCACAACCAATTCTTTGATGTTGGAGTTTTCAATGCGCTCGATGGCAGGGCCAGAAAGAACCGGGTGCGTACAGCAGGCAAAGACTTCTTTCGCTCCGTTTTCAACCAATGCATTGGCTGCAAGTGTAATCGTACCGGCGGTGTCGATGATATCATCGATCAAGATCGCGATTTTCCCGTCGATATTACCGACGATGTTCATCACCTCTGCCACATTCGGCTTCGGACGACGCTTATCAATGATGGCGATAGGCGCTTTCAAGCGTTCTGCAAGCTTACGTGCCCTCGTCACCCCACCATGGTCCGGAGATACGATAACAAGATCTTCCGTATTGAATCCTCTTTCTTCAAAGTAATCCGCTAAGATCGGAACACCCATGAGGTGATCGATCAGGATATCGAAGAAACCTTGAATTTGAGGAGCATGCAGATCCAATGTGATGACACGTGTAGCACCGGCTGTTTCTAAAAGGTTCGCCACTAATTTAGCAGTGATCGGCTCACGTGCTCTAGCTTTACGGTCTTGGCGGGCATAACCATAATAAGGCATCACGATGTTAATCGTCTTGGCAGAAGCACGTTTCAGGGCATCCACCATGATCAGAAGCTCCATCAGGTTTTCATTTACCGGCTGACAAGTGGATTGGATGACAAATACATCACAACCACGGATACTTTCTTCGATGTTGATTTGGATTTCACCGTCACTAAAACGTTTCACGGACGATTTACCTAATTCCACTCCTACTTCATCAGCAATTTCCTTTGCAAGATGGTAGTTAGAATTAAGAGAGAAGATTTTTAACTTGGAATTAATATAAGAGTTTGGCATTGTGGACCTCCCATTATTTCTTATGATTTAGATTTTGAACATAATTTTCTTTATTTACTTGGCGAGCTCTTGCAATGGAAAGAGACTCACCGGGAACATCCTCAGTAATGGTAGAACCAGCGGCAATGTAGGCACCTTTCCCTACGCTGACGGGGGCAACCAGATTAGAATTGCAGCCTACAAATACACCGTCTTCAATCTTTGTCAGGTGCTTATTCTTTCCATCATAGTTCACTGTGATGGATCCACACCCGATGTTGACGTCACGTCCGACTTCAGCATCACCAATGTAGCTTAAATGTGAAGCCTTACTCGCTTTGCCGAATGTTGCTTTCTTGATTTCTACAAAGTTACCGATCTTCACTTCATCTTCAATGGTAGAAGCAGGGCGGATATGAGCAAATGGCCCAATTTGAACATCCGCTCCGATCGAACTGTCATGAGCCACAGACTGCTTCAAGACTGCACGGTCCCCGATCTCACAATCCTTCACCTCGGAGTTCGGTCCGATCATGGCATCTTCACCGATCGATGTGCTGCCTTGAAGCACTGTGCCAGGCAGGATCACGGTATCTCTTCCGATCGTGACATCTGCATCGATATAAGTATTGTTTGGATCTTTGATCGTTACACCATTGCGCATATGGAATTCATTGATGCGCTTTTTCATTGTGATCTCTGCTTGAGAAAGGGCCACGCGATCGTTGACACCAAGCGTCTCATCAAAGTCACTTGTCTGATAGGCACTGACGATTTCACCTTCCGATTGAAGGATCTCAATGACATCCGGCAAATAATATTCACCTTGTACGTTATCATTCGAAACCTTCTTCAGGGCATCGAATAACGCTTTATTATCAAAACAATACGTTCCGGTATTAATTTCTTTCACACTTCGTTCTTCTTCACTTGCATCTTTATGTTCCACAATGCGTTCCACTAATCCATCCTGGTTACGGATGATCCGTCCGTATCCATCAGGGGATTCCGTATGCCCCGTCAATATGGTCGCTTTGGCACCCTGTCCTTCATGATGCTTCACCAGCGCTTCCATCGTCTCTCCTTTAATGAGCGGCGTATCGCCACATACCACTAAAGTAGTACCTTCAAGGTCACCCAGGACATCTTCAGACTGCATCACAGCATGAGCTGTCCCTAACTGCTCAGCCTGTAGAGCAAAATCACTCTTGCCTTCTAAATGCGACTTCACAAGCTCAGCACCATGACCGATGATTGTGACAGTCTTCTCTATATGTAGTGTTGAAATTTGGTCGACCACATGTTCCACCATCGGCTTGCCACACACAGGATGAAGAACTTTATAAAGCTTCGACTTCATTCTCGTACCTTGTCCAGCAGCTAAAATAACGGCATATCGATTTGTCATTTTTGGTCCTCCAATAACCTTTTTATCCATAACGAATATATCCTAAAAACTCTACCATTTCAAGGATTCATGTAAAAGTACATATATTTGACAAACGAAAAGCGGAAGGGGCTCGCACTGGGGCGACAAGCATAAGACGAACATGCCGGAAAGGCGCTCTTTGCCTTTTTGGCATGTTTGACTTATGACCTCGAGCCCTAAGCCCCTGGAGCTGGACATCGCAGAAAAGCGGAGGCGGCTTGCTCAGGCCCGACAAGCATAAGACGAATCAACCGGAAAGGCGTTCTTTGCCTTTTTGGTTGATTTGACTTATGACCTCGAGGGACTAGCCGCCGGAGCTGGACATCGCAGAAAAGCGGAAGGGGCTCGCACTGGGGCGACAAGCATAAGACGAGTAACCCGGAAAGGCGTTCTTTGCCTTTTTGGGTTACTTGGCTTATGACCTCGAGCCCCAAGCCCCTGGAGCTGGACATCGCAGAAAAGCGGAGGCGGCTTGCCCAGGCCCGACAAGCATAAGATGAATTGACCGGAAAGGCGCTCTTTGCCTTTTTGACAGGTTTGACTTATGACCTCGAGCCTCTAGCCGCCGGAGCTGGACATCGCAGAAAAGCAGAAACCCAATGTCGAATTTTCTTTCCCACAAAAAACCAAAAAATGTTCATTTATAGGTTTCACCATTCTATAAGCCTGGGTATACAAAAAACGTAAGAACCAGCGCTTTTTAAAAAGGGGCTCCAGAAGACAAAAAAAAGAGCCTTACAAAAAGTAGGCTCTTGATGCAATAGATCCTATTAGGAAGCCCCAGCTTCTTCTAACTCAACTTCTTCCAGCTCTCCTAAACGGTGGTACTCAGCTAAAACGGCGTCTTGAATCTTGCCGCGGGTACCCGAATTGATTGGATGAGCAATATCACGGAATTCTCCATCCGGAGTCCGCTTACTTGGCATCGCTACAAATAAGCCATTGTTCCCATCAATCACGCGAATGTCATGAACAACAAATTCATTATCCAGCGTAATAGATGCGATAGCTCTCATGCGACCGTCGGTGTTTACTCGGCGTAATCTTACGTCTGTTACTTCCATTCTGTTCACCACCTTTTTCCCTAGATGAAATCTACTCTATGTATTCAACGAATTATTTAGATATTCCTTCTTAAATTGTAAAATTTTTTGAAAAGTTTTATTTTTTCCATTCATTCAACCATTCCATTTGAACTACACTTCTTTTTTGATACAAAAAAACACCCGTGAAGATTACTTCACGAGTGCGATTACTTCAATTTCAACCTGAGCATCTTTAGGTAAGCGGGCTACTTCCACACAAGAACGGGCCGGCTTGTGGTTGCTGAAATATTCCCCATACACTTCATTGATTGCCCCGAAATCATTCATATCCTTGATGAAGACCGTTGCTTTGACCACTGTTTCAATGGAAGCCCCAGCTTCCGATAATACGGCTTGAAGATTGCGGAAGACTTGATGCGTCTGCTCCACTACATCTCCTTCGATCATTGAACCCTCGGCCGTTAAAGGAATCTGTCCTGAACTGTAGAACAAATTATTTACGACAATACCTTGTGAATATGGCCCGATTGCTGCCGGTGCTTCCTTAGTAGAAACTACACGCATAGTAAATGCCTCCCCTTATGGTAAAAATGTTAGATTGGATTGAAAATAATTTCCTTCGGTTAAGGAAATCTGTTTATCCTTTTCATTTACTTCAGACAATTTCAACAATGAAACATAATCATCCACCAATCGTCCGTCCATGCTATTGGATTCAACCAGAACCCCGATTCCCGACAAGGTGGCAGAAAACTCTTCCAACAGGTTTTTCATTCCATTGATGGTTCCGCCTGCCTTCATGAAATCATCGACAACCAATACTTTAGATCCTTCCTTCAAACTTCTTTTAGAAAGAACCATGGATTGAATTCTCTTCGATGAACCGGACACATAGTTGATGCTCACTGTCGATCCTTCGGTTACACGGCTGTCCCGTCTGACAATGACCACCGGTACATTCAAATATGAGGCAATCGCATTGGCAATCGGAATTCCCTTCGTTGCCACTGTCATAATGACATCAATATCTTTTTCAGCAAATGCAGATGCCAGTAATTTCCCGACACTCTTCATGAGCTGGGGGTTACCAAGCAGGTCGGTCATATAAAGGTATCCGCCCGGTAAAAGACGATCGGAGCTTTCCAGGTGGACACAAAGCTCTTCAATCATGGCCTTCGCTTCCTGACTGTTTACCTTTGGTACATATTTCACTCCACCTGCTGCCCCGGGAACCGTCTGTACCGTCCCGACACCCCGTCCCTCAAATGTTTCCTTTACAATCGTCAAGTCTTCACTGATGGAAGACTTGGCAGAACCGTACCGTTCAGAGAAAAAAGTCAAGGGCACAAGTTGGTGGGGCCGTTCTAATAAATAGTGCGTCATATCAATCAATCGTTCGCTGCGCTTAAACTTCACCAAAGAAACCTCCTAAATCCGAATATTATAAAGTAAATATATCATTAATATACGGATTTCGGCAAGAGCTCTTAATCTCCAAGCATGCGCACTGCGAAAACTTGATCACAAAAACCTCTTAAACCATTGTAGATTCGATGAAGTCTTGATTCATATTGCACCAATCCATATACTGTCGGGCCGCTTCCGCTCATCAGAACGGCATCGGCACCGAACCGCTCCATTTGATCTTTAATCTGGGATACTTCCGGATGCATATCCAATGTAACCGATTCGAGTACATTCCCGAGATTGGAGCAAATATCACGATAATTCCCATGTTCTAAAGCTGATACCATTGCGCTGGTATCCGGATGCTGTATGTTTTTCAAGTCCAGATTTTTATACACATCCGCTGTTGAAACGCCTATCGTCGGTTTGGCCAAAATCACCCAGCAGTTCGGGGGAGCGGGAAGATGTTTGATCTTCTCTCCTCTTCCCGACGCCAGGGCTGTCCCTCCATAAACACAGAAGGATACATCAGAACCAATTTCAGCACCCAGCTCTGCCAATTCGTCCATACTCAGACCTAAATCCCATAATCGATTCAGTCCTTTTAAGGTCGCAGCAGCATCACTGCTTCCCCCTGCCAACCCTGCTGCTACAGGGATCACTTTATCGATGGAAATGGCTACACCCTTCTTGATGTTCAATTTCTCTTTCAACAGATGTGCAGCCTGATAGGCAAGGTTTCTTCCATCATCCGGCACAAATCGATTGTGGGAAAGAATTTTGATCGTATCGTCTGAAAGATTCGTCAGTTCAATTCTATCCGCTAAATCGATTGTCGTCATAACCATCTCAACTTCATGGTAACCATCTGAACGTTTATGTAAAACATCAAGTGATAGGTTAATTTTTGCCGGCGCCTTTACTAATAACCTCATATCATCACCTTCTTACCAATACTCTTTGTTATATTGTATCATACACTTATTATAGAGAGTGTTAACTTCTAAACATACTCATATAAGTATGTTATTTTATCACGTAAAGTAATGATAGGAAAGATTGCGTTGCCTCTTATAAAAAAAGGCCGCCGGAAAAGCATGACACTTTTTAGGCGACCCTTTTTATATGGTACTGATAAAAGATGTAATCCATATGTGTAAAAGAGTTAGTGAGTATGATGTTCGGACAGCTGCCTGCTTGCGCGCTCAACTGCACGCTTTACCATATTCCCTGCATCCCGGGACGTGATCCCGCCCCAGCCATCCTTCTGAACAACGTCATAGAACCCTAATTCCTGAGCGATTTCCTCTTTTAATTGGTCAGACATGATCCCTCTTCTTCTACTCATTGTCTACCTCCTTTAGTTGCACCACAGGGTTAGTATGTGTACGGAAAGGTTAAATAATGTTGAAAGATCATATGTAAAACATGTATTTTTAAACAAATAAAAAAGCAGCAAACAATTGTCTACTGCTGGCTAAAGATGATATTTCCTGTTGCTTCATCATAAAATGTTAATTGAACTGTCTCAGTGAGAACATCTGCATAGCTGTAAGAAACTCGTTCGAACGCATTCTCTTCTTGATCCAGCTGAACCACGAATACAGAAGGATACGTTTCGGCTAGAACACCTGAACGCTCAATTGTTTTTCGACGTCCACCGTTTGCTTTAAGCATTAAACGTTTCCCCAGATTAGAATCAAGGGATCTTTTAATGTCGGCTAATGTTTTTGGCATTTCGCTTCCACCTCACTGTTATTAACTATAACACATTATGTAATTTTAGTCAAATAAATTTATTATTTTAACAAGAACCATGAACACCTGTCAATATATTTTATTCAACAAAAAGTACGTTTTTTCTACAACCCTAACATTCCCCAATGAATGAAAAATTATGTAAACAATAAAAGCGGAGGCGGCTTGACAAGTCGAGACAAGGTTAAAAAATCACCACCCAACCAGTATATGTCACCTGAAAAGGAAATAGACCCTACAAGTAATTGTAAGGTCTTAGAAGGTTTTGTCGAACCTTCCCTATTCTTCTTCTGTGATTTTGTATGGCATTCCCGTCCGAAGAACACCTTTTGTCTCGATTCCGCCCAATCCTTTGTCTCCTGTCAGTGTGTTGCGGATGACATCCCAGACATTCACCGAATCTTTAAATCCTGTGAAACAGATCTTTGCCACGATATAAACGGGATCGAGGGCATGGATATTGACTCTTGACGGGGAACTCGCGAAGTTGGCACCTGCATGGATCAGGGATTCAAAGTGGGATTGACAGGCGCCGGCGAAAATCACAAGCTGATCCAGGTGGGGGGATTTGCTGCGGGCCTCCCTTACTGCCTGAACAAAATACTTCGAATGGCGGTACGCGTTGATATCAGCCTTGGCCCCTTTCGACTTGGAGTAGGCATCGTGACCTGTTAATACAATAATATTCGGTCTATATTTATCGATAATGGATCCGATTTGGTTAGGCATCTCTGTTTCACTACAGTGTACGCCTTTAACCGGGACACCGATTTTCTCATAAAGATCTAGGCATTTTCTTAAATAGCTGGGATCTCCATCAAGATGAAGCACTTTCCCCGGGACTTGGAAATAGTTGTAATCGTCTCGATAAGCATTCGTGACCCTGTATTCCTGCTTATACTTGAGAAGCTCTATATCCTGTCGGAACAGGTCGAGGGATTGTTCTTCTTTCGAACGAAATTCCTGCGCAATGCGGTCCTGTTCTCTAGGGTCCATCTTCTTCAAATCATGAAAAGGAGCATCCGCTATTAATCGAAAATCTTCACCATACAGTACTGCCGTTTTATGACCATCTATCATGCGGATATCTATTACCCTGAATAAAATATCACATCGATATGAAAGGCGACCTACGACATCATTGATTTCGATATTCACATCAGTCACTCCCATGGGCTAAACATTGGTTGATAATACAAAATAGGAAATCAACAAGCCGAGGAGGGTCTGCATCCGCCTGCCCTTCTCAAAGCCCTTCCTTATCATCCATTAAGTAAATATTCCCTGTGATAACCTATGCACTTCCGGAATATTCCGTGTCAATAAAATGGGAGTGGACTGATCAGTTTACATATACAAAAAAATGGCTAAACGCTCCTTCACGTTTAGCCATTTATGCATGCTTTAGTTGAAATTCGGGTACAACTCATCGCTTAAGCGGCCGAATTCCTGTATCGTCAGTGTCTCCCCCCTGCGGGTAGGTTCGACGCCAGCTTGGGATAATGCCTCCAGGATCAGCTCTTTCTTTTCCTTCCCCTGAGGGAGTTGACTCGTTAAGTTATTCAAAATCGTCTTTCTTCTTTGAGCGAAGGAAGAGCGTGTAACGGTAAATAGGAAGTCTTCACTGATGACCTCTACAGGAGGCCTCTCACGCTTCGTTAGCCGGATGACGGCAGAGTCTACATTCGGCTGGGGCATAAAGACCGTTTTAGGGACAGTCATGACCATCTCAGCCTCTGTATAATACTGAATGGCGATGGATAGTGATCCATATGCCTTTGTTCCCGGTTGAGCTGAAATACGGTCCCCTACTTCCTTTTGGAGCATGACGCATATTCCCCTGATCGGGAGACGTTCCATTAATAATTTCAGGATGATGGGCGTGGTGACGTAATACGGAAGATTGGCTACCACCATAATATCGTCGAAACCTTCAAATTCTCTGTTTATGATCGCTTCAACATCCGCTTCAAGGATATCTTCATTTATTATTTTCACATTATCATAAGGAGACAGGGTGTCATCCAGGATCGGGATCAGTCGCTGATCGATCTCAAAGGCTACAACTTTTCCCGAAGTACGGGCAAGATGTTCTGTCAGGGCTCCGATTCCAGGTCCGATTTCAATAGCCGCTGTTTTCTCGGATAGTCCAGCATATTCCGTTATGTTCCTTAAAATATTGGGATCAATTAAAAAATTCTGACCAAGACTCTTCTTAAACGAAAATCCGTACTTTGTAAGGATTTCCTTTGTTCGTATCGGGGTTGCAATATCTTTATGCATGTTCTTCCTCCTGAATGATTTCCATTAACGCTTTTTTAAATTCTTCTTTTTGAATATTAAACATCCGTAAACGTTTCTGCAGCTGTTTTCCATTAGTGTATCCGATTCTAAGCTTCTCACCAAGGGCTATTCGCCTGTCCTTCGACTGCGGGCTTCCGATCAAGCCGGCATCGATCAGATCTTCTTTCGAAATGATTTCCGGCTGATCGACATCCAATAAATGAGCTTCCTTCAAGGACTCCCTTATGACGTCCGGGCTTGCATGTTCGACACCTATCCCCCTGCCTGATTTCGGCAGTGCGTCTTTCTTATGTACAAAGGCATGCTTGCATCCGGGTACCGCTTCACTCACGATCTTCCGAATTCGTTCTCCCGGATAATCGGGATCCGTAAATATGATAACGCCCCTTTTTTCCTGGGCATGCTTAATTTTCTCTATAGTAACAGGAGAAACCGCAGAGCCATTCGTTTCGATCGTATCTGCATCGACGGCACGCTGAATGGCTACCGTATCGTCCTTTCCTTCCACCACAATGATTTCTTTGATTTTCATAATTCCTCCAAAAAAGTTGAAACATTTTTGCACTTCAATTCGTCTAATAAATGAAGACCTAAAGCTATTATAACGGTTTTAACCGAGAAATAAAAAAAAGCAGGAAAACACCCTGCTCCTAGTTCAATATTTTCACTTTGATGGTTTTTCTTCCCCAACGATAAGCGTCTGATTTGGATGCGAAGAATACATCGATTTTATTCCCTTTGATCGCTCCGCCTGTATCTGCCGCAACAGCATATCCATAGCCTTCCACATAGACCTTTGAACCTAAAGGAATAACGGAAGGATCGACTGCGATCACTTTAACGTTAGGATTCGATTTTAGATTGATGCCTGTAGCCGTATGGCCGGAACATCCATTACACGAAGCTGTGTACGCAGTAGAACTGACATAGAATTCCCGTCCGCCACTAGGAGCGGCTGATGCTTCTGCACTGGATGAGGAGGATGAAGAACGTCCACGTGAAACCTGGGCCACTAAAACCTTTGTTCCGACATTGACGATTTTATCCTGACTTTCTTCCACGACTTTTTCACTCACTAATTTTCTGGAAACCTCTTTACCATTCTCTTTTACGATTTCATACTTCTTTTCAACTTTTCCGTTTTTGCCTTCTTGAACGACTTTCTCTTTTCCTTTTGAAAGGTCGGAGTCCTTCTTGGAAATAACGGTGAAATTCTTTGTCTCTTCCACTACATCGGTGACTTTTTCAACTCGAACGACATTTACGACATCATTTGCTTTAACAACTTTGTCTAAACTTGGTTCAACACGGTCTGAATCTTTTAGTGTAATTCCTTGTTGCTTTAAAAAGTCAGCGACCGTAGTCGAAGTAGACCATACCTTTTGCTCTTTTCCACCGTTTACAAGCTTAAGTGAAAATGCGGTATCAATCTTTACATTCATGTTCCCTGTTACTTTTTCTGATAAGCCGGGTTGGACCTTATCATGTTCTCCTACTTGGATTTCATTTTCAGAGAGTAACTCTTTTACTGTTTCAGCAGTCGTCCAGATTTTTTTCTCCTGGCCTCCTACTGCTATCCCTACCTGTTTTGCCGGTTCCCAAACAATATTCATGTTATTTGAAACCTTCGTATTCCCCGAGGGGTACAAATAGTCTTCTGAGCGGGGTGAAATCTCTAATTCTTTTAATATATCTTGAATCGTGTTTGCATGCGTCCTAATCTCTTTTTGCTCGCCGTCTAAGGTCAATGCTACAGTGTTCTTCGATCCCTCATAAAAAAGAATTCCGAATACAGCTGCCGATGTTACGATGGTTCCGATTGTAACAATCCATTTCCTTCGACTCAAAGACTTGGAAAACAGGCTTTTCATGGCTTTAAAGTTCATGAAAAACGCCTCCTTTTCTCGGAGTGATTATATAGAGTTATCCAGTGACTGTCAACCCTTACTTCTTCTAACCTAATCTAGCAAAATATTACAACCCGGGGAACACAAAACATATTATGCAGAAAATGCAAGAAAAAGAAAAGAGAGAGTTATCGACACGTTTATCCTATGAAACACGATTCCTATGTAGAACTTTTTGTTTTACTTAACTATTAGGACAAGCTCTCTCAATTCTCGACAATATCTGATGTCAGTTTATGTTGAATAATTTTATTGCGTTTTCTGTTGTGATCCTTTCTACTTCCTCCAAAGACACTTCTTTTAATTCCGCGATTTGTTCCGCTACAAGCTTCACGTAAGCCGGTTCATTTCTCTTCCCTCTATATGGATGAGGAGCGAGATAAGGACAATCGGTTTCAATCAGAAGCTTCTCAAGCGGGATCTCTTTTGCCACGTCTTTTGGTTTCTTGGCATTCTTGAACGTTACGGGACCTCCAAGGGAAATATAGAAATTCATTTCTACACATTCTTGAGCGATTTCAGGACTTCCACTGAAGCAGTGCATGATCCCTCCTACTTCCTCCGCTCCTTCTTCCCTAAGAATATCCACGATATCCTGTGTGGCTTCACGGTTGTGTATGACGATCGGGAGTTTTACTTTCTTAGCTAGTTGAATCTGTTTTCGGAATACTTCTTTTTGAACATCCTTGGGGGATTTGTCCCAATGATAGTCAAGCCCCATTTCCCCTATAGCAACGACTTTAGGGTGCTGTGAAAGTTCTTCTATCCAAGCTAAATCCTCATCATTCATATCAATTGCATCCACTGGATGCCACCCGATTGCGGCATATAGAAAATCATATTGACCAATGAGTTCCATGGCCCGATTAATGGTCGGACGGTCAAAGCCGACAACCACCATTTTTTCGACTCCAGCTTCTCTTGCCCTTGACAATACCTCCTCCAGATCTTCGTCAAATTGTTCAGCATTCAAATGAACATGTGTATCAAATAGCATATAAGACACTCCTTGTAATAAAGATAAGTTTAATATAAAAACGCATGACAAGCATCACATTCATGTAACATTCATATTACATATTATGGTTTCTTTGGATATTTTTTATTTACAGAGTTCGCATTACAGTCACACTTCATTTTATCTATTTTAGTGACAGAACCAAAATCATCTGTTTATCCCTCTCTATTAATTATACTTATATAATTAATTCCCTTTAATAACAATCCCTATTCGTCAGATTCATTATATACATATAATAAAGGGATGTTCCACGTGGAACATCCCTTTATTGATCTATCACAAAGAATCATTTATTTAACTTTTGTTCCATTTGGTAAGGACTGATCGATGGAAGCAAGAGATAACGTTCCATTTTCTTCTCCGGCAAGGATCATTCCTTGGGAAAGTTCCCCGCGAAGTTTTACCGGCTTCAGGTTTGTTACGCAGATCACTTTTTTCCCAACGAGCTCGTCCGGCTGATAGAATTTTGCAATCCCCGATACTACTTGACGTTTTTCATAGCCTAGATCCAATTGCAGCTTTAGAAGTTTATCGGCTTTTTTAACCGGTTCCGCTCCAATCACCTCGGCTACGCGAAGCTCAACTTTCATGAAATCGTCAATCCCGATTTCCTCTGAAGCTTCCGGTGCGGAAACTTCCTTCTTTTCTTCCACGACAGGAGCAGATCCCTGCATTTTCTCTTTAATAAAGGCTACCTCTTCCTGTAGTTCAAGACGCGGGAAGATAGGCTCCCCTTTTTTGACTACTTCGGTGCCTGACGGAATGGCTCCGAAACGCTCAAGGCTTTCCCATGTGTGCATGTTTTCATCATGCAAATTCAGCTGCTCGAAGATTTTCTTAGGTGTTCTTGTCAAGAAAGGCTGTAAAAGGACTGCCACTCTTCTCAATGATTCAGCCAAGTGACTCATCACACTTCCCAGTTCTTCTTTTTTACCTTCATCTTTCGCCAGGGTCCACGGCTGTGTTTCATCAATGTATTTATTCGTACGGCTGATTAACTGCCAAAGGCTGGACAGGGCAACTGAAAACTCCATATTTTCCATGGCTTCTTCATACTTCTTCACCGTTTCATTGTTCATATCCCAGAGTGCTTGATCAAATTCACCATTAGAATCAACATACGTTGGAATGACTCCATCGAAGTATTTATTGATCATGGCCACTGTCCGGTTCAATAAGTTCCCGAGGTCATTGGCCAGGTCAAAATTGATCCTCTCCACGAATCCTTCCGGCGTAAAGACACCGTCCGATCCAAATGGCACTTCTCTTAATAAATAGTAGCGAAGAGAATCAAGACCATATCGATCGATAAGGGTAACAGGATCCACGACATTCCCTTTGGATTTGGACATTTTCCCGTCCTTCATCAGAAGCCATCCATGAGCGAAGACTTTCTTAGGAAGCGGAAGATCCAAAGCCATCAGCATGATCGGCCAGTAGATCGTATGGAAACGGACGATTTCTTTTCCTACCAGATGCACATCCGCCGGCCAATATTTCAAGTAGTTTGCGTCTTGTTCGCTGCCATACCCTAAAGCCGTGATGTAGTTGGAAAGGGCATCGATCCAAACATAAATGACGTGCTTCGGATCACCAGGTACCTTCACTCCCCAATCAAAAGTGGTACGTGAAACAGCAAGGTCTTCCAAACCTGGTTTAATGAAGTTATTCACCATCTCATTCTTCCGGGATTCTGGTTGAATGAACTCAGGATTTTCTTCATAATAAGCAAGTAGGCGATCGACGTATTTACTCATCTTGAAGAAATACGACTCTTCCTTTACTTTTTCAACCGGGCGTCCACAATCAGGACAATTCCCGTTTTCTAATTGTCTTTCCGTAAAAAAGGATTCACATGGTGTACAGTACCATCCTTCATACTGATCCAGATAAATGTCGCCCTGCTGGACAAGCTGATTGAAGATTTTTTCCACGATATCCTTATGGCGCTTTTCCGTCGTCCGGATAAAGTCATCATAAGAAATATCCAGTTTCTCCCACAGGTCTTTAATGCCACTTACAATTCCGTCAACATATGCCTGAGGTGTGATTCCTTCTTCTTCGGCTTTTCTTTGGATCTTCTGTCCATGTTCGTCCGTCCCTGTAAGGTACATGACATCGAATCCACGCATTCTCTTGTAACGGGCCATGGCATCACCGGCAACCGTGGTGTATGCATGTCCAATATGTAAATTTCCACTTGGATAATAAATCGGCGTTGTAATATAGAAGGTGTTCAACTTTTCTTCCACTTCCTGTTCCTCCTCATTTTTCACTTACCCCCATAAAGCCAAACCAGACTCCGAATGGTTTATAGTGGCATGTCTGTTATATACATCCATTCTTAACCTTACCTATCATCTTAACCTCTTATCTCATCAAAATATACCTAAAATAAAGGGTTTCTGCAACTAAACAATGTTGATTGTAAGTTTTGTCGAAAACGACATTGGATTTTGTCGAAATATGTCGAACTTGTGCATTAGGTAAAGAAAATTCGACAAACTTATTTAATATTACTTTCATTACAATAATATTCAATTGGTAATACAATTTTTTACAACAAAGCGTAAAGCTTATTATAACAAGACTTAAACATCCATTTATTATTAATAATTTACAGATTTAATTATTGACGAGATTCCTAATCGTTGGTATGATAGTATCAGTTAATGAAATTTGTCGAATATTGACGAAACAGATAGAGATAAATAATCATATTTATTTGGAGGAGATTCTCAAATGAAGTCTACAGGTATTGTAAGAAAAGTTGATGAACTGGGCCGTGTCGTTATTCCAATCGAACTACGTCGTACATTAGGTATCGCTGAGAAGGATGCTTTGGAAATTTATGTGGATGACGAAAGAATCATCTTAAAGAAATATAAGCCAAGCATGACTTGCCAAATCACTGGTGAAGTTTCTGATGACAACATCAAGCTTGCGAATGGTAAATTAGTTCTTAGCCGTGAAGGTGCAGATCAGTTACTGAAAGAAATTCAGGAATCTTTACAATCAAAATAATCCTTTGCTATATGACAGGCCTGAGTCCATTCGACTCAGGCCTTTTTGTTTGGCAGTTATTCCACGTGGTAAGCCTGGTATACTTCACGTTTAGGGAGGGATCTCTCCTTGGAGACTTGTTTGATGGCTTCCTTTGAGGACATGCTTTCTTCATCTACATAGTGCTGGACATGATCTTGCAGGGAGTAGCTGCTCCACCAAGCGTCTTCCTCCTCTTTCTCTTGTGGACCTGCCCCCTCGATCAACAAGCAGAATTCCCCCCGCACTTCTCCCTCATTCGCCCATTCGATTACTTCCTCGATTGAACCTCGAATGAACTCCTCGAACTTCTTCGTGAGCTCTCGGCAGATGACGATTTGTCTATTTCCCAAAGCCGCATATAATTCTTTTAATGTTTCTTTTAATCTGTGAGGTGATTCGTAAAGGATAAATGTATCCTCCAACGATTTAAGGGTTTCAAGCTCAGCTCTTTTGTCTTTTTTTCCTCTATGCAGAAAACCATAGAAGTAAAATGGCTGAGGAGCTAAACCTGAAGCGATGAGAGCCGTAAGGGCGGCATTTGCCCCGGGCAGTGGAATGACGGCAATGTTGTGTTCGATTGCTTCTTTCACCAATTCATAACCTGGATCTGAGATCGATGGCATTCCTGCATCACTGACAAGGGCCACGAGCTCTCCCCTCTCCATTCGCTCAATCAGTTTCTGTCCGCTCGTTTCTTTATTATGTTCATGGTAACTGAAGATTGGTGTATCAATTTCAAAGTAATTGCACAGTTTCTTGGTATTCCTCGTATCCTCCGCTGCAATCACCGTCGCTTCCTTCATCATTCGGATGGCACGGAACGTCATGTCCTCGAGATTTCCGATCGGCGTGGGGACAAGATACAGGCTTCCTTTTTCACTGTCCTGAAAACTTTTCTGCTGCTTCATGGTGAATATCACCTCCTGGTTCATGTTTGGTGGTTCGTTTTATGTTTTCCATATAGCATATCATGTACTTCTTTAGAGTACTCATTCTGCTCATCGTATACATATAAAGGGGGAAGGATCTTTAGGTCCGGTTTCCCATCTTTTATTCCTTCTATTAATATCGTGTTGGCTTCTCTCCCGGGCTTTGGATACACAAAGCGCAATCGTTTGGGCTCGAGTCGATGTTTTCTCATCAGTGAAAGGATATCCATCAAACGGCCTGGGCGGTGAACGAAGGAAGCCTTGCCTCCCTGTTTCAGCAAATAGCTGGACGCTTTGATGGTATCCTCAAGGGTGCATAAGATTTCGTGACGGGCAATCGCATAGTGCTCGTTCACATTTCGTTTATCTCCTGGCGGCGTATTGAAATAGGGAGGATTGCATGTAACCACATCATAGTGAGAATGATGGAGGAGTTGATCAATCTCCTTTACATCGCCTATTTTCATCGTGATTTGATGTTGACGGTCATTATACTCGACACTCCGCTGTGCCATGTCAAATAACCGCTCTTGAATTTCCACTCCTGTTATCTGGACATTGGTTCTTGCACTCAGCAATAAGGGGATGATGCCGTTCCCTGAACATAGATCAACTACCTTACCCTTATGAATCGGCAAATAGCTGAAGTGGGCCAATAGGACCGCATCTGTTGAAAAAGAGAACACGGAAGGACTCTGAATGATCCTCATGTTTTCAGCTAATAAATAATCTAAACGCTCATCTTCTTTTAACTCGACCATGCCTTTCCTCCATTTTTTTCTTCTATTATATGTTGTTTTTGCTTTTCGATTGTCCAGCTCCGGCGGCTAGTCCCTCGAGGTCATAAGCTAAATGGTCCAAGAAGGCAAAGAACGCCTTCTCAGCCCATTCATCTTATGCTTGTCGGGCCTGTTCAAGCCGCCTGCGCTCTTCGAATAAAAAGGACCAATCCCACTATATATGTGGATCAGTCCTTTTTATCTGTATTCTGTTCAGAAGAATGAAGTGTCCTTTATTTCTTATTTAAGAAAGAAAGGCAGAATAAGCAGTCTTCATCCTTCCGGGGACTTCCGAAATGTATGTTACAAATATGAAATCCTTCCTGGTATAGTCGAGCAAGGTTGTCATAGCCTTCTCCGATATCCAGTGTTTTATCTTCTAAGTCTGACTCACTCGTCGTACCCGCATCGTTGTTTGTTTGTACCTTTTTTGGTGAGTTCTCTGTTTGTTCCAGTCTACGGCGCAAATGTTCATTTTCTAACTTTAGAGAATTATTTTCCTCTAACATTTCAGCTAGGCATTGTTTGAGCTCACCTAATTGATGATACAAGTCACCAATTTGTTGTTCCATGTTACTGACTGAATCAAAGAACTCTTTCTTATCCACGACACTACACCCCGTTACTCTGTGGCTTGGAATGATACGGCACCTTCGTTCATAATTTCATCTAATGTGAATTCCAGAACCCGCTCTTCTTCTTTGATTTCCACCTGAAGAATACGTTCCAGAATATTAAGACCTACCACTTTACCTTTTCCATGAGGTGTCTTAATCACTTCTCCGATATCAGGTAATTCTTCTTTCGCTGCTTCATACTCGTCATTCTCGTATTTCAGACAGCACATTAAACGTCCGCATAAACCTGAAATCTTCGTGGGATTAAGGGATAGATTTTGATCCTTCGCCATTTTGATGGACACAGGTTCAAAATCCCCTAAAAAGGTTGAACAACACAGCATGCGGCCACAAGGACCAATACCACCAAGCATTTTTGCTTCGTCTCGAACGCCAATCTGACGAAGTTCAATGCGCGTACGGAAAATGGAGGCCAGATCTTTCACCAGCTCCCGGAAATCAACACGTCCATCAGCCGTAAAATAGAATATGACTTTATTACGATCGAATGTATATTCTACATCTACCAATTTCATATCCAATTGATGCTGATTAATTTTATCACAACATACGTTATAGGCTTCCGTTGCAGACGACTTGTTCTCGTCCACGATCAATCGATCTTTTTGATCGGCGATCCGAATCACTTTTTTCAACGGAAGCACTACATCGTTTTCTCCGACTTGCTTTCTCTCTACGACTACTTTACCAAATTCGACTCCGCGGACCGTTTCAACGATTACATAACAATCTTTTTGAATGTCCAATTCACCCGGATCGAAATAATAGATTTTACCCGCTTTTTTAAAGCGAACTCCTACAACATCGTACAAAGGACCATCACCCCTGCAGTTTTAGCATAAGCTGTTCTACTAGCAGCTGCGAATTCATATTGGCGTTTAATTTGCGTTTTGCTTCAAGGATCACCGTCATATTAGTAGAAAGACGATTGGTTGATACTTGAAGTGCGTTGGATTTCCAGTTTTCCTTTTGGTCCGGGTACACGAGCTGCTCTTCTTTTCCTAACTGGATATGAAGTAAGTCTTTATATATTAGAAGTAAAAGATCCAATGCTCGATCGACTTGATCTTTTTCTTTGAAGTGCTGTACAAAATCCTCTTGTATTTTGACCATTGCTTGGAAGGGACTTTTCTGGAGGACTTCATATAATTTTAACACTATTATTCTTGCTTGTGCAAACCACTCATTTTGACATATTTCTACAGCTTCCTCATAATGGTTCGTCAAGTTGGCTGCAAGAGTGGCAAAGTGAGGCGGGATCCCCTCTTCCAATAACTGTTGGGTCAGCTGTTCTTTCGGTAATGGTTTAAATGAAACCGTCTGGCACCTGGAAAGAATGGTTGGCAGGATCCGATGAATATTTTCTGTGATGAGAATCGCGGTTGTATCTGCTAACGGCTCTTCCAGAAACTTTAATAGGCTATTGGCAGCATTCGCCGTCATCTTATCTCCGTGAACGATGATGTAGATCTTCTTCTTGGATTCTACACCCGTTTTCGAAAATTCTTCTTGCAGACTTTTAATCTGATCCTTCTTGATAGATAGACCATCAGGCTCCACCACATGCAGATCCGGGTGATTCCCGTGATTGATCCTTTTGCAGTTGGAGCAGTCTTCACACGGCTTTCCGTCTACCCGGTTCAGGCATAATAAGGCCTTGGCGAACAGCATGCTCATTTCTTTCTTTCGTGTCCCTTTTTCACCCTCAAATAAATAAGCATGAGCGACACGATCCTTCAATATACTATTCTGCAGCATCTGAAGGACGACTGGCTGAAATGGTTGTATCTCTTCAAACAACATGTCTTAACATCACTCTCTTACATATAAAGATTAATAAGCAGACCCTTTATTTCCCCGATTTTCCCTAATATATCAATTGACTTCTTTTCTTTATCCAATACATCTTCCGTTAAACCGACAAGATGCTGATCAACCGTTTCGACGATATTCAGCTTTCGTCCCTCCCCATATTGATTCCAGGTATGGGACTGCTTCAGGTCCATTCCGAAGTCGACTGCTTCCCGTACAAACTTCTTGACCAATGTTTTATATTTGGCAAGATCTTTGAATGTCCTTGACTGGGCTAAACGTGTGCCTGCGTCCTCTATCGTCCCAAGAAGCTTACTAAGTTGGTCCATCTGCATTTTCTGATCATGTTTCTGAACGAGTTGACCGAACTTCACTTGGCCGGTACTGCCAGTTCTCTGATCTTTCGCCATGCTATCCAAGGACACACGGTGGTCCTGATTAATTTTCATCGTGATCCAACCTCACTTTAAAACTGATGGAATTGTTCTACAGGGAGAACGAATACCGTTGCCCCGCCTACAGCCACTTCTACGGGATAAGGCACATAGGAATCTGCATTTCCACCCATAGGGGACACCGGTGCTACCATTTGATCCCGTGACTGACAGTTTTCCTTAATGACCTGTAAGGCTTTTTCCACACGAATATCCTCAGTACCAATAATGAACGTCGTATTTCCTGACTTCAGAAAACCGCCGGTGCTCGCTAATTTTGTCGAACGAAAATTATGTTCCATCAGGGCATTAGACAAACGATTGCTATCCTTATCCTGTACAACTGCCATAATTACCTTCATGAATGAACTCCTCCGTTATAAAGCCATTTACTTCCTTCTATTATATCATTGAAAAGACTCCAATGCTTCATCTAAAAAAGAGACGGAGGACCAGGCAGCGAATTTTTGCCCGGCAGTCCGTCTCTTCTACTAGTCTCACCTGTTTAAATAACCCGTCACGATTTCATACGCGTCAGCAAATACCGCTTCCTTACTCTTACTGGCATCGATGACTTGAATGCGATCGGGATATTGTTTGATCAACTTCTGATACCCCTCCCGGACGCGAGTATGAAATTCAACCGATTCGAGATCCAATCGATTCACTTCTCTGCCGTTATGCTTGGCAATTCTCTTTAACCCCTCTTCGGGATCAATGTCAAAATACAGCGTGAGATCCGGCATCTTATCCTCAATCGCAAATTGATTGATGTCCATGACTTCTTCCATCCCGATTCCACGGGCATTTCCCTGATAGGCAAGGGAACTGTCGATAAACCGGTCACAAATCACGATCCTGCCTGCCTCAAGGGCGGGGATCACTTTCTCCACCAGATGCTGACGTCTCGCAGCTGCATATAACAGTGCTTCCGTCCGCTTATCCATTTCCGTGTTCATTGTATTTAATATGACTTCCCTGATCTGCTCAGCAATGGAAATACCTCCCGGCTCCCTCGTCTGGACAACATCCAGGCCATCCTGCAGCAGTTGTTGATATAACTCTGATAATATCGTTGACTTCCCGGCTCCCTCGGGTCCTTCAACGGTAATGAACAATCCTCTTGTCATTTGTTTCCCTCCGCTTTATCGATACACATACAGACAGTGGTCAGCCAATCGATGATGCCCCTGTATGTTTGCCATATTCCTTATATATTCGTTCAAACGCCGGATTACATCTGCAGTGATGCGTTCCCCCGGCACCAGTATGGGGATGCCCGGTGGATAAGGTGTCACCATTCCAGCGGAAACTTCTCCTTCTGCATCGTCCAGGGAAATCAACACTTCCACTTTCCCGTCCATTTCCTCCAGGGTTAATGCAAGGCTTGAGAAAGGGGTTGTCCTTCTCGGGCTGATTACTCCCTCCATAGGAAGGACTTCCACCACAGGCTCATCCTCGAGCGCCTTTTTTATCCTGGTGATCGCTTCCTTATACGGAAACGAAAAACCCTTCTTTACTAAAGGAAGAATCAGAAGTACCTGATTCGGATCAGCAAGTTCAGGGTAGACACCTACAGATTCTAACAGCTCCTTTAGAACATAACCCGTCCGCCCTGCGAACTTCATGATCAGCTTTAATGGATCATGTGCCTGTTGAACAATGAGCTGAGGATGGATCCGTTCAATCCCATCTATAAATTCGCGAATATGCTCAAGTGTTTGATCCAAGTCCTCTTTTAAAAACGTCCCGACATAGGATCTCGCGTAATCAAGAGATGCCATAATCGGATACGAAGGACTACTTGATTGTAGCATAGTTAAATAGTCTTTTACCTTATGCGCATCCACCCGGCTACTTCCAATATGTAAATACGATCCCATCGTCATGGCCGGAAGCATCTTATGAGCGGAATGAACCACAATATCTGCCCCGCACTCCATGGCAGACTCGGGAAAAGGCGTGCCCAATGTAAAATGAGCACCATGAGCCTCATCAATAAGACAGATGACACCATGCTTATGACACTCATCTATGATTTCTTTAAGATTGTATGTAAAGCCATAATAAGTCGGATACGTGAGTACACAAGCTTTCACATGAGGGAATACGTTCATCGCTTCCTTTATATCCTCCAACCGTATCCCAAGGGCGGTCCCCATGCCATCCCACTCGGTTTCAATGAAAACCGGAATAGCCTTGGCAAGCCTGACGCCGTTCAGCACCGACTTATGACAATTCCGTTGAACAAATACTGTATCCCCCGGTTCACAGGAAGCAAGGATCGCTGCAATATTCCCTACCGTACTTCCATTCACCAGAAAGTGACTCGCTAAAGACCCATATACATCCCCAAGCAATTCCTCCGCTTCCCGGATCGCCTCAAGGGAATCATGTAAATCATCCAAACCACTTAACTCTGTAAGATCCGATTGATAAAATGGCTGATCCTGCACCAATAAACCGTTCTTATGCCCTGGTACATGAAATGAAATGGGTTGTATGGACCGATGCCTCTCGATCGCCTCAATCAGCGGGGTTCTTGTATGATCTCGCTTCATTCCATCTATCTCCTTAAAGTAAAATATCCATCCATATCGTATCATACCCACGCGGCACCATGCTTCGGAGAATTCAAATCTTTTTTGGAGAGAGGTGAATCAACGAAACTCATAAACCATTGAAACGCTGAAAGCAAAAAAAATCATAACCATGTATACCTTCTGGTTATGAGTAGATTTGAGGAGTATTCACTTTTTTCAGCCTTTGTATGAACATTTTGTACAAAGGATCATTCGTTTCTGTGTGAACCATTTCCTTTTCACAATCTGTGCAGATAAACGATGTGTATAGATGGATTCCAACCTTCTTCTCAACGTGACAAACGATGCACTCTTCCAAAGCCGCCTTACGTTCCTGATTTACCATCGGGCCCTCCACCTCCATACAATCTATTCTGCCTCAAAATCACTAATTGTATACATAATTATAAACATTTCAACTGACAGAATAATCAAGTGTACTCTAATCTTATGTTGCCGTTAACGTGTCTGTGTATGTCTCTATAAAAAAGATTGTGAAAAGATGTTGGTATATTGATGACTTGAGATTATGAGTGTATTAGGTTGAGAGATGGAATGATTTTTCGAACTTCAAATCAACACAAAAAAAAGAGCAA
>NZ_BCVQ01000026.1 GCF_001591825.1 Rossellomorea vietnamensis NBRC 101237
GAACGCCTTTCGGTTGATTCGTCTTATGCTTGTCGCCTCTGAACGAGCCGCCTCCGCTTTTCGTTAGTCCATCATCTTATTTCCATCAGTATAATCATTGCGTTTCTGACGGTCCATGTTGATTTTATGGGTATCGTCGTCACGCATTTCGTACTGATCAGATGTCATTTCGCCGTTGGCATTTTCTCCTGAGTCGACATTTCTTCCTTGTGGAGAGTCTTTCAGCATTAGGTTGATGGTATCATCAATGGCTGTATTGGCGTTTTTACTGTCACTATCCATTTTAGCCAGGTTTTCGACATTCCGCATCAACGCTTTGTCATCGGTCACATAGACATGGTACCAACGTGGGATGACGGACATGGCTGTTTTCTTCACCTGATCGGCAACTTCGAAGCGTCCGTCTTTATCCTTTTTATCGGTCACATATGAGACTAATACCTCTTCGTCCGTGACGAGGGTAGAGCAATCTTTCACGTCAGGAAGGGCGACACTCATCTTGCTGATGCTGTCTGCTACCTGCTCGCGATTGATACTGTACATATCCTTCGTGGAAATGTTTTGACCACCTGTAGGGCTCTTCTGCTGGCGGACGTAACCAAATTCTTCCCCACGATGTGCCCCTTTTTTGGTCCAGCCATCTTCGTTATACAGGTCTTCCCTGTCACTTACGTTAATGGTATTCCCGTTGTCGTGGAACATTTCCTCATTGGCTGTGTCGATGCCATTACAGGCTGTCCCGATCAGTGTGATGCCGAGAACCGTTGTACCTAAAAGTAATTTATTCAACTTAAACACCCCCTATTTAGTAGGGTGACCATCTCTTATGGCAATTTTTCATAGTAATTAATGGACAATCCGTTATAATTTAAAATAAGGAAACGAAAGTGGGTGGACAGAGGTGATTTGTGTGCAGAACACGTGCTACGAAATCGTCGAGGAATTCAGGGACGGATTCAACGAGGAAGCTTTCAAGGAGAGGTATAGCGATATCTTAAGCAAATACGACTATATCCTTGGTGATTGGGGATACGGGCAGCTCCGATTGAAAGGATTCTTCGATGATCACAATCAAAAGGCTTCTTTCGACACAAAGGTGAGTACTCATAAGGATTACTTATATGAATACTGTAATTTTGGGTGTGCTTATTTTCTCGTGAAGAAAGTCAAAAAATAATGGTGAAAGGAACAAACGATGATGGTCGTTTGTTCCTTTCTTTTACTTATTTTCAGTATATGGCGGTTCTTCATTCACATCCGGGTCGGCATGAACAGGATGTGAGCCGGGTTCCTGACGCGGTATATCCTGATGCAGGGATTTATTCTCGTAGTTGAAGGCGCTATAATACCGTTGGCCTTCTTCCCATGGTGTACTCTTGTTTTCGACAGGGGTATGCTTACCTCTGGGAGCACCGTAAGGACCTTCCGGAAGTGTTTCGGGGACGAGAAAATTACGGTATGTCTCTACATTGGAGAAGTCACTGTATTCTTCGTCTTCTTTGTCATAGGATTTCCGGTCTTTGCTCATTTTATCTCCCACCTTTCATACGTTTAGTATGTGAGGGGGAGGTGAAGTTCATTCTCTCAAGGGACGATATGGATCAAAGAATGATCTCACCTAAGAAATCCCTTAATTCATCCGCTTCTTCTTCGGTTAATTTAAATACACTCTCCACGTATCCCGGTTCATCAAGGTCATCTCTTCCCATGATGGCAAAGCGGCTGCCCTGCAGATCCAGAACCAATGATTTACCGTAGTAGCGTTCCGTTTGGGTAATGGCCAGGTCGTACCGTTGATTTTCCCCCATAAAACTTACGAAACGCGTTCGTGTACTTTCTGTATCGTCATATAAATAAAAACGTTCACTCATCACGATGTCCTCCTCTGTTTATGCTTATTTCATCATACCAAACTGAGAGGGGAATTGCAGGATGTACCTGTATGGGGCAGGTGGAATTATGTTAAAATAAAGTGTCAGGTTATTGTTGAAGAGAGAGGTGAGCATCATGTATTTCGTAGACAGGGAAAAGATTGAAGAAATATTGGTCTATATGGATGAGCAGCTAAACATATTCAGCCGTCAAGAACAGTGGGACACTACGCTGGAAAAGTTGGCCCTTGAAAGGGTTGCACATGTCATCATTGAATCCATCCTGGACGTAGGGAACAGCATGATTGATGGATTCATCATGAGGGATCCGGGAAGCTATGAGGATATCATTGATATTCTTCTGGATGAAAAAGTGATCACAGACAAGATGAGTGAAGACCTGAAACGCCTCGTCGAACAGCGTAAATCACTCGTTCAGGATTATACAACGATCGATCACAAGCAGGTACATACCGTTCTGGAAGACGTGTTCCATACACTGAACCAGTTCCCGTTACAGGTCCAAAACTACCTTGAAAATGAACTGGGCCCCGTTTCGGCATTCAAAAACTAAACGTATTTGACAGCGCTTCCTTTATAAGAAGCGCTGTCTTATTTTCTTGAGAGTAACATGCTTACTAGAGAAGAAATAGAAAAATTGGACATACTAACGACACTATATGGAGGTAGATGATGAAAAAGTATCAAGGGTATTTAATCGACCTGGATGGAACGATGTATAAAGGGAAAGAAAAAATCGATGAAGCGGGGGACTTTGTGAAGCGGCTGCAGGCTAAGGGCTTGCCTTATCTGTTCGTGACGAACAACTCTTCAAGAAGGCCGGAGCAGGTGGCAGAGAAATTGCGGTCATTTGATATACCCGCAACGAAGGAACAGGTATTTACGACATCCATGGCGACGGCACAGTACATGGCGAAGGAAAAGCCTGAAGGAACGGCCTATGTCATAGGTGAAGAAGGGATACGCTCAGCACTTGAAGAGAACGGTATTACACTTCGGGATGATAAACCTGATTTCGTGGTAGTGGGGATTGACCGGGAGATTAATTACGAGAAATTATCCCTCGCTTGCCTGGGGGTGAGAAACGGCGCAACGTTCATTTCAACGAATGGAGATATCGCGATACCGACTGAAAGGGGATTGCTTCCGGGGAATGGTTCCCTGACGTCTGTTGTGACTGTCTCCACCCAGACCGAACCGATCTTTATCGGTAAGCCCGAGTCCATCATCATGGAACAGGCATTGTCTGTCTTGGGAGTCCCGAAGGAAAATACGCTGATGGTGGGGGATAACTATGATACAGATATCCTCGCGGGGATAAATGCAGGACTCGATACACTCCTTGTTCATACAGGTGTTACGACAAAAGAGGCGTTGACCAAAAAGCATATTCAGCCTACCTATACAATTGAAACATTGGATCAATGGGATATATAGAATAAAAAAAGTGGAGGCCGACTGAAGCCTCCACACCTTTCATTGACCCTGCTGAGTACTCAAATAGAAGAAATGTCTTAAATTAGTAACATATTCATAATAGACAACACACGTTTGTATAAGTAAAATAGAACTAGTGTGAAAAGAAGTAAACAAAATACTATTTATACTTTGGGGACCTTTGTCACGGTCCTTTGACTGGCAATATATACACCTCTATAGATATTGTGAAGTATAAATAGTAGGTAAAATTATACTCCTAATGAATGATGTGTTTTTTCCTCTAACTAACGTTAACTTTCCATGACGCATATTTGAGTACCCAGAAGGATTATGAAGACGAAGAATGAAAATTAGTGAAATTTTTAAAAAAGTTTTCGAAATTAAGTGTAAAGGTATCCAACTAGGGTAAACATCAAAGGTAGTAGGGGACTATTAGCATTGATACCTTTTCAATTTCTAACTATTCTTTACGAATGCACACAACTTTAAGAATGAAAGTCATTGTTTCTTAGCTTGATTTTCGAAACATTCCACGTCATTTCTAAAGAATTTTTAAAAGGGTAGTGAGGTAATGAGTATTACAGTTACAGGACTTGTCGGAAAGAAAATAAGGCAACATAGAAGAGCAAAAGAAATCACCATACAACAATTAAGTCGCAAATGTGGATTAACGGTTAATTATATTTCGTTGATTGAAAAGGGAGAGGCGAATCCCTCTTTGAACAAGCTGTTTGCGATAGTATGCTCGTTGGAGATCCAATGGGAAGACATTATGCCTAATTGTGAAGAACACCAGGACCTCTATAATCAAACGATATTTTAATGAACTAATTTTCTCTTTTTCATTTCTTGTTCGATCAGAGTGATGAATTCATCACTGAGTTTTAACTGTTTTGCTTTTTGTAAGGCATCGATAAGGGCTTTGTCACTCAGGAGCTTAATAAGATCTCACCTCGATCTTTATTTAGGGCGTTTATAAAATGTGGGATGCTGTAGACTCCAAAAGAGTGTAAATCCTTTTTTTTTGGTATGTAATTTAGATTAGACACAGGTACATTATAAATATAATTACAACTATATTTGTAATTATATAAAACTATTCGCTGATGTGCAATCATTAAGTTAGTTAAATGGATCTAATGATTTACACTCTATAATCATTTAGGTAAAATTGTATCAATTACCCTGTACACTTCTTCCATCACTAAAAATCAGACGACCCTGTCGTCTGATTTGGAATACTTATTCACCTTCATTTTGCGCCCTTCGCCCGGTGTGCCAATCGGCTTGAAGCGGCCGCTGCAATGGCTCCTACAATGTCATCCAGGAAGGTATGGCACATACCTGATGATTTATCATTCAATCTCTCCAGGATCCCCGGCTTCTGTTTATCGATATATCCGTAGTTCGTGAACCCGATCGAACCGTATACATTCACAATGGAAAAGGCCAGGATTTCATCCACACCATATAATCCTTCATCTACTTCAACAATCGCCTGCAATGGTTCCATCAGCATCTTTTTCTCAGCTAATATATCAAGTTGAATGCCTGTCAGGATGGCGTTCTGTACTTCACGTTTCGTCAATACACGTTCCACGTTATAGACACATTCCTCCAATTCAAGATCAGGATGATACTTCTGTTGAAGGTACATGACTAATTGAGCGATGTCTTCTATCTCCACTCCTCTTTCATGCAGCCATTTACGTGCCGTGCTCTCTAATAAATCCATTGACTCTTTATCCTTCATCTTATTCACCTTTTTCCTTGAAAGATTATAAAACCCCTATTTCGATTAGACGAAGCCTTGTTTTACTCATATGATTCCCAATTGAAAAATAGACATAATAATAGCTTCTGTTCTCATTCTTGCCCATCCATGGATTGGGATATTCATAAATGCTTGGGAATGATAGTCCCGGTTAGCGCATTCAGCACATGAATGATGAAAAAGAACGGTCATTAAAGATAGGAGAGGTCGGTATGTCTCAAGAGATATTAATAAACCATTTTGGGTTGCATCCTGAGCGGGCATTCTTCGATGGAATGATGGATCGATATATGGTCGGGGGATTAGTATATAGTATTGTGGGTGTATCGAATATGGAACAGGAAACCCTGGTGGAACTATATAAATTAGCAGAACACCTGAAAAGCACCGGGGACCGGCATGTGTCGACCTTTGTCCAGAGCAATGAGGGGAAATTCCTCGTGGTGGAGAAGGATAAGGATTATGTCGTCCTTCGAAATGAAGGCATAGAGTCCCCCCCTTATCATAAGCTCGGCCGAAAGCTAAGCAAGTTCCATTTCAGGGGACGGACCTTCGAAGAGAAAGTGGAAAAAATAAATCGCATGGGACAGTGGAAGAGTCTGTGGGAAAAGCGGATGGCTCAATTGGAAAAAGCCTATTATCAGGTCATTCAGGATCAGCCCGCTGACGAGTTTGAACGCCGGTTTGTCGAGAGTTATCCTTATTATAGTGCGCTTTCGGAAAATGCCATTCAATACCTGGTCGATACGGAGCTTGATGAAGACCCGAAGGCGGAGGACGCCGGAACGATCTGTCATGAACGGTTTCTCGATTCCACATGGGGGACCGAAATGTGCATACATTTTCCGTTTCAATGGGTATTCGACCATTGCAGCCGGGACATAGCCGAGTGGGTGAGGGAACGATACTTCATGAGGAGCCAAACGTTTCATCCGGAGCTTCAGGAATTCATGAAAGAGTATGAGTCGGTTACACCTCTTTCTCCTTTTTCATGGAGGTTGTTGTATTCCCGGCTATTGTTTCCCCTGCATTATTTCGAATGCATCGAGGAGTATTACATTTCACAATCAGAACAGAAGAAAAAGACAGTCGAAGAGAAACTGGAGCGCTATTTGAAAAATTCACATCAATACGAAGCGTTTCTGGCAGACTTTTACCATATGTCCGAAGTGCCGGTAAAAAAATGGGGGATTCCCCTCGTAGCGTGGTTGTAATCCAATCTCCCAAGATGGGATGTGCCTTCCCTTTTATGCTAAACTGAAGAAAAGAAAAGTGAAGGCAGGGGATTTCTATGAAGCCATTCATCTATATTACGAGGAAACTTCCTGAGGCCGCGGTTGCGCCATTGACAAAGGAATTCGAAGTGGAGATGTGGGAACGGGAGGATGCCCCGGTACCAAGGGACATCCTCCTTGAGAAAGCAGAGAAAGCATCTGCTTTACTCACCATGCTATCGGACAAGGTAGACCGGGAACTCTTACAGCGTGCCTCCTCTTTACAAGTGGTGGCAAATCTTGCGGTGGGCTTTGATAATATCGATCTCGAAGCGGCAAAAGAAAAGGGTGTCACCATCACCAATACACCCGATGTACTGACGGAAACAACGGCGGATTTAACCTTCGCCCTCCTGATGGCAACCGCAAGACGAGTCGTAGAAGCCGACCGGTTTATAAAAGAAGGAAAGTGGAAAAGCTGGTCACCCCTTCTCCTTGCCGGAATGGATATTCATCATAAAACGATGGGGATCGTTGGAATGGGAAGTATCGGTGAAGCGGTAGCGAGAAGGGCGAAAGGATTCAATATGGAAGTGCTGTACCATAACCGTTCCCGTAAATCCGAAGCTGAAGAGACACTTGGAGTCCGATATGTGTCATTCGATGACCTTCTTGCCCAATCAGATTTCGTGGTCGTCCTGGCTCCCTTGAACGAGGAAACACAGGGGATGTTCCAGGAAGATCAATTCACTAAGATGAAGGAAACGGCGATCTTCATCAATGCAGCACGTGGAGCCATCGTCAATGAAGCGGCCCTCGAGCAGGCGTTAAAGAGGGGGGACATTGCGGGAGCCGGCCTCGATGTATTCGAAACCGAACCAATTAACGAGGATCATCCCCTTCTCCAATTCGATCAAGTCGTTGCCATCCCTCATATCGGAAGCTCTTCCAAAGATACCCGTCATGACATGATGACCCTGTGTGTAGAGAACATACAGGCCGTCCTTAATGGGGACAACCCGAAAACAGAGGTGAAGTAAAAGAAAAAAATCCTGAATCCAATAAAGGATTCAGGATGTAAGGCCATAGCCCGATTAGAATACTTGTTCTACTTCAACGATACCAGGAACTTCTTCCACCAATGCGCGTTCGATTCCTGCTTTTAATGTGATGGTTGAACTTGGGCAGCTTCCGCAAGCACCAAGAAGGCGCAATTTCACAATGCCATCTTCAACGTCTACAAGTTCACAATCTCCACCATCGCGAAGTAGGAACGGACGTAATTTATCTAATACTTCCTGAACGGGTGCAATCATTTCGTTTTCAGCCATAATTATCTACTCCTTTCCTTACTATCTATTATAATGACATATTCGCAAAAAATCTATCAACCTGCAAATGATTGGGCATTTCTTTTTCAAGAAATGTTTCCCATTCCGTTTCCAGAAAGAAAATGGTTCCAACCTTCCTGCTTTTTTTGTAAAATAAACAAAAGAGGGGAACAAGGGGGAGGATCATATGGAACGTAAGCCGGTTGAACTTTACGTGTATGGGGCAGAAATACTTTGTCCAAGCTGCGTGAACTTACCATCATCGAAAGAAACGTATGAATGGCTGGAGGCTGCTGTAAGCAGGAAATATCCCGATCAGCCATTTGTCATTAAATATGTGGATATCCACAATCCGCCGGAAGAAGAATCGGTGAAACAGTTTGCCTCAAGGGTAGTGGAAGAAGATATGTTTTATCCGGTTGTCTTGTTGGATGGCAAAATTATCGGAGAAGGAAATCCCCGTTTGAAGACGATTTATTCAGAACTTGAGAAGTATGGATATAAAGCGGTTTAAGCCCTGAGGAAGCCCATTTCATTTAATGAAATGGGCTTTATTTATGTGTAGGGTGAGGCGAATGAATTGATGCAGCACCTCCCTTATCTTATACTGATTGAGAAGACTGACTAGTCAGTTAATTAAAGGGGGAACATGATGAATTCGTTTGAATCTGTATTTCAGTCCAACTTTAAAAGGGGAGCCTACCCATTTTATTCCCACTTAAGAAATACGGATCCGGTGTTTGGTGCCTGGGAAGATGGTGGTCAAACTACGTGGATCGTCTCTGGGTATGACGATGTGTTAGAACTATTAAAAACCCAATCGTTTATCAAAAATCAATCAAAGGTGTTTTCGAATTCGGACCAACATAACGATTTGCCTCTGGAGGCAAGAGTGTTCCAGCATATGATGCTCGATGTGGATCCACCGGACCATACTCGGCTAAGAAAGCTTGTACAGCCTTATTTCAACCCTAAAAGGATACAAAAGCTTTCACCCAGGATTGAGGCGGTAGCTGATCAACTTATTGACCAAATGAAGGTAAAACAAGGCCCGGTAGACTTGATTGATGAGTTTGCCTTCCCACTACCAATCATCGTTATTTCCGAACTTCTAGGAGTACCGGTAGAAGACCGGGAAAAGTTCAGGCGCTGGTCCAACACCATTGTGTCGGCATCAGACAATATGAACGATGATTTCCAAGGAGATGTGAGGGCATTTATAGACTATTTGACGCTTCTGTTTGAAGAGAAAAAAGAAAGCCCTAAGGATGATCTGATTTCAAATCTGATCTTACATGAGGAAGAGGGGGAGCAGTTAACGGAAGATGAACTATATTCAATGATTGTTCTTCTTATCATTGCCGGGCATGAAACAACGGTCAACCTGATTGGGAATGGGTTGTATGCACTCTTTGAACATCCGGATCAATTAGAGAAACTGAGGGTGGATCACTCTTTAATTGAAACGGCCATTGAAGAGTCTCTTCGTTTCTATAGTCCGGTTGATTTTTCTACAGCACGGTGGTCTGCTGACGACATTGACTTCAAGGGAAAACGCATCAGGAGAGGTGACATGGTACTGGCTTCGATTTCATCAGCCAACCGTGATGAAAGGAAATTTGTAGGTGCGCAAACATTCGATGTGACCCGGAAGCCGAATCCCCATATGGCTTTTGGGTATGGCATTCATTTCTGTCTGGGAGCACCCCTTGCAAGGCTTGAGGGGAAAATAGCATTTGAGAAACTGCTCAGTGCCTTTCCAACAATGTCCATGGTGGGGAATCATGACGATTCCAATTGGAGGGATATGTTCTTGCTTAGGGGATTAAAGGAATTGTATGTGGATTTGAGTGGATGAGAATAAGGACGTAAAAAGAACCCCTACTGATGGAAAGTAGGGGTTCTTCTATCAACCATTATGATATTTATACATCCACAATACACCGGATTTCAACAATCGGGCGACACGTCCTGTAATAGAGCGCTCGTTTACCAGTCCGAAACCATGTTTCTTTCCGAGTGAACCAAGGATCCCTTTTAGTTTGATCTTTGGTAGTTCTGCCGGAAGCTCTTCGTTATTCCAGCGCTTCAGTAAAATGGTGACGATTTGTTCTGCCTGCCCTTCAGCAAGTTGTGCACTTGGGGCTTGAGGAAGGCTTGCGCAGTCACCGACCACATACACGTTCTCATCCTGTGGCAGGTTATGATACTTTGTCAAGATGACGCGACCGCTTGCATCCTTTTCCACATCCATATCGCGAACGACCTTGCTCGGTTGAATTCCTGCAGTCCACACGATGGCATCACAGAAAATCTGTTCTTCGTGGTTATGCAGTGTATTCGGTTCCACTCTTGTAATATTGGAATTGTTCACGATTTCTACGCCATTTTCGTCAAACCAACCGTGTACGTAGGAACTTAGACGTTCAGGGAAGGCGTTGAGAATGCGTGGTCCACGGTCAAATAGTTTAATTTTCAGATCAGAACGGCTTTCCCTAAGCTCACTGGCAAGTTCAATGCCGCTTAAGCCGGCGCCGACGATCCCGACGATCGAACCCGCTGGAAGATTACAAAGGGTCTGATACGTCTTACGTGACCTTTCAATTGTTTGAATCGAGAACGTATGTTCATCTGCACCCGGTACATTATGATATTTATCTTCACACCCGAGTCCGATGACAAGATCATCATAAGGAACGGGATCCTGATCTTTCATACGAACGAGCTTATTCTCCATGTCCACGCCTGAGATATCTCCGTATACATAGGATAACCGGGCATGTTCCGGGAATGATACGCGTACATGCTGATCTGAAATCGTACCGGCAGCAAGCGCATAGTATTCTGTCTTCAGACAGTGATAAGGATTTCTGTCAATCAGGGTAATCGATACATCTTCAGGTAATTGGTTGGGTAACAAGCGAAGAAGGACGCGCATGTTCCCATATCCTCCGCCAAGCAGAACTAATTGTTTCATGGAAATTTCCCCTTTTTGCACTCTACATTATTGTTGAAATAGTGTGTTTGTATATGATTTATATCCCGTTATGGATCGGGACAGGATTAAAGGACAGTCACGCCGGAGCGGGTCCTGACAAAGTAAGCATTTTCAATGTGAAGCATAATTCGAGTAAATTCTACATAAATAAACCTATTAACATTAAAAGTATATCGAAATAAAGGTGTTTTCACAACAGAAATAAGCGAAAATGTTCACAATCTGTTATACCATTACATGGAATGCAAATCATTGACGATAAGGTCAAAAAAAGGTAGCATAACAAAGAGTAGTGAGGTGATGGAATTGAAACCTATTATTGAATTTTGTATTAGCAATCTTGCTAGCGGTGCGCAAAAGGCGCTTGAGATATTAGAAAGAGACCCGAACCTTGATGTCATTGAGTACGGATGCCTGGGATACTGCGGAAAATGCGCCCAGTCCTTTTATGCTCTCGTCAACGGGGAGGTCGTAACAGGCGACACGCCTGAAGAACTGGTGGATGAGATCTATCAATTCCTTGAAGACAACCCGATGTTCTAAACAAAAGTCGGCCCTGACCGGCTTATTTTTTTTGTGAAAAAACATCTAAAAAACCAGTGAGGGATCACTGGTTTTATCACATTGACTTCATCTCTTTATAGATTTCCCGGATTTCATACCAGCGCTCCCTGGCCATTTCGATGATTTTCGGCTCGGTGGAGAGATGCTGCTTGCCGATGACTTTGGAAAGATAGGCAACAGCTTCCTCTATCTTATCCTGCCTCCTCAGCAATTCTGCAATGATATACAGAAGCTTCGTTTCGGACATCATAGAACCTGAAGGGCCATCTGTTAAATAAGCATCGATGTATTCATGGGCAGCCAGATTAATGAAGCGTCTTTCCTGTTCTTTATCAGCCACCCTTCGATAGAGCCAGGCAGTTCGAAGGTATAACCCTGCTATGGTCACTTTTTTCTCCTTCTTGATCAAAGCGCAGTAGGCGGCCAGTTTATATGTATTGATCGCATCGTCATATGACCTGACGTTCCCATAATCCTGAGGCTGCCAGTGCAGACTGATTTTCTTTTCGAGCTCTGCTTTCAGAACAGGGGGTATGTATGCGGTAAAATCATCCGTATAAGAAAAACCGCACTGCGGACAGACGGATACATTATAGAGCAAAGGGTTCACTTCATCTGATTCATACTGGGGACAAAAGTCACTGTCATATCCGGTGAGCTTCACAAACCGGGACCGGATCCTTGTGGTGCTGTATGAGTGTTTACACGATAGACACTGGGTCTTCTTATCATAAAATGGTGTCACAACCGTCATGAATCTCACCTCATAATCGGGACTATTTACCTCATTATACCTTGATGAAGGTGAGGGGAACCAGTATTTTTTATTCATGGTGAGTAAAAAGTTGTGTTTAATGAGAATATTCGTATAATTATTCTTCCAATCATTCACCAAAGCCCCATCGGTTGAGTAGTAAAATAGAAAGGAGTATACTAAGTAGTAAGAAATGAAAAGGTTGGGGGTGTAATGAATGAGTGAAGTTGTCATTCTAACAGAAGCCGCTGCCCTTCAGATTAAAGATATGATGAAGGAACATGACGAAACAGATGCCATGTTACGTGTAGCGGTAAAAGGGGGAGGCTGCAGCGGCCTTTCTTATGGTATGGGATTTGAACATGATCTACAGGATGGAGATACAACGACAGAGCAGCACGGAATCAAGCTGGTCGTAGCAAAAAATGATGCAGCCATCTTGAACGGTACGAAAATAGACTACAAGCAGTCCATGATGGGCGGAGGCTTTACCATCGATAATCCGAACGCCATCGCGTCATGCGGGTGCGGATCATCATTCGTGACGGCGACGAATAAAGGTACGCCGGAGAATTGCTAAACATAAAAAGGGACGGACCTCACTAAATTGAGGTCCGTCCCTTTTTTAAGCTTAATGTATGTTTTTAAGTGCTTCTTCTACAGATGTGTCACCACTTAAGATTTCGAATACTTTGTGGTTGGTTTCTTCGATGGTTAAAGAGTCCACAAGCACCTTCGCGACGTCTGCACGGGGAATGTCACCGCTTTTATCCGTGATGCTTGTCGCAGCTTCGATCTTTCCGGTTGCATCATCGAATGAAAGGGATCCTGGGCGTACGATTGTATAATTCAAGCCGCTCTCTTTCAAGTGGGCATCGGCAGCACCCTTGGCTTTTAAATAGAATTGCAATTCATCCGGTCCGCTTGAAGGATTATCGGCCCCCATGGAGCTGAGCATCACAAAACGCTCAATTCCCATCTTCTTCGCATAATCCACTGCTTTCTTAGCACCCTCCTGGTCGATGGCTAACGTCTTATCGTCTCCTGTCGATCCACCACTGCCGGCTGCAAAAATGACGGCATTCACATTTTCAAGGGCATACGAGAAATCCTGTTCAAGGTCGGCAACGATCGGTCTTGCCCCCAAGTCTTCCATTTCCTTCGCCTGTTCTGTTTTACGGATCATGGCTCTCACGAAATGCTGACTGCTATTTGAAAGTTCTTTCACTATATGGCGGCCTGTGTTGCCGTTTGCTCCGATAACTAACACATTCATTTTACACATCATCCTTTATCTGAAATTTTTTGTCCTACTATTGGTCTACCCATTCAGGATGAAAATAAACAAGGGAGTGGGCGGGGATAAGGGAAGAACACAATGGTTGGAAGGAAGTTGTGATCGCAAACTCTACTATCAATAAAAAAAGCCCAGGATACGATATCCTGAGCCTTGAATGGTATTAATCCGTAAACATGGACGTACTGTGCATCGGCTGCACCCTTGCTTTTGGATCCATATACGCTTTGGCATTGTTGACAGCTGTCGGGGCCTCGCCGAATCCACTTGCAATGAGTTTGACTTTCCCATCATACGTGCTGATATCACCGGCGGCATAAATGCCCGGGATATTCGTTTCCATTCTGGAATTGACCACGATTGAGTTCTTTTCGATTTCCAGACCCCAATCTTTGATCGGACCGAGGGAGGAGACAAATCCGAAATTTACAATTAATTCATCAAGGTCGATAATTTCCTTTTCGTCGCCTTTCGTTTCCTCCAGTACGAGCTGATAGATCTTCTCTTCATCGACGACCAACTCGGATGGGACGTATGGTGTTTTCAGTTCAACCGTGGAGTTGTGTAAATTCTCCACGCTGTGCTCATGAGCCCTGAATTTATCACGTCTATGGACGAGATAAACCTTTTCTGCGACGGGCTCAAGCATAAGCGCCCAGTCAACAGCAGAGTCCCCGCCGCCGCAAATGACCACTTTCTTCCCTCTGAAATGCTCGAGGTTATCGACAAAGTAATGAAGGTTTTTCCCTTCAAATTCAGACGCATGTTCGAGTTCCAGGCGGCGTGGCTGGAAGGCACCGTTTCCTGCCGTGATGATGATCGTTCTGGAAAAATGGACTTCTTTATCGGTGGTGAGCTTGAACATGCCGTCAGCCTGTTTTTCTACACCTTCCACGGCCTGCTCCAGACAGATCGTCGTTTCGAATTTCGCCATTTGTTCTTTTAAATTATTGACGAGGTCCTGGGCCTTCACTTTAGGAAAACCGGCAACGTCATATATGTATTTCTCAGGATAAAGAGTAGCAAGCTGCCCCCCGAGTTGTGGTAAACTTTCGATGATCTTGACAGATGCTTTTCTCATGCCGCCATAGAACGCTGTAAACAGCCCCGTTGGACCTCCGCCTATGATCGTAATATCATACACTTTTTGATCTTCCTTCAACTTGATCCCTCCAACCATTTAGATATGCTTCTTTTACCTTTATTCTATCACACAGCTTTTGATTATTCCCAATGATAGAAGACGCAGGTTCAGATAAATCAGACTTATCTATGAAAGAGACTACGACTTTTGATTGATTAAACCGGCATTTTTTAAATATTCTTAAGAATTTAATTTCCTATATATATCTTGAAAATGCGAGGCAAAAAGAATATTATGTAATGTAGACATATTGTTAAGAATTTATGACAATTTTCGCATAACTATGGAGTAGTTCGTGAAATATGTCACATACTTTGTTCTCATATTTTTATACACTATTTCCTTTTTCAATAAGGAAAAAAACATCGCGTTTGATTTGTTTTAGCTTCCTTTTTATAGGGAAAAAGATAATAGTATCAGATTGAACGGGATAAAAACGCATAATGTGGAGGACTCTAAGAGTATCCAAAGCAAATTTATCAAAAAAGGTGGATGTGATTCAGTTGAGAAAGCCAAGAATCGTTGTATTAGGTGCAGGTTATGGTGGATTAATGACGGTAACCCGTCTTCAAAAGCAACTCGGAACAAATGAAGCAGAAATTATTTTAATTAATAAGAACGATTATCACTATGAAACCACTTGGTTACACGAAGCTTCCGCAGGTACGCTTCATCACGACCGTGTGCGCTACGACGTGAAAGATGTTGTCAACACGAGCAAAGTGAACTTCCTGCAAGCGACTGTTGAAGATATCAAAGTGGAAGAGAAGAAAGTCATCACGGGTGAAGGCGAAGTAGAATTCGATTACCTGGTAGTGGCTCTTGGTGCAGAATCCGAGACATTCGGAATTCAAGGCCTTCATGAGCATGCATTCATGATTTCGAACATCAACTCTGCCCGTCAAATCCGTGAGCACATTGAATTGCAATTTGCTACGTATAAGAACGAAGGAGAATTGAACGATGAACGCTTGACCATCGTTGTAGGTGGAGCAGGGTTCACTGGTATCGAATTCCTTGGAGAACTGGGTAACCGTGTTCCTGAGCTTTGCCATGAATATGATATCGACCGTAAGAAAGTGCGCATCGTATGTGTGGAAGCTGCACCGATGATCCTTCCTGGATTCGATCCGGAGCTAGTGAAATACGCACGTGCCAAGCTTGAGAAAAAAGGCGTGGAATTCCATATCGGAACTCCATTGAAAGAAGCAAAGGCAGACAGCGTACTCATCTCCAAAGGGGAAGATGAAGTCGAAGAAATCAAAGCTGGTACGATTGTATGGGCTGCAGGTGTTCGTGGTAACTCCATCATCGAAAGAGCTGGAATCGAAAATATGCGTGCCCGCGTGAAAATCAACCGTGATCTTCGCGCACCTGGACATGACAATATCTTCATCATTGGTGACTGTTCACTGATGATCAATGAAGAAACGGATCGTCCATACCCGCCGACTGCACAGATCGCTATGCAGCAAGGGGAAGTATGTGCCCGTAACATCGCATCTTTACTGCACGGTAAAGAGGATCTGGAATTATTCACTCCAGACATCAAAGGTACAGTATGTTCACTTGGTGAAGATGATGCGATCGGTGTCGTCTACGGTAAGAAAATCACCGGTACGAAAGCTTCCTTCATGAAGAAGGTTGTCGACAACCGTGCTCTTTACATGGTTGGTGGACCATCACTAGTGTTCAAAAAAGGTAAATTCAAGTTCTTTTAAGCCCTAAGGATTTGTATGAAAGCAGAGTGGATTCCACTCTGCTTTTTATTATGGGAGAATATAGACGGAGGTGCTTACAATGAAAAGGGGTAAGGTGTGGCTGGCCGTTGCAGGTCTGGTCATGGATGAGGATGGGAAATGGCTCGTGGTCAAAAAGAAATACAGCGGATTGAAAGGGATGTGGTCCCTGCCTGCAGGATTTGTGAACGCCGGGGAAACCGTCGATGAAGCAGTCATAAGAGAAGTGAAGGAAGAAACGGGATTACATACAACCATTAAAGGGATCATCAGCGTAAGGTCGGGGGTCATCCAGAATGATATCAGCGACAACATGATGATCTTCTTGCTGGAGAATGAGGGAATTTCTTCTATTGAAAAAGAAGAAGCTGAGTTGTGGGATGTCCAGTGGAAATCACCTGAGGAACTTCTGGCAGATGAGAAGACATCCGTGATGGTGCATGAGATGATCAAACGAATGAGTTCCATGCAGAAGTTGAATCTGATCGAGGGCATCAATCCCGGTGACCAATTCGCCTACACACAATACCATTTATTTTTATAAAATTCTGTAAATTTTAAGAAAGAAAGAGATAATGAAAGAAAAACACAAATGTATTCGCTTTCTTAAAGGTACATCCCCTTTAACGTCCCTTTTCTTTATTTCGGATAGATGATATATTATCAGAAAATTAAGAAATTAAAGAAAAGGGAGAGGGAAAAATGAGAGCTACTGCGAATGCTAAAACGAAATACTGTCTTTATTGTTCAGGAAAAGGATACTTTCAGTTAGTATTGGGTGGTTCTGAAACGTGTCCGTGCTGCGGAGGCAGCGGGAAACAGAAATAACCCCTTAAGGATAGAAGATGAGAGCAGACCTAAAAAAGGTGGATGCTTCCCTTGTGGAGTATGCAAACCGGTGTTGGGTCTGTTTTTTTATGTCTGGAAGATAAATAAGTTTATTTTGTGAATAAGTGACAAATCTTTCCCTGAAAATATTGACGCTTACATTTCACTCGGGGTACACTATTCTTTAGTGTTATGGAGGTGTAATTGCTAAAATGCCTATACATGTAATGATTATATCGATGCTTCTATTTTTTGTTCTATTTTTCGGAATAGGATTTTTGTTAAATATGTTACTGCGCATGACATGGATCATGGCCATCATTTATCCGATTGTCGTTATTTTTATCGTGGACGAAGTTCGTTTTATAGATTACTTCCGAAATGCAGGGGAGTCTTTTTCAGAACTTGGGACCAGACTCAGCCACTTGGCTGTAGCCGATCTCGTGATTCTCGGAAGCGGCCTCGCAGGTGCCATCCTGTCCGGCATCGTCATGAGAATCCTAAGAGCAAAAGGATATCGCATGTTCTAACCACATCCGTTTAACCGGGAACTTAAATCCCAAGGTTGAACGGATTTTTTATTTGGGACGATTAAAGTTATTAATAAAGTGATTATCTGATACGAAATCTATTTTGAACTGTTTATCTATTCTTAATTTGATTGTCAAGATTTTAAAGTATGAAAGCACAGAGCGGAAAGGAACGGTCTCTGTTTCCAGGCACTTGCTCATAGATATTAATTCTCTAATAAAATATTTTAGAAAATAGAACATACTAGTTGAAGTATAGAATAGCCTGGTTTTAAAGGACTTTTCTCCCTAAAAGGAATACTAAAATAATTTCCAAATATTACAACTATTCGATTTTTTTATCAATTTATGCATATATCTCCTCCCGAATGGGAAGTATGTAGGGTGGGAGGAGTGAATACATGAATCTGTTTAAAATTTGGACGAAGAGATTCGTTATGATCAGTTTATTTATCCTTGCACTCGGTACGACCTTTCAATCGGTGTCGGGGGTAGAGGCACAAACCTTTAAAACCTGGATGATGGACAAGGGTGACAGTGATCAAAAGAGTCTCGAAGACAAAGAGCATAAGACAAATCCATTGCATTTGTCATTCAAGTTTCTTAAAAGGTTTACAGGCTATGAGACAAAAGTGTCAGCCAGTGCATCTGCCAAACCTGCCACATTGGAAGAATCCATTGATTGGGATCAATATACGAAACATAAGGTTGTAGCGACAGGCTATACGGCCGGCGTTGAATCGACGGGGAAGGACCCTGGTCATCCCCTATACGGCATTACATATTCAGGAGTGAAAGTGAAGCGTGATCTGTACTCTACGATAGCAGCGGATATCTCCGTCTATCCAATCGGAACCATCCTGTTTATCCCTCACTATGGGTATGGGGTCGTTGCTGATACAGGGAGCGCGATCAAAGGAAATAAATTAGACCTCTATTATGAAACGGTGGACGACGTATATAATGAATGGGGCAAACAGACTTTGGAAGTCTATGTGGTCCAGATGGGTACGGGTGAGCTATCCGAAAAGGACTTGACCGACCTTAATGAGAACAAATCCATGCAGGTTTTCAGGCAGCAAATTTTATCACCTGAAAAAGAATAGAGACGGGCACGCAGTCAAACTGCGTGCTTTATTTATTGATGGTCCTGGACTAAAGGTAAGAACTAAGGTGCAATCCGTTTAACAACCGTGTAAATAGGGGAAAAAAGAAAGGGAGAAACGAAACCAAAAGGAGTGAAAGATATGAACAAAAGTCAATTCGACAAAATGAAGAATGGAGAAGGTTTCATCGCAGCGCTTGATCAAAGCGGCGGCAGTACACCGAAGGCATTGGCAGGGTATGGAGTGCTAGAGGATTCTTATTCCAATGAAGATGAAATGTTTGATAAGGTCCATGAAATGCGGACGAGAATCATCACTTCCCCATCCTTCAGCCCCGACAGGATCCTCGGGGTCATTCTTTTTGAACAAACGATGGACCGGGAGATCGAAGGTAAATATACAGCGGACTACCTTGCAGACAAAGGCATCGTCCCTTTCCTGAAAGTGGATAAAGGTCTAGCGGAAGAGAAGAATGGTGTCCAACTCATGAAACCGATCCCCGACTTGGATGAGACCCTTCGCCGTGCCACTGAACGGAAGATTTTCGGCACGAAAATGCGCTCAGTCATCCACGAACCGAACACGGGCGGCATCAAAGAAGTCGTCGATCAGCAGTTCGACTTTGGTAAACGCATCATCGCAGCCGGTTTGGTCCCGATCATCGAACCTGAAGTCAACATCCACAGTGAACAAAAGGAAAAATCTGAAGCCATTCTATGCGAGGAAATCCTGAAGCATTTGAATGAACTATCTGAAGAGGAAAACGTCATGCTGAAGCTCTCGATCCCGACGAAAGCGAATGCGTATAAAGAATTGGTTGAGCATCCACGCGTCGTGCGGGTCGTTGCCCTTTCAGGAGGCTACTCCCGCGATGAAGCTAACGCAAAGCTGAAAGAAAATGACGGAGTGATTGCAAGCTTCTCCCGGGCATTGGCTGCCGACCTGAGTGCCGATCAAACCGATAAAGAGTTTGATGCTGCGTTGAAGAAGGCTGTTGATTCGATTTATGAGGCTTCAGTTCATAAGAACTGATAAGTTAATGAGAAGTCTTTAGGAATAAGAAAAAAAGAACATGCCTGCTCGCTACTAAGTGAGCAGGCATGTTCTTTTATGTTTCATCATATAAATCGGGATGAAGCAACCGGGCAAGTTTCACGGCCCCTTTTAACAGAAGGGGGGATGGCCTGCAATAGAGGGCTTCTTCCAGGACGAAAATCCGGTCTTCCTGTACAGCGTCGAGTGTATTCCAATCAGGGCGGTTCTTTACGATCTCAGGCTTGACCCTGCTTTGCCTGACGCCGACCCATGCCAGGCAGATATAATCCGGATTTCGCTTCAATACGTCCTCCCAATCGGTTTGAACACTTGCCAGGTCCACATCGTCAAAAAGGTTGCGTGCACCGACCATTGTGCTTAATTCTGTCAGCCAATTGACCCTTCCAGGGGTGAAGACGGGTTTCGGCCACCATTCCCAGTAAAGGGAGGGAGGATGTGAAACCTTTTCCCCGATCGTCTTTAAGCGTTCGACAGTACCGAGGAATTCCTGGCGGCGTTCGATGGCATGCTCCTCGATCCCACAGGCTTTCCCCACTGTCAGGAGATCATCTGCAATGTCAGTGAAGCTCTGGGGGTTCAGGGTGATGTGTGGGATATTCCTCTTTTCGAGTTCTTCTATATTTTTCTCCATGCCTGGGACGCTTAAGGATGAAAACACCAAATCCGGCTTCAATGACTCCAGCTTATCTATATTAATCGATAGATCCGGTCCGAGCTGCGGAAGGGATTTTACCTCTGACGGATAGTCGGAGTAATCATCCACGCCTGCAAGAAGAGGTGTCAATCCCAGGTAATCGATGATTTCTGTATTACTGGGGCAAATGGATACGATTTTCATGATCACACTCCTAGACGATGAATAGATAATGAAGCAGAAGGGTCAGGATGATTCCTGACAGTCCCCCGAAGAATACCTCAATCGGTTTGTGTCCCAGTAATTCCTTCAGCTCCTTGCGCTTCTCCTGTTCAGGCTTGTTCTGCCAGCCTTTAGCCTCTGACATGAATCTTTGGAAGTCCACCATCAATTGATTGAGGACGATCGCCTGTTCTCCTGCCTGCCTTCTGACACCCGTTGCATCAAACATCGTAATGATGGCAAACATGGCAGATACGGCGAAGATAGGAGAAGAGAGTCCCACTTCAAGGGCAACCCCGGTAGATAGTGCCGTCACGGCCGCTGAATGGGAACTCGGCATCCCCCCTGTTGAGGTGATCAATGACCAGTTCCATTCCCTCGTCGCGATAAACTGAATGGGAACCTTTACAAACTGAGCAAAAAAGATCGAAAATAAAGACGCCCATAATGGAAAATTAAACAGTACTTCCATGCTGTGAAATGCCACCCTTTCAATTGTTTGAATAAAAATAATGTTCTCATTATACCATACCCCATCCACCCCTCGTATAACTTTGAGGAGCAGATTGTTAGAAAGTCGAAATAATTGGACATCTTCGCTATAATAGAGAATGGAGGTGTCGGTAAACATGAAATTTTCAATCAATCAAAATGAAGTAACCAATGCGAATGGAGAATGCCTAGTCGTAGGTATTTACAATCAGCCAACATTCGAAGGGGAGCTAAAAGAGCTCGATCATAAGTTTGAAGGCTATCTAACACAGCTTGTGAAGGATGGGGACATTTCTTCCAAGAACAAGAAGGTATCCAAGATACATACGTTTGGAAAACTCGAAGCAAAAAGAATCGTATTCGTAGGACTTGGAAAACACAAAGAGCTGACATTTGATCTTTTAAAAGAATCATTGGGCTCTGCGTCCAAAACTTTAAAGAATATGAAAGTGTCCTCGTTTTCAGTCGCACTGGATACATTTGTTTCTGAGGAGATGGTGGCAACGGATGTGGCCCATGCCTTCATGGAAGCCTTTACGATGTCTACATATGAATTCGACGGTTATAAGAAAAAATCAAATGAACCGGAAGTACATGTAGAAGCGATCGAATTTTTTACAAAAGGAGATTCGAAGGAAGTCGAGACGGCTTTACACATTGGTTCTGCCTTCGGGAATGGAGTAAACTCAGCCCGTACACTGGTGAATACACCTGGTAATCTATTAACTTCTACAAAATTGGCAGAGTACGCTCTGGAATTGGCAGAAAGATACAGCTTTGAGGTGGAAATCCTCGACAAGGAAGAAATGGAGCACCTTGGAATGGGCGCACTTCTTGCCGTGAATCAGGGATCCGTGGAACCTCCCAAGATGATCGTCCTTAAGTACAACGGGAAAGAGGATTGGAAGGATGTCATCGGTTTAGTCGGAAAAGGGATCACGTTTGACACAGGCGGCTATTCCCTGAAGCCCAAAGATGGAATCGTCGGTATGAAAACCGATATGGGTGGCGCAGCTGCTGTTCTGGGTGCCATGGAAATCATCGGTGAAATCAAACCGGAGCAAAACGTCGTTGCCGTCATCCCGTCCACGGACAATATGGTGAGCGGCTCTGCATTCAAGCCTGACGATGTGATTACCTCCATGAGCGGTAAGACCATCGAAGTGTTGAACACGGACGCAGAGGGGCGTCTCGCGCTTGCTGACGGCATGACCTATGCAAAGCATCAAGGAGCCAACTATTTAGTGGACGTTGCAACCTTGACTGGTGGAGTCATCGTGGCTCTCGGTGAGGATAAAACCGGTGCCCTCACGAATCATGAAGCATTCTTCGAGCAGGTGCTGGAAGCTTCAGGGGAATCAGGTGAATTTATCTGGCGCCTTCCTTATACGGAAAATGATAAAAAGCGTGTCCGCGGAAGTGATATTGCCGACTTGAACAACTCACCTGGACGCGCCGGCCATGCCATCATGGGTGGAGCGTTCGTTGGTGAATTTGCCGAAGGTCTGCCTTGGGTACACCTGGACATCGCCGGGACGGCTACCACAAAAGGAAGCCATGATCTCGGTCCATCAGGTGCTACAGGCGTCATGGCAAGAACCCTTGCCTTACTGGTCGAACGTTTTGTCCCATTAGAGAAATAACGTCATTTGTACAATGGAAGAGTCTTGTTTCAGTGCCTGAGATTGTGGGCGCTGGAAGGGGGCTCTTTTTTTTATGGAGGATTTGGTGAGATGTGTTTCGGAGAGAAGTGAAATTTGGGGATGATTGGTAAATGACGCAAATAAAGAAAAAATGACGCGATTCCTTTTGAAATGACGCAATAAATTGAAAAACGACGCGATAACTTTGCAAAATGACGCAATTACCCCGACCAGGCCGGGGTCTATACGTACTTCATCGCTTGATGGAGGGGGATTGGCGTCGTAAGGAGATTGGATCCGGCCGTCGGTGGAAGGGAATCCAGCCGAAAATATGAAAAATCCAGCCGAATCCGGTTAGAATCCAGCCGACATGACGAAAAATCCGGCCGAATCGGAACCGAATCCAGCCGGAATATGAAAAAATCCAGCCAATTAACATACAATGGAATCCCCCCTCTGCAACCCTTGCCGTACCCTTCTCCACGCGCCTCCACCACCTACAAACCTATGAAAAAATTCCCACTCCATCTTTCACCCTGCTAAAGTGTTGACAAACTCTCTTTATCTTGGTAAAGTTGAAATCGTGATTTTATTACTCTACCAATTTAGCGAACTAAAGCAACAAAACGATACATCAAGATTTTAAGGAGGAAGCAGTTATGAACGCAGTTGTGATAGCGGTTCTTGTCATGCTCGTATTGAGCCTTGCGCGGGTGAACGTAGTATTCGCTCTGATTACTGGGGCGCTGGTCGGGGGACTGACAGGCGGACTGGGATTGGACGAGACGATATCCGTCTTTACAGAGGGAATCAGCGGTGGGGCGAGCATCGCGTTAAGTTATGCACTACTAGGGGGATTTGCCGTCGCGATTTCCTATACGGGAATTCCGAATCTGCTCGTGGACTGGGTGTTAAAGGTCGTCGGGAAAAAAGGAGATTCAAGAAAGACAGCCCTTTCGAAAGCACTTATTGTCATTTCTATTTTAATCATGGCTTGTTTTTCTCAGAATGTGATTCCGATTCACATCGCTTTTATTCCGATTCTCATCCCGCCATTATTGAAGGTGATGACGGAATTGCGTATCGATAGACGTTTGATTGCATCGGTGATTACGTTTGGATTAACGGCTCCGTATATTCTATTACCGGTAGGTTTCGGATTGCAATTCCATGAAATCATCGCTCAGAACATGGCATCAAGTGGAATGGAAATCAACCTGGGCGATATTCCGAAAGCCATGCTTCTCCCTGTAGGAGGAATGGTAATCGGATTACTGATTGCTGTGTTTGTGAGTTATCGCAAACCGAGGGACTACAACGAAGCGGAAGAAGTCGTTGCCGATGAAAAGGTTGTTTACAATAAAAGAGCGATGGTTTTCGCTCTCATTTCCATCGTAGTGGCCTTATACGTTCAGCTTCAGTTGGAATCGATGATCTTTGGGGCACTGGCAGGTATTGCCGTCCTGTATCTTTCAGGCTCGGTTAAATGGAAAGAAGCAGACGGATTGCTGAATGATGGAATGAAAATGATGGCCTTTATCGGCTTTGTCATGATCACCGCATCAGGATTTGCAGCAGTGGTAACGGAAACAGGAGATGTAGAAACATTGGTTAAGGCAACGGCTGATGTCATCGGCGGCAACCAGGCTTTGGCTGCCCTCATCATGCTCGTCGTCGGGCTTCTGGTGACAATGGGGATCGGTTCTTCCTTTGCCACCATTCCTATCATAGCGGCCATCTTCGTCCCACTTGCCATGGAGCTCGGATTCAGCCCTCTCGCAACGATTGCGATCGTCGGAACAGCAGGTGCCCTTGGTGACGCAGGGTCGCCGGCATCAGACAGTACGCTTGGACCGACGGCGGGACTGAATGCCGATGGACAACATAACCACATTTGGGATACATGTGTCCCAACCTTTTTACACTATAATATTCCATTGATCCTGTTCGGTTGGATCGCAGCGATCATTTTATAAAAAAAAGAAGCGGGGGCTCCCTCGCTTCTTTTTTTATGCACCAGCACTCATTCCCCATCACATCCAACGAATAATGACGATTAAATGGCAGCAATCCACCTGTCCAAGCTTTTCGTCAAAGACGAGGCGGACGCCATCGGGATTGAACGATACAATCGGCTGTACCCTTGTACCAATGGTTTGAAGTAATTTATGTACTTCAGGTACGTTCGATTGCTGTGCTGCATTCATGAATTTCGAGGAGAAGTCTTTGGATGTGTTGATTTTCTGAAGCACCTTCTGGGCATCTCCCAGTAAGTTCAACGTTTTACCTGCCGAAGACATGAATGTTTTGGTTTCGACAGGAGGGTAGTTCCGATGATGGGAGGGAAAGGGGTGTGCCCTCGAGTGGATCGGTGAGTAGGGGCGTTGAACTGGTGGATAAAAAGGGTGGTACCGATACATAACAGAAAACCCCTTTCGTTAAAAATGCTCTAAGGATATGTATGAAACTGTTTAACGGATTATTCATGGATTAAACGCAGGACGGTTAGGGCAGGGAAAATAGAGGATTTTCACGCACTTTCTCGAAAAGGTAGTAGAGAAGACTATGATATGGAGGAATTCACGTGAATACAGAGAACACATTGATCAGTGCGTTAGGGATTGAATTTGTAGAATTGGGAAAGGGGAAGGTCATTGCGACGATGCCGGTGAATGAACAGACGAGACAGCCGTTTGGCTTCCTTCATGGAGGGGCTTCGGTGGCACTTGCAGAAACCGTTGCGAGTGTAGGGGCGGTACAATTGATCGATCTGGATAAAGAAATATGCTTCGGCTTAGAAATCAATGCGAATCATATTAAAGCGAAGCGTGAAGGGATCGTCACAGCAACGGGAACGGTCATGCATCAGGGCAGGACCACCATGGTATGGGACATCAAGCTTACAGATGAGGACGATCAATTGATCTGTGTATCGCGCTGCACGATGGCAGTGGTACCGAAACGCTGACCGTACACACCCTTATGTTTATTCAGTGAAAAAATGGGAAATCAATTACTAACCAATACATTAGGAGGCCATACAAATGAGTTGGACAAAAAATGATTATCCTGCTTCACTGAAGAACCTGCCAAGAGACGTACGGAACAAAGCCATTGAGATAGCCAATGCCCTGTTGGATGAAGGGTATGAAGAAGGAAGGGCGATTGCTATCGCCACTGACCGTGCCCACCAGTCTGAAGAAGGAAGTGAACCGGACAAGGTTGAATATCACGTCACGCCCCATGACGACGGCTGGCAGTTGAAGAAGGCCGACGGAAAGAGGGCCATCCTGGTTGAGAGTACAAAGGACAAACTCCTATCGAAAGCGAAAGATTATGTGACGGATCATTCCGGGACACTGGTTGTGCATAAACAGGATGGAAGCGTTGAAGATCACTTGTATCAGCGCTAGGAAATAGAAAAAGGCTTGACCCTTCATAAATTGGGGTCAAGCCTTTTTGCTTCCTTATTGACTGTTCTGACGCTCATATTCTTCTTTATCCTTTAAGTCATCCCGTACACTTTTATCCCAAAGTTTGACGCCGGTATTATAGGCGGCACGCGAGATGAGGTGGCCGGCAACCGGCGCTGTGACAAAGATGAATACAATGGCCAGGATCAGCCTTGAATTGAAATGACCATGCTCCAGATAAAAGTAAAGAAAGGTGGCGAGCAGGATCGACATGACCCCGAGCGTCGCACTTTTAGAAGCAGCATGATTTCTCGTATATACATCAGGAAGTCTCAATACGCCAAAAGCCGTGACCAGGCTGAGAAATCCTCCAATGACCAAAAAGAATCCAATGAAAAATCTAATGATCTCGCTCACGTTCGATGATCTCCCCTTTCTCCAGGAACTTTGAAAAGGCGACGGTTCCGATGAAAGCAAGGATCCCGAGAAGCAGGATCACTTCCAGAAAAGCGTACGTATCGAGCATCATCGAGACGAGGGCAATGATGGCAATCAGGTTGATCCCGATGGCATCGAGTGCCACTACCCGGTCAGGGGTCGTTGGACCTTTCACCACTCGGTAAACGAGGCCGAGCATGGATATGGAGACGCATAATAACGTGATTTGAAAGATCAGATGTAACATTAGCGGCTCACCTCCATGATGGCTTTTTCAAAAGAATCCTTTATTTCATTGATGGCTTCATCGACATCCGGCATATCGATGGCATGAACATAAAGAATCTTCTTGTCGTACGATACATCCATGACCAGCGTCCCGGGTGTCAATGTAATCAAATTCGCTAAGAGCGTGATCTCCCAATCGGTCTTTAATTCTGTCGGTAAAGCGAAGATGCCCGGCTGGAAGTCCAACTTCGGTTTCAAAACCGTTTTCAAAACCGAGATATTTGCCATGATCAGTTCCTTCAGGAAGAGGAAGAGTAAACTGATCACGGCAGCCACCCGTAATAAATAAAACCGTGAGTTGAAAAATCTTCTGAATGCAAAGATAACAAGCAATCCTAGTAAAAAGCCAATAAAGAATGACTGAGAAGTAAAGGATACCGAAAGAAACATCCAGACAAAGGCCAGGAAAAAGTTTAATAATATTTGAAAAGCCATTCTACATTACTCCTTTAACACTGCGTCTATATAGAGATTCGGATTCACCAGTACTTCAGTTGCTTGTGAAAAGAGTGGACGCACCGCTTCTGCACCAAGTCCGTAACATACGGCCAGCACGACGAGTAAAGCAGACGTCATCCATAAGTAACGGGCGTCCCCCTTTGACACTCCGTTATATTCCTTCGGGGTTCCCCATATGCCATTCAGGAAGATCTTGATGACAGAGTAGAGCACCAACAGACTGGATGCGAGGACAACTCCTGCCCCTACATAGGCTCCTGCCGCAAAGCTTCCCCGTACGATTAAGAATTTCCCGATAAAACCGCTTAAAGGCGGAATGCCGGCAAGGGAGAATGCTGCAACAAGGAATGTCCACCCGAGCCAAGGATAGTGCTTGATGAGTCCCCCCATTTTCTTCAGATTGGCCGTGCCTGTGATGGCAATCATGACGCCGACCAGAAGGAATAAGGCTGCCTTGATGATCATGTCATGAACCAGGTAATAAACGGCACCCTCGAGTGCTTCAGGATTCATTGTCGATACCCCGAATAGAATCACACCGACAGCAATGACGATGTTATAAATGATGATCTTCTTAACATCCCAATAGGCTATGGCACCGATACAGCCGAGCACCATGGTCAGGATGGCAAGTATGCTCAAGATTTCATGGGTAAATCCGGTATAGTGATAGAAAAATAACGTGTATGTCCGGATAATCGAATAAACGCCTACTTTCGTAAGCAGGGCTCCGAACAGAGCGAGCACCGGTGTCGGTGGCGCATAGTAAGAGCCCGGCAGCCAGAAGTAAAGAGGAAAGATCGCACCTTTAAGGCCAAAGACCAATAGGAACAGGATAGCGATGCTCGTGATGATGCCAGGCTGATCCACTTCGGCGATTTTCCTCGAAATATCTGCCATATTCAGCGTTCCAACGACTGAATACAAGTAGGCAACGGTAATGACGAATAGTGCGGAGGAGATGACATTCACGAGAATGTATTTGATCCCCTCACGCAGCTGCGCCTTCGTTCCGCCGAGTACCAGCAGAACGTACGAGCTCATGAGCATGACTTCGAAAAAGACGAATAGGTTGAAGATATCACCTGTCGTGAAAGCCCCGTTCACTCCGACCAATAGAAACTGAACGACAGGATAATAGTAGAATCGCTCCCTGTCCACCCCGATCGACTTAAACGAGTAGAGAAGCACGATAAAGGCTATGATACTTGTCGTAGTCACAAGTAAGGCAGAGAGCATGTCGGAAACGAGGGTGATCCCAAAAGGAGCCTCCCAGCTTCCAAGGTTCACCGTCTGGATTCCGTCATGGTGAACCGTATTGATCAGAACGAGGGATGCTGCTACAGTTCCCAGTGTCGACAGGGCTGAAATCCCTCGTTGCAGTTTCACATATTTGCTGATAAACATTAAGATAATCGCCGTAAATAACGGGATTAGAATCGGTAGTATTAATAAGTTAGTCATTTCCTTCGTTACCTCTCATCTGATCCATATTATCCGTGCCAAGCTCCTGATATGCCCGATAAGCGAGAACGAGGAAGAAAGCTGTCACTCCAAAGCTGATTACGATTGCCGTCAGGATCAATGCCTGTGGCAAAGGATCGACATACGATTCAGCATGTTCCCCGAGAAGAGGGGCAGCTCCCCCTTTAAGACCACTCACGGAAAGGATCAATAAATGGGCACCGTGGCTTAACAGGGCTGTCCCGATGATGATCCGGAGTAAGCTCTTGGATAACATTAAGTACACGGCGCTTGTAAATAGGATTCCGACGACGACGGCCATGATGATTTCCATTATTCGCTCACCCCAATCGTTTGAATGATGGTCATGGTGACCCCGATGACCACCAGATACACGCCTGTATCAAAGAGAACCGCTGTGTGCAGCGATGTCTTCCCTAATAGGGGAAGGTGAAAATAATCGTACGCGTGGGTGAGGAACGGAACATCGAATAATAAAGCCCCGGCACCCGTGGCCACTGAAAAGAACAGGCCGATCGCCGTGATGATCTTGTAGTCCACCGGTAAGATGGTGGCGACGGTCTTGATGTCATAAGCGAGTAACAGTAATACAATGGCCCCCGACGTCATCAAACCCCCGATGAACCCTCCCCCCGGTGTGTAGTGACCCGAGAAGAAAAGGCGCAGCGAGAACAGGATGATGATGAATGCGACCACATTGGTGACGGTCTGCAGGATGACATCATTCGTTTTTACTTTTGTTTTCATCCTTCATCCCTCCTTGTAAGGCGCAATTTGATCATGGAGAATATGCCGAGTGCCGCAATCGCCAAGACGCAAATTTCAAACATCGTATCAAACCCACGGAAGTCTACGAGGATGACGTTGACCATGTTTTCCCCGCCGGCTTTATCATGGGTATTCTCAATATAATACTTCGAAATGGACTCAAACATTTTCGAACTGTAGGAAGAGATGGCAAATAATGCGACGACCACTCCGACCCCGATCGATATGAGTGCATTCCCGAGTTTAAACCGCATGCGTTCTTCATGCCTGCTTAATTTAGGCAGGTGATAGAAGCAAAGTAAGAACAGGGCCACCGACACGGTTTCAATGACAAGCTGTGTCAGGGCCAGGTCCGGAGCGCGGAATAATACAAAGAATAGTGAAACGGTATACCCTGCAGCTCCAAGCGAAATGATGGACGTCAGTCGTGATTTCGCAAACAGGATCGTGACAGAACTGATGACAAGGAGAAGCGCGATGGCAATCTCATAGATTCCGACTGGAGCAACTTCTTCCAAATTGATGGCGAACGCCCCATTGAACCACATCGCAAACAATGATATGGCAATCAAGAAAGAGAAGATGTACACCAGATACGTACGGATAAACCCTGTCATATAGCCACTTGTAAAGTTTTGTGCGCCACGCTCACTCTTGATGAGACCTCCATCATAGAAAGAATTCAGCGTAAAGCGCTCGGGGATCCATTTGTACACCTTTTTCCATGAAGGAAGGAGGAGATACAACAGGATACCGAATAGGATGACCCCGAATGTCATGAATAGCTCAGGTGTAAATCCATGCCAGAATGAAATATGCGTGTCGACCTCATATCCCTCCTGGATCAGGCTTGGCGTGATGGCCTCCACTGCCGGTGCGATGATCCGCTCTGACAGGATATTCGGGAAGAAACCGAAGATGACCACGAGTGAAGCCAGGATGATCGGTGAGATCAACATTCCAAGTGGGGCTTCATGGGGTTTCTTTTCAAGCTTTTCAGGCTGATGCTTCCCGGTAAAGGTTTTAAAGACCAGGATCATGCTGTAAATAAACGTGAACACACTTCCCACCCACGCAAGAAGCGGGAAGATCATGCCGAATGTATCCAGGTTGAAAATATCCATTTCAAGGACCCTGACCATCCCGGTAAAGAACATCTCCTTGGAAAGGAATCCGTTGAACGGAGGGAGTCCGGCCATGGAGAATGCTCCGATGATGGCGATGGTGAACGTGATGGGCATGAAGTTCATCAGCCCGCCAAGTTTTCGGATATCCCGGGTACCCGTTTCATGATCAATGATCCCGACGACCATGAATAAACTTCCTTTGAAGGTCGCGTGGTTGATCAAATGGAATACGGCGGCAAGTGTTGCCACCATATAAATGTTATCATCAAGCTCTGTGTAGTGAAGAGCCGCCGCTCCCACTCCCAACAGGGACATGATGAGACCCAGTTGACTGACGGTGGAAAAGGCGAGGATTCCTTTCAGGTCCGTTTGTTTCACGGCGTTGAAAGAACCCCAGAATAAAGTGAAAATCCCGACGCCGCCAACGAGCCACAGCCAAACGCTTGATTCTGCGAATACCGGGCTTAAGCGGGCGACAAGATAAATACCTGCTTTAACCATCGTGGCAGAGTGCAGATAGGCACTGACCGGTGTAGGTGCTTCCATGGCATCGGGCAGCCAGATGTGGAATGGGAACTGAGCTGATTTCGTGAAAGCTCCCAATAGTACTAGAAGCAGGGCAGGAAGGAAAAATGCCTGTGTCATAAGCTGATCAGCTTGTCCGACCAATTCCCTGATGCTGAAAGTCCCGCCCATGAGATATAAGAGCAGGAATCCTCCAAGCATGCTGAGTCCCCCGAATACCGTGATGAGCATGGATTTTTGTGCTCCATATCTGGAACGTTCCCGGTGATACCAGTACCCGATCAATAAGAATGATGAAATGGAAGTGAATTCCCAGAACATATAAAGGACGATCAGGTTGTCGGAAAGGACAACGCCCAACATCGCTCCCATGAACATCATTAAGTACACATAAAAATTATGTAATTGCTCTTTCTTCTTGTCTAAGTAATAAATGGAGTAAAGGACAACCAGTGAACCGATCCCCGTGATGAGCATGGCGAACAGCAATCCAAGGCCATCTACGTAAGCGGTGAAGTTGATTCCGAAGGAAGGCATCCACTCCAAGGTTTCCTTGACGGTATCCCCATTTCTCGTGATGGAGATGAATTGAAAAAAGTACGTGAATAAAGCTGCCGGCAATAATAGTACGAACCAGCCGGTATGTACATTCCGAAATGCTTTATATAGAAATGGAATAAGTATCGCAAATAAAAAAGGCGATACAATTGCCCAATGTAATAAAGTCATTTAAAACCCCCCTCTTATCATAATCGTTTATTCTCAACATGGTCTTATGTCAACCCTATACATCATTCGGCAACATTCTTCCTTACTCGACCGAAGCTGAACCCTAAAAAGCATTATAACGTAAAAAATAAATGCTTGCATTACTCAGCATCCCATACATATCACAACTTTCAAGAAGTATTAAATATGAAGATACGTGGAAATGCACGTGGAAAATTTGTTGGATTTTCTCCTCGAATTCCGACACTTCCAGAATAGTTTCGGTCAAATTGGAGAATCCTATCCATAAGGTGGTGAAGTTATGAAAAAGAAAACAGTAGCGGTTACGACCATATTTTTTGCTTTTTTTGGCTTTGCGTGGATGGTGGAAACCGAGGATCGATTTAATCGGGGGTTCATTGAGACAGAAGACCCGACGAGTATGAATGTCAAACCGGTTCAATATGGTGAATCGGAAGAAGTGGAAGAGGAAATAACGAAAGAACCCGTACGCGGGAGACAACCATTTGGATCCAGGGAATATATCAGAGTGGTACCCCATTCTCATTCCCTTCAATGAAACGGCCCTTTCTTCCATAACAGAAGGGGCGTTTTTTTGTTTAATGTCCGACAGGGGTAGATAGGTATATAGTCATTGTCCCTTCTGTTTCTATACCCTTTTCAAGCTATCCATAAACGATTATGATGAGAGTGGATGAAGAATCGTTATGGGAGAGTTTTAAGTGAAAAATACATACTTAACAAGTTATTTACCCCTTTTTTCGATACTATTGTTTAGTCTCACGTTTTCCGTTTATGGAGTGGGAGTCTTCGTGGACGTATTTAAAAAAATCGGTGTCTACCCGGGCATGAGGGAGTTTTTATCCGATATACAGCTTAAGCTTGCCATTTTGATCTTGTTAATGGTCGCCTTTTTTATGGTGTTCGCGGCTTTAAAACTGATTGCTGAGACCATTAACGGGGTCTCCATGCTGTTTTTTGCCACGGATTCAGATGGGCAGTTGTATAATCTTGTCCGTACAGGCTCGATGATTTACTTCATCGGGGGCTTGGTGTCTGTGGTGAGCCTTAAGTCTTTTATAGGGCTTTTCATCATTTTTGCCCTAAGCTCACTCGCTTATTTTATCTACTTTGTGTATAAAATAAGTCCGTCCCTCTCAAAATGGGGGATCTTCGGAGTGGTGAGTTTGCAGGTATTCTCATGGTCTTCGTTATTTTTGACGATCTTCTTTGTTTTTTTGAAGCTCTATAACGGAGTGATGGCCAGCCTGCCGATTATGTCGAAGGTGAAATTATAATAGAAAAAGCGTCTTCAGCACATGCTGCAGACGCTTTTTTACTATAAAGTCATTCCATGATTTCCTGCCAGACTTTATGGCTTGGACGCTGGCGTTCGATTTCACTCATATCACGTGGGATATCATGGCCGACCCAAACGCCTGTCGTAAGGGTGTCGGTCAAACCCATCACCCAGTAATCATGATAGTTATTGGTCGTGCCGGTTTTGATCCCTACATATGGCTTGGATACATACGCGGCTCTTCCGGTTCCGGCTGTCGCCCCTTCATTGAGCATTTTTCTTACTTTGGCAGTGGTGTCTGCCGACCAGACTTTCTTCGGGTCCTTTTTCCATTGATAAAGAATCTTTCCGTGACTGTCCCTGACGGAAATGATGGCATGACTCTCCTGATAACTGCCGTCAATAAAAGAGGTATAGGCATCCGTCAATTCCAGGGGACTCATTCCATAAGTGAAGCCGCCAACGGAAGAGGCGAAGGTTTTATCTTCTTTGATCACCCTTTCAAAGGAAAAAGTGGAGATGGATTGGAAGGCTTTATCTATGCCGACTTTTTCCATTAGACGAAGCGCCGAGCCGTTATAGGATTGTGCCAGGGATTGTTTCAATGTCACCGTACCTGGCTGGATTCCTCCATAGTTGATCGGACAATACTCGCCGACACAGTATTGATTGGCATTGACTTTGTCATTGATCCCTGCCTTGAATGTCTCTATATATGGACCGTACACGAGCAGCGGTTTGATAACCGAACCGGGCTGCCGGAAGGCTTGAAACGCATGATTGAAATTATATTTCTGGTAGTCCCTGCCCCCGGAGAGGGCGACAATCATTCTGGACTTGTTGTCGATGGTGACGGTGGCTCCCTGTAAGTCTTCATTCAGCTGATCATTCAAAGCCCGAACACTTTTTTGTTGAAGAGCGGGCTGCAACGCCGTTTGAATCCTGACACCTGACGAAATCACGTCTTGGAATCGTTCCTCGAGCTTCCCGGCGATCCGATTCCTTTCCTCTTCAGAAGCGGCGTTCTCCAGTTCCAGCTTATATCCTTCGTTTAGAGCGATCAGTTCCTTCAGCTCGTTTTCTACATAAAAGGCATAGTCGGGATAGAGGTCGGTCTTCTTGCGGACATTCAGGGTGATCGGCATTTTTTTTAATTTCTCCGCTTCATCCTTCGATAACTTTGACGTGTTTACAAGAATATCGAGCAGACGCTCCTGACGAACCTTCGTTTGATCGAAATGGTCAAGGGGATCATATTTACCCGGATTATTCGGGATCGAAGCGATGAACGCCATCTCCGCCTGGTTAAGGTCGGTAACGCTTTTTTGAAAATAGTATTGGGAGGCTGTTTCAATCCCGTATACTCCATTACTGAAGTAAATGACGTTCATATATAACTCAAGTATTTCATCCTTTGATAAGGATTGTTCAATTTCATGGGCATAAAACAACTCTGTCAGTTTACGATTATAGGTTTTCTCCTGACCCAGATAAAGGTTTCGGGCGAGCTGCTGGGTAATGGTGCTCCCGCCCTGTTGGATATGGGTGAACACCAGATTCTTCACGACGGCCCGGAGGATTGCGCCAGCATCGAAACCGACGTGTTCGTAAAAATGCTGATCTTCAGATGCGACCAGAATATCCTTTAGGAATGGGGGGATCTTCTCGTCCGGCACATATAGACGGTAAGGGCGGTTCACTTCTGAAAAGACCTTACCGTCCCCATCAAGAAGTAAGCTTGTACGATTCAGGTCGATGGAATCGGTACTCACGGCATGCTCCAACTCCTGTTGAAAGCTTTGTACCTTGTTCCATTCACCCGTCGCAAAAAATAACGTGGTGAAGAAGATGAGCATAAAACTAATCACCGTTATATAACCTGCAAAAACTCTCATATTTCACTCTACTTTTCTAGTAATCTTTCACATGACTTGGGGTTTCAGAATGATGTATACTCCACCATAATAATCCAAATGCCCCCAAGAATAAAGCACCTGTTACATAAAAAACGGAAGAAATGCCAATATATCCGGAAACGACTCCTCCAAAGGCAGGTCCGATTACATTACCAAGGAACCGGAAGCTTTGGTTATACCCAAGGACTTCCCCCTGCATACTCAAAGGCGCTTCCTGACGGATGTATGCTGTGACGCATGGAATCATGCCGCCGATTGCAATTCCGAACAGAAACCGGAAAAGGACAAGCTGCCATAGCTCGACAGCCAGGGCCTGTGGAACGATGAAGATAGATGCGAGAACGAGAAGGATGGATAAAACCTTTTCGTACCCGATATCGTCGCCAAGCTTTCCCCACCGTCTGGTTGCAATCAAATTCCCGAATCCTGTAGCGGAAAAGGCGATTCCCGCTAAAAATGCCAGATTACTAGATGAAGTGAGTTCATCAACATACAAGGCGAGAAGCGGCTGTATGCTGAAGTTCGCCACTTGAATCAGGCAGGATAGGATAAGGACCGTCACGAGTAATTTATGATTGAAGATATGCTGCAGGACTTCTTTACTCGAGTATTTGTTTCGTTGATCCCGTTGTTCCCTGCTTCTTTGTTCATCGATGCCGAATAGGACGACGGTCGCAGCAGTGGCAATGGCGATGGAAGTGAAGATGAACGTGTAGGAAAAGCCCACATTGTCTGCTAACAGTCCTCCAATCACCGGCCCGAATAAACCGCCTGATACGGTTCCCATCTGAAGGGTGCCAAGTGTCCTTCCCGCTTCTTCCTTAGGTGTCTGGGAGGAAATGAGGGCCATCGATGTAGGGATGAACCCTGTCACCGCACCCATGATCCCCCGCAGGATGAACAGTCCCCCGACGGAATGCATGAATCCCATTAAGAAGATGGACGTTGCAATCCCGTATCCCGTGATGAGGAGGATCGGTTTATACCCAAAACGATCCCCGATCCGACCCCATAAGGGAGATATGAAGAACGCCGTTAAAAATGTAACTCCAAAGACAAAACCTGACCAGCGCTGTACATATTCGTGACTGTAAGTGCCAAAGGTTTCAATGTAAAGGGATAAAAAAGGCAGCACCATTGTTGCGCTGGCCGCCACCAGAAAATTGGCCATGAGCATGATGGTTAGATTCTTTCTTTTTTGTGAAATGATTAACACCTTCTATTTGGTTTTTTATTTCGTATACCTAAATATTCATTTTATTAAAGATTTGGATCATAGTCCACTGAATAACATTTATTCACATGGAAAACCGGGAATTAGTCATAATTTCCGGGCTTAGCATGATATAATGTAAGAATAAGAAGTATGGAGAAATGAAGAGCTTGTCGCACAGTTCTCCGTTCGGAGCAAAAAAAATAGGATTATCCTGAAAACATTCTTTATTATAGATAAATTGGGGTCTTATCTACATTTTGAGGAGGGAGTTTAAGTGGCGAAAGCGGAACAGCTTGTGTTTATAGATTTTGAGTTTTCTATGCCGGAACGACATAGGGTCCCCAAAGGTTTCTTCCCTGAAATCATCGAAGCAGGGGTAGTGGTGGTGGAGTATGGAAAGGTGTCAGGTACGTTTTCCTCTTATGTGAAACCGACTGCATTTCCCAAACTGACCAACCGCTGCAAACGATTTTTATCCATCAGCCAGAGTGAAGTGGATGCAGGGATATCGTTCCAATGTCTGATTGATTATTTCAACGGGTTAAATGATAAGGGAGTCGCGAAAGTAGTGACGTGGGGAAACATGGATATGAAGGTACTGCGCGATAATTGCGCCCAGACAGGCGTTCCATTTCCTTTCCAAGCTCAATTCGTCGATCTGTCCATGGAATATAAACGCTTCTTCGGTGATCAGAACCAGACGGGACTATGGAAGGCCGTCCAGGAATATGGAAGGGAAGGTGTCGGAAAGCACCATAAAGCGTTGGATGATGCCCTCACCACCCAGCACATCTATAACCTGGTCGAAAAAGATAAAAAATACCTCGATAAAGCCGAACCCACCACCATCGGAGACCGAATCGACCTCTCCAAATTCTACAACCAGCTTGCATGACAAGACGAGGGACGGACCTTCATTTGAAGGTCCGTCCCTCGTCGTTCATTAAAATGTGAGATTATACATCAGTTCGTATTCCTTTTGAATCGATTGCAATGTTTCAAGACTCTTTTGTGCGTGGGGGGAAGCGTCTGCTTCAAGCTCCTGCTTTAATGTTAAGTATGAGGAGACAAGTGTTTCGTTGTAATCGGGGATGTCCCCGTCATATGGCTTGACCATTTTCTCCGGCATATTGGCACGCTCGCCGTGGGCAAGGGCTTTTCGTTCATGAAACAAGGGTACATCTACAGCCTGTGGATTGTGCAGGTCGCCTTGCCTCGGATGCTTTAAGACAGCCTGGATCTTCACGACAAAGGCACCTGGTCGTTCTCCTGTGACCTCCCCTACATATTTTCCCGTTTTATAAAAAGCTGTGACATAATCACCAATTTGTATGTTTTTCATAAAAAACCTCCTCTAATACATCAATCTCTATTATAATGTAAGCAGAATGAAACTGAGAAATAACTACTATAAAGGTAACATGTGGAGGTACATATATGAAGCGTTTAATGATCGTTACCCTCTGTTTACTAGGTTTAGTTCTTGCCTCATGTGGACAAACAGAAAAGGGAGATACCACTGAAGAAAAGCCAAAAGCATCCGAGAAGCAGAAAACAACAGAAGAAACCAAAGGAGATGAAGATATGACCTATCCTCAGCTGACAACAGAAGTTGCTGAAAACGAAAAATTAGTTGAAATGAAAACATCCATGGGAACCATCAAGATCAAGTTATTCCCGGAACAGGCGCCTAAAACCGTGGAGAACTTTATCAAACATAGTAAAGACGGTTATTACGATGGTTTGAAATTCCACCGGGTCATTAAAGACTTCATGATTCAGGGCGGAGACCCGAATGGAAACGGAACGGGTGGGGAAAGCATTTACGGAGAATCATTCGAAGATGAATTTTCACCGGAATTATTCAATCTGCGCGGTGCCCTTTCGATGGCGAATGCCGGCCCTGATACGAATGGCAGCCAATTCTTCATCGTACAAAAAAGTGACATCGACCCTCAGCTGGAAGATCAAATGAAATCTGCGGGATTCCCGGATCAAATCGTCGATGCCTACATGGAGAACGGTGGAACGCCTTGGCTTGACCAGAAGCACACTGTATTCGGACAAGTGGTGGACGGCATGGACATCGTGGATAAGATCGCTAACGTAGAAGTGGGAGCGAACGATCTTCCTAAAGAAGACGTCATCATTGAAAACATCAAGGTTGTAAAATAAATCTGAAGAGCCGTGAACACCATTTTGTGGGTTTGCGGTTTTTTTATATAGGGAAAGAAGGGGTATTTCCTCGGAAATTGTCGCGTGGACGTTCAATAAATCGTTAAAAAGGTGACAATTTGAAGTTGGTTTGTCCTTGGGAGAGTTGTTATAATGGACAAAGAGTTTGTTTTCGAAAGGAGCGTACCATGCTTTCTTCATTTATTTTAAATTTATTTCTCTATTTCCCCGAAGATAAGACAGAATATATCCCAGCCGGCATTACGATGGCCATTTTCATGATCGCTGCCCTGCTCACTTTCCGGATCATCCAGAAAGCTTCAAAACGCGAAGAATTGAAAACAAAGAAAATGGAAGAAGAAGCAAGGATTCAGAAGAGAACAGAATAAAGCAACCGGAACACGCCTCCAGAGCGTGTTTTTTTTCGTTCTGATGGATATCCTTCATACAGCAGCACTTCAAGGAAGTAGGAATAATTTTCACCACGGGAGTCAACAATGGTGAAAGAGTATGCAGAGATGGAGGAAGAGCGATATGAAAAAATTATCCCTATTATATATGGTCATGATCACACTCCTTGTAAGCGGATGTGCCATTGAAAACCCGAAAAAGCTGGAAGTGGAAATGAAAAATGAGAACGGTGATTCACTGGGGAATGCCACCCTTCAGGAGCAATCTGACGGAGTGGAAATCGCATTGGATCTCGAAGGACTTCCACCGGGTGAGCACGGAATCCATATACATGAAAAAGGAGTATGCAAGCGGCCGGATTTCGTATCGTCAGGTAATCACTTCAATCCTGACGACACGAAGCACGGACTGCTTCATCCTGAAGGGGCCCACGGCGGAGATCTGCCCAACCTCATCGTGGGGGAAGACGGAACGGTGAAGGTGAAGCTCATGGCTCCGATGGTTACGTTATCTAAGGGGAAGACCTCTCTTTTTACAAAAGAAGGGACCTCGCTCATCATTGATGAAAACAAAGACGACGGAATGACACAACCTTCGGGGGATTCCGGTAAGCGCATTGCCTGTGGCGAGATCAAAAGCGATAAGAAATAGCCGTTAAAAAAATGTACCAGGTAGAATCGGAATGATCCGTACCTGGTACATTTTTAATTCAGCTTAATGCAGTCCTTAGTCTTTCCAGCCCGTCCATCAGCGTCTCCCGTGGACATGCAATGTTCATGCGGACAAAGCCTTCTCCGCCAGATCCATATTTCGTACCCGGTTCCAATGCAAGTTTCCCTTTATCTAATAATCGATTCTTCAATTCATCATCGGATAGGTTCAACTTCGTACAATCGATCCAGAGAAGGTACGTCCCCTCTGCTTCCACAACTTGCAGTTCGGGCAGATGTTCTTCAATGAATTCCTTCGTAACGTTTACATTTTCCAGCAGGTAATCCAGGATTTCATCTAACCATTGTTCGCCGTGGCGATAGGCTGTTTCCATTCCGATGATACCGAGTGTATTAAGAGTAAAGAAGCCCTGTTTTTTATGGATGCCTGCGATCTTATCCCTGATTTCAGCATTGGGAGTGATCATGGCTGAAGCCTGTAACCCGGCAAGGTTAAAGGTTTTACTCGGGGCAATGCATGTAATCGTCATATCTCGGAATGTTTCATCGAGAGAGGCGAGGGGGATATGCGTATGATGTTTATAAACCAGATCTGAATGGATTTCATCCGACACAATCAAGACGTTGTACTTGTGACATAATTCAGCCATTTTGACTAGCTCTTCTTTCTTCCACACCCGTCCGCTCGGATTATGAGGATTGCACAGAAGGAATAGCTTCACACCTGTTTTGAGGGATTCTTCAAAAGCGTGAAAATCGATGGAATATCTTCCTTCGTGATATTGCAGTCGGGCATTGACAATTTCCCTGTCATTATCCTCCACCAGGCTGAAAAAGGGAGTATAGACGGGAGATTGGACAAGCACCTTGTCTCCGGGAACCGTGAGTGCCTGGATGATCGTTGATATAGCGGGAACGACACCGGGACTGTATTGCAGCCAGGTTGTTTCGATATCCCAGCCGTGACGTTTTTGAACCCACTCTTTAATGCTGGCCGCAGTCTCATCTCCTACAAACGTGTAACCGAAGATCCCGTGCTTCAGTCTGTTCCCGAGGGCTTCCAATACGGCCTCAGGCGGAAGGAAGTCCATATCTGCCACCCACATAGGCAGGACATCGTCTCTCCCAAACACGGTTTTTGTGAGATCCCACTTAACGGAGGAGGATCCTTTCCGGTTGATGACTTCTTCAAATCTACTCATTGATTATTCCCCTTTCGATTATGTATGTGTAAGTATTATCATATGATGGAAACGAAAAAGATGAAAATGATATGTTTATCGTTTATCTTTCAGAACAGGAAGTGAAGCGTGATGGAGTCCCTTCTCAAAGGGAAAGAAAAAGGGACTTCTCCCTACGTTTCAGTTAGAAGCGTCTGGGAAAGTCCTTTTTGAAATAGAGGCTCAGTCCTGGCCTCATCCGGTACTTCTTCCGTGGAGGCGGAAACAAATGAATGAATATTCTCCAATACTTCCCTTGGTTTTTCTTCTGGTACAAGATGCCCCGTCTCTTTCAGGACTACGAGTTTGCTGTTAGGGATATCCTGATTCAGCCTCTCTCCCGTTGATAAAGGCACCACCCTGTCATGTTCTCCCCAAACGAGGAGGCAGGGGGTTTGGATCGTTCGCAGATCACTCACCGATAGATCTCCTTCCCGGTCCCGGATCATCCTTGTCAGTGCTTTGAAAATATCATCCTCCAGGAAAGGTCTCAAATATCCAAACATCATTTCATCATCAATCATGGTAGAGTCATGCACGACGTTTTCAAGGTTATTGCGGACCCCTGAGCGAGTAAGCCACAGTTTCACATAAAGGTGGAAAAAAGGGATGCGGCTCAGCATCGTGACGGGCCAATTCATCCGCTTAAGATATCCTGAACTGCAGAGCAGGATGCCTCTTTTCACTAAGTCCGGGGCTTTTTTCATGACATTCAAGGCGATCTGCCCACCCATGGAATGACCCGTCAAATGGATGCTGCTTACCCTCAGGTGGTCCAACAAAGCGATGACCGTATTGGCAAGATTGTCGTATGAATAGATGAAGCTGTTGTGCTTCCCACTGTTTCCAAAGGGAGGGAGGTCGATGGAAATGACATTATAATGTTCCTTTAAAAGAGGTGTAAGCCGTCTGAAGCTGAAGGTGGATGACAGGAATCCGTGAAGAAGGACGAAGGTCTCTGAGGCAGTGGGATGTTCATGATATTCAAAGTAAACATTGGTACCGTTCACCTCCACCACTCTGGAGAAATCGTTTTCCTGCATTTTCCTCACTCCTTTCTGGTTTGATTATAGTTATTTTACCCCCGATTCCGCATTTCACACCTTGATTCGAACCTTCTGACATATCCCATCCCTTTAAGGGGGAAAATAGGTTGACACTTTTCATATTCGAGACTTCTGATATAATGAAACCATTTAGTGGCGATGAGGAGGAAGCGGAATGCAACTGAGAGAAATGGAGCTTGATTTAGTAAGGATTTTACAGAAGGATGCAAGGATTTCCACAGAAGATTTAGGAAAGATGCTTCAAGTGCCGGCAAAGGAAATTGAGGAAGCGGTTGAAAAACTTGAAAAAGCGAATATTCTTGTCAGATACAGCTCGATTGTGGACTGGTCGAAAGTGGAGGGTCATGAAGGGGTGACGGCCATGATTGATGTGAAAGTCGCTCCGAAAAGAGGAGTGGGCTTTGATGAAGTGGCTCACCGGATTTACCGATATAAAGAAGTGAAAAGTGTTTATCTGATGTCAGGGGCGTATGATTTGTCTGTGACGGTGGAAGGTCGGTCCATGCATGAAGTGGCGACATTCGTGTCTGAAAAGCTCTCCACCCTGGATTCTGTCTTATCAACGACCACCCATTTTCAATTGAAGAAATATAAGCATGATGGAACGATTTTCGGTGATCATGGAGAAGATAGAAGAATCGTGGTGTCCCCATGACAACCAAGACATCGTACATAGCTCAATCCGTTAAGAATTTAAAGCCTTCGGGAATCAGGAAATTCTTCGATCTGGCCGCCAATATGGAAGGGGTCATTTCCTTAGGCGTTGGGGAACCGGATTTCATCACCTCCTGGACGGTGAGGGAAGCGGCGATTCTATCCTTGGAACAGGGATATACCTCTTATACTGCTAATGCAGGACTTCTCGAGTTGAGGGAAAAGATTGCCCGGTATATGAAAGAGGGATACTCGGTTGACTATGATCCGAAAACGGAAATCATCGTGACGGTCGGGGCCTCACAGGCACTTGATATCAGCATGAGGGCCATCATCGATCAGGGGGATGAAGTGATCATCGTGGAACCGGGCTTCGTGTCGTACGTTCCCCTCGTTCAGTTGGCTGGCGGAGTGCCGGTTACTGTCGAAACTAAACCGGAAAATGGCTTCAAGCTCACAGCTGAAGAACTCGAAGCAGCCATCACGTCAAAGACCAAATCTGTGTTGCTTTGTTCCCCGAACAATCCGACAGGGACGGTCCTTGAACGAGGGAATTTAGAGAGTCTCGCTAAAGTGATCCGGAAGCATGATCTCGTTGTCTTCTCAGATGAAATTTATGCGGAGCTTGCCTATGACCATCACCATGTATCAATCGCTTCGCTGGAAGACATGAGAAAAAGGACCATCGTCATCAACGGCTTCTCGAAAGGGTTCGCCATGACGGGCTGGAGGCTCGGCTATATATGCGCCCCTGAAGAGATTGCGTCATCCTTATTGAAGATCCATCAGTACGCCATGATGTGTGCGTCGACGCCTGCACAATATGCAGCAGTCGAGGCACTGGATAAGGGGATGGACGATGTGATGGAAATGAAGAGAAGCTACCGTCACCGCCGTCACTATTTCGTCGACTCCCTGAACGAATTGGGATTAACATGCCATACCCCGGGAGGAGCGTTCTATGCCTTTCCTTCCATTCAAAAGACGGGAATGTCTTCCGGGGAATTTGCAGAAAAACTCCTGATGGAAGAGAAAGTGGCGGTTGTGCCCGGTAATGTATTCGGTAAAGGTGGAGAAGGGTTTATCCGTTGTTCTTATGCATCCAGTATGGAGCAGCTGCAGGAGGCTGTGAAACGGATGAAGCGATTTGTGGAGAATCACAGTTAATGAGTTAGGGTTTACATGAAAGGATGCCTGGCACCGGATTACCGGTCGACGCCAGGCATCCTTAAAAATGAGCAAAAAAATAGGACGATACCATGATCGTCCAACAAATGAAAACAAAAGGGGGAATACTTAGAAAGCTTATTTTCAGTATGACCCCTTTTTTGTTCCTTTATACATCTTTATTAAAAAAAGTTTTTACGAATCTTGTGTTTCATACTTCAATTCATATAGCATTTGCATCACCCTCAGAAAATCCTCTTCTGAGAATTCCTTTGCCTTGCGAAGGATGAGCTTCGTCCGCTTGGGGCCAAGTTCTTTGATCAGCTGCTCCATCTCAGCGTCGACCCCTGCAGGAGTATGATGACCCTTCACTTCCCGTTCCATGAGTTCGGAAGCAGGAATATCAAGAACAGTAGAAAGTTTAAGGATGGTTTGGGTGTCGGGAATCTGCAAATCAGATTCATATTTCTCAATCGTTTTCGTTCCCAATCGGGCCCGTAAAGCCAATTCCTGTTGAGACAATTTACGCTCTTCCCTTATTCGTTTCAGATTTTCACCAAAATGAGACATAGCAAAATCCCTCCTCATAAATGCCTTCCGTATATCTTTAGTTTATCACCAATTGGAAAAAATTAGCCCGGTAACCCGTGAACAAAATGTTACATATATAAGAGGTCCGTCCCTCAAGGTGAGGGACGGACCTCTTAGATTCACGATATGAAAACGAGTATGATCGCTACTGGTACGATGTAGCGCAGGAGGAAGATCCAACTGTTGAATAAGCCCCTGGATATGGATGAACCGGATTGAAGTTCAGTCCAGACGTCCTCGCGTTTCATTCGGTACGATACAAAGATGGAAATGAGTAGAGCACCTACAGGCAGTCCGAAGTTGCTCGTTATATAATCGGCGAAGTCGAAAAAGTTCTTTCCTCCGATAAGAAATTCATCGAATACACCAAATGACAGGGCACTTGGAATTCCCGCAATGAATACGAGGATCCCGATCAGCCAGGTGAACGGCATTCGTTTCTTCTGATTCCCCTTGGACAAGGCAGCGACCCCGATTTCCAAGATGGAGAAAGCCGATGTCAGGGTGGCAAAGAGTAACAGGATAAGGAACACAGTCAAGAATATCCCACCGAATGCAATCTCATTGAACACGGCAGGAAGGACCACAAAGGCAATCCCGGGTCCTTCATCAGGTTTGAAGCCCAGTGCATACACAGCCGGGAAAATCACCAGACCTGCAAGCAGGGAAATAAAGATATTCAGACTTGAAACGCTGATGGCGGACCTTGGCATGCTGTCTTCTTTAGAGAGATACGATGCATACGTCACCATGACAGATAGTCCGACCGTTAAAGCGAAGAATGCCTGTCCCAGTGCGAGGAGGACCGTCTCTCCATTCAAATAGCTCCAATCAGGTAGTAACAGGAAGCGGACACCTTCCATCGCACCTTCCAATGTCAGGGATCTGATCACCAGAATGATGAATAAAATGAATAGTGCAGGCATCATATAGCGACTGGCACGTTCGATCCCTTTTTGAATCCCGCCCTGTACGACAAGGATCGTGATGACGATGAAGGCGAACTGAGCGATCAGCACTTCTTTTGGATTCGCTATGATGCTTTCAAATAAAGCCCCATATTGTTCCTGCGATTTTCCTGTCAAAGAGCCTGTCACACTTCTTGCCAAGTAGGAAAGAATCCATCCCCCCACCACACTGTAAAAGGATAAGATGATGAACGACACTACCGTTCCTAAATAACCGATCCAGTGCCAACGGGAATGAGGGGCCAATATTTTATAAGAAGTAACAGCATCCGCCCCTGCACGCCTGCCGATGACAAATTCAGCGAGAAGAATGGGGGTCCCAATTAAAACGGTAAAAAGTATAAAGAGCAAGAAGAAAACACCCCCGCCATTCGCACCGGCCATATAAGGGAATTTCCAAATCGCGCCCAAGCCGATGGCGGACCCTGCTGCTGCCAGGATGAAGCCTATTTTAGAAGTCCATTGATCTTTCTTGGCCATACGTAAGATCCTCCTTTCAAAAAATAAGATTTTTCAATCGTACTATGTTTTAGTACCTCTGTACACCGGATTTTTAAATTTTCAATAAATGGGGTAAAGGACAGGTAATGGTATTCAATGAAGAAAGGATGGCACCATATTTCCATTTATTATGGATGAAAACGCTTAAAAACATTACTTTTCAACTAATTTTTAGAAAAGAAGTCAAAAACAAGGCAAATAGACTGGAAATTTTCTGAATATGTAGTATACTAATTGTAACAAAACGTTCACAAATTATTCTTTTTTTCGCCACAATTGAAAGCGTTTACTACAGAAATGGAGGAATTGAAATGGATGTCTTTCTAGTATACCTATTCGTCGCAACGGCAACTCCACTTTTTCTTTGGGTCGAACATCGTAAATGGGCGGTTCTTCACATCCCATTTGTTATAGCTCTATGGTCAGTGTTTATCTATTATGTAGCGGTACCCGAGCTCGGAGGCTGGGGACATGTAACCCTATGGAGTCTTTTCGTGGCAAATCTTGCATTCGCACATATCGCAGCCTTCATGTTATATGCCGTTCCGTTTATCCAAAAGCAAAGAAAGAAAAAATCTTCAGCCATCAAGAACTTTTAGTCTGACCCATATTTGATTGGGTTGGGCTTTTTTTTTTTGCTAAGGCGGATGATTTCTTTAAAGGGGGAGAGGTGACATACTATAGAAGAAAGGGGTGGATACGTGAAATGTCCAACACCAGCCTTCGGAACGGATTGAACCCGGTGGAAGCCCTGTTACATTCTGTTTTAATAACATGAATAATTGGGAAGCATAACTAGTGAGAAAGCAATTCTAGACAGATGGTAGGATGTAAAGGAAGGAGCGCAGAGAAAATCCCTTTGCCGAATTCCCGATTCTATGATATAATCTACAATTGCGTGTAAAGACGAAAAATAATATATATACTAGGAGTGTTACCATGACTACAAAATTCGAAACAGGAACTGTTGTAACAGGTAAAGTTACAGGCATTCAACCATACGGTGCGTTCGTTGCACTTGACGAAGAAACTCAAGGATTAGTTCATATCTCTGAAATCACTCACGGATTTGTTAAAGACGTTAGTGAGCACCTTTCAGTAGGCGACGAAGTAAAGGTTAAAGTATTATCAGTGGACGAAGCAGCTGGTAAAATCAGCCTTTCTATCCGTGCTACAGAAGAAGCTCCTGCTCAACAAGCAAAGCCGGCAGCAGCGAAAAAACCTCGCCGTCAAGGTCAAGGAAGTGTGAAGCAAGCAAACGAAGAAACAACACCAGCTGGCTTCAATACTCTTAAAGACAAGCTTGAAGAGTGGATCGAGCAATCAGAACGTGAAGATCTAATCAAGAAATAATAACCTTTCCAAAACTGTCCTTCAATGGGCAGTTTTTTTATTACAAACTCTATACAATTTAATGAATTCCTTATATAATAGAGGATTTTACCAATATAGTATTGAATAAGTTCTAAGAGAAAGAGATATGGGGAGGTGGCATGAATTGAAAGAGAAGATAAGTGAACTATTAGAGGCGAATGACTGTACTCATGTGCTTTATGCCTATCAGGATAGAGAGAAGTACCTGGAAAATACGATTACCTACATCCTGGAAGGGATTGAATCGGGAGAACACGTCTTATTAATTGAAAACGAGAGAAACATGAACGTATTTAGTAAAGAGCTAAAAAGTCGATTAACGAGCGATCAATTGGAAAAGGTCCACACTGTCAGTAACTTTGACTTTTATCAATCCAGTGGAAGTTATCATCCCCCAGCTATATATGAGCAACTGATGAAGACAATTACACCCTTTATTGAAAAAGGGATTAACTTTAGATCATGGACAAATGTGGAATGGGGGGCATTGGAAGATCCATGCTCCATCGTTGATTGGTTCGAGAACGAAACCGACCGTGTAGTCCATGAGCTCAACCTGACTGTTGTCTGTGCTTACAACTCGGAGAAAATGCCAGAGCAACTGGCAGAATCATTAAAGAAAAATCACGGTCATCTCATGACCGACCATGATATTTTATCCTCGGTAGTCTACAGTAGTTGAAAGAAAGATGATCCTTCTATAGGGTCATCTTTTTTTATGGAAAAGTTTTGTCCATTCATGGAGCATTTTGTCTTTAATTAACTAAAAATAAAGAATATTTATACAATATACTTGTCCGTACCTCCTAAATGGCATATAATGAAAAATGAAAGCGCTTAACTAATTAAAAATACATAAAAATCAGGAGGAACTTAGATGCTTTATAATAATCCGAATACAGAAGGTTCGTTGGTCCAATTCAAAGACAAGTATGAGAACTTTATCGGTGGGGAATATGTTCCGCCTGCAAGCGGGGAGTATTTTGAAAATGTATCTCCTGTAACGGGCCAAGTATTCACCAAAATCGCCCGTTCAAACAAAGAGGATGTAGAAAAGGCATTGGACGCGGCACATGCAGCGAAAGACGCATGGGGGAAAACGTCTGTAGCAGAAAGAGCCAATATCCTGAACAAAATCGCCGATCGCATGGAAGAGAATCTTGAAATGCTTGCGGTAGCTGAAACGTGGGATAACGGGAAGCCGGTCCGTGAAACGATGGCTGCAGACTTACCGCTAGCGGTCGATCATTTCCGCTACTTCGCCGGATGCATCAGAGGTCAGGAAGGTTCACTTGGGGAAATTGATAACGATACGGTTTCTTATCACTTCCATGAGCCGATCGGGGTTGTGGCCCAGATCATCCCTTGGAACTTCCCGATCCTCATGGCCGTGTGGAAGATCGCCCCTGCCCTTGCCGCAGGAAACTGTGTTGTATTGAAGCCGGCAGAACAAACGCCTGCATCCATCATGGTACTGGTTGAACTAATTGAAGACCTGCTGCCAAAAGGCGTGCTGAATGTGGTACAAGGATTTGGAGTGGAAGCAGGGAAGCCCCTCGCACAGAGCAAGCGTGTTGGGAAAGTAGCCTTCACGGGTGAAACGACAACCGGCCGCCTGATCATGCAATATGCGTCACAGAATATTATTCCTGTCACATTGGAGCTTGGTGGGAAATCACCTAATATCTTCTTTGAAGATGTCATGGATCAGGATGATGACTTCCTTGATAAAGCAGTTGAAGGGTTCGTCATGTTTGCCCTGAACCAAGGGGAAGTGTGTACCTGTCCTTCAAGAGCCCTGATCCAGGAATCCATCTACGATAAGTTCATGGAGCGCGCGATCGAGCGGGTGAAACAAATCAAGCAGGGGAATCCGCTGGATACGGACACGATGCTTGGTGCCCAGGCTTCTCAGGAGCAATTGGATAAAATCCTTTCTTATATTGAAATTGGTAAAGAAGAAGGGGCAGAAGTATTGATCGGTGGAGAGCAGAATAAACTCGAAGGCGATCATGAAGCAGGATTCTACGTGAAGCCGACTGTATTCAAAGGCGATAATAAAATGCGCATTTTCCAGGAAGAAATCTTTGGACCGGTTGTTTCCGTGACGACGTTCAAGACGAAAGAAGAAGCCCTTGAAATCGCCAATGACACTCTTTATGGACTGGGTGCGGGTGTATGGACGCGTGACATGAACACAGCTTACCGTTTCGGCAGAGAGGTTCAGGCAGGACGCGTATGGACCAACTGCTACCACCAATATCCGGCACATGCAGCATTCGGAGGCTACAAAATGTCCGGTATTGGTCGTGAAAACCATAAAATGATGCTGTCACACTATCAACAAACGAAGAATTTACTAGTCAGCTATAGTCCTAAAGCGTTAGGATTCTTCTAAAATGGAGCAGCGACTAGAGGCGACAGAACAAGCACTCCAACTGATTGAAACGTTAAAGGCAAAGCACGGTGCCCTCTTGTTTCATCAGTCCGGTGGATGTTGTGATGGCAGTTCCCCTATGTGTTTGAGTCAAGATGATCTGATCATCGGTGACAGTGATGTATTGGTAGGTACTGTAGCCGACTGTCCTTTTTATATGAATGAGCAGCAATATGAGTATTGGAAGCATTTCCGGATCATATTGGATGTGAAAGAAGGCAGAGGGGGAGTATTCTCCCTGGAATCTACGGAAGGTGTACGATTCATTACGGATTCCAAATTGATGAAAGTATGAGATGAACACTTTTAGAGGCAGCCTGTTTGACAGGTTGTCTCTTTTTTTATGAAAATATCAATCCTTCTAAAAATAAACGACAACCTTCGCCGCCGTCGAACAATGCCAACCTCCACCTCTCCCCCAACAAAAATACCACTCCCCCAAAAGAGAAAGTGGTCTCCAACCAATTAAAACGAATTCCGCTCGATCCCGTATTTCCGTATCCGGTACTGTAGATTCTGTCTGCTCATCCCCAATGCTTTCGCTGTCTTGGTGATATTGAAGTCGTGGTATTTCAATGCCTTCTGGATATAATAGGTTTCGGCTTCCTCTATGAAAAGCTCCAACGGCTTGATTTCCGTACCTGATTGATAGAGGAATTCCGCTCCATCCTGGCTTTCATCATCTGTCACACTATGTTGGATTCTCTGCCTGAATCCAAAGGGAAGGTGCTTGTAGCCGATTTCTTCCTCAAACCCTACAAGGTTGAATGCCCCTTCCATGACATGCTCGAGCTCCCGTACGTTCCCCGGCCAGTCATATTGTTGGAAAATCTCCTGCACTTCGTCGGATATCCCCTTGATATTCATGGCGAAACGATGGTTGAACTGGTTGATGAAATAATCCACAAGCTCAGTCAGATCTTCTTTTCTCGAACGGAGAGAAGGAATGAAGATAGACACGATGCTCAGCCGATAATACAGCTCCTTCAATAACCGCCCTTCTGCAATGGCGTCGATGGGATCCTCGTTCACCGTTGCCATCACCCTGACGTCAAATGGAAGGTCCGTCCCTCTTGAGAAGAAGTTTAGCAGTTTCTCCTGAAGGGAAGGGGATAATGAGTTGATTTCGTCAAGGAGGAGAGTTCCTCCCTGTGCCTGTCGGAAGAGAGAGGGACGGTGATGTTCAGGGTCTTTCCCCTCACTCTTGTCATGAAAAAGAATTTCTTCAAGCATGTCATCGCGTAAAGAAGAGCAGTTCTGGGTGATGAAGGGACGGTTGGCACGGGCGCTGTCGTTGTGGATGCTTTGGGCGAACAGCTCCTTCCCGGTCCCGATTTCTCCGCAGATCAAGACAGGGGAAGAGGTCCGGGTCGCCCGTTTCCCTGTTTCGACAGCGTCACAGAGCCGGGGGTGATGCCCTATGATACTGTCAAAGGTGAAGAAACTGCTGGGCTTTTTATGTATCTGATCCCTCATCACCTTCTCGAGTTTGGTGATGTCCCTGGCAATTTCGATGGCTCCGATCAGCATTTCATCGAGAAAAATTGGGAAGGTATCATTCATCGTCGTGATTTCGATTCCGTTCATATTAAAGTAGGTCTGCTTGACATTGAGGGTAGGTTTATTGGTTTTTAAAACCTTTAAAAGGGTGCTTTCTTCCTCGGAGTGAAATTGAAAAACATCCAGCAGATTTTTATCCAGGACGTCTTCAATGTCCATTCCTTCAATTTCACGCATCTTGCGATTGTAGATGATGGTCCTTCCGGTAGAATCGATGACATGGACACCTGATTCGAGATGTTCAGCGACTTTTTCATACATATACAATCGTTTTTCAGATTCCAGCATGCTGTTTCTCTCCCCTTGTTAATCTATGGTTCTTTCTTGTACGGATTTCCCATACTGACATGGATGGAAGCGAGCCCCATCTCATCGGGATCCGCAAAAAGAGTGGAATGATAAAAAATTTTTAAAAAACTCTTGAAAAACGCAACTATCTTTTGCATTATTATAAATGTAAGGGTTTTCTAAATGCAAATATTTTTTGCACACTTGAAGATGAGGATGAATAAAATCTTTCTTTAAGGGAGCAGGACAGTTGAGACTCTGCTTCACCTTGGTGTAAAAACAACATCAGTACCACGTTAAGAGTGAAAACGGGAGGGGGCCTTTGAAAACAGAGGCTTCATCCTTTTATAAAAAAGATAAAGATCTAAAATATCGAAGGAGGAATCAGTATGACAGTAAGTACGCATTCGATCATCGAACAAACAGAAAAGTATGGTGCCAAAAATTATCTTCCACTTCCGATCGTTATTTCAGAAGCGGAAGGTGTATGGGTAAAGGATCCTGAAGGCAATAAGTATATGGATATGCTCAGCGCCTATTCAGCGGTCAACCAGGGACATCGTCATCCAAAGATCATCCAGGCGCTGAAAGATCAGGCAGACCGTGTGACACTGACGTCACGAGCGTTCCATAATGATCAATTGGCACCGTGGTATGAGAAGATCTGTAAGCTGACGGGTAAAGACATGGCTCTTCCGATGAATACAGGTGCTGAAGCTGTGGAAACGGCGATCAAGACAGCTCGACGCTGGGCGTATGATGTGAAGGGTGTTGCTGAGAACAGCGCTGAAATCATCGCCTGTAACGGAAACTTCCACGGAAGGACGATGACAGCTGTATCCCTTTCTTCAGAAGAGGAATACAAGCGGGGCTTCGGTCCGATGCTTCCGGGAATCAACCTGATTCCTTACGGGGACCTTGATGCGTTGAAAGAAGCGATCACACCAAACACAGCGGCGTTCCTTATCGAACCGATCCAAGGGGAAGCAGGAATCGTGTTCCCTCCAAAAGGGTTCCTGAAAGCGGCGTATGAATTATGTAAGGAGAATAATGTCCTTTTCATTGCTGATGAAATCCAGGCAGGGCTGGCCCGTTCCGGAAAAATGTTTGCATGTGAGTGGGAAGAGGTCAATCCTGATATGTACATCCTTGGAAAAGCACTCGGAGGCGGAGTATTCCCGATTTCATGTGTGGTTGCTAATGAAGAAGTGCTGGGCGTATTCAATCCAGGGTCCCATGGCTCGACGTTCGGAGGGAATCCGATGGCATGTGCGGTGTCTGTTGCGTCCCTTGATGTATTGATCGATGAAGATCTTGCAGGCCGTTCCCTTCAAATGGGAGAATACTTTATGAGTAAACTTCGTGAGATAGATAATCCTATGATTAAGGAAGTTCGTGGAAGCGGATTATTTATCGGGGTGGAACTGACAGAACCGGCCCGCAAATACTGTGAACAACTGAAAGAAGAAGGACTGCTTTGTAAAGAAACACATGATACAGTCATCCGTTTTGCCCCGCCGCTGGTCATCTCACAAGAAGACCTCGATTGGGCCATCGAAAGAATCAAAAAAGTACTGTCTTGAAAGCTCAGGAGGACTGAGAAGTTTTTTTCTTGAAGAGCCTTGAAAACGCTTGAAAATAAAAATTATTTCTTTCCCAAGTCAATGGTTTAAGATACGGTAATATGTTACAATAACAACGTTTCAGATCACATAATAAAGAGGCGAATGTTTACAATGGGAGAAAACCTTAATCTGTTTACTTCTACACAGCATGTCATCAATGATGCTTTATCGAAGCTTGGATATACGGAAGAAATGTATGAACTTCTGAAAGAGCCGATTCGTATGTTGACCGTCCGGATCCCGGTTCGAATGGACGATGGCAGTATCAAAGTATTTACGGGCTACCGTGCTCAGCATAACGACGCAGTCGGTCCGACAAAGGGTGGGGTACGATTCCATCCTGAAGTGGATGAAGAGGAAGTCAAGGCTTTGTCCATGTGGATGAGCTTGAAATGCGGGATTGTGGATCTGCCTTATGGTGGAGGGAAAGGCGGGATCATCTGTGATCCGCGTACGATGTCCTTCACTGAGCTTGAGAAGCTAAGCCGCGGCTACGTACGTGCCATCAGTCAGATCGTTGGGCCGACCAAGGATATCCCGGCACCTGATGTGTACACAAACTCTCAGATCATGGCTTGGATGATGGATGAATACAGCCGTCTCCGTGAAAATGACTCACCGGGATTCATTACAGGAAAACCGATCGTCCTTGGTGGTTCCCAAGGCCGTGAAAAAGCAACGGCTCAAGGTGTGACCATCTGTATCGAACAAGCAGCAAAGAAACGCGGCATCGATATTAAAGGTGCACGCGTCGTCATCCAGGGATTCGGTAATGCCGGAAGCTTCCTTGCAAAATTCATGAATGATGCCGGTGCAAAGGTCATCGCGATTTCCGATGCCCATGGTGCCCTCCATGATCCGGCCGGTTTGGATATTGATTATCTGTTGGATCGCAGGGACAGCTTCGGTACTGTAACGACATTATTTGAAAACACGATTTCAAATAAGGAACTGCTCGAACTCGAGTGTGACATCCTTGTACCTGCAGCGATTTCAAATCAGATCACGGAAGACAACGTCTATGATATTAAAGCATCCATTGTGGTAGAAGCTGCAAACGGTCCTACTACCTTCGAAGCAACACGAATCCTGTCAGAAAGAGGGATCCTCCTGGTGCCGGACGTACTGGCAAGTGCCGGAGGGGTAACGGTTTCTTATTTCGAATGGGTTCAGAACAATCAAGGGTACTACTGGACAGAAGAAGAAGTAAACGAGAAGCTTTATGCTAAACTTGTCGAAGCTTTCAACAATGTATACGAAACATCTCAGAATCGTCGAGTGAATATGCGACTAGCCGCATACATGGTCGGCGCACGCAAAATGGCTGAAGCCTCAAGATTTAGAGGTTGGGTGTAACGATCGCATGAATAAGAAGAACGTATTCTCATTTTATATGGGGTACGTTCTTTTTTTAGGGGCTCTTTTCGTAAAGCTTGTTGATTTCTAACATAGGAACTCTGAGGCTCTGTCTGTGTGTGTATGGATAGATGGTGAGGGG
>NZ_BCVQ01000027.1 GCF_001591825.1 Rossellomorea vietnamensis NBRC 101237
CACCTGCAGCGGAAATCAACCAGCAGTCACTCATCCAAACGGTTTAAAACAACTAGCCAAATCAGCACCCAACCCAATAATCATACCCATTTCCCCTCAAATTTGCTAAAATTGACTTTTATCACTAAAAAATCAGAAATTAATAGTCAAAAAATGTCGTTAACATGGTATCATTATAGCAATGACAAATTATTAATGAAACATTCACATTCATATAGATGTCTACTGAATAGTTGAACAGGGGGCTTAAGATGCAATACGTCATCGCTGGAATAATACTTATCTTAATCGTATTCCTAATCGGATTTATCTCTAGAAAGAAATATTACGCCGAAATCGATCGGTATGAAGCCTGGAAAATAGATATTATGAACAAACCGGTTTCAGACGAACTTTCCAGAGTGAAGCAACTGAATATGACAGGTCAGACGGAAGAATTGTTTGACGGCTGGAGACAGGGTTGGGATGAGATTGTTGCTGTGCAGCTTCCTGATGTTGAAGAACTACTATTCGATGCAGAAGAGTACACTGATAAATTTCGCTTTAATAAAACCAAAGAGGTCCTGTCAAGAATCGATCAGGTTCTCACTGATATCGAAAAGAAGATCGAGCAGATCCTGAGCGAATTAAATGAACTGGTCGGCAGTGAAGAGAAGAACCGCGAAGAAATCCTGGCCCTTCAAGAAGAATTCCGAAACAGCAAGAAACAATTGCTCGCCTATCGTCATACATACGGTCAAACGGCAAAGCATATGGAAGCAGTCCTTGATAAGCTTTCTGAAAAAATCAATCAGTTCAATGAGCTGACAGAGCAGGGGAACTATCTGGACGCAAGGGAGATCGTCCTCAGCCTTGCAGAGGAAATGAAGTTGGTTGCCTACAAAATGGAGACGGTACCGAAACTGATCACCGACTTTGAGAACGTATTGCCGTCCCAATTGTCCGAGCTTGAAGCAGGATACATCGAGATGAAGGATCAGGGCTACACCCTTGATCATATTGAAGTGGACAAGGAAGTGGCCTCATTAAAGGAAACCCTTCAACACTTTAATAAAAACCTTGAGGAGCTTCAGGTCGAGGAAGTGGAAGAAGGCATACAGGAAATAAAAGTGAAGGTGGAAAGCCTTTACGATTTACTGGAAAAAGAAGTCCATGCCAAACATTTTGTAGAGCAGTATAGAGACCAAACGACGGAAGGGCTCATCAAGGCAAAGGAAGACAATGATGAGATTCAATCGGAAGTAAGCATCGTGAAGCAAGGCTACCATCTACATGATGCGGACCTTAGCACACCGAACGAGATTGATAAGAAGATCATCCAGCTCTCAAAGCGACATGAAATGTTGATGCATAAGGAAGAAACGAATGCGACGGCTTTCTCGAATTTAAGTGATGAGCTGAAAGATATCAGGAGTGGACTGGAAGAACTGAATCAACAGCAAAGTGAATTCTCCGTCTATCTGCAGAACCTCCGCAAGGATGAATTGGCTACAAGGGAAAAAATCCAGGAGCTTAAGAAAAAGGTGGCTGAAGCAAGCCGGATGATTTCAAAAAGCAATGTACCGGGATTGCCTGCCGATTACAAGGATCTTCTTGATGAAGTCCATCGTAAGATCGAGCAAGTGAATGCGAGCTTAACGGAAAAGCCTTTAAACATGAAGTTCATCCAGGAAACATTATTGGGTGCCGAGGATACGGTCGACCATTTCTATACGAAAACGGGAGATCTGATCGAGAATGTTCTTTTATCCGAGAAGATCATTCAGTACGGAAATCGCTACCGCAGCAAATATAGTTCGGTACGGGAAGGTCTTCAGACGGCTGAACAAGCCTTCCGTCAATATGATTACCGCAGAGCGTTGGAAGAAGCGGCCACAACCATCGAGAAGGTGGAGCCGGGCGCATTGAAGAAAATCGAGAAGATGATGGATCTTGAAGATCGATCATAAATAAAAGGACTGATGTAGATATTTCAATCTACATCAGTCCTTTTTTTATAAGACGATTGAACTTAACTGGCTTCAATCGTCCGTTTGGTTTGTCCTGCGAGTACGGCAATGACGAATCCGATGATGGCACCGATCATAGCCGGAACAATCCAGCCGATTCCTTGAGTATAGAACGGAAGGAATCCAAGAGATTGACTGATGGCCGTCACGTCGACGCCAGCGGTCTTGATGCCATCGATCAGACTGATCAGACCCGTTGGAATCAATGCCCCTACATACACAAGGGAGTAACCGTTGAATCCATTATGCAGGAATGATAAAAGAATCAGTACGATCGCCAATGGATAAATGAATATTAGAACAGGTAAAGAGACGGCAATCAACTGAGTCAATCCGATATTGGCGATGATCATGCTGAATAGAGAAATGATGATCACCAATTTAGGGTAGGATACCGGCAGGATCTTGGCGAAGAATTGTGAGCATGCCGACACAAGTCCGACTGATGTCGTAATGCACGCAAACGTAATCGCAAGTCCCAGGATGATCGTCCCCATTGAACCGAATAAATGGCTCGCTGCAGCTGAAAGGATCGCCCCACCGTTTGCCTGAACACCGATGGAATCCGTACTGCTCGCACCGATATAGCTTAAGGATAAATACACAAGGGCAAGTCCTGCAGCCGCAATGAATCCGGCAATGATCGTGATGCGTGTCAGGCTGGACTTATTGGTAATACCGCGGTCTTTGATGGAATTGATGACGACGATCCCGAACACTAAAGCAGCGATCGTATCCATGGTCAGGTATCCCTCGATGAATCCTTTGAATAATGGTCCATCCTGATAGGCTTCATGCGGTGCACCGAAGTCTCCCATCGGACTGATGATGCTTTTGACCACTAGAACTGTCAGGATGACAATGAGGGAAGGAGTCAAGATCTTCCCGATACGGTCGACTAGCTTTGACGGATTCATTGCAAGCCATGCCGTCAATCCAAAGAAGATAATCGTATAAATCAGTAAAGAGACACCGTATTTTGCTGTATCTTCAGGTAAGAAGGGGATGACCCCGATTTCATAGGCGACGGTCCCGGTCCGTGGTATTCCGAAAAACGGCCCGATCGCCAGGTACATAACAATGGTAAAGATAAGTCCGAATAATGGATGTACGCGGTTTGCGAGTGTCTGAAGATCCCCTCCGGACTTCGCAATGGCGATGACACCAAGCAGTGGTAGCCCCACTCCCGTAATAAGAAAGCCGATGATACCGGTCCAGACATGTTCTCCGGCCTGCTGCCCCAGGAATGGCGGGAAGATCATATTTCCTGCTCCAAGAAAAAGAGCGAAGAGCATTAATCCAATCGTCAAGATCTGACTGAATGATAGCGCTTTCTCGTTCATATATACCCCTCCGTTTGTAATCGTTATCATAAGCAAAAAATATCTTATCATAAGTTTGTAGAAAAATGTCGAAAAACTAAATAGTCTTACAATTTAGTATATTTAAATAACTTCCGTTTCTGCCACCTTTTAGATTCTCGCAAAAATTCTGTCATTTTTCAATAATAATTTTTGGAAAATGAAAAAATATTTGTGAATGATGTGAAAAATCGTTTTTCTACTATAATGAATCCTTATGCCGAAATGAATTTCATTTGGGATGGGCAGGATTTATGGTAAGATTAATGATTGAGTATAAAAGCGTCATGTAAAAGAAGGTGTAAACTTGATTTATTTTGATAATAGTGCGACAACCAAGCCATATAAGGAAGTGCTGGACACATTCCTGAAAGTAAATGAAAGCTATTATGCCAATCCATCGTCCATCCATTCGTTCGGTGGTCAGGTGGAAAAGTTAGTTCAACAATCCAGGGAGCAGATCGCTTCCCTATTAGGGATAAAAACAAAAGAGGTATTCTTCACCTCTGGCGGGACTGAATCAAATAATCTGGCGATAAAAGGAACCGCCCTGCAATACGGCAACAGAGGGAAGCATATTATTACGACCAAAATAGAGCATCCTTCCGTCATCAATGCCTTTAAGCAGTTAGAATCGTTTGGTTATACAACGACGTATCTCGATGTGGATCCAGAGGGCAAGGTCCGTCCCTCAGAATTGAAAGAGGCGATCCAGGATGACACGATCCTTGTTTCGGTGATGCAGGTGAATAATGAAATCGGGAGCGTGCAGCCCATCAGGGAGATCGCTGAGATCCTGAATGATTATCCCAAGATACTCTTTCATGTCGATGCCGTACAGGCATGCGGGAAGGTCCCCCTTATTCTCGACGAAAAGCTCATCGATTTATGCAGCCTATCCGCCCATAAAATTCATGGCATCAAAGGAACCGGCATGCTGTATGTGAGGGACGGACTTGAAATTTCGCCCATCCTCTCAGGAGGCGAGCAGGAAGGGAACCTCAGAAGCGGCACGGAAAACACCGGCGGGATCGTATCCTTCGCGAAGGCACTCCGGATGCATATGGAAGAAAGTAAACAGAAGTTGGTTATAATGGAAGAAAATCATCAATTCCTAAAGGAAGAGCTGGAGAAAATCGAAGGTGTGACGGTTCATACACCGGCACGGGATCACGCCCCCCATATTCTGAATTTTTCAGTGGCGGATTTTAAAGGGGAAGTACTCATTCACGCCCTCGACCGGCATGAAGTGTATGTATCGACGACAAGCGCTTGTTCATCAAAGCAAAGCAAGCCCAGTCAGACCCTCTTATCCATGGGTGTACCGGACAACCTTGCCGCTAATTCGATCCGGATCAGCCTGTCCTTCCATAATACGATGGAGGAATGCCAAGAATTTATTGGTTTACTAAATAAAGAAATTCAATACTTACAACATACAATGAGGAGATCAAGATGAAATATAATCGCATACTCGTACGATACGGTGAAATTTCAACCAAAGGAAGAAACCGTAAGATGTTCACAGCCAAGCTCCGTGAAAATATTTTGCACACGCTGAAGGATTTCCCGACGATTTCCGTTGCAGCGAGCCGGGATCGCCTCCACATTCAATTGGGAGACGAAAACGCAGAAGAAATCATTCCAAGACTTGAAAAGATTTTCGGGATCCAATCATTCAGTCCAGTCGTCAAAGTCCCTCAAAATATGGAGGACATCATGAAAGCAGGACTTGCTCTCGTTCAAAAGAGCTTTTCCCCCGGCAAAACCTTTAAAGTGGCTGCCAGAAGAGCGGATAAAAAGTTTGAACTCGACACGAATGAATTAAACTATGAAGTAGGGTCCTATATCCTCCGCAATTTGGATGGATTCAAGGTGGATGTAAAGAATCCAGACATTCAACTGAATGTGGAAGTGAGAAAAGAAGGCGTCTATCTCTCTTCTGAAATTTATCAAGGATCCACCGGAATGCCGGTCGGGGCGAGCGGGAAGGCGATGCTGATGCTTTCAGGCGGGATCGACAGTCCAGTCGCCGGTTATATGACGATGAAAAGAGGAGTGGAGATCGAAGCCGTCCATTTTCACAGCCCTCCGTTTACAAGTGAACGGGCGAAGCAAAAGGTAATCGACCTTTCGAAGAAGCTCTCTGCCTTCAGCGGAAAAGTGAAGCTGCATATCGTCCCATTTACGAAAGTGCAGCAAACGATTCATGATCAGGTTCCTGAAAACTATACGATGACGTCGACGAGACGGATGATGCTGAGGATCGCGGATCAGATCCGTGAGAAGAATGAAGGACTGGCACTCATTACCGGGGAAAGCCTCGGCCAGGTGGCGAGTCAGACGCTTGAGAGCATGCAGGCGATTAACGACGTCACGAATACACCGGTGTTACGACCGCTCATCGCCATGGACAAGCTTGAAATCATCGATATCGCGCAAAAAATCGATACCCATGACATTTCCATTCTTCCTTACGAAGACTGCTGTACGATCTTTACACCGCCTGCACCGAAAACTAGACCTAAAAAAGAAAAAGTGGAGTACTATGAAAGCTTCGTTGATTTCGAAACCCTCCTTACAGAAGCCGTGGACGGTACAGAAACGATGACAATCGACTTATCTACAGGCTCGAATGTAGAAAATACGTTTGACGGATTACTCTAAAAATTTAGGATAATTTACCAAAGAAAATAACTGTATGAAGCCATGTGTTTTGACACAATCTATATTCAACAAGGAGGTGAAAACACATGGCAAACAACAGTTCAAATCAATTAGTAGCTCCAGGAGCTCAACAAGCAATCGACCAAATGAAATACGAAATCGCTTCTGAATTCGGAGTTCAACTTGGTCCAGATGCAACAGCACGCGCTAACGGTTCTGTAGGTGGTGAAATCACTAAACGTTTAGTTCAAATGGCTGAACAACAAATCGGTGGCGGATATTCAAAATAATTAAATACAATGGCTACAAGGAGCGGGATTCCCCGCTCCTTTTCAATTTGTATAAAAAAGAAGGCTGTTTTTGAAAATTTAAGAAGCGAGTAGTGGTTGATTTCCGCTCCAGGTGCTCGCTTTCCGCCCGGAGGAAAGCGAAGTCTTGCACGGAAATCAATAGCGGTGCTACAAGTGAGCCTAAAAAATATTTTATAGAGATTGATCGTACTTAATCTAAATTTATTTATATCCCAGACCGTTTGTCGAATAATCTCACATATTGACGATGATAGAATATAACCAAATAATTTAAAAAATTAAAATTATTTTGTATAATAGAGAAGAATCGACAAACAAGGGGGAGTCATAAGTGAAGAGGGAAGAATTGATCGCACCGGAGAAGTACAATTTGGTGGAAGAAGTGGAGAAGTTTGCACGTGATGGAGAGAAGCTTGCCATCAAGTGGGAAAATGAAGAAGGTAAAAAAGAAGATATTACATACAAACAATTATTGAAGAATGTAAATAAAATTGGAAACGTTTTCTTAGGGGAGGGCCTTGAGAAAGGGGATGTCATCCTTGTCATGGTTCCCCGCTTAATTGAGGCATATGCTGTTTATCTTGCAGCACTAAAATCCGGGCTTGTCGTAATTCCAAGCTCTGAGATGCTTCGGACAAAGGATCTCGAATACCGGATCGATCACGGGGATGTGAAAGGAATTGTAGCGTATTCTCCGTTCGTCGAGCAGTTTGAAAACGTAAGGGGCATGGAAAATCTCAAGAAATTCGTAGTAGGGGAAGAGCAGGACGGCTGGCTTGCCATTGAAGAAGAAATGAAATCGGTCTCTGAAGATCTGTCATTCGCTGATACAAAACGGGCCGATATGGCCTTCCTTTCCTACACGTCAGGGACGACGGGAAATCCGAAAGGGGTTGTCCACACGCATGGATGGGCATACGCTCACCTGAAAACAGCGGCGCGTGAATGGCTGTGCATCGAAGAAGGGGATACGGTTTGGGCGACGGCAGGTCCAGGCTGGCAAAAGTGGATCTGGAGTCCGTTCCTGTCTGTCCTCGGTTCAGGTGCCACAGGTCTTGTGTACCAAGGGAAATTCGACCCGAACAAATATCTTCAGATGCTCGAGGATAACCATGTCAACGTCCTATGCTGCACGCCAACAGAGTATCGCCTGATGGCCAAAGTGGATAATCTGGGCACCTATAAGCTCGACCACCTGCACAGCGCCGTGTCGGCTGGGGAGCCGCTTAACAGGGAAGTCATCGATGCCTTCAAGAGACACTTCGAGATCGAAGTCCGTGACGGCTACGGTCAAACGGAGAACACCCTCCTTGTCGGGATCATGAAAGGGATGGAACTGAAACCGGGGTCCATGGGGAAACCGACGCCTGGGAATCGGGTCGAAATCATCAATGATGAAGGATACCCTTGTGAAGTCGGAGAAGTGGGAGACATCGCGGTTCACGTAGAGACGCCTGCCCTGTTCAAAAATTACTATAAAGATCCCGAACGGACGGCCATGCAGTTCAGGGGAGATTACTATATTACGGGAGATAAAGCGAAGAAGGATGAAGACGGCTACTTCTGGTTTGAAGGCCGTGGGGATGATATCATCATCAGTTCAGGCTACACGATCGGACCTTTCGAAGTGGAAGATGCCCTCGTGAAGCATCCATCGGTTCAGGAATGTGCCGTCGTGGGAAGTCCCGATGAAGTAAGGGGACTGATCGTAAAGGCGTTTGTCGTCTTACGCGAAGATGTGGAGCAAAACGATCCCGAACTGATCCCTTCCCTCCAACAGCATGTGAAAGACTTAACGGCTCCTTACAAATATCCGCGCAAGATTGAATTTGTGAAGGAATTGCCGAAAACGACATCAGGAAAAATCAGAAGGATTGAATTGAGACAAAAAGAACTGAGTTCAGTGAAAAACTGATCACGGATAGGGAGCCTATAAGGCTCTCTATTTTTTATGGTTTTTTCATTTCAGAATCTTCCTATAATATGATACATTTGAGAAATAGACTTTTAGGAAAGAAGGAAATGCATCATGGGTACTTTATGGAGAAACGGCACCATCTATACAATGCAACACGAAGGACATCATGTGGAAGCGGTTTTTACAGAGAACGGTCTGATCAAAGGTTTAGGTACAGCGGAAGAATTAGAGCGGAAGTTCACGATTGATTCAGTAGTGGATTTAGAGAAAAAGATCATGTTCCCGGGATTTGTCGATAGTCACATGCATCTCATCGGTCACGGTGAGACGTTGATGAGGCTTGATCTTTCCAGTATGAACAGCAAGCGTGAAGTGCTGGATGCCATCAAGGAAAAAGCCCAAGGCGTCGAAGAAGGAAAATGGATCATCGGGGAAGGCTGGAATGAGAATCTTTGGAGTGATGCAGCGGTCCTGACCAAGCAGGAAATCGATGCAGTCGTTCCGAACCATCCCGTGCTTCTAAAACGGATCTGCCGGCACGCCATGGTGGTGAATTCGCTTGCCTTCAAACATGCAGGCATCGACGAGAACACCCCGAATCCTGCAGGCGGCTTGATCGAACGAGATGATGAAGGCGGTTTAAATGGTTTATTAAAGGATAAGGCACAGGATCTGATGGTCGATGCCCTGCCTGCCATTTCCTCCGAGTATCTTGTCGAAGCCCTGACCAAAGGGATCGAAAGCTGCTGGGAGCATGGATTGGTCGGTGGACATACGGAGGACCTGAGCTATTACGGAAACTTCAAGAAAACATACAATGCGTTCCTTGAGGCCATTAATGAAGGCAATAGGAAATTCAGGGCTCATCTTCTCGTCCATCATGAAGTGATTGAGGATTGGAAGGAAGGTGGCCATAAGTTCCTGAGCGGAAATGAATTCATTGAGTTCGGCGCCATGAAAATTTTCGCCGATGGTGCATTGGGTGGCAGGACGGCACTGTTAAGCTATCCGTACGCCGATGATCCAAGCACGAATGGAGTCAGCATCCACACGAACGAGCGACTTCTTGAGCTTGTGAAAAAGGCAAGGAAGTATGAATTGCCGATTGCCGTCCATACGATCGGGGATCAGGCATTTGAAAATGTCGTAGACAGCATCCTGGAGGCACCTAGCCTTCATGGCAGACGGGACCGGCTCATCCATGCCCAGATCCTCCGAAAAGAACTGATCGAGAAGATCAAAGGGCTGCCTCTCATCCTGGATATCCAACCGAGGTTTGTGGCATCGGATTTCCCGTGGGTCGTTGAACGACTCGGAAAAGAAAACATGAAGTACAACTATGCGTGGAAAACGCTCCTTGACGAAGGCATCCCGTGTGCAGGCGGCTCGGATGCACCGATCGAACCGATCAATCCGCTTTGGGGAATCCATGCGGCGGTTACCCGTACGAATCCCCTGGACCCCGACAGGACCGTGTATCGTCCCGAAGAAAAACTGTCGATGTATGAAGCGATATCCCTTTTCACAAAGGGAAGCGCGTACGCCTGTCACCATGAGGAAGACCGAGGGGAGATCCGTGAAGGGTACACAGCAGACTTCACCGTCTTGGATATCGACCCGTTCAACGTCGATACGGACCAAATACTTGGCAAAGTCGTCGATATGACGATCGTCGACGAGACCATCGTCTATAAAAAAAATAAATAATCATTGCCCCCAAAACTTTTCACCGATATAATGGAGATATTTCGGAAATAGAAATAGTTTTGGGGGTGTTTTTATGAAGCAAGATCAAGCCGGGATCCTGTATACGGCATTTTCATACTTATTATGGGGGATACTGCCGATTTATTGGAAATGGGTCAATCATGTGTCGGCGGATGAAATCCTTGCCAACCGCATCTTTTGGTCGTTCTGGTTCATGCTTCTATTCTTGTTCGTCAGCAAGCGTTGGAAGGAATTCACCAACTATCTGAAAACATCTCTCACCAAAAAGAAGCAGTTATTCGCTTTGCTGCTTGCTTCACTGTTGATCAGTACGAACTGGTTTATCTACATATGGGCCGTGAATACGAATCAGATGGTGGAAGCAAGCCTGGGTTACTATATCAATCCATTGGTCAGCGTGCTGCTTGGCGTATTCATCCTGAAGGAAAGCCTGTCGAAGGCACAGGTCATCTCCTTTGGATTAGCCGCCATCGGGGTGCTGATCCTGACTCTTTCATACGGGGAATTTCCCTGGATTGCCATCGGACTCGCTTTCTCATTCGGCCTATACGGATTAGCCAAAAAGCTCATCCAGGTGGAATCATCCATCGGCCTTACACTCGAAACGATGACCATCGCACCAATATCTCTGATCTACCTTGGCTACATGTGGCAAGAAGGAACCCTTTCCCTCTTTCACGTTTCAGTAGGGACGGACCTTCTACTGATGGGAGCCGGGGCAGCGACAGCGATTCCATTATTGTTTTTCTCAAAGGGTGCCCAGCAGATCCCGCTGTACATGGTCGGATTTCTGCAGTATATCGCCCCGACGATCACATTGATACTCGGTATATTCATGTATCATGAAGAGTTTTCTGTTACCCATCTCGTTTCGTTCATGTTCATCTGGCTCGCCTTGACGGTCTTCACCGCATCGCGTGTACAGTATGCGAGGAAACGCAGACGGGATGCCAGATTGTCGGCATGATGAAAAACGCTCCAGTCATTTTGACTGGAGCGTTTTTGTGTGAAATTTAGTTAGTATTGTAAAACACCATTTTCAGAACCCATTCAACCTACAAAAACGAACGCTTCACTTTTTCCCAGAACGAGTTATCCTTCAATTTTACCGTTTTAATGACTTTGTCACTCAGTTTCGCTTCGACTTTTTCCACGTGCTGAATGCTTAATGCTTCATTGTCCATTCCCATGGCAGGGTAGTCGTTTCCGTCCTGGACGATCTTCAGTACGAGTCGGCGCTGGCCGCTCACGATGAAGGAGGATCCGAGTGTACGGTAGCGGTTGTTATTCAGGGAAGCCATTTCGCTCACCTGGATGCAAGGGAGCATGGGATCGACGACGGCGCCGTTGACGGATTTGTTATAAGCGGTGCTACCCGTCGGAGTCGCGAAGATCATGCCGTCGCCCCGGAATGTTTCGAAATGTTTGTCGTCGATGAAGACGTCCATGACGAAGGTTTTGATGATGCCGGAGCGGATGCTGAATTCATTCAGGCAGTGAAAGGACGTCTGATTGTCGACGGTCACTTCGATGGTCGGGTATTTACGTACTTCGATCTGCTCGGTTGTCATGGCTTCGATCATCTTGGATGTGTCATCAATATGGAAGTCACAGTACATGCTCAGCGTGCCGCCGGTTGAAATACCTGCATACAGGCAGTCCTCCCTGAAGCCGGTTTGCCGGACGGCCTGAAGGAATGTTCCGTCGCCTCCGATGCTGACGATGATATTCGCGTTCTTCGAAGATTCTACTATATTGAAGTCATATCGCCTTGCCAGTTCATATAATTGATCAAGTTTGGCCTGCATTCCTTCTTGATGAAGGGCATAGAAAAAGATATTTCGACGGTTATTCATCGTATGTACCTCCCAGGATAAAAGATAATTTTTCCCATTTACATGAAATTTTGCTAGAATCTAACTTAGTGAATATTCTATCATGTTTCCCCATGAGAATGATATTCATATCCTTACATAAGATAGGGTAAACGAGGGAGGAATATACAGATGAATGCAAAAAGGTGGACGGCATTAGGAATCGCTGGCGCATTATTCTTTGTTTCGGTAATCGTCAACTTTGCGACCTCTGCTGTGACAAGTGATGTTAATCAAGCATTTGAAGACATGTTCGGAGGGACGGACAATCCATTCTCCGAGGAAATCATCGATGAAGGGAATGCGAATAAACGGATCGCGGTCCTTGAAGTGGAAGGTGTCATCCAGGATACAGGTGGTGCAAGTTCCTTATTCGAAAGCCCGGGCTATAACCACGAGCTCTTTATGGATAAGCTTGATGCCGTTGAAAAAGACAAATCAGTCAAAGGGATCATTTTAAAAGTGAATTCTCCAGGCGGCGGTGTAGTGGAAAGTGCACAGATCCACTCGAAGCTAGTTGAAATCATGGAAAAAACGAAGAAGCCAATCTATGTATCGATGGGCGGTACGGCGGCATCCGGAGGCTACTACATATCAGCACCGGCTACAAAAATCTTCGCCAGCAAAGAAACGCTCACGGGTTCACTCGGGGTTATCATGCACAGCATCAACTACTCGGAACTTGCTGAGAAATACGGCGTCGATTTTGTCACGATCAAGAGTGGGCCGTATAAGGACATTATGAGTCCGACCCGTAAAATGACCGATGAAGAACGGAAGATCATTCAATCCATGATCGATAATTCGTATGAAGGTTTCGTGGATGTCATCGCTAAAGGCCGTGATATGTCTGAAGCGGAAGTGAAGAAGATTGCCGACGGACGTGTCTACGATGGAATCCAGGCGAAGGAAGTCAATCTGATTGATGAATTCGGCTATGTGGAAGATACGATTGCCGCGATGAAGAAGGATTATAAATTGAAAGATGCACAAGTATTTGAATACACGGCGGGCGATCCTTTCTCCGAATTCTTCAGTATGGGTGCAAAGAAAATGATGGGTCAGGATATGGAAGCGGCGGCACTGATGAAGCTTCTATCAAACCCGGGCTCTCCACGATTGATGTATCTCTATTCTGAATAAGGAAGGTGAATGAAGTGAGTGATCGCTATGAACATAATGAAACACGGGAGCATATCGAAGTCCAATCATCTTCTCCTGACTTTTCAAAGACCATCCCCCACGACGGATATTATTTGGCGGGATTCTGGATCCGATTCTGGGCGTATCTGGTCGATCTGATCGTCATCGGCAGCATCACGCGGCTGATCGTGAATCCAATCTTTAAACTATTGGACATTTCCTTATCCGACGGCTCGATGTTTGCCCCAATCTCAATTCTGACGAGCATCGTTTTTTACGGATACTTTATCCTGATGACGAAATACTTCAGCCAGACCATCGGCAAAATGGTATTCGGCATCCGGGTCATCGAGTTGAAGGGCACGAAGCCATCATGGGGAACCATCCTCTTCAGGGAACTGATCGGCCGGTTCATCTCGACGACCATCTTTATTTTATATGTGGTGGTGGCATTTACCCATAAGAAACAAGGGATCCATGATCTGTTTGCGGACACGACAGTGGTTCAGGAAAAGAAGAAGCTGGAATTTACTCCGGCTGTGTGAGGAAGAGAAGCAAACCTGCTGATGTGGCGGGTTTGTTTTTTTGTGTTTTAATTACATTTTATAGAAAATAACGCTATGACCTGATGAAATGACGCAATTATAAAAATTGTGACGTAATCTCCCGGGAAATGACGCAATAAGTCAAAAAATGACGCAATCACCACCCGAAAGGACGCAATCCCCATTCAGGACCCATCCTCAAGAGCCGATTCCCCCCACATTTTCATCTCACCGGAGTTTATTTTCCCCAACAAAGGCCATAATAAGAGGTTGAAGGGTGTGAATTTATGAGCTGGTGGATCTGGACGTTAATCATTATTGCGGCACTTTTTATTTTTCTATTATTCACTCTTATTATCACGAAGCTGACCATCACAATCTCCTTGTACCATGGAAATGACAATGATCATTTCAAGGTGAAGCTGAGGGCGTGGTTAGGTCTGATCAAATATACGATCGACATACCCCTCGTGAAGCTTGATGACGACGGTCCGAATGTTGTGGTCGAACAGGAAACGAAAAAAGGGAAGGAGAGCGATCCTTCCAAGAAAAAGGCTTCCAAAAAGAAGATCACGCCTCACGATTTCATTGCGAGTTTACATGATACAAAGGAAATCGTCATCCACGTCCAGTCCATGCACCGGATCATCCGTGGGTTTCTTAAAAAAGTCAAAATGGATCAGGTCGAGTGGAAGACTTTATTCGGGACAGGGGATGCGGCATCGACGGGGACGCTGACTGGTGCGATTTGGGGAATGAAGGGGAGTATCATAGGCATCCTGAGTGGGTATATACGCCTTCAATCTATGCCTGTCATCGAGGTGACCCCGACTTTTCAGCATGCAGTGATCCAAACGCAATTTTCATGTATTATCCAGTTTCGCATAGGGAATGCTATCCTAGTAGGTTTCAAGATACTTCGGTACTGGAGAGGCGGTATGGCTAAGTTCAAGACAAAGCCCCTTTCCACCATTTCTGGAGAAAAACATTCAGTTTAACTAGGAGGTCTTCATATGTCAGAACATCCGATTGAAGGTCTGATGACCACGGCAATGGAAAATTTAAAAGAAATGATCGATGTGAATACGATCATCGGTGATCCCGTTGAAACACCCGATGGAAGTGTCATCCTTACCGTTTCAAAGGTAGGCTTTGGGTTTGCTGCAGGTGGTAGTGAGTTCATCATCGACAGTAAGGGGAAAGACGACAGCGGTAAAGGCGGAGAAGGCGGCGGTGACAAGTCATCCCCTAAGCAGCAGCCGTTTGGCGGAGGTAGCGGGGGCGGTGTCTCCATTACACCGATCGCATTTTTGATCGTCAGTTCGAAAGGGATCAAGATGCTTCATTTAGATGAAAGCACTCACCTGATCGATCGCCTGCTGGACCTTGCTCCTGGTGCCATCGAAAAGATTCAGGGCATGATGAAAAAGGACGGCAATAAAGGGGATCAGAACGGACAGCACAATCAAAATCATAAGATGGAGCTGTAAATGATCGTGAGCTTACTCGACTGAGTGAGCTCATCTTTTTTTTGAAAAGGACCCCTATGATTTGCTTTCCCCCTCCCTTTTTCTGTACTATGAAAGGGTACATACTATTCATAGAGGAGGAACAAATAATGGCAAATATCACGTTTAAGAATAACCCTGTCACTCTATTAGGTAATGAGGTTAAAGTAGGCGACAAAGCTCCCAACTTCACAGTATTAGCTAATGATCTATCGGAAGTCACACTGAATGATTCCAAGGGCAAAGTACGTCTGATCAGTGTCGTTCCTTCCATCGATACAGGTGTTTGTGATGCACAGACACGCAAGTTCAATGAAGAAGCAACGAAATTTGATAATGTTGAAGTATTGACGATTTCAGTGGACCTTCCATTCGCACAAAAACGCTGGTGCGGAGCGAACGGAATCGAAAATGTCCAAACCCTTTCCGATCACCGCGATCTTTCTTTCGGTGAAGCATTCGGCGTGCACATCCAGGAACTTCGTCTTCTGGCACGTGCTGTATTCGTTGTAAACAGCAATGATGAAGTAACGTATGTGGAATATGTAAGCGAAGCGACTGACCATCCGGATTATGACGCTGCCGTAGAAGCAGTGAAAAACGCGAAGTAATCCGTCCAACCAGAATATTCTTTAAGACATGCTGACCTGACTTTCTCATGGTCAGCATTGTTTTTTTTACAAACGTCCCCGACAAAGGTAAAATAGATGAATGAAATTGTGATAAAGGAATGAATGCCCATGATAAATTCGCCAGTCGAATCATTATTTGGAATAATCGATGAAACGGCCACCCTGCTGAAGGATGAACTTGCCTGCAGTTATTTAGAAGCCGTTGCGGAAACGGTGGAGAACCTGTTTCAGGGGGACGTCCTCCAGGAAGAAGTCAGTGAACTGACCAAGAAGCGTCTGAACAAAAAATATGACGAAGCAAACGTTTCTCAACTTGAGAATGAAAATATCCGTAAAGCGTTCCAATTCGCTATTTTAAAAGGAATGAAGGAAAACGTACAGCCGAATCATCAAATGACGCCGGACTCACTTGGACTATTCATCAGCTACCTGGTGAATAAATTCACGGCGGGCATGAATAAGCTGACCGTCCTTGACCCTGCGATCGGAACGGGGAATCTCCTGACGACGGTGTTGAACCAGATGCCGGGTAAAGAAACCCAGTCCATCGGTGTCGAAATCGATGAAGTGCTCATCAAACTTGCCTACGTGGGAGCCGATCTTCAGAAGCATCCACTGCAGCTTTTTAACCAGGATTCATTGGAGCCGTTGTTCATCGATCCCGTCGACCTTGTCCTGTGTGACCTGCCAATTGGGTATTACCCGAACGACCTGCGCGCCCAGGATTATGAGCTGAAAGCGGATGAAGGCCACTCGTATGCCCATCATCTCTTCATCGAACAAAGCCTGAAGCATACGAAAGATGGCGGATACCTGTTCTTCATCGTGCCAAACGGCCTTTTCGAATCGCCGCATAGCGCACAGCTTCAAGGATATCTGAAAGAGAAAGCCGACATCCAGGGCTTCCTGCAGCTGCCACTTTCACTGTTTAAAAATAAAAACTCGGCGAAGAGCATCCTGATCCTTCAAAAGAAAAAAGAAGGAATCAAGCCTCCTAAAGAGGTATTGCTTGCTCAACTGCCAAGCCTATCGAATCAGAGAGCCCTTCAGGATATCCTGTCGAAGATTGATCAGTGGTTGGTACAGAATAAATAAAGACTGCCTTTTGGCGGTCTTTTATTTTTGGCGTTTTATTGAATGGGTGTTCGGGGTATGCAGGGAGTGAGGAGTTTATCGATGGTTTTTCAGTTTATCAACCGTTCCTTCAGGGAGTATTCGCATTTTTGTGAAAACATTTAATTTAACATGAAAACGATGTCATTTCAAGCTTTTTCTTGAAATAGGGTGGAGTCAGTGATTTAATGGGGAATTGAGAGATAAAAAACGATTCAATGAACAGAATAATGGTAGAGTCGATAGATCGAAAACAAAAGGAGCGATACAACGTGGCAAAAAAAGTGATTGCAATTAATGCTGGAAGCTCTTCGTTAAAGTTTCAGCTTTTTGATATGCCTGAAGAAACAGTCATTACTAAAGGTCTAATTGAACGTATCGGATTGAACGATGCGGTTTTCAATATAACAGTGAACGATGAGAAACGTGAAGAAGTAACGGATATCCCGAACCATGAAGTAGCGGTTAAAATGCTGCTAGAAAAGCTGACAGGCTATGGCATCATCAACTCACTTGATGAAATCGAAGGAATCGGACATCGTGTCGTACACGGTGGGGAAGTCTTCAATGAATCCGTTCTGATCACTGACGAAGTGATTAACAAAATCGAAGAACTTTCTGATCTGGCACCACTTCATAACCCTGCAAACTTAACGGGAATCAAGGCATTCCAAAGTGTGTTGCCGACTGTTCCTGCGGTTGCTGTGTTTGATACAGCGTTCCACCAAACGATGCCTGAAAGCTCATTCTTGTACAGCCTTCCGTATGAGTACTATGAAGATTTCGGAATCCGTAAATATGGTTTCCACGGTACGTCCCATAAGTATGTATCTCAGCGTGCAGCTGAAATGCTTGGCCGTCCGGAAGAGCAAGTGCGCCTGATTTCTTGCCATCTAGGGAATGGTGCAAGTATCGCAGCGATCGAAGGCGGTAAATCCATCGATACATCCATGGGCTTCACACCACTTGCCGGTGTTGCCATGGGGACTCGTTCAGGTAATATTGACCCGGCCCTTATCCCGTTCATTATGGAGAAAACAGGATCAACGGCTGATGAAGTATTGAATATCCTAAACAAGAAATCCGGTATGCTTGGTGTATCAGGATTCTCAAGTGACCTTCGTGATATCGAGATGCAGGCTTCAGAAGGTAACGAGCGTGCGGAACTGGCTCTTGAAGTGTTCGCTAACCGTATCCACAAATACATCGGTTCCTATGCATCACGCATGTACGGAGTAGACGCGATCGTCTTCACAGCAGGTATCGGTGAAAACAGTACATTGATCCGTGAAAAAGTCCTTCAAGGCTTGGAATTCATGGGCGTATACTGGGATCCTGCACGCAATCAGGTCCGTGGTAAAGAAGCATTCGTCAACTACCCGCATTCACCGGTAAAAGTCATGATCATTCCGACGAATGAAGAAGTCATGATCGCTCGTGATGTTGTGGAAAAAGGGAATATCTAATAAATGAAATGGGATCGCCAGCTATGGCGGTCCTGTTTTTTTGTTGGGAAAAAGAGGGACGGACCTCAAAAATGAGGAATCATGCGGAAAATGACCTGGATCATGCCGGATCTACGATAATCATGCGTGTATTTAAACTTTCATGCGAGATCCACTTCTATCATGCGACATACCAATGAATCATGCCGGATTGTCGGATTTTCTTTGCGAATAGAGAATACTGACTATTCCCACCATTATCCCCGTCACAAAGGATTTGTCCATTCCATATATGGTATACTATACGTAATTTAAGGAATGTAAGGAGTGGAGAGAAGTGAACTGGTCAGAACGAGATAATCAGGTATGGCAGTCGATCAAGGCTTGGAGAGAAGAGTTGTATGAATATGAAGCGAATGATTTGGAGCATACATATGTGAAATGGCTGGATTACGCGTTTGAATCGATTCCTGAAGATGTTCAGGATCAGTTTTTTCAGCGTGTTGATGGCTGGTTATTTCATATGCATTCCCTGATTCAAGGTTCACAGATGCAAAATGACGCACGGGAGCGGATCCTTGTGACGGCGCGGGCTTTCAATCAGGACATTCAGACGGTCGAGGATCTTCATTATTTAACGATTGACCAGCTTCATTACATAGCGGAACAGCATGCGGGACGCCATCGCATCTATTCCCTGTTGCAGGGAGGGGTAACGGGTACCGGGGGGCTGGTGGCTCTTGGATCGGATCTGCCTGCCATGCTCGTTATCAATCTCCGTTCGGTGCAGCTCATTGCCATCACGTATGGATTCGATGTTCAGACTCCGTTTGAAATGATGACCTCACTGAAGGTGTTTCATGCGGCGACTCTTCCTTCAAGGCTCCGTGCCCTTGCGTGGGAGGATCTGATGGAGGACTTGAACAAGAAGGATTCCAATTACTTCTACGACGGGTCGGAGCAGTTGACGGACTATACGTGGCTCGAGGGGTCCATGAAGCAGGCACTGAAAGCGATGGCCATCACCATGTTTAAGGGGAAGAAGTGGTCGGGTCTGCCTCTTGTCAGCATTGCCATCGGAGCGGGATCCAATTATCAGCTTTCCAGGAAGATCACTGATTTTGCCGAAAAATATTATCAATACCGCTATTTGCGCGATAAGAAAAATGAACAATAAAAAAGGGAATGATGTGTTCAACGCATCATTCCCTTTCTGTTTTTTCCGGATTGGTCCGGTACCAGAGCCATAAATCATTGATTTCCGAAGCCCGTTCAGAAATTTCATGATTGATCATGCAGGACCGTTCAAAATCTTCTTCCCCAGCCAGTTCATCCTGAAGGCGCTCGATCTTCTCATCAATTTCCCCGATCCGGTCTGGAATCGTTCCCCGGACTCGCTCCCACTCAAGGAGAATCACTTCCTGTTCTTCTGATGAATACAACGGCCATTCCTTCAACTGCAATGGAAGGTGGATGCCAAGTCTTGAATCATATGAAAAAAATTCGTTCCTCATCTATCTGCATGCTCCTCACATTTCATTCTTCTTTCATCCTACAATAAATTCTGCGTGAAGCCCAGTACGAAGGGTATGTCACCAATTGTCCATAAAATAATTATACAAATTTATGAATAAGTATTGATGTATCCCTCGGAAACTGCTAATATAAATTCATCTTAAAGAATAAATATTCATTAATATAGAAAATCAACAGGAGGAGATACGGATGAATAAAAAAGTGGTATTAGCCTACTCAGGTGGTTTGGATACGTCGGTTGCAGTTCAATGGTTAAAAGAAAAAGGATACGAAGTCATTGCATGCTGCCTGGATGTCGGGGAAGGAAAGGACCTTGATTTTGTACAGGAAAAAGCATTGACGGTTGGAGCGTCTAAAAGCTATGTGATCGACGCCAAAGAAGAGTTCGCAAATGATTACGCGCTTATCGCTTTGCAAAGTCATGCACTTTACGAAGGAAAATACCCACTGGTGTCCGCTCTATCAAGACCGTTGATTGCAAAAAAACTTGTAGAAATTGCCGAACAGGAAAACGCAACGGCAGTGGCACATGGCTGCACGGGGAAAGGTAATGACCAGGTTAGATTCGAGGTGTCCATCGCGGCATTAAATCCAAATTTAGAAGTAATCGCCCCGGTTCGTGAATGGAAATGGTCACGTGAAGAGGAAATTGAATATGCGAAAGACAAGGGGATTCCGATTCCCATCAATCTTGATTCACCATACAGCATCGACCAGAATCTTTGGGGTAGAAGCAATGAGTGCGGGGTGCTGGAAAATCCTTGGGCTGCACCACCGGAAGATGCATACGATCTAACATCAAGCATCGAAGAATCGCCAAATGAAGCGGATGTAGTTGAAATCACGTTCTCAAAAGGCGTGCCTGTTGAACTGAATCAAGTGGCATATCCTCTTGATGAAATCATTGCGAAACTGAATGTGCTGGCCGGTAAGCACGGAGTCGGCCGTATCGATCATGTGGAAAACCGTCTTGTGGGGATCAAGTCACGTGAAGTCTACGAATGTCCGGCTGCCATGACCCTGTTAAAAGCTCATAAGGAACTGGAAGACCTGACATTGGTGAAAGAAGTTGCCCATTTCAAACCGGTGATCGAGAAAAAAATGACCGAATTAATTTATGAGGGACTTTGGTTCTCTCCATTAAATAAAGCGTTGAAGGCCTTCCTTGATCAAACGCAAGTGTATGTAAATGGTGTCGTACGCGTGAAATTATTCAAAGGCCATGCCATCGTCGAAGGAAGAAAATCACCGAATTCCCTGTATGATGAAAACCTTGCAACGTACACAAAAGCGGATGAATTCGATCATGATGCTGCCATTGGATTCATTCAACTATGGGGTCTGCCGACGAAGGTGTCTTCCATGGTCAACGCTGAGAAGAAAGAGAAAGTCACTCTATGAGTAAGCTGTGGGGAGGACGTTTCACCAAGAAGCCGGAAGAGTGGGTGGATGAATTCAATGCATCCATCTCATTCGACCAGGAGCTCGTACTGGAGGACATTGAAGGCAGCATCGCCCATGTGAAAATGTTGAAAAAGTGCGGGATCCTGACAGATAGTGAATCCGATCAGATCCTCGATGGCCTCCATGTGCTGTATGGAAAAGCTGAAAAGAATGAGCTTCAGTTTTCCGTTGAGTATGAGGACATTCATTTGAATCTGGAGAAGCATCTGATCGATTTAATCGGTGAGGTCGGCGGCAAGCTCCACACGGGCAGAAGCCGTAACGACCAGGTGGCGACAGACATGCATCTCTTTTTAAAAAGACGTGTGGAAGAAATCGTCAAGCTCGTTGAGGAACTTCAGGAAGCGATCATAGTCCAGGCGGAGGACAACGTAGAAACGATCATTCCGGGATACACTCATCTGCAGCGTGCCCAGCCGATTTCGTTCGCTCATCATCTGATGTGTTATTTCTGGATGCTGAACCGTGATAAGGAGCGACTCGCTGATTCCCTGAAAAGAATCGATATCTCCCCATTGGGAGCAGGTGCACTGGCAGGGACGACATTCCCCATCGACAGGGAATATTCAGCTGAGCTTCTTGGTTTCGGTTCGTGCTATGAAAATAGTCTCGATGCCGTAAGTGACCGTGATTTCATCCTGGAATTCCTGAGCAACAGCTCGATCATGATGACCCATCTTTCCCGCCTTGCGGAAGAGATGATCCTGTGGTCCACGGAAGAGTTTCGATTCATCGAGCTCGATGACAGTTTCACGACTGGAAGCAGCATCATGCCGCAGAAGAAGAATCCGGATATGGCGGAGCTTGTCAGAGGGAAGACGGGCAGAGTGAATGGAAATCTCATTTCTCTTCTCACTGTGTTGAAAGGTCTGCCCCTTGCATACAACAAGGACATGCAGGAAGACAAGGAAGGCATGTTCGATACGGTGAAGACCGTCGTGGGATCACTTAAGATCTTTACGGGCATGATTTCGACGATGAAGGTGAACAGTGAACAGATGAAGGAAGCGGTCGGGAATGATTTTTCCAATGCGACAGAGCTTGCGGATTACTTGGCGACGAAGGGGATTCCGTTCAGACAGGCCCATGAAATCGTCGGGAAGCTTGTGCTGTATTGCATCGAGAAGGGCTGCTATCTGAAGGATGTATCGATTGAGGAGTATGGTGAGTTTTCTTCGTTGATCGAGGAGGATATTTATTCGATTCTGACTCCGTATTCGGCTGTAGAGAGACGGAAGTCGTATGGTGGTACTGGATTTGAGCAGGTGAAGGTGCAGATTGGGAAGGGGAAGGTTGAGTTAGGGGCTTTTGTTGAACAATCTGTGTAGAAGAAAAAGAAGCGATTGGGGTGAACGAGTCTCCCTCAACCGCTTCTTTCTTTTTTTGATGGATTAAAGATAATAAATCAATCTTCCACTTCTTCCGTTCTGACAACCAGTACGTCGCAGTGGGCAGCCCGGGTGATGTGTTCGGAGACGCTGCCGATGAGGAAGCGTTCGACGGCGTTGAGGCCGGTGGCTCCGCATATGATGAGGTCTGCTTTGACGTTTTTGTTTGCTTCTCTTGGGATGATCACTTTCGGGGAGCCGTATTCGACATAGGTTTTGACTTTGGTCAATCCGGCTTTCCCCGCTTCTTCTTTGTACTCGTTTAATAATTCTTCAGCATACTTGATGGCTCTTTCTCCCACAGTGCGGTCGTAGGATTCGATGGCCGCGAAAGAGCGGGTGTCGATGACGTGGATCAGGGAAAGAACGGCGTCGTTCCGTTTGGCGATGGCAATCGCTTTTTTGAAGGCCCATTCTGCTTCCCTGGATCCATCTACAGCTACTAATATGTTGTGATATTTTAAACTCATTGTGATCCCCTCCTTACATTCATCATACTATATTTTCCCACTTATATCTGTAGCCAATTTTCGAACAATAAAGGAGAATCGACTACTTATTTTTAAGGGGGAATCACCATGAAGAAGAGAGATCCGAAAGAGCAGTTCACATATGATGAAAATGCGAACCAGCAGGTAAGTCAGCAGATCATGGATTCATATACGAGCGGTGTCATCGATACGGAGAATGGTCAGTATGGTACGTATGAAAACGAACAATATGAAGAGTAGGTAAAGGAAAAGCTTGCAGAGAAAGTTAATGTTTCTGCAAGCTCTTTTTTATGGCTTAAGCTCCCCTGAATGAAAAGGTCCGTCCCTTCTGCTACAATACTTTATATTATAAAGAGAATAGGAGGTCACGGCATGAAGAAACCTGTGATCATTGTCGGGGCAGGCCTGAGCGGTCTCAGGGCCGCTTCCCTTCTCCACACGCAAGGCGTTGAGAGTGTGGTCCTTGAAGCCCGGGGAAGAATCGGAGGGAGAGTCATGAGCGAGACCATCGGAGGGACGGACCTTGGGAAAGTGGACCTCGGACCGACGTGGTTCTGGCCTGACTATGAGCCGCTCATCACACGTCTTGTAAAGGAGCTCGGTTTACAGACGTTCCTGCAGCATACGGAAGGAGCCCTTCTCTATGACCAGTCAGAAAATACTGTTCCCGAACGGCATGTGTTACCGGAAGGGGCTGTACAAAGATCTTTCAGGCTGCATGGCGGTGTGGAGGCACTCATTGATGCCGTCCATGATACTCTTCCGCCCGGTACTGTTCAGTTGAATACAACCGTAAAAACAATCAGGATGGATAACGGTGGCGACATCACGGTCGAAGCTGATGAGCAAGGCGGGAAGAAGGAATGGAAGGCAGAAGCTGTGATTCTTGCCATGCCACCACGACTTGTGGCACGACATCTTTCATTCTCACCTTCTCTTCCGGAAGCCCTTATCCAAAGCATGCTTGAAATGCCGACTTGGATGGCGGGACAGGCAAAGGCAATAGCCATTTATGAACGGCCTTTCTGGCGGAAGGATGATCTTTCGGGTCAGGTAACGAGCTGGGCAGGTCCCCTTCAGGAAATACATGACGCTTCACCAGATAAAGGGGCAGGTGCTTTGTTTGGATTCTTCGGGATGCCGGCTGCAACGCGCAGGGAGCTGGGTGAGGATAAAATAGTGGAACTTGTCCTGGAACAGCTGAAACGCTTATTCGGTGAGCAGGCGGGTTCGCCAATCTCCCTTCTGTACAAGGACTGGTCAGATGACCCACATACTGCGGTAAAAGAAGATGCTGAACCGCTTATGAATTTTCCTGAATATGGTCCACTTGGGCATGCAGGTGTGTGGGAAAGGAAAATCCTATTTGCCGGAACCGAAACAGCAGCCGAAAGTGGCGGTCATCTCGAAGGTGCTCTCCGGTCGGCTGAGCGTACGGTTTCCAGATTACTGGAGAACCCATATAAATAAAGAGAGAGCCATCACATAAACCCTGTGATGGCTCTTGATCTGTTATGCCTCTTCGTACACAACCTCAACATCCCCTTTATCCTCATGCATCTTGAATAGAGCCCCGGCAATCTTATCCCCCGAGAAATAAGTGTCTTCCTGAACAAAACCATTAATGGTCAAAGTCCCGACATAGATTCCTTTCGGCGTCAGTTCCTGATTCAGGCTGTAAGCGAGGTTTCTCAAGCCCGCTTTTCCGACCGATAATGAAGCAACGTCTGCACTTGGATAAAGCGAAAGTCCTCCACCTGTCAAAAGAATGGATCCTGAGTCTTTTTTCATGGAAGGAATGATTTCCTGAACGGCGACCAGTGCACCTGCCACGTTCACTTTAAAGTCATAAACGAAATCCTCCACGCTGATCGCAGTCGGTTGTCCAGGTCGGATGGACGCTGCATTATACAACAGGACCTCGATTTCATCACCAAATGCAGCTCTTACTTCAGCAATAGCCTTTTTCATGGACGATTCGGATGAAACATCACCTTGAAATCCTTTTGCTGTGATACCATGCGCCGCTAAATCACTTTCAAGCTTCTGCAGTGAAGAGAGGGTACGAGAAATGAGTGCCACCTTGTAACCTTTCAATCCAAAATTCTTCGCCGTCTCATAGCTAATACCTTTACCAGCTCCAATAATGACAATCGTTTTATTCATAATGTATTCCTCCGATTTTTATATTTGTATATGCAAATGAAAAGGTAAAAAAAAGAGCGCAACAATTCTCACTCTTTTTCAAGCTTTAGACTTGCTTCATGCAGCATCTTACTTAAATCCAGGCTGAAATCCTTCCCGAGTGTCTCGGAATAATCCTGGAACATTTCTTTGATTGACACGCGGAATTCGCGGTACAATTCTTCCCCTTCTTCCGTTAATGAAATGAAGGTTTGCTTACCGGACATTTTGCGAACAACGATGTTTCGCTTTTCCAGTTTATCAATGAAACGTGTACTGGTTGAAGGAGCAATGGCCAGCTTTTGACATAGCTCTTTCTGTGTAATTCCAGGCTTAAAGTGAATAACCATGATCATATAAAAGTAGGATGGAGCAAGTCCCCCGGCATCCAGGTGTTTTTCAGCAAGCTTGGTGATGCTGCGGGAAAAACGGCTTGCCGTGAAATATAAGCAGTGAATCAGAACATCTTCTTCTTGATTCATAAGGTCAACATCCTTTCATTTGCACATACAAATTAACACAAGCGATACCGCTATGTCAACATAAGCGGCAGTTATGATGCTCCTTTCAGTTTTTCTATTATACGGATACCAGACTTTTACATTAAAATAAAAAGGAGATAGTGGAAAAGGGGTGTTGGAATGAAAGCATTGATTCAACATGAATTTGGGGATTCCCATGTGCTTCAATTAGCGGAAGTGGAGACTCCAATTATTAGCGAAGATGAAGTGTTGATTAAAACGGCATATACGAGTGTGAACTATGCAGATATTAAATCAAGGAAGGGCAAAAAAGGAAAGGGGCGATTTCCTTTCACACTTGGTCTCGATGCAGCTGGGACTGTTGTGGAAGCAGGGGAATCTTCCGTTTTTTCAGCCGGGGACCGCGTCATTGCGTTTCCTATAGGCGGTTCTTACGCAGAATATGTGAAAGCACATAAACAATTGACGTTCAAGATTCCTGAGAGTCTTTCTTTTGAGCAGGCGGCAGCCATGCCTACCGTTTCGATCCTGTCCCATATCCTGTTACACGAAATAGGCCAGGTGAAGAATAGCGATACAATCGTTGTCCATAGCGGGGCCGGGGGAGTCGGTTCCATGCTCGTTCAATTCGCGAAGCTTGCCGGGGTTAAGACAGTCATTGCAACGGTCGGCAACTTGAGCAAGGGTGACTATGTAAAAAGGTTAGGAGCAGATCTTGTGTGTACATACGACACGTTTTCAGAAGAAGTGCTTCAAATGACGAATGGAAGGGGTGCGCAAGTCATTTTTGATTCCGTGGCCGGAGAAGTCACGACGGCGAGTATGGACTGCCTGGGTCTATACGGAACCCTTGTTCAATTCGGCAACAGTAGCGGCAGTGCGGGACATTTCAAGACGAGCGATGTACATTCCTCCTGCCGAAATGTAAAAGGGTTCAGCCTGGGGACAACGAGGAAGCATCGTCCGGACATGTTGGCTCCTGCTGCTGAAAGAGTGATTGAGCTATTTGCAACCGGCAAAGTAACGCTCCCCATTGCCAAGGTATTCGATTTAAGTGAAGCCAAACAGGCTCATGATTTGATTGAGAGTCGGGAGTATGAGGGGAAGGTATTGATTAAAGCAAGTAAGTAAAGCATTTTACAAGGGAGAGACCCGGGGATCTGCAAGCTAAAATAGCATGAAAAGGAGTCTAGATGATGGGATACATAGAAGAACTGAGGGAAATCGTGGGTCACAGGCCATTACTATTTGTAGGGGCAGTGACGGTTATTGTGGATGAAATGGGAAGGTTACTGCTTCAACAGCGTACGTATCCGAAAGGTGTCTGGGGAATTGCGGGCGGACTGATGGAACTTGGGGAATCCACTAAAGAGGTTGCGAGAAGAGAAGTATATGAGGAAACGGGATTGCGAGTCGATGAACTTCATTTAATCAATGTGTATTCAGGACCGGAGCACTATGTAAAGGCAGAAAATGATGATGAGTTTTACGTCGTAACGGTTGCCTATTATTCGGAGAGGTATGAAGGGGAATTGAACATCGATCCATCCGAATCGATTACGTGTGAGTTCTTTTATCCTGATGAACTACCAACCAATATGGTTAAAAGCCATAAAGTGATAGTGGATGAATTTTTATCTAAACATTATAGAAAAGGTGTTTAATCTTCGGTTTATGCTCTACTTACAACTGAAGCAACTGAGCAACAGCTGATGGTAAATAAACATGGTCGTTTATCGAAAAAGGATAAACGGCTATTTTTGTTGAATTCCATATGTAACAAGCTGCTCTGGATTGAGTGTTTAAATTTTATAATAAAAACAAAGGATTCAGAGTGATTGACTACACTAAGGAAATGAAATCATGAAATTACTGCTCACATCAGCAGGCGTCAATAACAAAAGCATACACGAAGCATTGGTTGCGATGCTCGATAAACCGATCGCCGATTGCACTGCCCTATGCATCCCCACCGCCATGTACGGACACCCCTGGGTCGGTCCCGGCGTCAGAACGTGGGAGTTCATCAGCGGAAATTCAGAGAATCCCATGGTGGATTTGGGATGGAAGTCTGTCGGCGTACTGGAACTAACAGCGTTGCCAAGCATCCATAAAGAACGCTGGGTACCACTCGTTAAAGAGACGGATGTCTTTCTCGTATCTGGCGGTGACGCTCTCTATTTGGCTCATTGGATGCGACAATGCGGACTTGCAGATCTTTTGCCGTCGTTGGATGCAGTCTATGTGGGAATGAGTGCAGGGAGTATGGTGATGGCGCCTGTCGTCGGAGAAGACTTTGTTGGCTGGAATCCTCCGAACGGCGAAGATGAAGTGCTCGGAATGGTTGATTTTTCGATATTCCCCCATCTGGACCACGAGATGCTGCCTGAAAATACGATGGCTGATGCAGAGAAATGGGCCAGAGGAATAAAGGGACCATCGTATGCCATTGATGATCAGACAGCCATCAAGGTGATCGATGGTGAAGTGGAAGTTATTTCGGAGGGGAATTGGAGACTGTTTTCATAAGGGTTGATACCTCTTCAAAAATATAAACATATAAGGTGGGTTAATGATTAACAGTATAGGATTTTTGAACGTAACTAAACGAAAACGATTATACTCTGTAATAGTAGTTGCTTCCATTCTGACCATACTATTTATCTGGTCAGAGCTCCGTGACAGGATGTACGATCTACATTACACCCCAAAAGCAAGCCAAATGACATTTGAATTCAAGACGCCAACACAGGTTCCATTTGCTGAAATGAAAGTGACCGGTTTTACTGTCGGAGAAGATCAGCGTGAAGCAGAAATGTCGTTATTAAACGCTGATATCAATATGATGGATATCCGAATTTCCTCATCAAAACCAGAGTATGAAGCAGATAAGATTGAAAGAGTGAAAATCGGACACGATATTTATGGTGATTTCATTCCGGATATCGCCGGGAGAAGAGTCCTTAGCTGGAGAGATGACCTGTATTATGAAGTGACGTATTACCCTAAATTAACCCCAAAAGAAGTGAGTAAAACACAGCTGATTCAAATGGCAGAGTCTTTTCAATGAATATTCCAGGTGGTAAGCATAAATGAAGTGGAGAATGTATCTATGTAGTATATCGGAAGAATGTCAGTTTAAAGCACCAGCAACTGAACTTGAAATGATTGCAGTCAAAGATATAGTAAAGGTTGAACTGCCGGTGAGACTTGCCCAATTATACAACGAGACGAATGGGGTTTATGGTGACTATGGAATTTCATTTATTTGGTCAACAGAACAGATGGTCAGGGAAAATGTACTTTGTAGGGTGGCTCATCAACAAAGTGGTGATAGATATTCTTTGTTATTTTTCTCCGATGCTGGCAATGGTGATTTATTTGGATATCTGACTGTAAACGGAAAAATAGAGTCTGAGGATATTTACATTTGGAACCATGAAGATGGCAGTCGAAGGGTAGTGGCAGCATCATTAAAGGAGTTTATTAAAGGGTGGATTACTGGCAAATTGACGGTTTAAATATTTACGGCAAAAGCTGAAGATCGAATTATTCATCTTCAGCTTTTATAAATTGGGTTGACAAAACCACTACTTCGTCATACTATATAGTGGTAGTTAGTATTACTTAGTACGTAGTGTAAAATAGGGGGTGAACATTTGGAAAACTTAACAGAAATGCTGAAAGGGGTTCTGGAGGGCTGTGTCCTTGAAATCATCAGCCGTGGCGAAACGTATGGGTACGAGATCACGCAGCAGCTGAGAGAACTTGGTTTCACGGATGTAGTGGAAGGCACGGTATATACCATTACCATGCGCCTTGAGAAAAACAATCTGGTGAATATTGAAAAGAAGAAAAGCTCTGTAGGGCCTCCGAGGAAATTTTACACCCTGAATGAAGCGGGGCAGGAGAAGCTCAAGATTTTCTGGGGGAAATGGGAATTTCTTTCAAGCAAGATGAATGAACTTAAAACAAAAGAAATGATAAGGAGAGGATAAAATGAAATTTATTGAAAAGATTACGGGAAGTTTTGCTGACAAGCGTGAATGGCGTGCGATGGAAGCCCGTGCGAAGACATTGCCAAGTGAGTACCTCAATGCCTACAAGGCGATCCAAAAATATATGTGGACAGCTGGAGGTATGACCGACTGGAAAGACACGAGCCGTGTGTTTAATGGCATTTTGGATCTGTTCGAGGAAGGGGCAGCAGAAGGCAGGGAAGTCACTGACCTCACGGGTGAGGACGTAGCCGCTTTCTGTGATGAACTGGTGAAAGACTCGGAAAAGTGGAGTGACAAGCACCGGGCGAAGTTGAACGATACGATCGGCCGTGGGAAAAAGTGAATCCATTAAGTGATATCGACTGAATGGCGGTTGGAAAAGACTGAACCAAGACTATTCAGTTGTTTTTTTACCACGGTAGTAAGTAATACTGATTACCGGTAACACTAAGTAGCTTTTAAAATAAAGGGAGGAAAAAAACATGAGTCATGCAACGATTTCAGTAAAAGGATTGAAAAAATCGTTCAAAGACAAGGAAGTCCTAAAGGGAGTGGATTTTGAGGTGCAGCGCGGGGAGATATTCGCCCTTCTCGGTTCCAATGGGGCGGGTAAGACAACGATCGTTAATATTCTTTCGACGCTGTTAAAGGCGGATAGTGGTAAGGGGAGTGTATGCAACTTTGATGTACAGCATCAACCGGATCAGGTTCGTCGAAGCATCAGTCTGACAGGACAGTTTGCTGCCTTGGATGGTATCCAGACAGGAAGAGAAAATCTGATCATGATTGGGAAGTTACGGGGAGTATCCAATCCGTCCAAAATCGCAGAAGATCTCCTGACACGTTTCAGTCTGACTGACGCGGCCGACAGGCGTGCAGATACGTATTCCGGCGGGATGAAGCGCCGGCTTGATGTCGCTATGAGCTTGATTGGTGCGCCTCCAGTTATCTTTCTCGATGAGCCGACGACAGGGCTTGACCCGGAAGCCCGGATGGAAGTCTGGGAAACCGTCAAGGAGCTTGCCGTTGGCGGAACGACCATCTTGCTGACGACCCAGTACCTGGAGGAAGCGGAACAGCTGGCGGACCGCATCGCCATCCTCCATGGAGGGGAAATCATTAAGACGGGTACCCTTACTGAACTGAAGGAAATGTTCCCGCCTGCGAAAGTGGAGTATATCGAGAAGCAGCCGACGCTGGAGGAAATCTTCCTCGCGTTCATTGGCAAAAAAGGAGGAAATGAAAATGAACAGTAATACAGGGGTATTATTTGGACGGCTGATGCGTGGCATTTTACGGAGCCCTGATACGATTATCACGGTTGCCATTACTCCGATTATGATGCTACTGTTGTTTGTTTATGTATTTGGCGGTGCCATTGAGACAGGGACGGAGAGCTACGTGAATTATTTGTTACCTGGAATTCTGCTGATTACGATTGCTTCAGGTGTCGCTTATACATCGCACCGGCTCTTTACGGATGCGAAGAGCGGGCTGATGTCGCGTTTTATTACGATGCCGATTAAACGCTCATCGATTTTATGGGCACACGTGTTGACTTCCCTTGTATCGAATCTGCTTGCCGTTATGGTCGTCATTCTCGTTGCGCTGTTGATGGGCTTTCGTTCTGGTGCTGATATGTTGGAGTGGTTAGCGGTAGCAGGAATACTGGTACTGTTTACGCTTGCGTTGACATGGCTTGCGGTTATTCCGGGATTGACGGCAGACTCGATGGAAGGCGCGACGGCATACTCCTATCCACTGATTTTCCTACCATTCATAAGTTCGGCCTTTGTCCCAACGGAAACGATGCCAACCGTTGTGCGGGTGTTCGCAGAGAACCAGCCTGTGACTTCGATCGTGAATGCGATTCGTGCCCTTTTGTATGGAGGGACGGTCGGCAGTGAAATCTGGACCTCGCTTGCCTGGTGTATCGGTATCATGGTCATTACTTATTTCATTGCCAGTAAGATATTTAATCGCCAGTTAGGATGAGCATTGAAGAAGCAGGAAAATGAGAGTTGCTGATGGAGAACCTATATAACTTCCAGGATGCAGGTGGACACAAGAGAGCGAGGCACTACTAAATAGTAGCCAAATGGACTTTTGTGTCTTCTTTTTGTTGTGATCCAGGTTAATGTTTTCATAGTTTTTTACGCTAAATGGAGGAAGTATCTTGATGGGAATGGAATACCATTAGTATGGTATTTGGTTTAGATTTTGATCCACATGAATAAATCTGAACAAAGACTATTATGGGAGGAATGTGTATGGCATTCGTTTCAATTTATACTGTTGGCAGGTTAGCTCACCCGTATGATCATCCGGCATCTCGAGAATTTTATGACGTTGGACAAAGAGTGATGCGTCAGGCTTACGTAGCAGGACATCTTATCGAAGAGTTTTCATCAGACGGTGTTTCGTTACCTGAAGAAGGAGATGGAAGTGGTTACCCCGTCCTGACATTAACGGTATGGAATAGCCTGCAATCCTTATATCGCTTTACATATGCGGGGAAGCACAGTCAGGCACTGCGGAACAGGAACAAATGGATGGAGCCTGATGATGGGAAGCGTTCTTCGTATGTAGTCTGGTGGACAGAGAAGGTCAAGGATGTCTCATGGGAGGAAGCTTTTACGAGATACCATTATTATCTTGAACATCATGCTACTCCTTTTGCGTTTGATTTAAAGAAAGCATTTGATGAGAGTGGAAAACCGTGTATTCTGAAGTGAAGATAGAGAGAAATTCCGGAAGGAGGAAGTTTCTATGTTGTTTATGATGATCGTCAAAGCCTCAAGAAACTCGGAAGCCGGAAATCCTCCGAGCCCCGAGCTCATGGAAGCCATGACAAAGTACAATGAGGATTTAGTGGAAGCAGGCGTACGGGTGATGGCAAAAGGACTTCATCCAAGCTCTGACGGTATCCGCGTATCGTACCCGAAAACAGGTGGTGAGCCGGTTGTAACCGAGGGTCCATTTGAAGTCGACGGGTTAGTGGCGGGGTTCTTCCTGATCGATGTGAAATCGAGGGAAGAAGCCATCGAGTGGGCCATGCGGGTGCCGGACCCTCAAGGGTATGGGGAAGAACAGGTGGAATTGCGTCAAGTCTTCTAAGTAACAGAACAGAAGGGAAAAGATGATTAATCTAGTGAACAATTGACTTGTAAATAGAAAAGAAGAAAGAAGGTTTTTAAATGCATGACTTGCAAACCCGCTATAATGCCTTTACCAAAATGCACGATGAATTTATCAGGGATTGGAGTCATGCGATGAGTTCGGGTGACACCTCTTCCGTTGAAAGAATGACAGAGGATTACTATGTAGCATTTTTTAATAGTGGAAGTGATAGACCCATTTTTTTTAACAAATTAGAAGCTATGGATGGTATGAAACAATCGGTCAGCCATTTTTCAGGGGCAGAAAAAAGGTTTGAAAACAGAGTCATTCGATTAAGGAGTAGCGAGAATGCAGTGGTTTTCTATGAACAATTAATTGTAAAAGAAGAGGAAGTATTAGCACGGTTATTTACAATTGAAAATTGGAGATTAGTGAATGGAAAATGGATGGTTATAAGAGAAATAGAAGAACGGATAAAATAATGCAGAAAAACAAAAGGGAGCGATTTTAGATGATAAAAGGATTCGGAGGAATCTTCTGGAGAACGAAAAACCTGGATGCTTTAAAGAAATGGTACGGTGAAGTGTTGAAGATTGAAATGGGGGATTGGAACGGAACCATGATTAAACCTGATCCGGAAAATGAAACGATCTTTTCTTTCTTTAAAGAAGATGACCCCTATTTCCCGACAGAACAACAGGTGATGTTGAATTTCCAGGTACATGATCTTAACGAAACGATGGAACATCTTGAACGGGTGGGTGTATCCCTTGCAAAGGAAAAAGAAGTGAGTGAATTCGGTCAGTTTATTTGGATTAAAGATCCTGAAGGCAGACTGATTGAGCTATGGGAGAAATAATGGTTGAAATCATACGGTTAGAAGGGTCGGATCTTTATGGGGTTAACACCGTCACAGCGTCAGGCAATCGATTATTTTACTGCCTATGCCCGTAAGAATAAAGCGGATGCGAGGGCTACCATTCAACATATTCTGAACATGTCCAATATTTCACGTGAGGTGTTTGAACAGGCAGTGAATCATATTAAAACTTACGCACAGATCGGTTTGCACTTCCATCCGGATCGACCGGCTTCCACTATGAAGAACGTTGCCCAGTCCCTGCTCGAACATGGGGAATATAAGAGTCAGTTTGAAACATTCATATCGAATGGAAAGGTGTCCCCCCATTCAGGTGGTGACCGGGATAGGTGGGAAGAGAATATGTTTGGAGGAGCTTACCAATCGGACGGTACATTGATGAGCGAACGGCCAAAGTACGGGGCATTGAATTTGATGCTGCATCCGGATGGGCCTTCTCCGCGGTTCGGCTCATGCTACTTTTTGTTATCCCCTAACGTTTCATCACGAGCGACCTTTACATATCTGGACTCGCACCAAAACCCATTTGAGAAGGGGACGTATCAAGAATTTGATATGATCCTGGCCGCGCTTTTGGAAGAAATGTTTTTAAGGGATTTTGCACTTGGAGAAAAGGATTTGACACCGACGAGGTTTATGCAACATGTATTGCATCATCTTGAACATGGCAGGAAAGAAAGCTTGGCGACTCGAAATTTGAATCATTACATAGAATCACAGGTTCATGGTCCCATTTCCCTGAAAGAAGATGTGGAAGTGCTGGTTGCCGACCCTTCCTTTAAGGACACGACTGTTGGTGAAACCCTGGAGCAAATGTGCTCCAAGTATTCCATCAATCTTAAATGGCATATGGGTTTTGTCCTTCATGTAAAGGATGTCCCTTCTGATTTCAGGGGACCAGCCATGCCGTCCCTGGCAAAGCGGATCGCTTATAAAGATAGGATTGATGCCCACATAATCGGATCAGCCGTCATAAGTTTGAGAAGAGATCCTGATTCCTGGAGTGATCGGGGTACTTATGAAGCTGTACTGCAGGAACTGAAGCTAATGTGGCATGTCCTTGTTAAGTACGGAAGACCGATGGAGAAGTGATTGAGGTGGATTTAAGGTGAAAAAAACATCCGTGACTGCAATATCTTTCAGTATGATATTGATCTGTGTTCTATCAAATGAATACTCTTTTCGTCATGCCGACCAGTCTTGTATCAAAAAAGATAAAACTCCAATTGTAGAAAAGACCTTTCTATCTTTTCATTGGAGTGTATCCTGTAAATAAGTCAGGACTGGCCCTTATAGTCTGTGGGCCAGTCCTTGCAAAGTCTATGAGGCGGAATTCTATCAACAATCGAAATTTAATTTGAATCCTGTCAAAGTCCATACTGTTGAAAATAGTAATATCAGGTGGGGAATTCTTTAAAAATCATCGTGAGATACTGGAATATAAAGAAGGTACACTGAGATAGATCGTCTTTGCTTACCTATCCCATGAAGAGGGAAATTTTACTTTGCCTTTACTAACCGTAGTTCTTCCGCCTTTGCCAATACACATTTCCTCTCATCCGAATCCAATTCCACATATTCAGAATCATAGATCCAGAATATGGTGTACAACTCATCTTCGTATTCTACAATATCGCCGAGATTATATTTCATTTTCTCTCCTTGAAGAAGACGATCCATTCTCAGTGAACGGTGTATATTTTACCATTACTTTATTACTATAAAACATTCCTACTTATTACTAAAAGGCGATTAAGATTGAGTTTTGTCATGAAAACACAGGTCTACGATGAAATTCATCATAAATTATTCTTCTAAGAATGTATGAATCGAACCGAACTAAATTTTTGAACTGGTCCATTTGAAAGGGAGCAAACGGACGTTCGTCTGTGATATAATGGAAGGACACAACATAATACGGAAGATGGGGTAGCGGCTCACACTCCCGAGTGAAGGGAGGTGATACGCTAATGATTGCTGTAGGAGATGTATTGCAGATTATGATTGCCTTTGGAACATTGATTGTAGCAATTGTCGCGGTTACACAAAAAAAGAAGTAACCATCGTCCCCACCGCTCATGAGGATCATTGATGATTACTTCTGTTTCGATTGACTCTGAGTGAGCCGCTGCACTTTCCATGCAGTTTATGTTGTGGAGGAGTCCTGATTGCCGTCAGGGCTCCTTTTTTAGTGTACTTAACTACTTTTATTATATACATAATGTGATTCGTTAGTAAAGAATAGTGAATAAATGAATCATTTTCCGCCAAGAATAAAATAAAGTATTGACAAAATTAACCTGTTTCGTATAGATTAATTGTAACATAACACTTACATTCCATGACGAGAACGAGTAGGTATGGAGTCTGTTCTACAGAGAGTTGGCGAATTGGTGGAAGTCAACGTTCAGATCATATTGAATATCCTCTCCGAGAAGCAAAGCTGAAGGTACTTTAAGCTTTGACGGGTTTCCGCCGTTACAAGGAACGCGTATGATTGTACGTTGAATGAGCGCTGTCACGTAAACTCGGAAGTCGGGTTTATGGGCAGAATCAGGGTGGTATCGCGGGTTACAAACTCGTCCCTAACTTAGGTTAGGGGCGGGTTTTTTTAGTTATATAAAAGAAGGTGTGATGACATGGAGAAGGTCAATGTAAACGAAAAGTCAATCGAAAGAGAGCAGCGGATCCAGGATTTCTGGAATTCGAATCATATTTTTGAAAAGTCAGTGGCAAACCGGGAAGGGGAAAAGACCTTTGTCTTCTATGAAGGTCCCCCGACGGCCAACGGACTTCCGCATGCCGGGCATGTCCTCGGACGTGTGATCAAGGATTTCGTCGCCAGGTATCAAACGATGCGCGGGTATCAAGTGAAACGTAAGGCTGGATGGGATACCCACGGACTACCGGTGGAACTCGGTGTTGAAAAGAAAATCGGTGTCTCCGGTAAACAGGAAATCGAGGAATACGGGGTAGAGAAGTTCATTGAGGAATGTAAAAAGAGTGTGTTCGATTATGAGAGGCAGTGGCGGACGTTCACCGAAGCGATCGGATACTGGGTGGATATGGATGATCCTTATGTGACCCTTCAAAATGATTATATCGAAAGTGTCTGGCACATCCTTTCGAAAATCCATGAAAAAGGTTTGCTCTATCAGGGGCATCGGGTCGTTCCATACTGCCCGAGCTGCCAAACGCCCCTCAGTTCCCATGAGGTAGCCCAAGGATATAAGGATGTAAAAGATCTTTCCGCGACGGCTAAATTCAAAGTGGAAGGAAGCGAGAATGAGTACTTTCTCGGCTGGACAACGACACCGTGGACGCTTCCGTCAAATGTGGCCCTTGCCGTCCATGAAGACGTAGATTACGTGAAAGCAAGGCGTGGAGATGAGACGTATATCCTTGCGAAAAACCTTTTGAATAAGGTGCTGGGAGAAGACGTTGAAGTGGTCAGTGAGCATAAAGGACACGACTTTGTTGGGGTTTCGTATCAACCGCCATTCGACAATCTTACACTTGAGCGCGGGCATGAAGTGATCTCGGCAGAATTTGTAACCGACGACAGTGGAACCGGGATCGTTCATCTGGCTCCTGCACACGGGGAAGATGATTACAATGCCATCAAAGAAAGCGGATTGGATTTCATCAATATCGTGGATGAGAAGGGTTGTTACACCAGTGATTTCAAGGCTCTCCAAGGGGAGTTCACTAAGGACAGCGATGTGAAGATCATCAAGATGCTGGCAGACAGCAACCTTCTGTTTTCTAAAGAAAAGTATGAACACAGCTATCCCCACTGCTGGCGCTGTGACTCACCGCTTATCTATTACGCGATGGAAGGATGGTTCATCAAGACAACGGCCGTAAAAGACACGATCATCAAGAACAACCAATCCGTCGAGTGGTACCCGGATCATATGAAGGAGGGACGCTTCGGGAAATTCCTCGACAATATGGTCGATTGGAACCTGGGCAGGAACCGCTACTGGGGTACGCCGTTGAACGTGTGGGTATGCGGAGATTGTGATCATCAGTTCGTACCGGGAAGTGTTCAGGAGTTGAAAGAACATGCGGTAAGCGGATGGAGTGAAGGTCTTGAGCTTCATAAACCGTATGTGGACGAAGTGACCGTGGAATGCCCGTCCTGTTCTCGTGAAATGAAGAGAACAAAGGAAGTCATCGATGTCTGGTTCGACAGCGGATCGATGCCATTTGCCCAGTATCATTACCCATTCGAGAATGAAGAGTTATTCCAACAACAATTCCCGGCGGATGTAATCGCGGAGGGAGTGGACCAGACGAGGGGATGGTTCTACAGCCTGTTGACAGTTTCGTCGCTCTTTACAGGGAAAGCGCCGTATAAGCGGGTCTTATCACTCGGGCACATCCTCGATGAAGACGGCCGGAAGATGTCCAAGAGTAAAGGGAACGTCATGAATCCAATGGAACTCGTTGATAAGTTTGGCGCAGATGCTCTCAGATGGGCATTGCTTGCAGACAGTGCTCCTTGGAATAATAAGCGCTTCTCGGAAAACGTCGTCAGTCAGGCGAAGTCGAAGCTTGTGGACACGCTGAATAACGTTCATTCCTTTTACACCCTGTATGCGGTGATCGACGGTTTCGATCCTGAAAAACATGAAGCCGGAATGCCTTCTCTGCTTGATCAGTGGATGGTATCACGATTGAATACAGTGGTAACAAAGGTAACGGAGCATTTGGATGGATATGACTTTACGGCAGGAGCAAGAGAGTTATCCATCCTGGTGGACCAGGTGAGTAACTGGTATATCCGCCGGTCCCGTGAACGGTTCTGGAGTGAAGGGCTGAATGAAGATAAACTGGCGGCGTACCACACGTTACATCGGGTATTGGTCAGTGTGAGCAGGTTGCTGGCACCGTTCACGCCGTTCATCGCAGAAGATATCCATATGAACCTGACAGGTGAAAGCGTGCATCTGGCTGACTTCCCGAATGCTGAACAGGATGAGATCAACCCGGCACTTGAACTGGAAATGGACCATGTGCTGCAAGTCGTCGAGCTTGCCCGTTCCGCCCGGAATATGACTAGCATCAAAACGAAGCAGCCCCTATCCGAGCTTACGGTGGTTGGTTCAAAACAAGATACAGAATCTCTCTGGAAGTATGAATACATCATCAAAGATGAAATCAACGTGAAGAGTGTTCAACTACAGGACACCGCAGGAGATTCCGTACAGTATGAAGTGAAGCTGAATTTCCCGACTGCCGGTCCGAAACTCGGAAAACTCGTAGGTGTCGCTCAGAAGCATTTACAAACGTTATCTTCTGAAGAAGCGAAGAAGGTTGTGGAACAAGGGTATGTTGACTTTGAATCTCCAGCAGGAGAAAAGGTTTCAGTCGAGACAGAAGATCTCATTGTTCATCAAAAAACCCATCAAGGATTGGAAATGGCTTCAAACTCTCAGTTTAGTGTATTCCTGGATACAACCATCACGGAAGATCTGCGGAAAGAAGGGAAAGCCCGTGAGTTGGTTCGTGCCGTCCAGCAATACCGTAAAGAATTGAATCTGCCGGTGGAACAGCGCGTGCATCTGGTGTTGGATGTGGATGATTCGATGAAAGAGGTAGTGGAGCAATTTGAAGATTTACTGCAGGGCAGTCTCTTGATCAAGAGCATGACGTTTGAGAAACGAGAAAGCATGAAGACAGTCGATTTGGATGGAGATCGATTAGGGATCTTTGTAGGAGTGTAATGCAACCAAGGGCTTACCCAAAACCAGGGTGAGCCCTTTTTTAAGGGAGATTTTTCTTGAGTAACTGGATATAATTTGAAATAATTGGTAGTAAGAAGGGTGTGATTAGGTATGAAGAATTACAAAGCTATGCTATTTGATTTAGACGATACGTTACTCGATCGAAATCAGGCAGTGGATAACATATTTCATATCATGTTGAAAGAGTGTTATGGGAATGTAGAGGATATGTTGAAAACGGAGATGCTGCGTAAGTTCAAGGAGTATGATCATCATGGTTATGGCGTCAGTGATAAAACAGCTGTATTCCATTCTTTCTTTGATGAATTCCCACCGGTATACCGGTTGCCGGAGCCTCAAGAATTCTGGAATCAACAATTCCCACAATGTTTTTCGATTAGTGAGCATACCGTTAATCTAGTGAAGAGGGTCCAGGAGCATATGAAAGTGGCCATCATCACAAACGGCACCGTACATAGACAAAACGCAAAGATCATGAATTCCGGTTTACATAAATGTTTTGATGTTATCTTGATTTCCGAGGAAGTCGGATTGGAGAAACCGGATCAACGCATATTCCAATTGGCGCTTAATAAGCTTCAAGTCCAGCCTGAAGACGCATTATTCGTCGGGGATAATCTGGAGCTGGATGTGGGTGGGCCACAATGTGCTGGTCTTAAGGGTATATGGTTCAATCCAAGTGGAATGGAAAACGATTCTAATATAAAGCCAGATGAAGAGATTCAATCGTTGGATGAACTGTTACATTATCTTTCTCCTAAACAATTCACTTGATGAGGAGGCAATGCCTTGCGTATTCATTATCATCAGTTTCGCTCGTTACCCGAAGACCATATCATGAATGGAATGGTGACATTACACGGATCTATATTTGAAACATCGGACGATTTGATCATTAAAATGGCCAATAAGCCTGAAATATTAATAGATGTGGCGATGGAAGATTCCAGAATCATTGGATATAAAATAGGCTATGAGCTGGATCCCGATACCTTTTATAGCTGGTTGGGAGGCGTGGATCCGGACTACCGAAAACAGGGAATTGCGGCAGAGTTGATGAAACGGCAGCATCAAACGTTGAAGGAACTTGGGTTTATGGTGGTGCAAACGAAAACCATGAATAAATGGCGCAGTATGCTGATTCTCAATATCAAGAATGGTTTTGATGTCATTGATACGTATATAGATGCGAAAGGCTTGCATAAGATCATTCTGGAAAAGAAGTTATAGCAGAGCGGAGGGGATTCCATGCTAAACAGTTCACCTGCACATGAACCAATACCTGTGACAACAGATGCATCGACCATTAGATTTAAAACGCTATTAATCTATTTGACCATGTTGGCGCTCCCAGGTTATGTCATCAATCAATTGCCTCTTCAGAACTATGACGGACTGAAAGGACTCATTTGGTTTTTATATTTTATGCCCGTCACGCTGGGTTATAAGAATATCAGGACATTCATCGTGCCACTAATGAAAGTGGAAGTCTTCAAGAAACCAGGAACCTACCTATGGATTTTTCTCACTTTTATGCTTCCTTACGTATTATTGCACCTAAGTCTCCATTTTGAAGTACTGCTCGACAAATACTATATTTTTTACTTCAACAATCATATGCTTCATGCAAGCAGCTGGCGAGAGACGGTCGAGGTGGCGGTCCTGACACCGATCTCTGAAGAAATTATATTCAGGGGCATTTTGTTGACGGTCCTTTTAAAATTCGTAAAGCCATTATGGGCAGTCGGCATTACATCGATCTTATTTGGACTCATCCACCCATCGGAAATTTGGCTGTTCACTGTACTGGCTGGCTTCCTTTTAACGATGACCGCTTATAAAACGAAATCGATCCTGCCGGCGATGGTGGCTCATTCATTGTGGAATCTATATATGGTGCAGTTGTTTCTTTATTTTTAGATGCCAGCCATTAAAAAACGCTCAGAAAAAATGACTCTGAGCGTTCTTGTGATCATCTTGCCTGCTTCTGATTATATCCCTGTTCCCCATAAGGCTGCATTTTCTCCAACCACTTTTCCTCCAGCTCAGCCAGAGCTTCTTTCTCCGTAAGAAATGGATCATCATTTTTTTTCAATTTTTCCAGCACCTCAAAGGTAAAAGCGTCTTTGCCAAACTCATTCCATGCCGTTTGTAACGATTTACTAGTCGTGAATCCATTGTTATCGAGCATGAACTTAATCCCGTTCAAGGTCTTCAAGTTCTTCGTGCTTCCGATATACATTTTATTGTTTTGCTTGTTTGTAATTTGAAAGACACCGGCTTCAACCGGTGTTTCTTTGTATTGTTGTTTTAACTCCCGTTTTCGATCCATGGTACAGACCTCCCGTTTATTTTTTTGCCCAATACTGGCTTCCGTCGGATTTCCGGTCGAGTAAGCCGTATTCAATCATGTATCTCCTGATGAGAACGTAATCTTCATAAATGTCTTTTAGGACCCCGTTTAATTCTTTTTCATCGTACACATGGTCTTTTTTCAACTGTTTCGAAATCTCACGAAGGACGACGAGCCTTTGTTTTTCCTTTGGAGGGAATTTTGTCAATGTCCCGTCGGAGAAGTATTTCTTCAGTATGTGATCCTGTTCGTCCTGAGTGACGTTGTATCGTTCGTCTACCATGGTGGCGGTTTGATGAACGGGTACAAACGTCGGGGCGTTTTCATCTTTTTCTTTCAGTAACTCCATCATGGTCAGAAAGGTCTTGGCTTGACGCTCCTTTTCTTTTAAGGCAAAACGGTGATGCCGGATAGTGGACGCACTTCCGATCTCCAACTCTTCTTGAACTTCCTTATCATTTTTCCCTTGATAAAAGAGGGTCAATAAACGCTTTTGGTGATCGGTCAGACCCGTGAGCTTTTTATCCATCCCGATTAAATAATCGAACACAGAAATATGCCTACGGTCAATATGAACACCCATATATTTTTCTGCCAGGTAAAATCGATCTTCGTGTGGATAGACCATGCCTTTTTCAATACTCTCTCCGCATAAAAGACAAACAAATGCATCATCTTCTTCCATATAGCCTCTTTTCATTTCTTCCAAAGAGGCACTCCAAAACAGGTTGGAAAGTTCCATTTCTTCACACGTCCTACTCTTTTGTTGGTTATTATATAAACTATAATTAATTTCGTTGGTTAATTTATAAACATATTATATTTTCGTTTGGTTTTTGTCAACTGGGAGTTTTTTGTGAAAATAAAGGGAATTGATCATTTGAAGTAGAATCTAAACTTACAAGATCCATCGACTGGAGGTCAAAAACATGAAAGAACATATCGTTGACGTCATCCATCAAATCGAAATCGATCACGATGTAAAAGTTTTATTTGCCTGTGAATCCGGAAGCAGGGAGTGGGGGTTTCCTTCTAAAGACAGCGACTATGATGTCCGCTTCATTTATATCCATAAGCCAGACTGGTATTTATCAATTGATCAAAAGAGAGATGTGATCGAAGTTCCTGCGAGGGATTCCGTCTCGATTCCGATTGAGCCGTTGTTGGATATGAGCGGGTGGGAGCTGACGAAGGCACTGAGGTTATTCCGGAAATCGAATCCGCCTCTTCTCGAGTGGCTCCAATCAACGATTGTCTACTACCAGTCTTATTCCACCATTAATCAAATGAGGGAACTGGAGCAAAAGATCTTTTCCCCCGTTTCTTGTATGCATCATTATGTGAGCATGGCGAAGGGGAATTTTCGGGATGTAGTTAAGGGAGAGGAAGTAGGGGTCAAAAAGTATTTGAATGTGCTCCGTCCCCTGCTGGCTGCTAAATGGATCGAGAAATGTGATTCGGTCCCTCCTATTGATTTTCAAGAGCTGGTTGAAGAACTGGTGCCAGGGGGTGAATGGAAGGCTTCGTTCGAAGATTTGTTAAAACAAAAGAGAGCGGGAGAAGAGATCTATCTCGAACCGAGGCTCGATACCATCTATGAACATCTTCAAAAAGAAATCGAACATGTAGAAGCATATGCGAAGTCGATTAAAAAAGACAGTCCTGATCCAACGGCTGAATTGGATATGCTGTTCAGGGGTGCATTGAGGGAAGTGTGGGATGAAGAGTGGATGGAGTTGGGACAACGGGGATGGTGAAGATTATACAGCCACTGATCAGGGACTGGTTTTTGTTAAAAATGTAAAAAACCATAGGATAATAGGTCGGAAGGGTTCAAGATTACGTTAGACCCAAGAGTTCCAACCCTAATCATGGGGTTGGTGCTCCTTTTTGGTCGTAATGGTCTTGAAGAGAGAGGGGGAGAGGGATTAATTGCGTCATAATCGACGATGATTGCGTCTTTTTAAGAATAATTGCGTCATTTTCACTTTTATTGCGTCCTTTTCAAATTAATTGCGTTTTTTGCCAAATAACCCCATTAAGCCTCACCTCTAACTAACGCCGTCCTTCCCCCTTATTACTACCCCTATTAAACCAATACATAAGAAAAAACCCGAGAGTAAATCCACCACTCAATGTCAGGATCAAACCCATCTCATAATCCCCAAGTAGGAATAAGAACATAAATATAATGATCCCGACAACGAATGGAAAGTACCAGCGATTCATCGGAACGCCTCCTTGTTAATTTTTGTAATTTACACTTATGGTTTTTTTACCCAACTACAGGGATTATAATCTTTTAGTGTCATAGTATCTTATCTACAAACCCCACCTTACCAAACCACCCAAATAAGATTATAATGGTAATATCTTCTACCTCTATGTACAGGCATGAAGAGAGATCTCACGATAGAGGTGATTCCATGAAACTGACTTTCTTAAGCATTCTCCGTCTGGTCATGTTCACCATGATCAGTTACATCTATTATTCTTCTGTTGGTACACCATCAACGGCACAAACCATGTATGTGATCATAGCGGGAATCGGATTTATACTGAATCATTTTGTACTGGCGGCCACTCGAAATCAGACCTATTATCCCCTTGCCCTCGATTTCGTCCTCATTACAGGGTTTGTCTATTTTTATCCTGGATCGTCTCTGTATTTGATCCTGTTTGGGGTAAATGCAGTGACACTGTTCTTGTCTGCTAAAGATAACCAGGTCCTATGGGGCTTCAGCTTAACCTTTTTCATCATTTGGTTCAGCTCTATGTACTATACTTATCAAGTGACAGGCACATTTTCACTCTTGGAAAATCTCATCAATTTCAGCTTAATCGTATTCGAAGCAGTCGTCGGACGGCTTATACATAAACTGTTCCATGCACGGGCCAAAATTGAAACCCAGTACGGGGAACTGCAGGAGACCCATTCCGCGCTGACCGCGGCCCATGAGCAGCTGCATCATTATTCAAAGCAGGTGGAGGAGTTGACGCTGATCCGGGAACGGAATCGGATTTCCGGGGAAATCCATGATACGGTCGGCCATAAGATGACGGCGCTTCTCGTTCAGCTTCAAGTAGCGAAAGAGCTGATGGATTCACGCCCTGAAATGAGCAGACAGAAAATGGAGCTCTGTGAAGACCTGGCGAGGGAGACCCTTCAGGAGATCCGCCTGTCGGTCAGGACCTTGAAGGATCACGATCAGCCGCAATCCTTCATCACAACAGTCCGCAAACTGCTGGAGGATTATCAGGTGATGACGGGTCTCATCTCCAGTTTTACCGTTAAAGGGGATGTGACGACCATCCCAATCTCCATCCAGCTTGACCTGACCCGGGTCATACAGGAATCGATCACCAATGCCGTCCGACACGGGGAAGCAAAGGAATGCAGTGTCATGCTGGAAGTTTCTGAATCTGAGGTGGAAATCCGAATTCAGGATGACGGAAAAGGGTCGGCGGATATCAATCCCGGATTCGGCTTGAAGCATATGAGAGACAGAATTCATGAACATGGAGGGACCACCGTCTTTGAAAGTACGAAAGAAGGGTTCCGTGTGAAAGCAACGGTGCCGTTAATAGAGATGAAATGGCAAATGGGGGGATCATAATGGTCAGAATAGTAATCGTCGACGATCAGGAATTAATGAGGGACGGACTTGCCACGATCTTGGATTTGAGACAGAAAATCGAGGTGGCAGGGGTTGCGTCTAACGGGCAGGAAGCGTTTGAGAAAGCCGGGGAGCTCCGTCCGGACATCGTTCTAATGGATATCCGCATGCCAATTGCTAGCGGAGTGGAAGGAACAAAACTGATTACCACCAACTATCCCGACATTAAGGTCCTCATGCTCACTACTTTCAACGACAGCGAGCTCATTTTTGAAGCACTGGAAGAAGGGGCGAGTGGATACTTACTGAAAGATATGCCGACGGATGCCATCGTCCAGGCGATCATGACGGTTCAATCGGGGGGCATGGTGCTACCGAAAGAGCTGACGGCGGATATCGTAAGGGAAATGAGACGGAATCAGCCGGCAGAACAAATCCACACAGTCCCGGAAATCGTTAAGGAACTGACGGAACGGGAACTGGAGGTTCTTCAACAGCTCGGTCTCGGACTGAACAACAAGGAAATTGCGGAGAAACTGTATATATCCGAAGGCACCGTAAAGAATCATGTGTCCAATCTTATCAGCAAACTCGAGTTAAGGGACCGCACCCAGGCGGCGATCTTTGCCGTCCGCTATCACATCACACATTATTGAACCATGACTTTCAGCATAGTATCCCTATGAAATACAGCTATCAAAGCTGTATTTTTTTATGTTCAAATTCTATCGCAGGAGGGATTTGGAAAAGGAAGATCCCCGCTATACTTAAGCTATAGTCAATGAAAAAAGGGTGTGGCGATATGTTGGAAGTGAAAGAGCTGAAGAAAAGCTATGGAAAAAACGAGGTCGTGAAGAACGTATCCTTTAGTATCGAAAAGGGGGAGTCGTTCGGATTGCTGGGACCGAACGGAGCGGGGAAATCAACGACGATTTCCATGATTTGCGGACTTGTCCCGTATGATCATGGGGAAGTGCTCGTGGCCAGTCAATCGGTGAAACAATTTCCGTTGTTGGTTAAAAAGAAAATCGGGGTGGTCCCCCAGGAAATTGCCCTGTATCCAACGATGTCAGCAAGGGATAATCTGTTGTTTTGGGGGAAGATGTACGGTTTGACCGGAGCTCAGGCAAAGAAACGGGTGGAGGAAGTCCTCGAAATCGTGGGACTGAAGGAGCGGGGGAAAGATAGGGTTGAAACCTTCTCCGGAGGGATGAAGCGGAGAATCAACATCGGAGCCGCCTTGATGCACGAACCGGAATTATTGATCATGGATGAGCCGACGGTGGGGATCGATCCACAGTCGCGCAATCACATCCTTGAAACCGTCAAAGCACTCAATGAAAAAGGCATGACCATCATATACACGAGTCATTACATGGAGGAAGTGGAGTTCCTTTGTAATCGCGTCGGCATCATGGATCATGGGGAAGTGATTGCCCTCGGGACGAAGTCAGAATTGTGCAGCCGGCTAACGGGAAGCAGCTTCATTCAGATAAAGGTGGAAAATCTATCGGATGAGGCGAGGAAGGAGTTGGAAAAGGCGGGGGATATAGGACGAATCGCTTTTCAACAGGAAGCCGGCATCATCGAAGTATTTGCACCGAACCCGCAGGAAGCCGTGGCCGCGGTCATCACGTCAGCCGTCCATGCGGGATTGAAGATTGAATCCGTTGAAATTAAAGAATCAAATCTTGAGACGCTATTCCTGCAGCTGACAGGACGAACGTTACGGGATTAGGAGGAGATAGACATGAGCATGTTCACCATTGCATGGAAAGATATCAGGATCCGTCTCAAGGATCGGAAGTCCTTTATCACACTATTATTGATGCCGATCGTCCTGACAGCCATCCTCGGATCGGCCTTAAGCGGTGCTTTCAGTGAAAATGGATCGCTGCCAGAACTCACTGCAGGAGTCGTGGTTACCTCACAAGATGAGCTGACAGATCAATTCCTGCACGACACCCTGCAGGGAAAAGAATTGAAGGACAGTATCACTTTAAAAAATTATAAAACAGAATCCGATTTGCGGGACGCCATCGAGGAGGGGAAGGTGGATGGCGGCCTCGTCATCCCGGACGGTTGGGGAGACGGGATAGTGAACGGGGAAACCGTACCGGTCAAACTTTACAAAGATCCTGGTAAGGAGATTCAGTACACCATCCTTTCCACTATCACCGAATCCTTCACGAACCGCGTGGCTACGGTATCGGCGGCTACACGGACCATGGGTCAGGAGTTAGGATCGGCTGTGCCGGTGTCCAATCAGAATATCGATCTTTCCGCTGCCATGAAGGATCTATCAGAAAAACTTTCTACGATTGCAGATTCAAAGGAAAACGGGGTCATCACTCAAAAAGACGGCAAGGAGCCTCTTTCAGGCATGCAATACTATGCTGCTGCCATGGGTGTCATGTTCATTCTATTCAACACCACGATTGGGGCCAAAACCATCCTTCAGGAGCGGAATACCGATACATTGGCAAGGCTGATGGTCAGTCCGATTCGTCACTCATCCATTATGGGAGGGAAGTTTCTGGGTACCCTCTCGTTCACGATCCTCCAGTTCACGGTGTTCATCATCGCCACCCGGTTGTTATTTGGAGTGGACTGGGGCAGCAATGGATGGCAGCTTCTCCTGTTGGGCCTCGCGTACTCCGTTACGGTTTCGGGTCTTGCCATGTTGCTTGCGGGATTCCTTACGGATGAAAAAACAGCAGATTCCATCGGGGGAATCGGCGTGCAGGTCCTCGCCCTGCTTGGTGGTTCGATGATCCCACTGGCATCGTTCCCTGACGCCTTACAGAAGTTCGCCTCCATCGCCCCCAATAAGTGGGCCCTCGGCGGCTTTCTCGATATCATGAACGGAACGTCGTGGAATAGTCTTGTCCTGCCTGTCACCGTACTCGTACTGAGCGGCCTTCTGGCATTGTGGATTGGTTCATTGAAATTAAAGCTTAGATAAGGAGAGAAATAGGATGAGAAAAATCATCAGCATAGCCCGATTTGAAGTGAAACGACTTTTTCAAAATCGCCGTGCCTTTCTGCTGCTGTTCGGAATGCCCCTGTTATTCACCTTCATCTTCGGGGGAGTCATAACCGGAGACGGGGAATATAAGCCGGAGATTGCCGTAGTGGACGAAGACCAGACGGAGGCGTCACAGACCCTGATCAATGAAATGAAAGCAAGCGATTCTTTTACATTTACAAAAGGAAATAGCAAGAGAGTTGCCGAACAGTTCGACAACCAGGAAATAACGGGATATCTTTCGGTGGAAAAAGGATTCGAATCAACGCTTCAAAATGAGGGAACACCGGAAGTCGTCTTTGTTTCAGGACCTTCCTTCGAAGGGGCGGCACTTGTGGAACAGCTCATCAATGACAGCCTCGTGAAACAGAAGGTAAGTACAGCTGCTGCAAAATTTTATCAAGAGACAACGGGAGAAAGTCCGGCCCTCATCCAGGAGAAAATCTCGGATGAACGGACCTTGGTACCTGCAGCTGTTGAAACCGTCTCTGTTACGAAAAATGAAAATAGGCAATCGATGAACAATTTGACGGCGCGTTCAGCAGGCTTCACGATCATGTTCGTCATGATCGCCATGCTATCAAGCACCGGTATCCTACTCGAGGCGAGACAAAACGGGGTATGGTACCGGATGATGTCCACTCCTGCCACCAAAGTGGAAGTATTATGTGGATACATGCTGGCATTCTTCGTCATCGGCTGGATCCAATTCGGAATCTTGATGACTCTGTCAGAGAAGATTTTTCACATCGAATGGGGGAATATGTTCGCCAATATGATTCTCGTTTCAAGTCTGCTTCTCTGCAGCATCGGACTTGGACTTTTCCTTGCCGGATTCGTCAAAACGTCAGAACAGCAATCGGTCTTCGGGAACCTGATCATCATCTCCACCTGTATGATCGCCGGCGTCTACTGGCCGGTTGAAATCATGCCGGACTTTATTCAGCATATCTCAACTTTCCTTCCACAGTATTGGGGGATGGAAGGGTTTGCTGAGTTGACGGTAAGGGGCGGAGATATCACGGATATCGTTACACCTGTAGGGATCCTGCTCGGGTTTGCAGTTGTGTTTTTGATGGTTGGGTTGAGAAAAGTGAGGTTTGAATAGAAGGAACGAATCAAGAATAAGCCATGGCCCCATGGCTTATTCTATATCCTGATAACCAAGTAATCCCCGTTGGTCATCTGAACAACGTCAGCCTTTAATCCTTTTGCGATATCAACGGTCATCTCTTTTAATTCCTCAAGATCCTCACTGTATAGTAGAAGCGGTCCCCCGTTGATGACTCTGTCACGGTTTGACGTTAAGTAGGCTAGTATTTGATAAGGTGGTTTCATTGAATTTTCCCTGCCCAAGAAGCATCACCCTTTCAAGTTGGTTTTCATGACAGCATGAGATTTTTTTGTGCTTTCGAGTAATGGACATTTTTTGACGGCCTCAATGAACGCATCGATGTCGCGTTTGATCGGCACAAGGGTGATCATGACCTTGCCGTCTTCATAATCTTTTCTTGTAAACTGATACCGTTTGACCCCCAATGCCCGGCATGCTTCGAATAAGGCGGCCTGACGCTGACCGAAGTTATCAAGGTTGATCCTGAAATGATTTTCTTTCGGATAGATGACAACGGCCATTCCTTCTTCAGAAAACAGCTTCTCAGCATTGTCCGTACCAAGCAGGTTGCTGACATACATATCATCCACATACAAGGAGGAGTGTTTTACGACCACTTTGCCTTCTTTGACTTCTGCAATGTCGCCAATCGTTTTACCCTTGGTGAATCTCTGCAAATAGTAAAGAAGAGCAAAACCTATCAAGGCACCTCCGGCAATACAGATCCATAGATTCTCCGGATTGAAAGCGTTTTGGAGAATGGATATCGTAAGAGACGTGACGAGTGCGACGATAAAGGCAAGATAATTTCTGGCTTCGAATGTTTTGGCGATCCCGTCTATGTAGGCTTTCCCCCTGTAAGTGAATTCCGTTTCTTCCAAGTCGCTCAGGCTTTCTTTCTCCATCTTCCGGACATCCCTGAATTGCTGGAGGGCCAGGGTGAGGAACGTCACAGCTACGAAGTTTTTACTTAATAGTGCGGGAATGGCCACGGCTCCCAGTGCCGCTGCTACAAAACCCGTGATGATTTGAATGAAATAGCCATTCGGGTAGCTCGGATACTGTCTGAAGTCTTCTTTGATCGTCAGGATCCTTGCCATGGTTCCGATGATGATCGCGCTTGTTATGGTATAGAGTTCGTTTGCAGTCAATCCAGCAGATTCCATAGATCTCACCTCGATTCAATGGGTCTATCTGGATTAGTATGGGAAACGTGAATGTGAATTATGCGACGTGGTGGTGCGAAGACACAAGAAAGCCAGGCACTTAAATCTGCCTGGCTTTCTTCTTCTGATTAAAATAACTCACTGCCGTCATCCGGCTCAATAAAGCGACTGTCAGAATGGACAGGATCATGTGTACGGAGGACGTCACAGGGCTCAGTTCCTCTGTTTTTACCACAAATCCACCAAAGGTTGTCAAAATGGCTAGGAGGATCAAGAGTAAGGCAGATTTCCTCATCACGTTAAATCTTAATGCAAGGAAAACGGCATATCCGATGAAGAATAACGCAATCATACCGAGCAATCCGTGGATCACATAAGTGAAATTGGCAAGTTCCACATTCGTGTTTCTTACTTCAAACAGTAATTTGCTGAGTTGGAAATGTTTAAAGAGTGCGCCGATTAACACCTCGAGCATGAGTGCGGAAAACCCGATCACTAATGGCTTTTTCACTTCATTCAACTTCACGTTTCCAGTTCCTCTCTGTAATCCTTCATGAAGGAAAATAAGAGAGATTAATAGAAAGAGGCTGAACATGACATCGAGTGTCGTGAAACCGGTCGGTGTGCCAAGTAGGACATTCATCCCGCCAATCATCGCCTGAGTAAATAACAGAACCAATGACAGTAATGAGATGACTTTCACGGCTTTATCGGTTGTCTTTCTCCAGGCAATGATGGCGTTGATCAGAATGACCAGTCCGAGCAGTGTCGTGAATAACCGGTGAGAGTATTCGATTACGACACGATAATTGGTGATATCCGGAATGACTTTTCCGTTACAGATCGGCCAATCACTCCCGCAAGCATCACCTGAATGTGTCGCTACGACCAGGTTGCCGAGCACCAATGCAGCGATGGTGACGATGATCGTAAAGAATGAGAATCTATTTTTCATATCATTGGAGTCCTTTCGTGTTAGAATCAACATATATTGATATCTGTTCATATACTAACAGGATTGTGAGATGGAACACAATCGTTAAACGTCGATGTCACATAACGTTCATCTATCGTTAGAAAATATTGGAAAGAATATTAATGGTAGC
>NZ_BCVQ01000028.1 GCF_001591825.1 Rossellomorea vietnamensis NBRC 101237
TTGTTCTATAATACCCAAATAAGGCTTCAACATCTATGACAAATTTTGCACTCACATTCCAATTGTTTACCCCTTTCAACAAAAAATATTCTAATGTTACAACATTGTAATGAAACCGTAACGAAAATTGGCAGAAAAATCTGCTAAACTACAAATTAGTTAGAATTTACCTACAAAATTCCTACAAAAAAGATTTCGGGGTGTATATGTTGAAACAACTTAGGTTAATTAGTCGCATATTAATAGTATTTGTTCTTTCCCTGACCCTCGCGCCACATTGGAATGCATCAGCTGCTTCAAAAGGTGAAGAAATTGTCGCTCTTGCCAAGAAGTATACCGGAGTCCCTTACGTATTTGGCGGAACATCTCCAAGCGGTTTTGATTGCTCGGGATTCTTATATTACATATACGGGAAGTTTGGAATCGATTTACCAAGAACATCCGCAGAACAGTATAAAGTAGGAAATGCTGTTTCAAAATCAGATTTATTACCAGGCGATATCGTTCTATTTGAAAATACATATAAACCAGGAATATCTCATTCCGGTATATACATAGGAAATAATTCATTCATCAGTGCCGAAAACAGTGGCATTAAAGTATCCTCACTTAGCAGTTCTTACTGGGGACCAAAGTTTGTAAAAGGTAAAAGGATTGTAGAACAGCCGATTGAGGGCAGTCTGTTTAAAGATTTACCTGATAATCATCCTGCATTCGAAGCAATCAAATTATTAAATCAGCAGGACGTAATAAAGGGATACAATGACCAATCATACCGCCCGGATGATCAAGTCACGCGTGGACAGGCTGCTGCCATAATCAATCGCGTACTTAACTATAATTCTACCGGATCCAACTCTTTTAATGATGTAGGGAATAGCAATGCTTTTTCCGAAGATATTTCAGCTATTGAACACGCTGGAATCATCAAAGGATATACAGATGGAACATTTAGACCGTATGAACCTATGACTCGTGCACAGATGGCAGTCATTCTGGATAGAGCCTTTGATTTAAGCAGCAAGACTCAAGTATCTACGGCAAGCATCAAGGTATATAATGATGTTCCCGTTTCTTATTGGGCTAGTGAAGCCATCAATTCTCTTTATCATTTAGATAAAACAACGTTATATCAAACTTCTAAATTTAGAGCGATTGATGAATCAACTAGAGCAGAATTTGCGGCAGCGATCTATAATGTGAAATAGTGATATGTATGAAAAGACCCCCAATCAGTTGATTGGGGGTCTTTTGGTATATATTTCTTATAAAAGAAGTATTTAGTTTTATAGTATAAGTTTGGTAGAATAAGAGGAGGGATGTCGAATTTAGGAAGAAATGGAGGAAAAAAGAATGAAAAGGAAGATTGCTATAATCGTAACTTTGTTTACGCTTGCTTTCTCATACTCAATCCCGGTATTTGCAAATGATGATATTACCGGTATTACATTAGAGAAAGAAATGCGGGCTATGGTGGATAAGGGCGTCATAAAAGGTTATGGTGAGGGGGTTTATGAACCTGGTGACAATGTGACCCGAGGTGAGTTTGCGACTTTTATTTCAAGAGCTTTAGAGCTTCCGGTTGTAACGGGAAATACATTTAAAGACGTAGTACCCTCTTCCGCGCTTGCGGATGGAATTAATAGTGCAAGTGGAGTGGGGATTGTTTCAGGTTATCTGGATGGGAAATTTAAGCCAGAGGAAAATGTGACTCGTGAACAGATGGCTGCAATGATTTATAGAGCATTGCTTTATAAGGGATATGAAGATTTATCCATGGATTTAACCTTTGAAGACAATGACAGAATCAATCAAAGCTTTAAACAGGCTGTGTCAATGAACGTATACTACAAAGTGATAAACGGATATGTCACGGATGGTAAAAGTTACTTTAGACCAAAAGAAAAGGCCAAGAGAGATCAAGCAGCGGCATTTATTTATCGAATGCTCGAATTGAATCCACCGGAAAAACCTGAAGAACCAAGTGATCCAGATACGAATACATACTTTAAGGTAGCTTCAATCAGTAATGGAGAAATCATTCCTATCAACAGAAATTACGATACATTTGAAAAAGCGGAGAGTTCTATCACCAATCCGAATAATCAAGTAGTATTACTTGGGGACAAAGTAGTGAAAATGTCAAGCGGTGTAGTAGTAGGCAGTTATCCTGCTTCCAGTTACACGGTCGTATACAATGAATCCATGAACAAACAGTTAACGTATGTATCAAATGCTTTCCAGTCAGAAATGAAATACCTTGGGTCGGACTCGGAAAAAATTAAAGTGCAGGTAGCAGATACCGTCGGCTATGTGAAACATGAAAATGTCACTTTAATTCCAGAAGCTTTAACAACAGGGAGGAGTTATTACTACGTGGAGGATGGAAATTTAATTCATACAATCTATTATCCTACCACTAAAATATATAAATCTCCCTATGCAGTAGGAAAAGCTCCAGCCTTTATGAGCACTGGACAGAAGTATTATTCTTGGAATGGTCATACGTATACCAATGAAAGTGGAAAAGTGGTAGGTGAATCGTATCCCTATTTCAACAGGATTTCAGTGAGAACCAAAACATCTTATACAGCTGAAGAGCTAAACCAATATATCCTTAAAAAAGCACCTAATGGCGTATTAGTCGGACTCGGGAAGGCTTTCAAGGATGCTGAGGAACAATATGGTGTTAATGCTCTTTTAATGCTCTCTCATGCTATGCTCGAAACGGGCAAGGGGGATTCAAGGATTGCCAGGGAAAAGAAAAACTTGTTTGGGATTAATGCAACGGATACGAATACTTTTGAGAATGCCATGACTTTTGATAGTTTTGAGGATTCGATTAATTACTACGCTAAAGAAGTTATTCTGAAGAAATATGTTGACCCATTCGGGCCATATGGAAATGGCGGAGTATTCGGAAATAAATCGGCTGGGATGAACATCAACTATGCCTCGGATATTAACTGGGGTCAAAAAGTAGGTGGCGGCTTCTACACCATGGATAAAGAACTTGGTGGTAAAGATATGTTGAATAAAGCGTATCGCATCGGGGAAACCATCAATCCTGAAATTGAAAGAGTAGGATTGAATGTTCGTTCACAACCCTCCATAACATCAGACGTTCAGTTCGAAATCTTTAAGGTCGGGTACCCACTTACAATCATAGGTGAGGTACAGAAATCGGATGGACTATGGTATAAAGTCATCTCTGATTCATTAGATCATAAAGAGGCGTATATACATGGAGCATATGTAAAGTTACTAAATGTTGCAAAGTAATTGAAACTGAGCCCCTCGTCTTAAATAGATGAGGGGCTCATTTCTTTATTTTCTTCTTTTCAGCATTTGCAAGAGACGGTTAAAGCCTTCTCTATAAAATACGCGTAAACTTACCGCGTATATGATCATTCCCAGCGGCACTAATATTAGCAATTTCCACAACGAGTATAAATCCTCGAACCAACCAATCTTTTGTATAAAATAAAGCGGCACGCTCATGATCAGCGTAGGTGGGATGGAGCGAACGATCAGTCTGGTTAATTTCGTTACTTCACTTTTCTCGAAATCTTTATACACAACCATTGAAGAAACGACTAAGTAATAGACAGCCACAATCGAACTTGATAAGGCCAAGCCGGCGTAGCCCATCCTGTCGACGAGTAAATAGTTCAGTATCACGTTCACAAGGATGGTAGTCACACTGATTCGAAAGATGATAGCGGTCTTTCCACGTGCATACATGGATTTGGAAACGATAAATTGTAAACCTTGAGTGACAATCAAAGGTAAATAAAATAATAGAGCAAGATACGTATTTTGTGTATCCTCATTTGTAAAAGCTCCACGTTCATAAATAAAGGATAGTGCAGAGTCACCTACCACGAATAATCCGGCTGCAATCGGGAGTAAGGTTAACAAGGAAATCTCAAGCCCCATAAAGAACGTGTTTTGGAACTTAGAGGGGTTATCGACCTGTTCCGATAGTAAAGTAAAGATGATTGCCGCGATCGTGGTGGCATAGATTGCATTTGGAATACTTACGAGAAGGGATGCGTTATTTAAATAAGTGACGGCACCTTCAATGGTTCCTGATGCAAAGGTTTTGTCGATGAACATATTCACTTGACCGACGATCGAATTTAATAAAGACGGTATAATCAGGGCAATAAATGCTTTTCTAAAATCGTGATTAACATGTAATGTCGGTTGCCATTGAAATCCTTTTTTCAACAAGAAAGAAAATTGGATGATCGCACCCAAAACGGTCCCGAAAATAAACCCATAGGCCAAGCTGTGAATTCCCCAAATGTTTGAAAATAGCAGGGCGAATATGGCCCCCATCAATGTTGCAAGAAGTTTGGAGATTTGAGAAGGGACGAAAACCCTTCTTGCTTGTAAATAGGATTCTAAAATGCCGTTTAACGCGATTGCACTCATGAACAAAAAGAAAAACTGGGTGATTTCTACAGCAATCTCTTCTGTTGTAGGGTGCATATGGCCAAAGATGAGGGGCACGAAGTAAGGGACCAGGAAGTATCCGATTGCTGTAACCCCAAGGAAGATGAGTACAGTACTATTTAATATCCCATTCGCATTTCTTTCGGTCTCAGCTGGATTCTCTTTTCTTTCCTTCACATACATAGGTAAGAATACGTTATTAAAACCACTGGCGATCATGGCAACAATCAGGGTAATAAACGTAAATGCTAACAAGTAACCATCGGTGTACTCATTCGCACCAAATTCATTTGCAATGATACTTTCCCGTAGAAATCCGGATAATTTAAGCACTAACGCCAATAGAGTAATCCATATGGCGGTTTTTTTTAATGTGGACACCTTTGTCACCTGCTTTAGAATTCCATAATTATCTAAAAAAGATGCTGACCAATGGGATCCAGTGTCTTCATGGTCAGCAGTATTTTTTCATTGGTTAAAATAAATTAAGCTAGCGCGCTTTTATATATGGCTTCATACTTTTTAGCAGCAGCGATATGAGAGTATTGTTCTTCTATTTTCGTTCGTGCTTTAGCTGCCATTCTTTGTCCTTCTTCAGGGTGATCCAAGAAGTAGATAATCGCATCAGAAAGCTCTTCTACATTTTGTTCTTCTACAAGTAAGCCGTCCACTTCAGGATCAACGATTTCTTTTAGTCCTCCGACTGCACAAGCGACTAGAGGTGATCCAGAACCCATAGCTTCGAGTGCAGAGATTGAAGTGGCTTCTTCCACACCGGCAGAATGGACGCTCGGTACCAGCACGACATCACTCAATGCATAGTACTCTTTGATTTGATCGTGAGGGATGGCTCCAAGAAGAGTGACGTTATTTTGTAAAGAGTGCTTCTCAACGATTTTCTTGATTTCTGAAAGGGCTTCTCCGCTTCCAGCATAGATCAATTTTGTATTAGGGTGTTTCTCAAGAACTTTAGGTAATGACAATGCCGGATAAATGACACCGTTTTTCTTCGTTAATCTTCTAGGAACGAATAATACATGGTCATCCTTTGATATCCCGTATTTATCCCGGAATTGATTCCTAAATTCTTGATCCGGTTTAAAGCTGTGGATATCAATGAAGTTCCGGATGGCATGTCCGTCCACACCTGAGATTTCCTTCACATACTCTTTTAAGCGTTGGTCGACCGTGATGATTTTTCTTGTTCCTTTATACGCCTTGATTTCAACTTCTTTCATATAAGCAGCTTCTTCGCTTCCTTCATCCATGGACCCTTTACTGATGGATTCAAAGGTCATGTAACCATGGACAGTTGAAACAGTAGGGATTCCGGTTTCAAGGGCAGCAAGGGTGGTAAATGGATCCTGAGCATTAATCAGGTCATATTGCTTGTCCTTGTTCTTTTCGATTAAGGCTTGAATTAAATTTTTCCTGGCATTATGAGACCAAACAATGCCTTTGCCCTTTTTGACTTTGTTAAGGATGAAGCTTGGTCCTTTGGCATAAACGTTTTGCTTTGATGCAGGGACATCAGAGAAGGATAATACATCCACCTCATGTCCCAGGGTTTCAAGACCGGATTTTAAAGTCGTGACATGGGTCGATAATCCTCCGGCATGGGGGTAATCATAAACGGTTGCGATTAATATTTTCATTTGTATGCCCTCCTATAATATTTAGGCAAAGAATTTATCTTTCATTAAATGTAGATTTCTCTTCGCTTCATTTCTCATTCCTTCAGCATTCTGTTTAACTGTGAGAGATTCTGCTTCCCGGTTATGAAGAATGGTTTTTGCGTTTTCTGTCACTTGGTTTACATCAATATTATCAAGGTCGGCAGAATACTTCCACATTCCACTTCGCTTTAATAAACTTTCAACCTTTTTATCATAACTGAATCCGATATGAGGAATTCCCTTTAGTGTAGAGAAAATCAGAGCGTGCAGGCGCATTCCAATTGTCATCTCACATTCACCTATGAAATTCAAGTATTGGTTAGGTGTAAAGTCTTTGCCTAACATGATGGTTTTCTCAGGCTGTGTCATATAGCTCATGACCTTTTCACTTGCGTCCACATCATGATGACCTTCCATTGGTACGAAGACGGGAGTGACTCCTTCTTCTTGAATCAGTCTGTCCAGAACCTGGGCCATTTGTTCGAATTGTTGAATTCGGTCAAACCAAGGTCTAACTGAGACGGCCACCATCTTCTCGTCTCCCTTTAATGGAAGGGACTTGATACAGATATCATCATCTTTTGCTTTGAATGCAAAGACAATGTCAGATGTAACGACTGTTTCAGGCTTCTTAACTCCAAGCTTGTGTAGAAGCTCTTTAGAGTATTGATCTCTCACTGTAATGAAGTCAGCGAAGTTGGCAAGCTTCATTAAGAACTTCCCCCAACCAGAGGTGACAGGTCCAATTCCCTGTGAGAAAAACATGACTTTTGTATTGCAGAGCTTTGCCAATAGGACGATTAACAGATAATAAGGAAGGGGACCAAATAAAAATTTTGTCGGATAAGCATCTTGTAGCAGGCCACCGCCTCCACTGATCAGAAGATCTGCTTCTTTCAAAGCCTTCACTTTTTCTTTATTCTCTCTTCTCCATGCACGATAGACGCTTTTTACATTATGCTCTTCTGCTGTCTTCTGAGGTGATAGTGAAAAAACGGTGATATCCGGATTTTCAAATTCCTCACGTAAATTGTCAATAATTGCTTCCAGGATTGCTTCGTCTCCTGTGTTTCCTAAACCATAAAATCCAGAAATTACAAACTTCTTCAAAGAAGTTTTCCTCCTTTTTATGTCGTGTAAATCATATAAGAATGCTTCAGGGAAGCCACTTACACTTCATTTTTTATAAAAATAAAATAATTCACAGTGTATGATACTCACACTTGAAAATCAAACTATATTCTATCACTCCGATCTATTACTAGCAATTACTATCAATGTAAATGATGCAAGCTTCGACTTCATTTGATATACTAACTAGGAAATTGTCGAACTTAATTATTCGAAAAGAGGTTTCTTAACGATGGAAAAAATTTGTGTTATAGGATTAGGATATATAGGTTTACCTACATCAGCCATCTTCGCTAAGTCAGGAATTGAGGTCGTCGGTGTAGATGTAAGTGAGAGAGTTGTGGAAAAACTCAATAATGGAGAAGTTCATATTGAAGAAGTCGGCCTTCCTGAACTGGTCAAAGAAGTGGTGGCAAGTGGAAAACTTCGTGGCTCTGTTACACCAGAAGAAGCAGATGCCTTTATTATTGCCGTTCCCACACCAATTCATGAGGACCAAACTGCAAATGTTGATTATGTCGTCAGTGCAACGAAAGCGATTCTGCCATATTTGAAAAAAGGGAACGTCATCATTGTGGAATCGACGATCCCTCCAAGAACCATTAACGACGTTGTTGCTCCTATTATAGAAGAAAGTGGATTGAATCCACTTGAAGATGTCTATTTGGCTCACTGTCCGGAACGGGTCCTTCCTGGGCGAATTCTGATCGAATTGATTGAGAATACCCGTATAGTCGGAGGAATTACGCCGGAAGCTTCCAAACAAGCCGGAGACGTGTATCGTCAAGTTGTAACAGGTGATGTGATTGAAACGGAAGCTGTTACAGCAGAAATGTCTAAGTTGATGGAAAACACATTCCGTGATGTGAATATTGCTTTAGCGAATGAACTTGTGAAAATTTCGGCAAAGTTAAATGTAAATGCTCACGATGTGATTGAACTTGCCAACAAACATCCACGGGTGAACCTGCACCAGCCTGGACCAGGGGTTGGGGGACACTGCTTAGCTGTAGATCCATACTTTATCGTTGAAAAGGCTTTGGATGAATCCCCGCTTATTCAGACTGCAAGAGGGATTAATAACTCCATGCCTGAGTTTGTTGTCTCACAGGTGGAAAGACTGACAGCAGAAATTGAGAATCCTGTCATCGCAGTGTTTGGTCTGACCTACAAAGGAAATATCGATGATGTTCGTGAAAGTCCGGCACTTGATATTACGAAAATGCTTGTCAACCATCCTAAATTCGATGTAAGAGCACATGATCCTCATGTTCGTGATGAGCAGGTTTCATTCCCGTTATATTCGTTTGAAGAATCCATCAAGGATGCTCACCTGGTACTTGTTCTTGCAGATCATAACGAGTTTAAAGTAATGGACGAGCAGGTTCTGGTAAAAGGCTTAAAAGCACCTGTCGTATTCGATACTAAAAATTGTGTGCCTGAATTTAAGGATCTAGTTGTTTATCGAATCGGTGATTTGACCAATTTACGTTCAATTCAGGAATAAGGTGGATAACATGAAGAAAGAGTCTTACTTTGGAATTAATGTATCGCCATACACGTATGAAGAAATTATTGGGGATATTAAAAAGCGTATCAGTTCGAATCAAACCTCCACGATCATTGCTGTCAACCCTGAGAAAGTAATGAAGGGTGAAAAGAATACGGAATTGAGAGAACTGATCAACTCTGCCACTTACCAAATACCTGATGGTGTCGGAATTCTGTTGGCCTCCAAATTAAAAGGAGGCCAGATCCGTTCCCGGGTAACAGGTGTGGATATGATGGAGAGGCTTCTTCGATTTGCTCAGGAAGAAAACCATGGTGTGTTTCTATATGGGGCAAAAGAGGAGGTTGTATCCAAGGCTGGAGAAAACATAGAAAAGAAATATCCCGGAATCACCATCTCAGGCTACCAAAATGGTTATATTAAGGACAATGAAGCCTTAGTCCAGCAGATAAATGCATCCGGGGCAAAGTTACTGTTCGTTGCGATGGGCAGCCCTCGCCAGGAGCTTTGGATAAGAGAAAATATGCCGAGATTGAATACGTTGGTTTATCAAGGTGTCGGCGGGAGCTTTGACGTATTTGCCGGGCACGTGAAGCGTGCGCCAAAGCTATATCGTAAGTTCGGAATTGAGTGGCTGTATCGACTAATGAAGGAACCGAAACGCCTGAAGCGGCAAATGGCGCTTCCGCAATTCTTAGCAAAGGTTCTATTCAGTAAAAACAAATAGAGAGGGTTTCTATCATGAAAGAGTTGAAGGAGAGGTACCTGTACATCCTTGCAGCCGCAGTTCTTTACATTGCTGCGTTGGTTATTCCTAACTCGAAAATCGGGTTGGGTGTATCCCTGGTATTGGCTGTACTTGCTTTTATTAAGCCAAAAGACGGCTTACTGTCATTATTAATATATTTTCCTATGAGATCATTCTTAACAGAAATCAACCCGGGCCTTAAGCTTGCCGGTGATATCATCATCATTGCCGTATTCTTACGAGTCCTTTGGAATCATAAGAAGAATATAAAATCATTATTTCACTTTACACATTTTGAGTGGGGCTTCTTTGCCTTTATGCTGATTGGTACGGTAGCGGCGTTTCTAACGGGTGTACAGGTTGCAGCTATCGTGTTCCAAATCCGTGCATTCTTTATCACTTATCTGGTTTACTACTCCGTCAAACGCTTAGGCATTACAAAGGAAGATGTAGCAAGATTCCTTTGGGTGACGTTCACGGTTGCCATGATTTTGACCGTACAAGGTTTAGTAGAGAAATTATCTATTCGTAGTATGTTTATGCCTGAAACATGGGTAAACCGTCAGTTATCACCTAATAATGCAACACGTATTTATGGATTGATTAATAACCCGAATGTTTTGGCGGTGTATTTATCGATTGCATTGATGACTTCACTATACCTTTACCAAAACGTTAGTAAACGTGGAACAAAAATCTTTTTGATGATCTCCATGGTCCTAATGACTGGAGTATGGACTCTTACCTACTCACGAGGAACATGGATTGGATTTGCCATTGGACTGGTGATTTATATCCTTCTGACACGTAATTGGAAGAGCATGAGCAGGATTGCTCTCATACTGATTGCGAGCGTGATCTTAATCAATATCCCGGTTGCGAAAGCTTCAAATTGGATAAAGAACACCGACTTTGGACAAATTGAACGTAATGGTCCTCCTGAGGAAGATCCGAATAGCGGCGGTGGCTCTACTGAAGGCAAACGATTAAAAGATACTTTTGAAAAGAGCACCTTAGAATTGAGTAAACAAACCGGCCGATTATTTATTGTTTTCAAGGGTTTTGAAATATTCAAGGACCACCCAGTTATCGGTACAGGATTTGCAACCTATGGTGATTCAGCCACTAAAAGTTATTCATCCCCTATTTATTCTGACTACGGGATAGATTATGACATTTATTCAGATAATCAATACATTCAGGTTATTGTCCAAACAGGAGCGTTAGGTGTTATTGCTTTTGCCGTATTCCTACTAGGTATGTTATTTACTTTATGGAAGATGAGAAAAAGCTCATTATTCGCTATCCCTTTGATTGGACTTTTAATCGGGATCTATTGGTGCGGATTCATTTATAACATTTGGGAAGATAAAACATTCACTCTATATTTCTTTATGATGCTCGGATTCATTTTAAATGAAAAAGAATATAAGGAGAGAAATCGCAATGAAAGTATTACATCTCATTAGCGGTGGGGAAACAGGTGGTTCAAAAAACCACCTGATTTCTTTATTGCAGCAATTTAATAAAGAAGAAGTCATTCTTGGTGTCTTTCAAGAAGGGAAATTATCGCGGGAAGCAAGGGAGTTTGGATTACCGGTAGTGCTATTTGGTCAAACCTCGCGCTATGACTTCTCCGTTCTAAAAAAAATCAAAACCCTCATTAAAGAACAACAGGTTAACATCGTTCATACCCACGGGCCCCGCGCTAACTTATTTACATATTTTCTAAAAAAACAAGTCGATTTCAAATGGATCACCACTGTACATAGTGATCCCTCTAAGGATTTCATTAAAGGCGGAGTGAAAGGGAAGGTATTCACCTGGCTGAATATGAAGGTTCTAAAAGAAATTGACTATTTTTTTGCCGTTTCAAACCGATTCAAGGAAATGCTCGTTCAATTCGGATTAGATTCAAACAAAATCTTTGTCATTTACAATAGCATTCCTTTCGATGGGGAATACATACAAAAGGTAACAAGAGATGAGATTGGATTAAATGAAACAGATTTCGTGATTATCATGGTCGCCAGGCTACATCCTATTAAAGGACATGAACTTGCGTTTGAATCCATAAAGGAACTATCCCACCAAGGATACGATCAAGTGAAGTTATTACTGATTGGGGACGGACCTATCGAAACCGAATTAATGCAGAAGGTTGAACAGCTTCAATTATCTGAAGAAATTACATTTTTAGGGTATCAAAAAGATGTACATTCCTACTTGGCACTATCCGATGTGAAACTGTTAGCGTCCTACAGTGAGAGTTTTCCGTTAGTCATTCTTGAATCTGCCAGGGCAGACACCCCTGTCATCTCTACGGATGTTGGAGGTGTGAAGGATCTGATCAGTGATGAACGTTTAGGCTGGGTTGTTCCCATTGGAGAGGCGAATGGAATGACAATGGCGATTAAGGAAGCAATGGAAGATAAGAAAAACGGTGAACTTAAGGAGAAAGCCTTTCAATTAAAGCAAAAGAGTATAGAGGAGTATTCATTACAGAGACTTTACGATGATACATATGGCACCTATTTAAAAATAAAAGATGAAATTTGAAGTATATATTTTCAATTAATATGGAATATAAGGTAAATTTAGGTATATAATAAATATTGTTGATTATCCTAAAGACCTACTTCCTCGTAAATTCAACCTTTTAATACATATTTATCCTCATAAACCATTCCTAGCGAATAGGGAAAAAATATGTAAATAAAGGTTGAATTTTTCCATGTTTCTGCTAGAATAAGGATATGAGTTTGCTAATCTATTAGTTTTTCGACGTTTTCTTTTCAAATAATACAATATTATTAAAAAGTATGTCGAAACATCTCTAGTAGTTTAGTAGTAGCTATCTGGTGTTTTAAAACTTCTAGTCTAATGGACTGGTGTTTTTACCTAGATTACCCAATTACCCAAAAACAACTACATACCCATAGGAGGAATATTTTAAATGGCTTACAAATCAAAGTCTTATCGTAAGTTTTTAGCAACTGGAACTACAGCAGCTTTAGTTGCTTCAGCAATCGCACCTGCAGCATCTGCAGCAGATCACCCATTCACGGACGTTAACACTAATTATGATGAGGCAGTTAGCTACCTATACAGCAACAATATCACTAAAGGTTACACTGAAACTACTTTCGGTACTTACATGAGCCTGACTCGTGGAAATGCTGCAGTAATCATTGCTAACGCTTTAGAACTTGACACTACTTCTGCTACTGACGCTGGTTTCGAAGACGTAAACAGCCGTGTTGCAGGTGCAGTAAACGCTCTTGTTGAAGCAGGAATCATGGACGGTTTCTCTGATACAGAATTCCGCCCTGATGTTGAACTTTCCCGTGGAGCGATGGCTAAAATCCTAGTTAACGCTTACGACTTACAAGATCAATCAATGGATACTCCATTCACTGACTTGACTTCAACTTTCGGTTCTTACATCGAAGCTCTTTACGGCGCTGGAATCACAACTGGTAAAACTGAAACTACTTTCGGTACAAACCAAGAGATCCTTCGTGGTGAGTTCGCAGTACTTCTTTACAAATCAATCAACTTTGAAGATGTGACTCCGGACGTTTCAACTGTAAAGTCTTCAAGCAGCACTGAGTTCACTGTGAACTTCGAAGAAGCAGTTGAAGAAGGCGTTAAAGTTGAAGACTTAAAACTAGACGTAACAGTTGTACTAGATAACGGTACAGAAGTTACTCCAGAAGTAACTGGTGCTGAACTTTCTGAAGATCGCAAGTCAGTAACGATCATGCACAAAAACAATGACCTTAACGGACTTAAAGGTCAAATCATTGTTAATGGAGTTGACGCTGAGTTTGATTACAGCCAACCTAAAGTTGCTTCTGTAATGGCTGTTAGCGGTAAAGAATTAGTTGTTAAGTTCAATCAAGCTGTTGATAAGACAGATGCTGAAGATTTGACTAATTACTCATTAACGGGTGTGGATTTCACCGGTACTACCCCAGTTGTTTCTAAAGACGGTAAAACTGTAACGCTTACAGCTGAAAATGTAATTGATGTTACAAACGCTACTTTACAAATCGACTCTATCAAAACTAAAGCAGATACAAAAGTTTTAACTGAGAAATATGTAACTTTATTCAGTTATAAAGATACTGCAGCCCCAACTGTTGCGACTGTAGAAGCTAAAGGTACTCAAGCAGTTGTTACTTTCTCTGAAGCATTAGTAACTGCTGGAACTGTTAGTTTAGATGGATCCGTATTATCTGAAGGTACCGACTATGTTGTAAATGGAAAAACATTAACTATTAAGAATCTTAAAGCAGAAAAATCTTACAAACTTGATGTTGTAGGAGCAAAAGATGCTGCTGACAATATGGCTGGTCAAACTACTGTAAACTTCACAGTAGCTAAGGCAGATGTAGACAATTCAAAACCAACTGTTTCATCAGCTGTTACTGGTAATAAATTAACTCTTACTTTCTCTGAAGAAGTTACTCCTGGTAAAGTTACAATTGGTGGTACTGATGTTGCTTCTGACAAGCTAGTTGCTTCAGAAGATAAAATGACTTATACAGTTGATGTTCAAGATGCTGATTTCTTCTCCTCAGGTGTAACATTCTTTACAAAAGAAGTTGTTGTAAGTGGATTTACTGATGGTTCTAATACTATGGATGCAGCAAAATTCAATGCAACTTTCACAGCTGATAAGACTGCTCCTGGATTCGTTTCAGCATCAATCAAGACTGTTGGTAAAGATGCTCCAAACGACGTTTTATTGCTAACTTTTGATGACGTAGTGAAAAAAGGCGATCTTTCATCTGCAAAACTTGCAATCAAGTCAATTGATGGAATTTATCAGTCTAATAATACTGTTAACCTTTCTACAGCTAATGTAGCTTATGGTTATGATCTAGACGGTAAAGATGGTATCAAAGGAAGTGAACTTAACGTTTTAGCGATTACTGTTGATACTAAAGAAAAATCTTCATACTCATTTGAATTAGCTGGTAAAGTTGTAGCAGATGTTTATGGAAATACAGTAGCTGATACAGTATCTTTCTCAGCAGTTGCTCCTGAGTACACTACAACACCATCTACAGATGCTAAGGACGTTACATTTACTGCAACTCCACAAGCGGATAACATGGCAATTACTTTAAATTTCAACAAATCAATGAGTGATTCAGCAGTAAATGCTTCTAACTACATGTTAGGTGGAAAATCATTACCAGCAGGAACTACTGTTAAGTTTGTTGATAACAGATCTAAAGTAGTTATCACTTTACCACAAGGATCTGTTACTGCTAATGGTGCCTACGCACTTGTAGGAACAAACCTGACTGATCAAAACGGAAATACCCTTGTAGGTGGAAAAGTTAATGTAAGCCTTACTCTTAAGGAAAACATCGTCCCAACTGCATCTAAAATTACTTTAGCAGACAGCAAAACATTCATGGTTGACTTCTCTGAATCAGTAAAAGCTGATACAGCTGTAACTGGTGTTACCGTAAAAGTTAATAATGTAGCTTTAGCTTCTGGTAAATATACAGTATCTGTTGAGAATGGTGACCTCAAAGTTGTAACAACTGACAACCTTAAGACAACTGATTCTTTAACAGTAGAATTCAAGAACACTAACTTAGTTGATGCTAACGGAAATGCTGTAGCTAACAGCTCTATTTCTAAGTAAGCTGTAATCTAATTATTATAAAAAACCTTGTAGAGAGTTTCTCTACAAGGTTTTTTATGTGAAATTCTAAAATTAATAAGGTTAGATAAATTTTGCACGAGAAAATTTGGTGGAAACAAGCCTTATTTTGCTCTTTCTTGGAATATTATGTCGAAAGCATCATTGTATTTTACTAGTCTAAAAGTTTATACTTTAGTAGGGAAAACTTACTATAAATGTAAAGGGAGGAAATCTGTTGTTTTCCAAGCGTAGGATTTTTGCATCTTTTGTCATTTTGTTGTTGTTGCTTCAGAGTGTTTCGACATCTTCTGCTTTAGCTGCTACGAATATTGTAGATCAGTTTAAGGCATCATCCGGGGTTATATATAAGGATACTCGTATTACGTCAACGAGTGCCCAAGCCATTAAGTCTTTAGAAATGGATTTATCGGACCCCAATACAAAAGTGGAAGTGGGGGTACCCAATCCGCTGAATAAACTGGCACGAACCACATCGCAGGCAATTGCATTGACTACTGATCAACACCAGGTGATCGGAGCAATCAATGGTTCATTCTTTAATCAGGATCTGCTTCCAATGTACCTGATTTCATATCGAAATAAATTGGTGAATGCGGGAATTATCGCAACTGGCGAGGATCAATATGTAAATGAGCCAATTGCCTTTGGCATTGATGGCCAGGGTAAAGGAAAGATTGAACATTATAATCTTGATTTATCGTTTGTACATAATGGAAATTCGTATTCAATCACTAGTACAAATAAAGAAAGATCATATGATAATTTGATATTGTATACACCGGATTTTCCTGGAGGTTATACCAATACCAACCCATATGGGATGGAAGTCGTAGTGAGTGGACTTGACTCCAAGCTGGATTTGGAATTCGGGTCCAAAGTAACGGGGAAAGTTCAGGCGATCCGTCGCCATGGGGATGGGACGAATACGAAGATACCATCTGATGGATTTGTGTTATCTGCTCATGGTGAAAGTTTAGAAGCTTTGAAGACCATGCAGATTGGAGATTCTATCAATCTATCCGTGGATATCGATTCACAATGGAAGAATTCAGATTTCATGTTAGCCGGTGGTCCACTTTTAGTTGAAAATGGACAAGTGGCCCTAAGCATGGATCCTAATAGCCCACGGGCGAGGGAACGTGCTCCGCGAACGGCTGTAGCGATTGACCGTTCAGGTGGAAAAGTATATTTTGTCACCGTGGATGGACGACAATCAGGATATAGTACAGGTATGAGTTTGACTGAATTCGCTCAGCATCTAAAGAGTATGGGTGTAGACACGGCCCTAAATTTAGATGGTGGCGGTTCGACAACGATGGCTGCGCGCTTTCCGGGAGATACTCAGGTGAAGCTCGCGAACAAACCATCGGACGGTTTTGAAAGGTCGATATCTACTACACTGATGGCTGTCTCTACTGCTCCTAAGGGGATTCCTACTCAAATATATGCTGGTAAATCAGCTGAAGGAGCTTTATTAAAGGGAGCAAGCATCAAGGTGAACATGGACTATGTATTGGACCAATACTATAACCCGGTAACCGTTAGCAGTTCAAATACAAAGCTGATTGATTCTCAGAACCTGGGTAGTGTAAACGGATTAACCTTTACTGCTGATAAAGCAGGGCACGGGAATTTGACTGTGCAGTACGGAACGGCAACCAAATCCCTTCCGATTAAGATAGTGGATGAGATTGGTAAATTAACCGTTGCACCAAGTACTGTTAAGCTAATGAGCGGACAACAAATTCAATTAAATGCAAGCGGATTGGATACAAACCAGTCACCGGTTATTATGAACAATGCTTCAGTTCAGTGGAAAGTATCAGGTGATATCGGGACAGTTTCTCCTAATGGTTTATTCACTGCAAAGAATGGAGAGGGAAGTGGATCTATCGTAGCTACTTACGGATCGACGAAAGTAACCGTTCCGGTGACCATTGGTGGGAATGTGGTTAAGGTCGATTCTCTGGATACGATTACTAACTGGTCGACTAGTAATGCAAGGGCAGCTTCAAGTATCTCTTCCACCACAATGCCTAAATATGAGGGATCTCAGGCATTAAAATGGGATTATCAATTCTCTAAATCCCAAACTGGAACATCAGCGGTTTATCTGGATGCTAAGAATCCAGTGGATCTTGGGGGAGTGCCTGTAAAGCTTGGAATGCGTTTATTCGGAGATGGTAACCTTCAATGGGTAAGAGGAAAAGTAGTAGATGGAAATGGTACAGAACATACCGTCAATTTTACTGAGGAGAAGGGTCTTACATGGAACGGGTGGAAATATGTCTCAGCAGACATCAACTCTTCTTGGAAGGCTCCAATCAAGATAAAGCAGATTTATCTTGCTCAGCCATATGAGGAATTAAAGACCAGTGGAACGGTTTATGTTGATGAATTACAAGCTGTTTATAGCAGTAGCCATAAAGAGCCGCTGTTCAAAGATACAGGCTTGAACTACTGGGCGGAAACAGAAGTTAGCAGTCTAGTAGATAAAGGGATCATTAGTGGTTACCCTGATGGAAAATTCCAGCCAGCAACCACACTGAATCGTGTTCAAGCAGCGATTCTATTGGCGAGAGCGTTGGATTTAAATACAAGTTCACAAGTTGATCCTGGATTTACAGATGTTCCTTCTTCTTACCGTTTTTATAATGAAATTGCGGCTGTGGCGAATGCAGGCATTATGAAAGGGAAAAAGGATGGAGAAATTTTTGATCCCTATACCAAGCTGACAAGAGCTGAAATGGCTGTAGTCCTGCAACGGGCATATAAACTTCCTCTTGGGGTTGATAACCCATTCAGTGATAATTATACTTCAAGCTTTGCGTACGACGCTGTAAAGGCATTAGCGGCAAGCGGAGTAACAGAAGGGTTTACGGACGGCACATTCAGACCTGCCAACCCAATATCAAGAACAGACTTTAGCGTATTCTTATATCGGGCATTAAAATAATAGAAAAAAAGCGATGGGGCATTTGCTCCATCGCTTTTTTTATGTGATGATTATTCGTTTGTTGTGTTCACGTCTACAATACGGTCTTCCACTTTTGGATCTACAGTTGGAAGTGTTTTTAAGTAGTCTCTGAACATTTCAAAGTCAATGAATCCTGGTTCGCTTACTCGGCCGTCTTCATACGCTTTTTTGAATACTTCGTAGCCGTCTCCACCTTTGGCAGTGAATGTATTTGTCGCTACAAAGTAAGATTTTTTCTCATCTAGTGGAGTGTAAGTAGAGCCGTCTTTCACTTCTACTGAAACAATTCTTTCACCAGCCGGTTTGCTGCTGTCATATTGGAATTTCAGTCCGGATACTTGGAGGAATCCGCCGCTTGCTGTAGGAGCTGCGCTTACACTGTGCTCTAATGCTTCGGTGATTTCAGCACCCGTTAAGTTCATGATTCCAAGTGAATTTCCAAATGGCATAACAGTAAGGATTTCACCCATTGTGATGTCACCTGCGTCAATGGATTCGCGGATTCCACCTCCGTTTTGCAGGGCAATAACCGTTTCAGGGTTGATGGATTTTGCTTTTGCAAGCATACCATCCGTGATTAAGTTCCCTAGGTTCGTTTCCTTAGTACGGACATTTTCACGAACTCCGTCTAATACCGCTTTAGCTTCAACACCGATTGATTGTGTTTTAAGGTCTTCAATCTGTTTAGCATAAGGCTTGAGCATTTCAGTTACTTCAGGATCTGCTTCAAAGTCAGCTACATTTAGAAGTTCACCTGCATAACCGGTAATCATTCCATCCTCATCAAAAGCAACGTCCAAAGTGCCTAACGCTTTCCCATATTCACCAGTTTGAACGATGATTGTCGGCTCGACACCAGCTTCATTTAGGAATGGCTCATCCAACTTAGAGTGGCTGTGTCCGCCAACGATGACATCAATTCCTTCAACTTCCTTCGCTAATTCTAAGTCGTTATCATATTGAAGACTGTCATCATATCCAAGATGAGTAACGGCGATGATTTTGTTAATACCTTGCTCTTCAAATGATTCCACCATTGCTGTGGCGCGTTCGATATAGTCCTGGAATTCAACACTGCCCGTGCTTGAAATGTCAGGAGTTTCTTCAGTTGTAAGACCGAAAATACCGATCTTTTCACCGTTCACTTCCTTCACGATGCCGTTATAAATTTCCCCATCAGTAGGGTCGTCTGATAGATCGAAATTCTGTAATCCATCAAACTTGGAGTCTTTAGAGAAATCAACGTTAGCACTCACAAATGGGAATTCAGCACCCTTGATGAACTCTGTAAGAGCTTTATGACCGTCTGCACTTGCACCTAAATCAAATTCATGGTTACCGAACGTCATGGCATCATATCCTAAATAGTTCATGAACTCTAAATCCGCCTGACCAAGGAATTCATTGAAATAAAGAGTACCAGAGAATACGTCCCCGGCATCCAGAAGTAGGGCATCTGGATTTTCTTCTCGTACAGATTGTATAGCTGTAGCGCGTTTCGCAATATCGTCTAAATGGGCGTGTGTATCGTTTGTATGCATTAAGGTTAATGAATAATCAGCTTGATCTTCCATGGCCTGATATGCCTTATGTAAGAAGATAGCAAAATCTCCGCGTTTTGCTAGAGAGTCTACACCAAACAAGGTTTCCGTTAAACCTTGCGTTATATCATTGGCTACCATCATACCGACAGCGTCCTTATATCTGGAGTTAACATCTTTAAATGGTACGTCAGCCATTCCATCCAGTTGGAATGCTCTATCTAACCAAAGGGCGATTTCACCACGGGTAACATGGCTGTGAGAGTCAAAGGTTGTACTATTCTTACCTGTCGTAATTCCGGCTTCTTTCAGTGCATTGACCGCCCCTTTTGCACGTGAAGGTACGTCAAGGAATCCCGAATCAGGAGCAGACTCTGTATCAAGCTCCAATACTTTTGCTATAAGAACGGCGGCATCTACGCGTTTGATAGACATATGAGTTCCGAACTGGTCTTCCGTTAAACCATTAGCCCCTTTGGACACAAGAAAGTTTACAGCATCTATATATCTGCTGGAAACGTCTTTGAATTCCTTTTCGTCAGCTGAAACCATTGGTGCAAAAGCACTTGCTACTAATGTAGCGGTTGTAGCAGACGCTAATAACTTGTTATACGATTGTTTTTTCATGATTCTTTGCTCTCCCCTTTGTAAAGTATTAAGTAATAAATAGACAGATTGACAGAGTAAAGCTGTCGAAATCTATCAATCTATGTCCATTATATCAGAATCTCTCCCTCAATTATTTGAAAAGTTTATTTTTTACAAATAATTATCTTGTATTTTACAATATGTATTTTTACCTAAAAAAAATGAGGCTCGATTTCGAGCCTCCATAAAAGATTATCATGATTGAATAGGTCGAACCGCCCATTTTGAAAGGTCCGGTTCTGTTTTAATAACCATATCCACCGGGAAGATAAATGTCCAGGGCTTCGAAGTGTTTGCTTTCACTTCGAACTGATCCAATATAAAGGAGCCTCTTGCAACTACTTCTTGATTGGCATCGATGACTTCCAATGGAAGCTGTTGTACCTGAACAGATTTAGGATTCCCGTTTCTGAATAGGATGGTTGTAGCTAACTCGCCATTGTCCAAGAATTTTGCTTGGATACCCATAAGATTGAATTCCCTTGGCTTTAATTCAGGTAGACTCTCAACTACTTTCTCAAGTTTATCCTTTTCTTCTTGAGGGAGTGAATCGTCCCACTTTTGATCAAGTTCAAGTCGATGTGGTTGCAATGAACTGACATTGAAAGCAAGTGACCAGCCCTCAGTGGGGATCTCAGTCTTCACTACTGCGTCATTTTCAAAAATAAACATCCAGGGACGGCTGCTTTCACCTGGAATTTCACCTAATTCCGCCAGGTTAAATTCTTTTCTCGCAAGAAGGGTTTGATCGCGATCTAAAAGGAGTAGTTCGACTTTTTCGAGCTTGATCCCTTTAGAAAGGCTATTGCGTAAAAAGGCTGTAACCTGAATCCCGTTTTCATCTTGTCCCAATTCCACTCCAGATAATGAAATTTGGTTAGGTTTTAATGGTTGCAAGTCATTATTCAGGAATCGAAATACATACTCTTTCTCCTTTGGAAGATTCCAATTAGGATGTATGGAAAGGGATGTGGTGATTTCTTCTTCCAGGGGAGCTGTATGTGTACCGTCAACAAGCTCGTTGGATGATATTGAGCTGTCTCCGCCTGTTTTCACTACCTCATCTGCACTTTTCTTTTTGAAAAAGGTAAACATATCCTTCACTCCTTTTCTGATGATTCAACTTGTTTCATATGTTTCAGTAAGGCTATACCTTCAGTGGCAATATTTTTCTCAAGAGAATAGAACATGTCAGTAAATAACTCCAAGCCTTCTCTTGCATAAATACGCATAGGGTCTTCCTGTTGATAAGAGCGCAGTCCGATACCTTCTTTCAGGCGGGTCATACTTTCGAGATGACTGATCCAATGTTTGTCGATGTAGCTCAAAATAATCTGGGAGAACGTGTTATTCAGTTGATTACTTTCTTCAAACGTTTCAATGAACTGACTTGTAAGAGTATAGGAAGGTAAGAGTTGTTTTTCAATCTCTTTACGTTCTTCAATCTCGGTAGGTACACTTACTTTTTCAATGAAAAGTTGATTTACTACCAGACACAGCTGGTCAATTCTCCATTCTTCCGGAAGCTGTTCCGCAGGACAGGTATTTTCAAGGGTATTCGTGTATGTACTTTCAACCATCCCTTTGAAAATCGGAAGGAGGGGCTCTCCATTCAATGCTTTTTCACGGAGAGAATACATGACATTTCTTTGCTCATTAATGACATCGTCGAGCTTCAGATTGTATTCGCGCATTGAATAGTTAGCACCTTCCACTATTCTTTGTGTCCGTTCGACTAATTCATGAATTCCTTTGTTCTCGATAAGGCCGTCAGCATTCACTTTCATCTTTTTAGAGAATTTCTCGAGATCCTCGCTAGCAAACCTGCGGAACATATCATCTTCAATGGAAAGAAAGAACTGGCTGGAACCCGGATCACCTTGTCTGCCGGAACGCCCGCGTAATTGATTATCAATCCGGCGGCTCTCATGTTTTTCCGTCCCAAGCACATGCAGGCCGCCCAAATCAGCAACCCCGTTGCCTAAAATGATGTCCGTTCCCCGGCCGGCCATGTTCGTCGCAATGGTTATTTGACCTCTTTGTCCAGCAAGAGAGATTAAGCGGACCTCCTGTTCAACGCTTTTAGCATTTAAAAGCTCGTAAGATAGATGGGCCTGATCCAAATACTTCGCAACACGCTCAGACTGAAGAATGGATGTCGTTCCTATTAGAACGGGCTGCCCTGTCTTATGACGTTCTTTTACTTCTTTAAGCATTGCTGCGTATTTTTGCTCAGTTGTTTCGTACACACGATCCTGCATATCGACCCTGATCTTTGGTTTATTTGTAGGAATGGTGAAGACATACATATTGTAGACTTCCCTGAATTCTTTTTCTTCTGTTTTAGCAGTACCTGTCATTCCTGAAAGGATAGGATACATACGATAGTAGTTCTGAATGGTGATCTGAGCTTGGGATTTATTTTCCTCCGTAATCTCAAGACCTTCCTTCGCCTCAATTGCCTGGTGAAGGCCATCACTTAAGGTCCGTCCCTCCATTGTGCGACCTGTGAACATATCGACAAGGAGGACTTTCCCTTCGTGGATGATATAATCTACATCACGCTCGAACATGACATGGGCACGGACAGCCTGGATGACGTAATGGTAGAGGGTTTGATGTTCGAGTTCATAAAGGTTATCGACACCAAAGGCTTTTTCTACTTTTTCGATTCCTGTATCGGTTAAGCTGGTTGCTTTTGTTTCTTCGTCAAATTCATAGTCGGTTTCGCTTTTGAATCTCTTGGCGAGTTTGGCGGCTATATAATGTAGCTCTGCACTTGATTGCATCTTTCCTGCGATGATCAGGGGGGTCTTGGCTTCATCGATCAACACGCTATCAATTTCATCTATGATGGCATAATGATAAGGCCTTTGAACCTTATCACGGTTATCACGTGCCATATTATCCCTTAAGAAATCAAAGCCGAATTCTACGCCGACTCCGTATGTAATATCTGCCTGATAGGCTTGTTTTTTTGCATCGGGTTCCATTAGTGGAAGGTTTAATCCGACGGTTAATCCGAGAAATTCATGAATTCTCCCGATTTGTTCGCGGTCACGCTTGGCCAAATACTCATTTACTGTAATGACATGGACCCCTTTACCTTCCAGCGCACGCAAATAAGAGGAGAGGGAAGCGACTAACGTTTTACCTTCTCCAGTGGCCATTTCGGAAATGTTTCCTTCCGAAAGAACCAATCCTCCGATCAATTGAACGTCGTAGTGTCTCATCCCGAGAACACGTTTCGCTGCCTCACGAACCACTGCAAACGCATCAATTGTAATGTCCGCAATGGATTTACCTGATTTGAGGTCTTGTTTAAATGACTCGGTCATGCTTCTTAATTGGTCATCAGAATAATCAGCGAATGTGCTTTCCATTGCATTTATCTTTTCTACTTGTTTATAGTATTTTTTTAATTGGCGTTCAGAAGTTGCTGCTTTTTTTAATATGTTTATCATCAATTTTTCTCTCCTTAACCAGTCCTTAGAAATGTACGCCATCATTAGTTAATCTTATCAAAACTGAGAAAAAAAGACTACTAGCTTGAAAAATTAGCAAAATTATGCAACTTTTACGAAATGTTTGTCGTCTTATAATAGAGGGGTATAAAAAGGATAGGAGTCATACTTTTGTCTCTTTTACAAGAATTGTAGAATTTTAGTATAGGAAACAATGAAACTAAATGTTATAATCATTTTTGGATTTGCTTTACTGAATACTGAAAATGACCAGAACTGAGCGATTGGTTCAATTAGATATAAATAGCAATATGAAATGATCCGTTTTTGGATATGATATCATTAAGGAGGTACTACATGGTTTACTTAACCTTGTTTATATGCTTTATTGCCTCGATTATACTAACACCGCTGGTGAAAATGCTTGCGTTTAAAATCGGAGCTACAGATCGGCCAAACCAACGAAAAGTACATCAAAAAATCATGCCTCGTCTTGGAGGATTAGCGATATTTATAAGCTTTGTCATTGGGGTTATTATCCTACAACCTGAGAATGTTTATTCAACGGCCATTTTAGCTGGTGCTGCCATCATCGTCATGACGGGAATGCTGGATGATATGATCGAGCTTTCTGCGAAGTATAAGCTTCTGGGCCAGATTGTTGCAGCCGTGCTTGTGGTTGTTTGGGGCGGTGCTCAGGTCGAATTCATTAACCTGCCATTCGGGGGTCAGATTGAATTCGGGTTTATGAGTATTCCACTAACCATCATCTGGATTGTGGGGGTAACGAACGCCATTAACCTGATTGACGGACTGGATGGATTGGCTGCGGGAGTTTCTTCCATCGCACTCATCACCATCGCCGGAATGGCCGTTATCATGGGAGATACATTTGTAGCTGTCATGGCTTCCATTCTCCTTGTCAGCACATTAGGATTTTTATTTTATAATTTCCATCCTGCGAAAATTTTCATGGGTGACACAGGGGCATTGTTTTTAGGATATATGATCTCTGTTCTTGCTTTACTTGGATTCAAGAATATTACCGTCGTATCCTTAATCATCCCTGTCATCATTCTTGGTGTTCCAATATCGGATACGTTCTACGCCATCATCAGACGTTTTGTGAATAAGCAGCCTTTATCAGCTCCAGACAAGTCTCATTTGCATCATTGTCTGTTACGGATGGGATATTCACATAAACAAACCGTGTTAATCATATATGCGATTGCAGCACTGTTTGGCCTTGCTGCACTGATCTTTTCCCAGTCCACCGTTTGGGGATCGCTCATATTCATAGCGGTCTTGCTTTTCGCTATTCAAATCTTCGTTGAAAGCATCGGGCTAATCGGGAATGACCACCAACCATTATTGAAATTCATGAAAACGAAACGAAATAACAGTTAAAAAAATCGGGTTCAGTCACTGAACCCGATTTTTTTATTGGTTTATTCTTTGTACATTTTAAAAACATTATACATTTAAGCAAATAAAAAAAGCCTGGATTCACTCCAGGCCATTATCATTATCCCCTTGACTTTGATCCATTGAGAAGTCTTCTTTAAGATCTAGATGATCCTTCAGTGTTTCACTCACTTCATCCAGGTTTTCGTCATCCAACGACCAATAATAAGTACCATCGATATAGTCATCTTCACCTGCAAGGGATAAGGTTTCTAAGTCCAACTTTCCATTTAATCCATAACTCGTTAATGCTTTCATCTCATCAAACGTCATGTTTGTCTCCATATTGCTTCCAATGGCTTCAATAATATCGTCATATTTGGAAACGGAGTTGGCGGATACCGCCTTTTTCATGATGGCTTTAATGATCTCCTGCTGTCTCTTTCCACGTTCAATATCGTTATCCTGCTTCCGGGTCCTTGCAAGAGCTAACGCTTCCTCACCATTTAGCTTTTGTTTTCCAGGCTGCAGGTGAATCGCATCATGGTTGTCTTCAGCGTCTTTTTCAGAAAGCTCATAAGGTACATCTACATTAATGCCATTTAAAGCATCAATTACATCCATAAAGGCATAAAAGTTCATTTTCACATAATAATCAACGGGGATATCCAACGTTTGTTCCACGGTTTCAATCGTTGCTTTAGGTCCTCCAAAGAAATGGGCGTGGTTGATTTTCGTCTTATACCCGACTTCTGGAATATATACGTAAGAATCGCGGGGGATACTTACAAGCTTGACGGTCTTTTCTTTTTCATTCAGTGTTGCCAGCATAAGGGCGTCAGATCGGGTCTTTTCTCCAAAATCCCTACTGTCACTTCCGTCGACTCCAATGAAGAGAACAGAAACATTATCAACTTCAGGATCTACAACGTCCGTACGTTTATCAGATTTCTCCCGGCCATCCAAATCTTTATAGGAATTTGAGAACACAGTCTCTGCCTTTTTATACAAATAAGCACCGTACCCTGCGGCAGAAAAGGCAATGAGTAATATGGGGATGATTAAAAAGAAAAGAACACGTCTCCTGCGTTTTCTCTTTTTGACGATTCTCTGATACTGTCGGTCAACAGGCATAAATAGTAAACTCCTTTATGGGGTGATGTAGTCATTTTTTTATTTTGGGAAACACATGCATTTCATTCCTTTTATTTCCGAATAAAAGGAATAATTAATTATTTTCAAATCCAACAATGTTCGACGAATTACTCCAAAATATATTTTACTATGTATCCGAGCTACCGTAAAATGAAATTTTCATTACAACTTCCTGAGGGACGGACCTTTAGTGTAGAGGTCCGTCCCTCAGCCAATTACGATACATCTGTCTCCAAGTACTCCACATCCCCCGCAGAAATCTCACCCTGCCCATTGGTAAGCTCCGTCATCCAATCAACAAACTGATCCTTAGACGCTTCCTCTACATACACTTCAACTTCCACAGCATCCAAATAATGAATGTCCTTCAATTGATAGTGAGACGACCGCACTTCATTTTCCACCTTGCCTAACCACGTATAATCGATTTTCGTCTTCATCACACGCATGAGACGTCTTTCGACAATACCGGTGGCGTTGAGTCCTTCTGAGGTAGCCCGTCCATACGCGCGGATCAGCCCGCCTGCCCCGAGCTTGATCCCGCCGAAATAACGTGTCACGACGACGACGGTGTCTTTCAAATCCCGCTTCTTCAACACTTCGAGCATGGGAACGCCGGCTGTCCCACTCGGTTCTCCGTCATCGTTCGCTTTCTGGATCATATTCTGTTCACCGATCATATAGGCAGAGCAGTTATGATTGGCAGCGTGGTGCTTCTTTTTGATCGTTGCAATGAATTCCTGGGCTTCTTCCTCGTTTTCCACCCGATTTACATATGTGATGAATCTTGAGCGTTCGATATTGATTTCATTTTCTCCAAAACCCTTGACGGTATTATACTGATGTAGCAAAATCATTTCTCCTTTCATGATTGCCGCAGCGTACGACAAAGTCCGCGCTTTTTATCCTAATTCTACTATATAGAAAAATGGTGAAGAATGCACAATTCTGGACAATTTCCGCGGTAAAAACTGGTTCTACATGAAATAATGGTAATACAATGTAATCAAACTTTAATCTCCGACAATATGTGACATGGTATAATGGACGCTGATAGTAATACTTCAGTTGTTCCAACGCTTCTTTAGGGAAGCCGAATGGTCTAGATAATTGCCATAGTTTCTCTATTATTCCTGGAGCGAATAATCCCTTGGTAGAAGTATTACATAGGAATATGCCTAGATGAATAAAGGAGTTTCATGACTTTCCATTGAATTGATAATAGGTACGTTCTAGTATAAATGAACAGTAGGTCTATGGGCATGTTGCCCTGAGCGAATAAAACCGATTATTACTATGCAAGGATAGTTTTCTTGAAGCTAGGCGGACGACTATTGTGGAACAAAAGAGGGGTGTACCGTGTCACTTAAAAAAATAGACACCAAGATGTTGGATAGCATCCTGAAAAAGATGGTCGATACGGTTGACGAAAGTAAGGATGAGATCTTCCAGATTGGCGAGCAATGTCGAACTGATTATGAAGAATTGATGAGAGAATTATTGGAAGTGAAAGAAATGGTCCTGAAGGTGATTGATGAAGGAGATGACCTCCAACAGAAATCGAAGTTTGCCCGGCTCAGACTTTCTGAAGTCAGCAAGCATTTCCAAACCTATTCAGAAGACCAGGTAAGAGAAGCGTACGAGAAGGCTCATGACCTGCAGATGAAGTTATCCATGAACCGACAGCAGGAAAAGCAGCTTCGGAACCGCAGGGATGAACTGGAAAGACGCTTGCAAGCACTCGGGGACACGATTGAAAAGGCAGAGAATCTCTGCTCACAGATATCCGTCGTTCTCAATTATTTGAACAGTGACTTACGGCAAGTGGGTGAGGCGTTAGAAGACGCGAAGCAGCGCCAGGATTTCGGGCTACGTATCATCGAGGCCCAGGAGGACGAGCGAAAACGCTTATCCCGCGAAATCCATGACGGACCTGCACAAATGATGGCCAATGTAATGATTCGCTCAGATCTGATTGAACGAGTATTCAGGGAAAAGAGTACAGAGCATGCCATCACGGAAATCCGCGATCTTAAACGGATGGTCCGCTCAGCCCTTTATGAGGTCCGCCGCATCATCTATGACCTCAGACCAATGGCGCTTGATGACCTTGGGTTGATACCGACCCTCAAAAAATACTTGAGTACAATCGAAGAGTATAACCAGGAGACCTCCATACAGTTTGTGAATATGGGGCTCGATATCAGACTTCCTTCCAAATTCGAAGTCGCTCTGTTCCGATTAGTACAAGAAAGTGTCCAGAATGCCCTTAAGCACGCAGAAGCCACGCATATCCAAGTTAAAGTAGAAGTAAAGAAAGACCAAATAACAGTTGTCATCAAAGACAACGGCAAAGGATTCGATAAAGATAAACAAAAAACAGGATCCTTTGGAATCATGGGGATGAAAGAACGTGTCGACCTTCTCGAAGGGGACATCACGATTGACTCAAAAGTAGGGGCAGGGACAGTCATTCTGATCCAGGTTCCGCTTAATACGTAAATTTTCGAAGGTTTAGGGAGGCGAAAGACATGGCAACAAATATTGTTATCATTGACGATCATCAGCTTTTTAGGGAAGGGGTTAAACGAATCCTCGAATTCGAACCTTCTTTCAATGTAGTAGCAGAAGGTGATGACGGTTCAGAAGCAATGAACCTCGTAGAAACACATGAACCCGACGTAGTCCTCATGGATATCAACATGCCTGAGACGAACGGCGTGGAAGCGACTCGTGAACTAATGGACAAGTATCCTGATACGAAAGTCATCATCCTGTCCATCCACGATGACGAGAACTATGTAAACCATGCGCTGAAAACGGGTGCACTTGGTTATCTGTTAAAAGAAATGGACTCAGACGCACTGGTTGACGCTGTGAAAATCGTCGCTGAAGGCGGTTCATACGTACATCCAAAAGTGACGCATAATCTGGTTGCAGAATACAAGCGCCTGGCAAACGCCCAGAACTCAGGCGGGTTCCAGCAATCCGAAGTTCGCCGCCCGCTTCACCTGTTAACACGCCGCGAATGTGAAGTCCTGCAAATGCTTGCAGACGGTAAAAGCAACCGTGGCATCGGTGAAGGCTTATACATCAGTGAAAAGACTGTTAAAAATCATGTAAGTAATATACTGCAAAAAATGAACGTGAACGACCGTACCCAGGCAGTAGTGACTGCGATCAAGAACGGTTGGGTGGAAGTACGATAAGTACCGGTTGTTAGATAGAGTATTGTTAATTTGTTGTTAAGAGAGCGACCCTTCATGGTGGAGGGTCGTTTTTGATATGTTTGAATGGGTATGGGGGGTGTTGGTGGTTCATCTGGTGAAGAAAGGGTTAAATTCACCTGCTGAATATAGGCTGGAATTCAGCAGGTGAAATCAACAGACAGTCAAAAAAATCCACTCCCCAAACAGGAAGTGGGCCCAACTCAATGCTTTCTCCGTGCAAAATCCACAAACCGGAACATGTCCAGCCGGTGCCGCGATTCTGTGTACTCAAATAACGTCGCATCTTTTAGATGGACATAGTTCTTCACAACCACTACATGGTCATATTCATTCAGATCAAGGTACTTCCGGTCCTCACCTGTACACTCTTCCACCACAATTTCTTTTTTGGCAAAATCGATGGGTAGCTGGAGCTCTCCTTCGAGATATTCATAGATGGAGTTCTCGCATATTTCCTTTGTCAGTAAAGGGACTTGTTCTTTCAGGAAATAGGACTTGTCCAAAATGATCCTCTCGCCTCCGATTCTGCGGGAGCGGACGACTTTCCAGATTTCAGCGTCGCGACACGTCTCGAGTTGAGTAGCGACCTCATCATCGGCGGAGATTAATCCAAATTCGTGGACGAACGTTTCAATCTGATCACGCCCCATGGAGGTCTGAAGCTCTTTGAAGCTTACAAGGCCTGAGATGGGAAAGCTCATACGTGACACGTCGAGTACGAGGGAGCCTTTTCCACGCAGCTTTTGTATGAGCCCTTTTTGAGCCAGTAATGTAAGCGCTTTACGAATAGTCTCACGTGAAGTGGCATAGATCACCGTGAGCTCGTTTTCAGATGGCAGGATTGAGTTCGCTGTGTACGTGCCGTTCTGTATTTTTTCAGAGAGATCCTCGAAGATTTGTTGGTATTTATTGCTTTTCGTCATAATATCACCTGCTATTATTTTACCATAATTAATAGGAAGAAATGAGATTGAACTTGAGTGTTGTGAATATTTTCAATAGAATGGAGATAGTGCAAATTTTAGAAAAAGGGTGAAGAGCATTGTCGAAACAGCATTGGAAGAAAATCATGTTGGGAATTGGCATGAGCACGCTATTGTTGGGTGCTTGTGGGGCAGACGAAGAGAAGAAGGAAGACAAAGAGACGGCAAAGAAGACGGAAGAGGTCAGCCCGAAAGATGATCCTGCGACTGATGAAGCGGCATCCCTGACCCAAATGACGCAGATCGTGGAGGACGCAAGTGAGCTGAAGGAAGCGGAAGGGATACCGGCAGAGGAAAAATCGGCGATCGACGTTGCCTTTAATCAATATATCAATGCCTTTAACGAAGAAGATTTCGATTCATACATGAGTGTCATCTCGAAGACACCGGTGAACTTCAAGTACGAAGATGAAGAGCGCTATGTGAAGCAGATCTTTGATAGTGTCGATTCGAAGCGTACCGTGGAGAATGTAAAGATCATCAATTATGCCGGCAAGAAAGCGGATGTCTATGCAGAAATCAAAGCAACGACGAAGGACCCGAACAGTGATAAGGAAGTGACCCGTTCCGGGAAGCAGGTAACCGTCTTCCATAAGAAAGACGATGGATGGAAGGTTGCGGCGATTTTCTTCTTGGCCAGTGAGGGAGAAGAGGAAGCGACGGAATAAGATAAAAGGCTGCGTTGGTGCGCAGCCTTTTATTTATTTCAACCGTTGATAACGGTTGAATAGTTCATCAAGTTCCTGACTGAGTTTTACGGTTTCAGGATGTGAGAAACCATGGTAAAGCGCAAAATATTTAAGTTCGACACGCTTTGTTTCTATTTCTTGCAAGAGAGTTTGAACTTTGGTTGTTGCGTTCGTTGCAGGAACTCCTTTTAGCTTTATTATCCCATAATAGAGAATAAATGTTAACTTTGAAATTCAACTAGTTTACTAATTTGTGTGTTTCTTGAAAAACTTTGTACGCACCACTAAGAATATGGTGGCAAAGCTATAGTTGAGGATACTTGAAGCAACTAATGCCATAAACGGCTGGTCGGGTAAGTCTTCTTGTGTGAAAAAGTTCAAAACTATGATGAATAGAGAGAACGTCCCGCTGAGCATCGTAAGGATGGCAAAAAGCATCAGCACAGTACGGAAAATCTGTTTCATCGGTCGTTTTTCCTGAATAAACGACTCAATTTTACTGCTGACCTTATTTCGTAAAAAATGTCGAATGATAAGAGGCACTGCACAAACCCCATACACCACCCCGGCAAAAAGGAGAATTGCAGGTAGCTGTGAACGGAGGTCCTCCTTCGGTATCCCCCAAAATAGTAAAACGAGCAATGAGATTGTTCCCATCAAACCGATGAAAATAGAAAAAAATAATAATGAGAATCGAATGGTTTTTACAGATATATTCACTGGATTTCTCCTTTAAAGAATTTCTCTCTTACAATTAATGAGATTGCACAAGTTCCGTATATGTAGATCCCCAGCATGGAAAGAGGGAGGGCGACGCTTGGGATTTCGTCTTTAGGGATAACCCATAATAAAAGTACACCCAGCATAATCGTCCCACCTGTACCCATTAATATGGGGTACAATAATAACGCGGTTTTTACCGCTTTTTTCTTTTGATTGTTCATAAGCATCCTTTCAATAGAGATTTGTAGTACACAATACCCATAATTTTACTAATGTAACCATAAAAAATAACGTTCAGGGCCAAAACCCCAAACGTTATTTTACCTTATTTCGTCAATCGAAACACAGCAGATTCATAAGGACGAAGGGAGATTTGAGAATACACATTTTTCACATCCTCATAATTCGAAATCAGAACCTCACTCGACCATCCGCCCACAGCCACCTCATCCGGAAGCGTGAACTCTGTCTCACGACCGTAGAAGTTATTCACCACAAGCAGTTTTTCGCCGTCTCCATTCCGCACATAGGCAAAAATGTCCGGGTGATCTTCCAGGATCAGCTGGTAATCACCGTCGACGATTATGTCATATTCCTTACGAAGACGGTTCAGCTTCTGGTAGTGGTAGAACACTGAGTTTTCGTCATCCAGCGCCTGTTCTGCATTGATTTCCTGATAGTTTTTCGCTACAGGAATCCAAGGGGTACCGCTTGTAAACCCGGCATTCTCGTCACTGTTCCACTGTACCGGTGTCCGTGAGTTGTCGCGGGACTTGTGGCGCAGGATCTCGAGGATCTCTTCTTCCGATTTTCCTTGTTCCTTCAATATATTGTACGTATTGAGGGACTCCACATCACGGTACTCATCGATGCTCGTGAACTTCGGATTCGTCATCCCGAACTCTTCCCCCTGATAAATATAAGGGGTACCCTGCATCATATGGATCGTCGTCGCGAGCATCTTCGCCGATTCGGTCCGGTACTCACCGTCGTCACCGTAGCGGGACACGATCCGCGGCTGATCATGGTTGCACCAGAAGAGGGCGTTCCAGCCGCCGCCTTTGTTCATTTCACGCTGCCAGGTAGACAGGATGTCCTTCAATTTCAGAAAGTCGAAGTCCGCGACCGACCATTTCTCCCCGTTCGGGTAATCCACCTTCAAGTGATGGAAATTGAACGTCATGCTGAGCTCATTGCGCTCCGGGTTCGAATACTTGATACAGTTGTCGATCGTCGTCGACGACATTTCCCCGACGGTCATGATGTCGTATTGAGAGAAGACTTCCTTGTTCATTTCCTGCATATATTCATGGACCTTTGGCCCGTCCGTGTAAAACTTGCGTCCGTCCCCGGGAGCGACCGAGCCGTCATCGTCAGGGAAAGCCTGATCTTTGGAAATGAGGTTGATCACGTCCAGGCGGAAGCCATCGACACCTTTCTTCAGCCAGAAGTGCATCATGTCATAAAGCTTCTCGCGGACCTTATCGTTCTCCCAATTCAAATCTGCCTGGGTGACGTCAAAGAGGTGAAGGTAATACTGACCCGTTTCCTCGTCATACTGCCACGCATTGCCCCCGAACTTCGACTGCCAGTTGGTTGGCTCGGAGCCATCCTCCTTGCCGTCCTTCCAAATATAGAAGTCACGGTACTCATTGTCCTTCGACTTCCTAGACTCGATGAACCATTGATTCTCCGTCGACGTATGATTGATCACGATGTCCATAATGATCTTGATGCCGCGGGAGTGTGCTTCCTCCAGAAGCTCATCGAAATCTTCCATCGTTCCGTATTCTTCATGAATATTGAAATAGTCGCTAATATCATAGCCGTTATCATTCTGAGGAGACTTATAAATCGGCGTGATCCACACCACATCAATCCCAAGCTCCTTCAAATAATCCAGCTTCGCCGTAATCCCCTTAATGTCCCCAACGCCATTCCCCGACGTATCATAAAAACTCTTCGGATAAATCTGATACACAACCGACCTCTTCCACCAAGCCTGCTTCATACCACATGCACCATTCTTCTTATATTTTTGAGGGACGGACCTCAACTTTTTAGCTCATCCGCCTCATTTATTTCATATCATCGTTGAATTAATGCGATTTGTTCTTGAAAGGTCTGCCTGTTTAGAGGGACGGACCTTCCATTCTTCGTCACAAACCCTTATCTAATTGGAAAAGACGCTCCAAACCAAGCAGATTTGAAGGTCCGTCCCTCCAATTGAAAAGGGAGACAAACATCCCCATCACTATCCTTTACAGATAAGTGCTAAGAATTCATTTGTCCCCCTTAGTTTAACTTGTATATACAAGTTGTTGCAACTGTTTTCTCTCTATTGTTTAGGCTGCTTCATTTTTGCTGAATTTGGACCAGACGATTGTCAGTACGAACGGTACGACAATACAGATGGCCATTCCGATGAAGAACGGAAGCCAGTATTCAGGAATGATCGATAGGAATCCTGGCAATCCACCTACACCGATGGAGAATGCTTTCGTTCCTGTCATCGCAAGCAACACACCACCGATAGCAGAGCCGATCAAGGCACTGATGAATGGGTAGCGGTAGCGCAGGTTGACCCCGAACATCGCCGGTTCTGTAATTCCAAGATAAGCCGAGATGGCTGACGTACCAGCCAGGCCGCGAAGCTTTTCGTTTTCTTTCTTCGCTACCACCATCATGGCAAGCGCTGCTGAACCTTGTGCAATATTTGATAGTGCAAGGATCGGCCATAGGAATGTTCCACCCTCACTACCCACGAGCTGTAAGTCTACTGCAAGGAACGTATGGTGCATCCCTGTGATAACCATGACGGCGTATAAACCACCATACAGGAGACCACCTAACCATGATACGTGATCGAACACCCACACGACGCTGTCCGTCAACATGTTACCAATGAAGAAGGTCACAGGTCCGATCAGGATGAAAGCGGCAAATCCGGTAATCAGAAGGGCTACAGGAGCCACGACCAATAGCTTGATGGAATCATGAACTCTCTTATCCAGGAACATTTCAATCTTCGCTAATAGATAGGAAGCGAATAGGATCGGAAGAACTTGTCCCTGATACCCGATCTTGTCGACCTCAAATCCAAATAGGTTCCATGTAGGAATCTTTTCTGCACTTGCATAGGACCAAGCGTTCAGTAAGTCCGGATGAACAAGCATAAGACCTAATACGATACCGAGTAATGGACTTCCGCCGAATCGCTTGACCGCTGACCAACCAATCAACCCTGGCAGGAACACAAAGGCCGTGTTGGCAATCAAGTTAATGATCGAGGCAAAATCAGCCCACTGCTTATGAACATCGATGACCGATTTCTCATCATAGAAAATCCCCGGTCCGGTCAGAATATTATTCAGACCCATCAACAAACCGGCCGTTACGATCGCCGGCAGGATCGGAATGAAGATATCCGCCAGTACCTTGATCGCGCGCTGCAGGGGATTCAGATTCTGAGTCGCCGCATCTTTTACATCCTGTTTCGATGCCTGCTCGATTCCTGTTTCCTCCGCCAGGATTTGATACGCTTTATTCACAAGACCTTGTCCAATGACAACCTGGAACTGACCGTTGGATGAGAAGGAACCCTTCACCAGATCAATTGCCTCTAATCTTTCTTTATCCACTTTCTTCTCATCATTCAGCACAAGCCGTAGACGAGTCACACAGTGCGTGGCCGTGCGGATATTATCCTTGCCGCCAATCGCTTCAATGATTTCGAGAACGTCTTCACGTTTCACGCTCATGAAATTCCCTCCCTTGGAATGGTGAAAGCTGCCGGGCGCCTAACTTGTACCCGCTTTCATTTCTATTAATGGAATTCCCCTAAATAGTATGTGAAAAACGCTTTACATCATGCTTTTATCAAAACGCTTTCATTTTGGGGGAGTGTTGTATATACAAGATATACTCTTATTGTATTCATGTATATACAAGTTGTCAACGAAAAAGTGTAGCCGTTTTCATTTTGGACGGCCGGAGTACATGAAAGGGTTGGTGTGTGTGGCAGGGAGGTATGACTTTTTACATGAATTTGTCTTACTATAAACTCAAAGCACACATTGAACCATTACAAATGAATCAAAACCTGATGGTCAATGCTTGGAATCCAACTTATAACATGGAGAATGACATTTTCTCATAAACGGGATAGCGGAAGCGGAATTTCAGAAGGTGTAGAAGTGTGTTTTCCCACGGTTTTGTAGGGAAGAGCGGTAGTACAGTGAATCTGAGTTTTATGCTGGAATACACTTAGGACCAACTTTATATATAGAAAGCTCTCGACTATTAGAAGAGTTGGAAATAGCACCATAAAGTACCAAGTGTGATTATACTGGGGTTTCTTCCTTAATTTTCTTCAGATAAGAATTTCAGCCTATTAAAATATCAATCTCCTTCAGCCATAATGAACAAGCAACAAAATTCGACAATATGAATGAAGGAGACATTTTTTTGAAAAAAACAATCATCGCCTTTACTACTGCTGCTCTAATCTCGACAATGGCTGCCAATTCAACGGAAGCGGCTTCTTACCGCGTACAATCAGGTGATTCCCTTTCCGTGATTGCATATAAATATGATACTTCCGTTTCAAACCTTAAAAACTGGAATAACCTGAGCTCTGATATGATCTATGTGAATCAAGTACTTGAAGTGTCAGCGCCATCTACCGGGAAAACGTACACCGTCCAATCTGGTGACTATCTTTCAAAAATTGGTGCTAAGTTTGATGTTTATGTTTCTGAATTGAAATCATGGAACAACCTGACGAGTGATGTGATTTATCCGGGGCAGACGTTGATCGTTTCGGGAAGTGGAATTAGTACGCCTCCTGCGGGATCAAGTACATACACCGTTCAATCAGGGGATACCCTATCTCACATTAGCGTGCGCTATGATGTCAGTGTGTCAGACATCATGTCCTGGAACAACCTAAGCTCAAGCACCATTTACGTCGGTCAAAAGCTTTCAATTAACGGTACATCAGGTGGAGTAACTCAAACTTCATCATTAAACGTCGTCGACATCGCCAAGAAATACGTAGGAACTCCGTACGCATGGGGAGGCACATCACCATCCGGCTTCGACTGCAGCGGCTTCATCTACTACGTCTTCAACCAAGCAGGACAATCGATTGCACGTACGAACACAGAAGGCTACTACAGCAAATCAACCTTCGTATCCAGCCCGAAACCAGGCGACCTCGTATTTTTCGAGAACACCTACAAAGCCGGTATCAGCCACATGGGGATCTACGTTGGGAACGGGGAATTCATCCACGCATCTGACAGTGGGGTAGTGGTTTCGAAGTTGAGCAATACGTATTGGAATCCTAAGTTTGTTGGGTATAAAAGATTTTAAGTTTGATTGGAACGTCCTGCCTGTTGAGGGTGGGGCGTTTTTTAGTTCACATCAAAAAAAACCGCCCGGAATCAAACATCCCGAACGGCCCTTCCTTATTTATAACTAAACACACCTTCAACTCCACGATCATACTTCCAATACATCCAACCACCAAGCACCACGCATGGAGCCACAACAACGGCCATTCCCATAAATGCCGCACCAGGTGAGATATCATACAAGAAGCCACCGATAAACGTCAGCACCGCCGTACTCAATCCCATTCCAAGGGAAGTGTACACACCTTGGGCAGCCGGGATATCCTTGCTCTCCAATTCTTCATAAATCAACCGCATAAATGCATAATGGGTCAATCCGAAGGTTAGGGAGTGAAAAAGTTGGGTAAAGATGAAGACAGGGGTGCTGGGGAAGAGGAACAACAAAGTCCAACGCGTCACAGCAGCCCCTGCTGCTATTATGAACATGACGGAAATGCTCTTTCCTTTTAACAGTCGGTCGGAAAACGCAAAGAACAGGATTTCCGACAATACGGCAACATTTAAGATTACGCCGATATAAACGGCACTCACATCTAATTCCTTCAAATAAAGAACGCCATAATTATAATAAGAAGCATGTGCTCCCTGAATCAAGACAACGATCACCATCGCCCAGACAAACTTACGGGATTTCAGAAGACTCCTGTAAGAAAGCTTCTCCTGACCACGTGTTCCGCTCATGGACTGTGGTAATTTCGCGAGGGAAGAAAGCAAGATCACGACGATTCCGCCAAACAGAAGATAAATCACGGCCCCCTCTGTAAAAATCGACGTCAGAAATCCAACCGCAAGCAGTGCGGTCGTATACCCGATCGATCCCCAGGAACGGCTCCGCCCATAATCAATTCCATCTTCCTTCATCATCACAGCCGCCATGCTCTCTACCATAGGAAGCAGCATTGGATACACAAGGCTGAATAACACCATACACCCGATTACCATCCCGAATGAATCCATCGGCAGGAACAACAGCAATGCTGCCCCTGAAATCAATACAATCCATCTTGATAACCGTCCCAAAGAAACCGTCTGGCTCAACTTCGGAAATACGAAAAAGCTCGAAAACGAACGGGAAATCATCCCGACGGCAATCACTGTACTTGCAGCCGAAATAGAGAAATCCTTACTTTCCACTAACCACGCTGTCCAGTAAGGTATGAAAATCCCCCAAGTAAAAAATATCGCAAAGAACTGAAGTGACAACCACGACTGATTCTTCAAATCTATCAGATCTCCCTTTATGTAGAGTTGGAAATGAATTTACAAACATTGAGTATTATATAGCAGTCATGCATGATATACAACCACAGTAAAGACTGTGTCTTTCGAAATATATCTATCTAAGCAGGACAATTCTCATACCAACTAGAAGAAGTAACAACATAATAGAATGGAACAGGGGGCTTTCCGTGAAAAAGAAACATGTCGGAATCATATTATTAAGTGTATTACTTGTAACGGGTCTCGGAGTATATATTGCACTCGGAACGTTAGAAACCAATCCTTTTACAAAAGGAGAAGGGAGCAATGTTTCGACTGAAGGTGTAGAAACAAGTTCAACCGGAAATGTAAGCAGGGAGGAAAATCCATTCGGTGAGAAAGTTAAAACGCCATTGAGTGAAAAGCTCATCCTGCAGTATATCCATGCGATGAGTCACCAGAAAGTGAAAGCAGAAGAAAAGTGGTCCTTTTTCGAGATTTCGGATGAACGAATCGACTACTTATTAGCCCAATTAGAGGTGAACAAATACAATCATGAATCGACCTACAACGAAATTCTATCCAGATGGAAAGATGGGAACTTTTCAGAAGCTGTCAGTGACCACAATACCATCTGGAGGATCCAGGACGGAAATGTCGGAATTGCAACAGACTTACTCTCATCCAAAGAAGAAAAGGCCTATCTGGAAAGCAGAAAAAAAGAATCCAGATAATTTTAAGAAATTTGGTTTTAAACACATAAAATGGGGAAAAGTCTACTACATTTTACAAAAAGGAGGGTGAGCACCATGTCCATGATTTATTCAAAAGCGCGTGAGTTGTTTGAAAGAGATGCCAAGGAAAATAATGAACTGGAAGCTGCAAGAGTAAGAAAGTATCGGAGATTGAAGCCTGTCCCAAGCGCCAAAAAATAAATAATATGAAATTCAAATAATATATTTAAACCAGACTATGGGACAAAGTAGGCTGGTTTTTTTGTGTTGAGAAAACATTTCCTTTTGTCTGGGTTTAAGTTAGAATAACGGAATATGCTATAACATCTATTCATCTACTAAAATATACATTTCGAAAACAAAAGAGAGGGGGGAGCCAGTTGGCACGATTATACACCGCTCTAATCGGCTTAAGCCTGATATGGGGAATGTCTTTCGTCTTTATAAAATGGTTAGTAGAACCGGCAGGAGTGTGGGGGACGGTGTTTTTACGGTGTCTTGCAGGGGCACTCGTTCTTCTTCCGATCTTTTTCATACAGAGGAAACGAGAAGGGAAGAAATCACTTCCTTTATGGAAACTCCTGGTTGTGGGGATCGGCAATGCGGCTCTACCGTGGACCCTGATCGCCTTAAGTGAAACGCAAATCAACAGCAATACGGCTTCCATCCTGAATGCAACCACGCCGATTTGGACGGGATTGGTTGGGTTTTTATTCTTCTCGGTTGTATTGACGGGGTTTCAATGGATCGGGATCCTGGTCGGTTTCATCGGCATCCTCGTGCTGATGAACTTTGAAGTGAGCGGTATCTTCTCGTCTGATTTTGTCGGGGTGGGAACGATGATTTTGGCTACGATGAGCTACGCGTTTGCTTCTCAGTTCACGAAGAAATATCTGGCAGGAACGAGTGTAGTCGTCATCTCGACCTTTCAGCTGTTGATCGGGGCCGCGTTCGGGTTTGTCGGCATGATGATAACGGATCCCATCTCTGTCAGTGATTTAGCGTCAGGTGAGGTCATCCTCGGTATTCTTGGCCTGGGCTGTCTCGGGTCTGGTGTGGCGACGCTTCTGTATTTCTACATCATGACCAACGGAAGCCCCGAATTTGCCTCGACTGTGACATACCTGATTCCGGGTACGGCGATGATCTGGGGATTCGTGCTTCTAAGGGAACCCGTGACCCACAATCTCATCTTAGGCCTGCTCATCATATTCGCAGGGGTTTTCCTATCGTCCAGAAAATCAAAAAAAATCATCACATCCCTGCCGGCAGGGACGAGGTAAGACCTTTAATCAAACGTTTGTTTAGTTTCCGGGCATCGAAACTCCCTAGAAATTAATGCAAACCAACTTATTTTCATATAAAATGAGTAAGATACATAAGGTAGACTAACGCATAGCTCATGCGATTAAAAATAAAACATAAGGATGGTAATTCTATATGAAAACGGCAATTGTAACGGATAGTACCGCCTACATCCCGAAAGAATTGCGTGATCGACTCAACATACATATGATCCCTCTAAGCGTCATTTTCGGAGGAGAAACCTATCAAGAAGAAGTTGACATTACGGCAAGTGAATTTTACGAAGAAGTCAGCATCCAGGAAAAGCTTCCCACCACTTCACAGCCCCCGGTCGGAAAATTCGTCGAGCTGTTCGAGAAACTTTCCAAGGACTACGATGCCGTCATCTCCATTCACCTATCCAGCGGAATCAGCGGGACATACCAAGGTGCCGTGCAGGCAGGTGAAATGGTCCAGAGCATTAAAGTATACCCATACGACTCAGAGATCAGCTGCATGATCCAAGGCTTTTACGCCATCGAAGGGGCCAAGCTTGCCCGTGATGGAAAAACGGCAGAAGAAATCGTTGGATTATTGGACGAAATGAAAGAATCTGTACAAGCCTACTTCATGGTGGACGATCTTGCCCATCTGCAGCGCGGAGGACGGTTATCCCAAGCACAGGCCATCATCGGAAGCCTGTTACAGGTAAAACCACTGCTGCACTTCGTGGACAAAGTCATTGTCCCATTTGAAAAAATCCGCACAAAAAAGAAAGCATTAAAGCGGGTGGAAGGCATCCTTGAAGAAGCGGTGAAGTCCGGTGAAACCTATCAAGCTTCCATTATCCATGCCAATCGGGAAGACGAAGCGATTGAATGGAAAAACGAGCTCCAGGAGAAGTATCCGAACGTGGAATTCAATGTGAGTTACTTCGGTCCGGTTATCGGGACTCATTTAGGTGAGGGTTCGATGGGGATGGGCTGGGCTCGGAAGATGAGTAGGTAGGGGATTGGCTACTGATTTTTGATTTGTACCAGGTACAAATGACGTTTGATGTACCAGGTACAAACTTTGCTTAATGTACCTGGTACAAATTGGTCATCATGTACCAGGTACACACACTCCCGCACTCTCTAACGGTGGCAGGATTTTCAACCTCAAATGTAGAATACAACACTATCCAACATAAGGAGTGATGCAGTTGCGTTTTGCTTTAATGGATCACAGCTTAATCCCTGAACCTCTTTTAAAAGAACCTCACCCCCTTCTCCAAAAAATCTCGGAATTCACTTCCATTCCGCCTCAACCACTCAATCCAGCCTTTCAATTTTCAGCAGAACTGCAATCCTATCTAAGTGGACGGTCTTTATTAGTGGACGAGATCCCATTTTCAATCAATACTTTGCAAGAACACTATATGAATGGCTATGTCTCCTATGAAAAAGGTGTGGACGAAAGTCAATGTCATCGCTGTGGAATTAACAAACCTCATCTATTTTCCACCTTCAATTGTTCCAGATGCCACACCGAATGCACCTATTGCCGGAACTGCATCATGATGGGAAGGGTGTCTGAATGTACACCTCTCATAAGGTGGATTGGTCCAGAACCGGATTCTCCCCCGGGAACGTTCGACTGGACCGGTACCCTTTCACAGGCGCAAAAAGCTGCCTCGGAACAAATGAAAACTGCCATTCAAGCCAATAACGACCTTCTCGTATGGGCCGTATGCGGAGCCGGTAAGACGGAGGTGCTTTTCGAAGGAATAGATGAAGCCCTTCAGAAAAACAAGCGAGTTTGCATTGCCGCACCCCGTACAGATGTCATCCTGGAACTGTCTCCCCGCCTCCAAAAAGTCTTTCCTCAAACGGGAGTCACCACCCTGTACGGAGGCTCAGAGGAACGACATAGCTATGGTCAACTTGTTCTCTCCACTACCCATCAACTCTACAGGTACAAAGAAGCCTTCGATGTCATGATCATAGACGAAGTCGACGCGTTTCCCTATTCCTACGATTCCTCCCTGCAAGGGGCAGTAGAAAAAGCCAGGAAGCCCCAATCTTCCATCATTCACCTGACAGCAACCCCGGATCAGAAAACGCAACAGGAATGTGCCCGGGGAAAAAGAAACTTCATTGGAATCCCGGCCCGTTTCCACCGGCATCCGATTCCCCTTCCCAAGTTCGTCTGGTGCGGACTCTGGAAAAAACCCCTGAAGAAAAACCGTATTCCACCTGCACTGAAAAAATGGACTTCATTAAGGCTCCAGGGATCCAAACAAGCCCTGATTTTCTTTCCCACTGTCGAACTTATGCAAAAGGCCCTGCCTCTATTTCAAGACATGCATCCCCTCATTGAATCGGTTCACGCCGAAGATCCCAAACGAAAAGAAAAAGTAATGAAGATGAGACAGGGAGAAATTCCGATTCTACTCACGACGACCATTCTAGAACGGGGAGTGACGATTTCGAACATCGATGTGGCCGTCCTTGGGGCAGAAGAAAAGATTTTCACAGAAAGTGCCCTCGTTCAGATCGCCGGAAGGGTGGGGAGGAGCGCTGATTATCCAACAGGAGATATTGTGTATTTCCATTACGGCCGCACAAGGGAAATGATCAAGGCACTCCTTCATATTGACCAAATGAATAAAGAAGCGGAAAAAAGGGGGTTGCTTCATGGTCACTAACTGTTTGAATTGTAGTAGCGAAGTCAAAGAGGTGTGGTCGTGGAGGGGGTTATTCTACAGGGAACCCCAATTTCTGTGTCAGGAATGTAAGAGTCAGTTGGAAAAGATAGAAGGGGAGCGCTGCAGGGGCTGCTCCCGTTCGCTGGAGACACTGCCTTCCAATCTTGTAAAAGAAGAGATCTGCCTGGACTGCCATCGGTGGGAACTGGATCCCGAGTGGCGGGGAATCCTCCATAAAAACGTTTCACTGTATCACTATAATGATTTTCTAAAAGAATACTTGGCCAGATACAAATACCGGGGGGATTATGCACTGGTCAAAGCTTTCTCGCATAGTATTAAATCCTATCTTACAAAAATAGAATTTGACCACATCATCCCCATCCCCCTCAGCGATGAACGACTCTATGAAAGAGGGTTCAATCAATCTACCGCTCTACTGGAAGAAGCAGAGGTCCGTCCCTCACATATCCTCACCCGTTTGCATTCTGAGAAGCAGTCGAAGAAGACGCGTGCGGAGCGTCTTCGGCAGGTGCAGGTTTTTCGGTTGGGAGAGTGTGATGTGAGGGGCAAGTCGATTCTGCTGTTTGATGATATTTATACGACGGGGACGACATTGAGGCAGGCGGCAAAGTTACTGAAGGAAGCGGGGGCTGATGAGGTTTCTTCACTGACTCTCGCGAGGGGTTAAAGCAATCTCCACTTCTGCCGATATAAAGTGTAAGAGAAGCTTCACCGGGAGGAAACAGATATGTCAGAAATCATCAACTGTCCACGCTGCAACGCGATTTTTATGCAAAATAAGTTCCGTGATGTGTGTGACAAGTGTTATAGAGAAGAAGAAAGTATGTATGAGACCGTCTACCAATTTTTGAAGAAGCGGGAGAACCGCGCTGCAACCATGAATCGAGTTATTGAAATCACCGGGGTAGATGAGGAACTTCTATATAAATGGGTGAAAAAAGGCCGCATCCAGACGAGGCAATTTCCGAATATGGGTTATCCTTGTGATAAATGTGGGAAGATTATTGGGACGGGACGAATCTGCGGTGACTGTTCATCAGAGCTTGCCAGTGATCTGAAAAAGTTCGAAACCGAACAGGAATGGAAGAAAAAATCCCAGGAATCAGGTCAGAGAACATATTACACCATGAGAGAAAAGAACTAGTATCGAGTAAAATAAATGAGGAAGAACTAACCAGGCTCTATTACTAAACAAATCTCCTATGTATCCGATATACTAGGTAGAAACAATGGACGTGATGAAAGCGAGGGAACATGATGAAGATTAACTCTATTGGAAATCAGAACATCAATCCTTACAAGCGCAACCTGAATAAAATGGATGAGGTCGGGAAAGCTGGCAAACCGGCATCCGACAAAATCGAAATTTCTTCTGCTGCTAAAGAGATGCAGGAGGTTTCCAAACTCAGCAAAGAGCGTCAGGCGAGAGTAGAGTCTCTAAAAGATCAAGTTCAAACTGGTAACTACACTATCGATCCGAAAGCCATTGCTAAAGGATTAAAGAATTTCTATAACGGACAATAAAGGAGTGCGAACAAACATGTCAGCCACAAACCTTACAACAACACTTGAAAAACTCTATAAGCTGCACAAAAGTTTGTTCGACCTTTCTGTGAATAAAACGGATGTCATCAAAAAAGGTGATATGAGTGAACTTGATCGTGTATTGAAAGATGAACAGAAGCATTTGGCCGCCATTAATACGGTGGAGGCAGAACGACAAAGAGAATCCAGTCACTATCTTCAATCAAGGGGACTGGCTTTTAACGAAGCTCCTACGATCTCTCTGTGCATCGAGCACAGTTCACCCCAGGAACAAGAAGCGCTTGCCCATTGGCAGCAAAAACTGGTCGGTATCATCGGAGAATTGAAAGATCAGAATGAGCTGAATCAAAAGCTTGTCTATCAATCTCTTCAATTTGTGAATATGAATCTATCCATGACGCAACCACTGCCGGATCAATCCACCTATTCACGACCGAATGGTGAAAAGAAAGCGCCGGCAAGTCGATCCATCTTTGATTCGAAAGCATAGCACTTACTAATTGAAACGGAGGCAACACCATGCGATCCACTTTTATGGGCCTGGAAACGGCAAAACGAGGCATGTACACCCAGCAGGGCGCCCTTTATACAACCGGCCACAACATCTCCAATGCGAATACCCCTGGATATACCCGTCAACGTGTAAACTTTGAACAAACGACACCTTATCCTTCCCCAGCCATGAACCGTCCGCAAATCCCAGGCCAAATCGGAACGGGAGTCGAAGCCGGTTCGATTCAACGCGTGCGTGATTCATTCCTGGACATGCAGTACAGAGGCGAAAACCAAAAGCTTGGCTACTGGGAAACAAAAATGGAAGCGATGAAGAAGATGGAAGAGGTCATGAACGAACCATCCGATTCAGGCTTATCGAAAACGGTGGATATGTTCTGGCAGTCCCTTCAGGATTTAGCGGTTAACCCGTCCAATTCAGGTGCACGGTCTGTAGTCGTCGAAAGAGGGAAGGCTGTTGCTGAAACATTCAACTACTTATCCTCCTCTTTAACAAGTGTCCGTGGGGATTTGAAAAATGAACTGTCTGTCAGTGAAAAGCAAATTAACTCCCTGTCCAGACAAATCGATAACATCAATAAACAAATAGCCGATGTTGAACCACATGGCTATCTTCCAAATGATCTATACGATGAGCGTGACCGATTAATCGATGAACTTTCACAGCATGTTTCCATCCAAACGAGCTACCAATCTAATGGAGGAGCGTCGTCACCCATCGCAGAAGGTGCCGTCACAGTCACCTTGGTCGGGAAAGACGGAAACCTGGCCGTCAACCTCGTCGGCAAAAATGGCGTAAATGAAGTTAAGCTTACCTATGATGGACCTCAAAATTCGGTGGATTCAGTCGCAATAGGTCAACAAACACTCGATATCAAAGATTTCCTATCACAAGGTGAAGGGAAACTCAGAGCCCTGATTGATACATACGGCTTCATAAATAAAGACGGTGAAGCAGAGGGCTCCTACATGAGTATGCTGGATGAACTGGACAGCATGGCGTACGAATTCGCCAAAGCATTCAATGACCAGCATCAACAAGGGTTCACACCTGAACAGATGAATGATCCAAACTTTGATCCTGACACCGATACTCCGGATACACCGAAGTTCTTCCAGGATGCAATGAATGCCGCATCAGCTCTGGGTGGTGTGCCGAAAGCAGGGTTCGCGCAAAGAATCCAGGTAGCCGATGAAATGAGCAACCTCGATAACATCGCAACAGCCGGTGCAGATAATCCGACTCTCGGAGATGCATCCAATGTCCTGGCACTAGCCGACATCATCACAACCACTAAACTGCCTTACGGTGAAAAAGAAGCCTCATTCCAAGGGCACTTTGAATCCGTGATCGGAAAAATGGCCGTTGAATCACAAGAATCTGTAAGACTCGCAAGCAACTCTGGCGTACTAAGAGGAGCAGTGGACGAACGCCGAATGTCCGTCAGCGGTGTGTCCCTGGACGAAGAAATGACCGACATGATCAAATTCCAGCATGCCTACAACGCCTCTGCTAGAATGATCACACTACAGGACGAAATGCTCGACAAAATCATCAACGGCATGGGTACCGTTGGAAGATAGGCAGGTGAAATGATATGCGTGTTACTCAAAGTATGCTAACTGCAAACTCGATGAGGAATTTAAGTTCTTCTTATGGACGAATGGGTCAGCTGCAGGACCAGCTGGCGACAGGGAAGAAGATTACGAAGCCTTCGGATGATCCGGTTGTTGCGATGAAAGGGATGTTTTATCGTTCGAACCTGACAGGGATTGAGCAGTATAAGCGGAATTTATCGGAACTTTATTTGTGGATGGAGAACTCGGAGTCTGGTATTGAACAGGCGAATCAGGGATTGCAGCGTGTGCGGGAATTGACTTTGCAGGGGAAAAATGGAACATTGAGTCCGGAAGACCGGAAAGCTGTTGCGACAGAAATTGAACAGATCAAACAGGATCTTGTCAGTGTAGCTGAAACGAAAGTAGCGGGAAGATATATTTTTCATGGAACAGATGTTGGGAATTCTCCGATTAAGGATGGCAATCCTGCAGATGGAAGTGCTCCACAGGTCGCTGACAATTTAGGCAACAGTGCCATCGATTCTTATCCCGTAGAGGTTTCACAGGGCGTTTCTTTAAAAGCCAATGTTAATCCCAATAAGGTCTTTAACCAGAAACTGTTCGACACCGTCCATAACATTCAAAAAGCATTGGAGTCAGGAGATGATTCAGCCCTTGATACAGAGCTTGAGAATTTGGATAATGTCATGAACACGTTATCAGCAGAACGTTCAGAACTTGGTGCCCGTTATAATCGTCTAGAAATGGTAGACGACCGACTGGGTCAACAGGAAGTAACGGCGAATCGGATTCTATCTGATAATGAGGATGCAGACATCGAACGCGTCATCACAGACTTGAAAACCCAGGAAAGTGTCCATCGGGCTGCACTCAGCGTCGGTGCCAGAATCATTCAGCCGACACTGATGGATTTTCTACGATAAAAGCAAGGGGGCTGACCCTTTAAGGTGTTTTGTCACCTTAGGGTCTAGTCCCTTTTTATATGGAGGTGAGTATGTGTGAACGTTCCACAAATAAGATTGCAGTCCACGTCAGCAGCCATTAGCATCCGGACGACTCCAGGCCGTATGGACATTGAACAGCCACCGGCAGAATTGGATATCCAGCAGCCACAGGCAAAGATGGAAATTGAGCGTACGTCTTCCAAGCTAACCATTGATCAAACCGAGGCACGGGCCGATATGGATTTGAAGTCGGTGCGCCGCAGGATAGAAGAATATTCCCAACAAGGATATGAAGACTGGGTGGCGGGACTTGCCCGTGTCGCCCAGGACGGGGATGAACTGATGATGATTGAGAATGGCGGAGGTGCGATTGCCGCCCAGGCTAAACGAAACAGTGAAGATTCGATGTATGAGTTTAACATAGGATGGATTCCATCTGCAGGAAGCGTTAAAATCAGCTATCACCCCGGAAGTGTCAAAGTGAACGTTGAACCGCAAAAAGTGGTGAATAACTCTCGTCCTCAAAAGCCCAATATACAGTATACTCCAGCCCAGGTGGATGTTAGCTTGAAACGATACGCAGACTTACAAATTGATTTTGCAAACTTAAAACACGTCGGTATTAACTACGAACAAGAAATATAGAATGAAGGAATGAAGCGGATGAAAATCAATACGAAATATCATGGAGAAATAGAAGTGGAGTCGGAAGACATTTTGACATTCGAACACGGGATCCCTGGGTTTGGAGAGGAGAAGCAGTTTGTATTATTGCCACTTCCGGAGAATGAGTGGTTTCATATCTTGCAATCTGTGAAGACTTCTCAGCTTGGGTTTGTGGTGACAGATCCGTTTGTGTTTTTTAAGGATTATGATTTTGAGTTGGATCAGTCTAGTGTGGAGTCTCTTGGGGAGCCTTCCGAAAAAGAAGTGCAGGTGCTTTCTATTCTTACTGTACGAGAGACGCTTAATGAATCTACAGCTAATTTACAGGCACCTATCATTCTTAACCTAGCACATCGCAAAGGAAAACAAGTCATCTTAACCAACTCAGACTACCAAACCAAGCACCTGATCTTTGCTCAGACTGCAGGAAAGAAGGGGTGAGGGGATGTTAGTACTGACAAGGAAAACGGGAGAAAGCATTCAAATTGGGGATGACATTGAGCTAACGGTCATTTCTGTAAAAGGAGATCAAGTGAAACTCGGGATCAATGCCCCAAAGAACGTAGATATCCATCGGAAAGAAGTCTATCTCTCTATTCAGGATGAAAACACCGAAGCTTCCAAAGGAATCGACAATCTGTTTAATCTTTTGCCAAAAAATGATTAATTATTTTTCTGAAACTATTAAACACTAGTCGAAACGACCGATAATAGTATTGTAAGCAATGAGGAGAAGGGCGGCCGACCTTTGTGACTTGTTGCAAACTAAAAACTAGATAGTTCACATGGATGTGGGCTTATTTTCAAGGAGGAAATTTAAGTTATGAGAATTAATCATAATATTGCGGCTTTGAATACGTACCGTCAATTAAATAGTGCTTCTACAGCACAAGGTAAATCTATGGAGAAGTTGTCTTCAGGACTTCGCATTAACCGTGCTGGAGATGATGCTGCTGGTCTTGCAATTTCAGAAAAAATGCGTGGTCAAATTAGAGGCTTAGACCAAGCATCTCGAAATTCACAAGATGGTATCTCAATGATTCAAACTGCTGAAGGAGCTCTTAATGAAACGCATGATATATTACAACGCATGCGTGAGTTAGCAGTTCAAGCTGGGAATAGTACAAATACAGCAGATGATAGAAAAGAAATTCAAAATGAGGTTAATCAACTAACTTCAGAGATTAATAGAGTAGGCAATACTACAGAATTTAATACTCAAAAATTATTAAATGGTGGAGAAACCACTGGGAAACTTAATAACTTTACAATTGGGACTCAAAGTATTCAGAGTGCAACAGCTGAGGGTTCAGCAGATTTTGGTGGAACAACAGGATCTGTAACAGCTTCTGCTGTAACTGATGGAGATACAACTTTAAATGGTTATAAAATTAAGTTTGCTAAATCTGGTACTGCTGCAGATCCTTTAGCCGCTACAATAAATACTGGCACAAAAGAGATTACAGTTGCATGGGGAGACACAAATAAACCTGCTAGTTGGGCTGACGTAAATACTGCAATTAAAGCCGCTACTGATTTAGAACCAACAATCACTACAGATGTAACTTTAACAGCGGGAACATTTGCAGAAGGAGATTTGGACACTAAACAAATTTCTTTGAGTGGTGGTGTAACTGAACAACTTGGTAGTTCATCATTTACTATTTCAAATAATTTAGTAGCTGGAGAAACTATCACAATTTCAGGTCAACAGTTTACTGCTGTTAAAGGAACAGCGGATGCTAGTAGAGGTCAATTCAGTATAGATACTAGTACCGATGCTGCAGCGACTAGTCTTGCGGCAGCCATTGATGCAAATTCAACCTTAGCTGGAAGATTTGACGCTGCAGGTGCCGTGGGATCAACCATTACCCTTACTGAAAGCTCTGGTCAAGCAACTGGGGTTGATTTAGCCAAACCATCGGTTGGATCGAATTTAGGGTTTAAATCAGACTTGCAAATTGGTGCAAATACTGAGCAGAGCTTCACTGTACAAGTTGACGATATGCGTGCATTAGCATTAGGTATAACAGGAGGCGCTGCTGGAACTGTAACAGTGGATGGGAAAACTGCTTCATATACATCATCCTTGAAAGTTACAGATGGTACAAATAGCACTGGTTCTGAAGCTGCTCTAGATGTTTCAACACATGAAAATGCAACTGCTGCTATTACAGTCATCGATAGTGCAATTAAGACTGTTTCTTCTGAGAGATCGAAATTAGGATCATATCAAAACCGTTTAGAACACACGATCAATAACCTAAACACTTCTTCTGAAAACCTAACTGCAGCGGAATCACGTATCCGTGACGTAGATTATGCTTTAGCTGCCTAAACAGTGACAAGCACAGTCGTCCTGGCTGGTAACGGCCAGTGATTATTATTGGGTGAATTGCTGGAAACCCCTTAGAGCTTTTCTTGCCACAACGTAGTTGGAAACGACAAGCGTAAAGGCTTTAACAAAAGAAAAGATTGGGCAATCAGCAGCCAAGCTCCTGTCTTGAAAGAGTGGAGAAGGTTCAACGACTAGGATAAACCATCTAAGGCGAAAGCTATGGTGATGAAATCCGTAGGTGAAACAATGGTCATCAGCATTGTGAATCCGAAGTGCCCAACCCCTACTTTTTATAGAGGGTGAAGATATAGTCTGGTCATTTATGAAAGTAAATGTTCGCACGATGGCGAAAGAAATGATGAACCAAACGAAGAATTCT
>NZ_BCVQ01000029.1 GCF_001591825.1 Rossellomorea vietnamensis NBRC 101237
CGGTGTAACACGCAATCCTAATTATTTATTAGATTGTTCATTATTAAAGAAATGGATTTAATTATGTCTTAGCTTCATATAAACTAATTATGGTTTTAGTATCAATTGATCTCCTTTCGAGCCTGAAAGTGAGGTTTTATGATAATCTCCATTTACCCAGGCGTCAATTTGATCTTGATACCATTCACTCTTGTAATGACCAGCCTGTCCCGGGCCGACAATATGATAGCCGTTCTCCATATCGGAAGTATCGATCGCGAATCTCCATGAAGCTCCGTGATTCACGATACCTTCCTCATTATAACTGGCAGCCTCCACTGTTACCCTGCTTCCTCCCACAGGTACAGGCTCTCTGGCATTCAAGAACTTTTTTAAGATGGGCGAAGCACTTGATAATGGATGCTCAAAATATACTCTATGATACATCCCCCACTCCCATTCATCCATGGATGATCCATATGCTTCCTCAAGCTCGCTCAGTGCACTCGCAAGGGATTTCGCCAAAAATGTCTCGTATCCTTCTTGCTCTGCAAACCACTCGGACTCCTCCCCTTTATGTGCTTTTCGAATAAGCTCATCGACAACACTTTGACGCCCCTCAAAGAGCTTCATCATATCATCCGGTACATCCTTTTCAAAAAGTCCCGTCGATATTTCATTCATCCACTGATGAAAAATCAGAGGGGCGGCTAAGTTCTTATCATCAACATAGTTCCATGAGATTAGGATCTCTATGGCTTTTTTTTGCTCATCGGTCAATGACCCGGTCTCCAAATCCTCCGTAAGGATAGGTACAAACTCACGTGCGTGTAAATTCTTCTGATCCATTTGCAATGCTTTCATATCAGAAATCGTAAGCTCACTTTTTCCTTTTAAGTATTCTGAGATTCTCATATATCGATACGGTTGTGCCCAGTGATGACTGATATGGTAAGGATAATCATCATCTACTACTTTATTATTCGCAGTAGCCACAAATCCTGATTGGGGATTGATCACCTTCGGAAGTTCGTCAAAGGGTATGAATCCCTGCCAATCATAATCAGGATCCCATCCCGGAACAGGCAATAGCCCATCCCCTTTCTTCCTGATAGGAATCTTTCCATTTGCCTTGTATGCTATCGTGCCATCTTTAGAAGCAAATACGAAATTCTGGGTAGGAACATGAAAGTCCTCCAAGGCTTCTTCGAATTCATCCCAGTTCTTCGCCTTATTGATATTGATGATGGCGGAGAGCTCAAGACTGGGATCCAATGCGGTCCATCTCATGGCCATTACTTCTTTTGCCTCATCTTGATGAGCAAACTCTGAAATCACCGGCCCATGCCTCGTTATGGTGACTTTATAAGGTATGGTCTCACCATCCTTTACCTTGATCGGTTCTTGTACGATGGTTGCCTTTTCCCATTTCCCGTCATACAAAAACAGATCTGGATCTTTCTCGCTACGCTTTTCAATATACAAGTCCTGTACATCGGGACCCGTGTTGGTGACTCCCCATGCAATCTGTTCATTGTGACCCAGGATAATCCCCGGAATTCCGGCAAAGATCACTCCACTTACATTGACTTCAGGTGATTCGAGCTGCATTTGATACCATATGGAAGGTGTCCCCAATGATAGATGTGGATCATCTGCCAGTAATGGCTTTCCGCTTTTGGTCTTATCTCCGCTGACAACCCAGTTATTGCTTCCGTTAAATTCCGGCGGTATGACTGCTGCAGCGAATGATTGCTTGAAATCAATCTGTGGCTCTCCTATATCTGAGAGAATGGTAGGCGCATCTTTCGGATAAGTCGGAAAAAGGTCATAAGCCTTCTCCTTCGACAGATTATCCAACGCCCAATACCTGAAGGCCTGGCCCTGCCAATGCCCCCCCAAGTCGAAAGCCATGTATTTCCCTATGGTCAAAGAATCAATCGGTGTCCATTTCTCAGGTTTGTAGCCTAATAGAGTGAATTCAATAGGGAGCCTTCCCCCATCCTGGGCCTCTTCCATATATGCATTGACTCCCTCGGCATACCATTCCAGAAGCTGCTTTGCTTCATCCGGATAGGCGGTAAAAGATACCTCCGCTGCCCTCCTTAAACCAAATGTACGGAAGAACTTGTCCCTATCCACCGCCTTCTCCCCAACAACTTCACTCAATCTTCCCGATGCCTGGCGCCTGCTTAGATCCATTTGGAACAAACGATCCTGCGCTTGAACATATCCTTGTGCCATATAAAGATCTTTTTCATTTTGAGCCTGAATATGAGGCACGCCATCTTCGTCTCTTATGATTGTCACTTCCTTTGATAATCCCTTCAGTGTAAGGGTTCCGGTTGTAACGGGAAGAGACCTGTCAATATAATAATTTGCAAAGATCAAGAGTCCGAGGAGGATAAACAATATACTCCCTGCGGTCCACAGCGTTATTTTCAGACGTTTATTCTTTTTCTGATGCTGAAGCTCAATGCCTCCATCCATTCTAATATCCCCCAGTTTATATATAGAATTTTCTGAAAAATAATTATATCTTTAATATTAGCCCTTCAGGAGAAAAATCCTGCTCTCAAAAAGGAGAATTTTCATAATGGACGAATCAACAGCTAAAATAAAAAAGCATTCGATTGAATGGGGATCAATTGAATGCTTATGATTTCTTACCTTATTTTAGCAATGATTCCATTATGAACTTTAATGTACCCGTGCTGTAAAATATCCGCCCCATTTTCATATAAATACAGACCCATCTGTTCAATGGTCATCAATTCCCTGTATGTGTGGTTCATAACATCCGCCATCACTTCGTAATAGACTTTGGATTTAAGCTGAGCCCTTGGTGTAGTCAAGACCATGTATCCATTTGGCTTCAAAAATTTCCGATGCCACTCTATCACTTCTGACTTATAATCATCGGGAAAATGTTCTAATAGCCCGACACTCAAAACGATGTCAAACTCCCTTCCGAACGATAAATCCCTGATATCCGAGACGATGTATGTTGTCTTAAAGTCACCTTTATAATACGTTTTCAATCCGCCTGTGGAGGGATTTGGCCCGAGGAAGGGGTACGTTTCCGGAAATTCCCGATACCGAATATCACGACAAAACGAATCATAATCGACCATCACGATTTCACTGCCGGGATAGAGGGCAGAAAGCTGCATGGCTTCATACCCTTCAGCTGCCCCTAAAAATAATATTTTCGGCTTAACCACATCCAGTCCGCTGAATAAGGCTCTCTTCCCCCTGGGATCCCAAACACCATCCTGTATTCTGTGCACATAATTCCAGAGATGCAGCCTGAGGTGATCCCCTAATGCTTCCGTGGATTCTTTTATATTTAGTTTCAAAGCATTCCTGACGATGCGACTTCTACTTTCCTTCGTTTCTGCAGGCACATCTTTCACAAACCATTCATGGAAAGAGCGATTAAACATTTCCCAAGACGTATGGACGGGTAGTGATTTTCCTTTTTCTTTTTCCCAATCCTTTTTTTCTTTAGCAAAGGACGTCACCTCATAAGGACGACCAACGTCCTTCCAAGTTAATGTGGACCAATCCTTGACCCCCTTCAACTTTACAAATTTATTATATTCCTTTTCAGAAAACTGCCTTTTATCCACTCGATAAGATGCCGTCAAATATGTTTCTTCCTGAACAGATTCATTGTTTAAAGACGTTTCAACTTCAATCATATTTCTTCCCCCTCAAAAAAGAGCGCTTACATCCTTTCTATATACATTAAAGAAAAGACTTGAAAATCCTCTATTAGCATGAATTTTAATCTGGTTACCATAATATTATTATTGTAACTTTTCACAGAAACTCCTCTTCGTTTATCCGTATTAGGATTATGGGTAGAAGATAGTTAGGAGGTGAGGGTCTTGAGTTTTGATTATGACATGGATTTTGATTCCATAGATTTTCGTAAACACCCTGAAAAATACCGTGTAGGCCGCGGGGAACAAGGCGTTTTACTTGTAGAGCCCTATAAAAGCGAAATCCTTCCAGAATGGCGTTTTAAAACACCGGATATTGCAGAAGAATCCTCAAGTACCATTTATCGCATGTTTCTTCAATATAAGGAGGAGAATGATTTTGTGGGAATGGATATGGCAAGGAAATTCCTTCAGATGGGCTATACGAGGGCGAGAAGGTACGCCAATTATCCTGGGGGAAAAAAATACGATAACGATGGGGATATCAATGATCGAAAGATAGATGAACAGAAAGCTGAATCAGCCGCCATATTTGAAGAGAAATGGAAATTGGCGAGAGAGGATGAAGACTATCTGACAAGAAAAAAGGAACATCAAAACAAATATGGTTGAATGGGGATGAACCTTGTAAAGGCTCATCCCCATTCATTCCATTACATAATCCGTTTAAACATTTTTTCCATTTCATAGGTGGAATAATGAATGATAATCGGTCGACCGTGAGGACAGGTGAATGGATCGCTGGTTCTTCTTAATTCATCCAGCAGCGCCTGCATATCCTCATTCCTCAAATGATGATTTGCTTTGATGGACCCCTTGCAACTCATCATGATGGCTGCTTCTTCCCTGAGCTTTTTAATATCGACCTTGTTCATCTTGATGATCTGCTCAATCATGTCTTCGATGGTTTCCTGCTCTTCCCCTTTAGGAAACCACTGTGGATGGGCACGTACGATAAAACTGTTGTATCCGAAGGCCTCAAGGAAAACCCCTACTTCTTCAAGGAGTGAACGTGATTCATTGATCTTAATATACTCATCCGTGGAGAATTCAAGTGTAAGGGGAACAAGGAGTTCCTGAAGCTCTTTCGCGACCTGCCCCACCTTCTCTTTATAAAATTCATACTTTATCCGTTCCTGAGCCGCATGCTGATCAATGATATAAAGACCACGTTCATTTTGGGCGAATATATACGTACCATGCATTTGCCCGACAAGATAAAGAGTGGGAACCCTGGGTGTTTCCTTTTCCTCGTCGATTACTTGTATAGATTGTTCCCGGGATTCTTCTTCCTCGACAGGGTACCGTTGAAGAGGTTCCTCATTTGATACGATGCTGTCTTCCGCCTCAATGAGAGGTCGCTGCGGCTCATACAGCTTCACCATCTCTTCTTTAGGCAGCGACGGCTCCCGGACGGAGTCACTCTTACCATATCTACTTTCTTGTCGCTTAGCGGCGTGATCGAGATTCAAGTATGTCTGCTCCGACTTCGGTTGAGCCAGTTTAGGTGAGAGGGCTCCTGACGGAATCAGTTCCTTTCCTTTGAACACCCTCTTGATTCCTTCCGTCACCAACGCATTGAGCTCTGCTTCCTTACTGATGCGGACCTCCATTTTCGATGGATGCACATTCACATCCACCAGGATCGGGTCCATCTCGATACTAAGGAGCACGATGGGATGTCGTCCGATGGGGAGAAGTGTGTGATATCCTTCCCCGATCGCTTTCGCCAGTGCATAGTTCTTGATGAATCTCCCGTTGATCATCGTCGAAATATAATTCCTTGATGCCCTGGTGACCTCAGGAAGGGATATGAAGCCTTTTACTTTAAAATCAAGGGACTCCACTTCGATCGGTACCATCTTCTTCGCTATCCCGACACCGTAAATCGCGGCAAGGACCTGCCGGACATCCCCATTTCCATTCGTGTGCAAAAGGGATTTGCCGTTATGGAGAAGCTTGATCGAGACAAAAGGATGGGCAAGGGCAATCCGATTTACTACATCCGTTATATTGCCAAGCTCCGTATGGATGGTTTTCATGTATTTTAACCGAGCAGGGGTATTGAAGAACAGTTGTGAAACTGTGATGTCCGTTCCTTTTCTGGACGACGTGCTTTCAATCGATTGGACTTCTCCACCTTGGAGTTCAATACTCGTACCGGGACCTTCACCCGTACTGGTTTTTAATGTGAAATAAGAAACAGAAGCAATACTCGGAAGTGCTTCTCCCCTGAATCCCAACGTTCGGATACGGAACAGATCATTTTCGTCTTTGATCTTACTCGTTGCATGCCGCTTAAAGGCTGTTTGGACATCTTCCTTCTCAATTCCGTCGCCATTATCGATGATGCGTATGGATTGTAAACCTGCTTCCTCGATATGGATTTCGATGACGGTCCCACCTGCATCGATGCTATTTTCAAGGAGTTCTTTCACCACAGAAGCCGGTCGTTCCACCACTTCCCCTGCTGCAATTTTATTAGAAAGGGAATCATCAAGCTGAAATATTTTCACCACAGTTCCACCTCCTTATTGCTTTAATTTCTTTTGGATTCCGTATAATGTATTCATAGCATCCAATGGCGTCATTTCAAGGATATCCAATTTTTTTAATTCCTCTATACATTTCTTTTCTTTGGAATTCAGCTTTTCCTTCTTTTCCGATTTTTCAGCTCCAAAAAAGGATAGCTGGGCCAAATCTTCTTCACTTGTTTCCCGCTTTTCTACAAACGATTCCCTTGAAGCCGCTACTTCATTAGAAGATGAAGGCTCTTCCTTCCGTTCAAGCTCAAGAAGAATTTCATTCGCTCTCTGAATGAGGGCCTGTGGCAGTTCAGCGAGTTCTGCAACATGTATTCCATAACTTTTGTCCGCCGCACCCTCTTTGATTTTATGAAGAAAAACAAGTTTTCCATTTTGCTCCATCGCACTTACATGAACATTTTTCACTTTTGCCAACTCTTCCTCAAGAACCGTTAATTCATGGTAGTGAGTGGAGAATAAGGTTTTTGCCCCGATATGTTCATGGATGTACTCAATGATTGCCTGTGCCAATGCCATCCCGTCATAAGTGGATGTGCCCCGTCCAATTTCATCGAACAGAATCAGACTTTGTTGAGTTGCGTGAATGATGGCATTCTTGGCCTCAAGCATTTCTACCATGAATGTACTCTGACCGGAGATCAAATCATCCGCAGCTCCAATGCGGGTGAATACCTGATCGAATACAGGAAGATTTGCCTCACTTGCAGGCACATAACACCCGATTTGCGCAAGGATGCTCGTTAGGGCCACCTGTCTCATATAGGTGCTTTTACCCGACATATTGGGTCCAGTGATGAGAAAGACTTCTCTTTCCTCGTCCATATAACAGTCATTCGGAACGTACTCCTGGGCACCCATCACCTTTTCCACCACGGGATGCCGTCCATCCTTCAGCATGATCCTTCTTTCGTCATTGAAAACAGGGCGGGTGTAATGACGTTTCTCGCTGACTGTAGCAAAGCACTGTAGAACGTCCAGTTCACTGACAAGTTTCGCCAGTTTTTGCAGGCGCGGGATAAATTCCTTTACCCTTTCTCGTATTCCAATGAATAATTCATATTCTAAATCCACACTCTTTTCATCAGCCTGGAGGATGAGGGATTCTTTCTCTTTCAATTCCGGGGTGATGAACCGCTCCGCATTGGTTAAAGTCTGTTTCCGTTCATAACGTCCTTCTTCCAAGTGCTGCAGATTCGCTCTCGTTACTTCGATATAGTAACCAAATACCCGATTGAATCCTACTTTAAGTGACCTTATTCCTGTCCTTTCCCTTTCATCGCGTTCAAGCTTCGCAATCCACGATTTACCATTTTTACTAGCATCACGATATTGATCCAGTTCCTCATGATATCCATCCTGAATCAAACTTCCTTCTTTTATAGACAAGGGAGGATTTTCGATCAATGCCTTTTCGAGAAGATCCGTCAACTCTTCACAAGGGTCGAGCCTTGCGACAAGCTCATCGGTTGCATCATTTTCCAGCGATTGGATCAATTGCTTTAAGACGGGGATCTGTTGCAGGGATTTTTTCAACTGGATCAAATCACGTCCATTTACATTTCCGAAGGCGACGCGGCCAGCCAGCCTCTCGAGATCATACACTTCTTTCAGTCGTTCTCTCAGATCCTGCCTTTCAAAGAAGCGTTCCATTAACACCTCCACCACTGTCTGACGCCTTTCGATTTCCTGTTTGTTTATGAGGGGTCGATCGATCCATTGCTTCAAAAGTCGGGCACCCATCGCGGTCATCGTTTCATCCAACAGCCAAAGAAGTGACCCTTTCTTCCCTTTGGAACGGATGGTTTCTGTCAGCTCCAGGTTCCGCTTCGAATAATAATCCATTTTCATAAATTGGTGAAGCTGATACGTTTCCACGATTTGCAGGTGATCCAAACTCCTTTTCTGTGTTCGGAATAAATAATGGAACAGGAGTGAAGAGGCTTGGATGAGTTTCCCTTGCTTCAGTGGTTCCACCAGATGGGTGAAAGCATGTCCTGGATTCGATTCCTGCTCAAAGGATAAGGTAACATCGGTTCTCTCTTTGATCCTGCCCTGAATTTCATCAGAAAGATCAGGATGGATGACCACTTCTTTAGCCCCAATGGTGGCTAATTCATTCATCAACGCCTGGAGGCCTTCTGAAACGACCGTCACCTTGGTTTCACCTGTTGTAAGGTCACTATAAGCAAGTCCATACGTATCATCATCAAAAGCGGTGACGGAAGCAATATAGTTATTTTCTTTGTCATTCAGACCTTTCCCATCCATCACCGTACCTGGTGTAATGAGCTGGACAACTTCCCTTCTCACTACCCCCTTGGCTTGCTTAGGATCTTCGGTCTGTTCGCATATCGCTACTTTAAATCCTTTATCGATGAGCTGCTCTATGTAATTAGGAGCAGAATGATAGGGTACACCACACATGGGGATTCGTTCCTTTCCACCCCCATCACGGCTTGTTAAGGTTATTTCAAGTTCCTGGGATGCTTTGACGGCATCATCAAAGAACATCTCATAAAAATCGCCTAAACGAAAAAATAAAAAGGCATCCTGGTATTCTGCCTTTACTTGTAAGTATTGTTTTATCATTGGAGTGTATTGTGTCATGGTTTCATTCAAACCTTTCCAAGTAAATCTGCTATTCTCGACTATTCATTATATCATACAGATCAGGGTTGGAGCATGTAGTAGATTGAGGAAGCACATGATGTAATGTCCTGTAATCAAAAAAAATCCGCTTCCCATTTTCAGGAGCGAACTTTCCTTTATTTATTCAGCTTGCTTGGCGATAGTTGCTTCATCTTGTAAACAAGCGGACTTTGATTTTGGTTTATACACGAACTTATATAGCAGGTACCCAATCAGGAGCACAGCCCCTCCGATGAGAAGATAGGTCTGAATATGACTCATCAAGGATTGAACGGACTTCAAGTTACCATTTTTCCCGACTATTAACATCGTGAGGGTGATCGGGAATATACCTATAAAGGTTAATCCTCCAAATTTCCACTTATTCACTTTACTGATACCTGCAACATAGGAGACATAATTACCGATGCCGAGGGGTCTCGTAATCGCAATACTCCACAAACCACATTTCCGAAACCACTTCTGCCCCTTTTCAATTTTCTTCGAACTGGTTTTTTCCTTGATCTTATCCTTCAGTTTAAATCCGATACCATAAGGGATGAAACTAAAAATGGTATAGATGGCACTGCTGGTGAGCGCTAATATTAATAGCTTCATCGGGGATGGATCCAAGACGTATCCATAAGTCAGCGTCACAAGGGCGCCTGGAAAAGGCAATGAGGACGCTTCAATGGCATTTCCAGCGAATAACCCCCACATTCCCAATTCCTTGATTAATTTCATGACAAAGTCCACCATCGGTCTTTCCCTCCACGATTCATTTATATACTCTTTTCCCTCTTTCACCTAATGAAAACTCATATAAAGGATAAGATTTCACCCACTGGAGGGAATTAATGTTAGCTGATTCGTCCATTAATGGATTTCATCAGTAAATGTTGGTCCATCTATTTTCCATTGATCCTCCAATGAATCCCTGTGCAAATAAAAAACAGCATCCTTTTCCCCCTGTGAATGATTGGAGCTTATCCATTTCACCTTGAATGGTACTTTCATCGCCACTAGAGCAGGCAAGTCCTCCACGGGAAGTATGGATCTTTGGGTAATCAGGAAATGTTCCACCGAAGCAAGTACCTTTTTAATTGAACGTTTGTTTCCGGTCATTATTTTTGAAAGAAGTCCTTCATCGTGCTGATTAATGGCAATCTCAAGTACACTGATTAATTCATATGGATCCATGCGGTACAGGAAACTGTCCAGTTCCCCACCAGCTTTCAATATCATGACTTTATGGGCTAAGTCAGGATTTGGTGTCTTATGCGTCGTACTTCCGTAGAAATGGACACAGAAATGGCCTGGAAAATTATTTTGGAGTGCTCCGGCACCATGAGGCATTCCATTCATGGAGGCAGAGATGAATTGGTCATGAACCAATACCAGAATGGCACGACGATCCCAACTCCACTTTCCCCCGTAAATGGCTTTCATTATTTTCGTGTCTTTATCTGTGACCGGCTGAACATCCGCGTGTTTACTTCCTGCCCTTCTCTGCACGTTGAAAGACAATCCTGTATCTATATCAATAATCGTAAAATAAGAGTGGTTTGGAATGATTTCCTTTACTTGTTCCCATGGGAGTACCTCTACCTGAAAACTTGGAAAGGCATCGGCCGATTTTACTCCAAAGGCAAGGAGCATTGACAGGACGATTGTAAATCTCATCATAAAAAGCATGTACGAAACCTCATTTTTTTCCTTAGTTTTGGTCACCTTATTGGCGGTTCATTCGCTCAATTTTTGGAAATGGCAGCCGAACATGAAATAGCTATTTTATACGGATACTACCCATGAAAGGGAGGATTCATATGCTTTTGCTTAACCTGACTGCGATTGGTCTGTTAGTATTTCCGGTAATGGGAAGTCATGATCACCTACATATCCAGTCACCAAATCACACACCCATTTCAGTTGACCGCCACTACCTGGAAGTACCATTACTGGATGAACCATTAATGAATGAGAAACACTTTGAAGATGTTGTTTCACAGGTCCAGAATAAGGTCTACACCCCTCCGCAAAATGCCTATATTAATGAACTTAACCGGATAGTACCTGAAGAAGCCGGATATAAGCTTCATGAAAGGAAGTTCCGTGGTCTGGTTGAAGGTTTCTTGTTATCTAAGGGATCGGGAGTGATCGAACCTCCTTTGTTGACGTTATATCCAAAGGTGGACAGTGAAATCCTCTCTCATATACGAACACAAAAGATCGGGCAGTATGTTACGTTCTTTAATAAACGTAATGAAGAGCGAACGCAAAATATTACCCTGGCAACCAAAAAAATCAACAATACGGTTGTATTTCCAGGGGAAGTATTCTCTTTTAATGGCGTGGTAGGAAAAAGAACGAAAGAAAAGGGGTATAAAAAAGCCCCAGTCATTGTAAGGGGGGAACTTTCAGAAGATATCGGTGGTGGTATCTGCCAGGTATCATCAACCTTATATAATGCAGTAGATCAAGCGGGCGTTACCATATTGGAAAGGTATCACCACTCAAAACGAGTGCCATATGTCCCTGAAGGCAGAGATGCTACCGTGAGCTGGTACGGTCCCGATTTCACCTTTAAAAATGCTTATAATCAGCCCCTTCTCATCCGGGCAAAAATTGCAGGTGGGCAAGTGATCATCACCGTACATTCATCTGACCTTATCAATGTAAAAAAAAGAAAGGTCCCAAGCGCCTCACGGGAATTACCCCAGGAAAAACAAGTCGATCATTCCATACAAAATTAAAGGCATCTGCACTTGCAGATGCCTTTAACCTGATTATTTAAGGTGTTGAATCCCCTTGATCACAGTCGATACCAGTCGTTCCAGATCTTCTTCTTCGATGTTTAACGGAGGTGATATGGTCAGGACATTGTTGAATCCTGCCACGGTCGCACCATTTTTTCCGATGATGACTCCATTCTGTTTGCAATATCCTATGACTGCGTTAACTTTATCCAGTTCCAATGGCTTCTTGGTTTCCTTATGAGTCACCATCTCAATTCCGATCAATAATCCCTTTCCTCTGACATCCCCTACATAGGGGTGATCCTGGAGGTGATTTTTCAAGGAATTCAATGTTTTTTCCCCCAGGTCTTTTGACCGTTCAAAGAGTTTCTCATTTTCCATGATTTCAATGTTCTTCAAAGCCAGCGCACAGGCTGCAGGATTTCCTCCGAATGTGTTGATATGACGGAAATAATCATATTCTTCAGATCCCTTAAAGGCTTCATAGATCTCACGTTTTACAGCAGTGGCGGATAACGGAAGATAGGCACTGGTGATACCCTTGGCCATTGTGATGATATCTGGCTTTACGTCATAATTCATAAAGCCGAATGCCTTTCCTGTCCGTCCAAAACCACAAATCACTTCATCTACTATTAAGAGAGCACCGTGCTTCACACACACCTCTTTGGCTGCCTTCATATAGCCATCCTGCGGCATTAGGATTCCACCGCCTGTAATTATTGGTTCCATAATCAATGCCGCGACTGTTTCACTTAATTCCCATGTCATGGCCTGGTCAATCGCTTTCACTCCTGGAAGATCGTGGGGATCCCCCCCTGTCACTTCATCACGGTATGCGTCAGGAGGAGCAATATGATGAAATCCAGGCGCCAATGGTTCATACTTAAATTTACGCTGAGCCTGCCCTGTAGCAGCCAGGGCCCCCATGGAATTACCGTGATACCCTCTATACCGGGAGAAAATTTTATATCTTCCGTGCTCACCGTTTTGTTGATGATATTGGCGAGCGATCTTAAAGGCCGTTTCATTGGCTTCAGATCCACTGTTGGAGAAGAAAATCACATATTCATCACCAAGTAATTGATTTAACTTCTCTGCAAGTTCAATGGCCGGCTGATGACTTTGTGTAAGAGGAAAGTAAGCCATTTTCTTTAGCTGTTCGTAAGCTGCCTCTGCTAACTCCTGTCTTCCATATCCAACGTTAACACACCATAATCCTGCCATACCATCAAGATACTTCTCTCCATCCTGATCAGTTATCCACGATCCGTGAGATTCCGTCACAACCATCGTTCCCCCGGGATTGTATGGTTTCATGGAGTGCCAAATAAGTTTCTCGTCCTGCTTCAACCATACATCTTGAGAGTGACCTGCTTTTACCATGAAGATTCCCCCTAACCTTGATTAAAAATCAAATCGAGAAGTGATCATTTTCTTCCTAGTATAGAAATTTACTCCATCCTTCCCATTTACATGCATATCTCCATAGAAAGAGTCTTTCCACCCTGAAAACGGGAAGAATGCCATTGTCGCAGGAACCCCCACATTAATACCCAGCATCCCTGCGTCTGCTTCCTCCCTGAACTGTCGGACGGCGCCTGCGTCTTTCGTGTAGATCGTAGCCCCATTACCGTATCTTGACTGGCGGATGTAATCCAATCCCCCGTCCAGATCTTCAGCTCTTAAAAGGCTGAGGATGGGTGCAAACATTTCTTCTTTTGCAATTGTCATTTCTGGAGTCACATGATCAAAGATTGTGGCCCCCAAGAAGTTCCCTTCCTTGAAATCTTCCATCTCTTTACGGCCATCCCTAATGAGTGACGCTCCTTCCTGTATGCCTTTTTCTATATAACCGAGAGTCTTCTCCCGATTTTCCTTTCGAATGACCGGAGTCAGCAGCACTTCCTCATCCATCCCGTCCCCTATACATAATTCGTCTGCCTTTTTATTTAGAGCCTTTACAAACTCTTCGTTGTCTCCAACCACCACTACTGCACTGCATGCCATGCATCTCTGTCCTGCACTGCCGAATGCTGAGCTGATGATATGTTCAGCCGCTTTATTGAAATCTGCATCAGGCATGACGATATGATGGTTCTTTGCCCCTGATAGTGCCTGCACCCTTTTCCCTTGTGAGGCAGCTTGTTGATATACATATTTCGCAACAGGCTGGCTTCCGACAAATGATATGGCCGCAATGTCCTTGTTCTCCAGTAAGCCATTCACCACATCGTGTGCACCGTGTACGACGTTTAAGACCCCATCAGGCATTCCCGCTTCCGATAACAGCTCAGCAAGTCTATTGGCTAAGATCGGGGTTCTTTCAGATGGCTTCAATACGAACGTATTTCCACAGGCGATGGCAAGGGGGAACATCCATAACGGGACCATCATCGGGAAGTTGAATGGAGTAATCCCCCCTACAACACCTAGTGGATAGCGGAACATTTCGGAGTCAATATCTTCCGCGATCCCACTGAGCGTCTCTCCCATCATGAGGGTGGGTGCTCCACAAGCGAATTCCACACATTCTAATCCACGCTGTACTTCACCATACGCTTCTTTGAATGATTTCCCATTCTCCTGCACCACCAATCTGGCAAGTTCATCGTGATTGTCTGAAAGCAATGTATGATATTTATACAGAATTCGGGCACGTTTTGGCACCGGGGTTCTCTTCCACGTTTCTGAAGCATGCTTCGCAGCTTTTACTGCCATCGCCACGTCTTCTTTAGTAGATATCGGAACCCTCGCAATTTCTTCATTTGTGGCTGGATTTAAGACTTCCAATGTTTGTGAGCTGAGGGAATCCACCCACTTACCCCCAATGTAATTTTTCAATACTGCTACCTCTTTTTTTATTACAGTCATATTCAGTTCCTCCTTATTATTTTTTAAAAATACCCCAAAGAAGTTCAGAACTTTCTGTATACTCGATAGTTTCATTATGAAAGAAAACGTCAGGTCATTCATTAGACATTGTGTAACATAACCAGGGATTCCCGTTGGACACTATACCTGAAAGCTGTCTTTAATGTACCTTTGTCTTCTTCAATACACTTTGAGGCTGCAAATATTCATGAGCCGCCAATAGAAATTCGATGGTCACACGTTTATCCGATCTCATGAAATCCTCGCCAAGCATATCTTCTATTTTCTTCAGTCGATGATAAAGTGTTTGTCTCACAATAAATAATCTTTTGGAGGTTTCTTGCTTTGACCCCTGACAAGCAAGGAAAACTTTAAGTGTTTTCAATAAATCCCCATCGTGGTCCCTGTCATATTTTATTAACGGAGAAAGAAATTCTTCTATCATTTCCCACATGTTCACATTCTCGTTGACGATTGAAATCAATCTGAATAAATGAAGGTCGTCAAAGAAACAATAATGGTCTCCTCCATCGACTTTCGTTTGAAACTCAAGGGTATCTTTCGCAGTTTCATAGCTTCTATGAATATCCATCATCTCGAGCTGATATTTACCTGTAGCAAATATGGCACCTGACGACTTTTTGAAAAATCCTGATTTTAAAATCTTTTCATAAGCACTGATCAATCGTGCCTTCCAATCTCCGGTTCTCCGGGTATCAAGGAGAATGAAGACTAAATCATGATCGAACCTTTCGGGCACCACTTTGAATCCATATTGTTCAAATATGCTTTTTATTACTAGATTGAAGAAGGTTAAATCAAGCATTTCTTTATCAGCCAGTGTATTCATCTTGCAAATACATACGACACCACCGTGAATCGATACGTTTAGGTCATCCATGAAAGCGGCAAGTCCCTCGTATGATTGCTCTCCTTTTAACCAGGACATGATCCATTTTGATTCTTCCAAGCGTTTTTGTTCATCAAAATACAATTCCCTCATCCAATATTGAGCAAGGGCGGTGGATGTCCGGTCAAGTATCAGTAGCTCATATTCACTAAACGGATGATTGTACCTGCAGATGCAAAGCTCTGCATACTCCTGATCAAATAGGATGACCTTCGTTGAAGCAACATGATGATCTTTACTGTCTTTGCTTTTATAATAGTTTTGCAGGAAGAGCTCTTCTTCAGACGAACACATTAAGGGATGAACCTTAACATCTTGTTCTTTCAATTGAAAAAGTACCGGTACATTCAATTCTTTATGTAATACTTGAAGGATATCCCTGCAGTGCTTGACTGACAGCAGCAATTTATTCAGGTTTTGAGCATAGAAATCAAGTTTCTTGATCATCTCATATTGCTGATTGATGATTACGGCGTGTATATCCTGTGTGATACTGACAAACGGGACTTCTTTTTCAAAAACAATGATGGGAAAATCAAATTCATCCGCCCACTCCAATACAGCTGCGGGTATGGTAGAGATATTCGTATCAAGTTCGATACAAAGGGCCGCTGCATCACAAGCTCCCAACTGTTGAATCAGTGATAGGAAACTCCCTTCCTCCTTCAAGGCAAGACCAGTTGAAAGAATCAATTCATTCCCGTTAAGAAGATTTTTAATAGAAGTGACTTCGACAATGTGTACCCATTTTACTTGTCTGGAGAGACCTCTGTGTCCAGCCATCACCTTAGCGTGTTCAAAGTACTTTCTTTCCAGGATATCTTTCACTGAAAAATAGAAATGACTTTTCATCCTTCTCTCCCTTTTTGTTTGGCGTTGTAAATGGAGAAAAAGGATTGGTAGAACCAATCCTTCACTCCTCTTCGGTATGGGGGATTGCAAACTGTATCTCCTCCCCCCACCACTTCACTAATTGTTCGTCAGTCAAGTGATTAGAAGACAAGACGGATAATATCCAATGTATTAATTCATCCGTCGTTTGCATATTTCCGGGGGCAATCGTCAACTCTATGTCTGCGGGCAGATCCCTCATGCCACTCGGCCCCCTTTCAATGTTGTGCTTGAAATAATAGATTTGAAAAATACTTTCGTGCATTCGCCGTTTTTACATGCAAAGTGGCGCTTCTCTTATTTTCAGTATGTTTAAATACAACAAAAGCCCCACTGAGATTTTCAGTGACCTTTTCTATTTTAAAACCCTTTTGCAGAAGAAAATCAATCTTGTCTCTTTCGCTTAAGAACTCTTGATAATCGGACATTTCGACACCCTTTCATCATCCTATTTGGTACCACTGCAGCCCACTCAAGACAAACTTGTACCTGTTGGGGATTTTTCGATAACGTTTTCCTCTGCTTCCTCAATGATCCAATCACGGCCTACCGACATTCCCAGATACTTCTCATCACTGGGATCGGAAAGTTCTGCCTGCTCATACTTCTTGAACCACCAATACTTAGCCAAAACGTAATAGCAGAGGGCTCCTATACCAAATCCAACCAGAAACGAGAAGTTAGGAACGAAATATGAAGCGACTGCCCCAAGGATCCATGATATGAAGCCAGCAAGATTGATACCTTTCATATAGCTGAATTGTCCCCTGTCTTCATATAATGCGGGGACATTGACCCGGCGTTTTCTTATAAAATAGTAATCTGATATCAATATTCCGACGATGGCGGATAATATCCCCCCTACAAACAGCAGAACGGGAATGATGATATCGAAAAGGTTCCATGGCTGGACTATCGTCCCCACGACCCCGGCTGTCAACACACCGGCCCAAAAAGGAAATTTAGGTCCCCCTACATTTGAAAAAATGGTGGCTGCAGGTACTATATTGGCCGCAATATTCGTAGACCATTGTGCCAGGACGATCATCAGGAGCAGGACACCTAAAACAAATCCGCTTGCCGCCTCCTGCAGGGCAACTACAGGATCATAATTCAGTACGGCTATATACGAAATACCGCCGATTAATACCATAAATGCTTGTGTAATCGGAAGGGCTATAAGATTACCTATGAGTGCACTCCGATTTCTCTTGAACCAATTCCTTTCATTGCTTGGAGCCTTCATGAAGCGTGAAATGGAAGGAATATCTGCTGAAAGTGTTGCCCAAAATCCCATATTACTAAAAATCACAACAAGGAAAGCAGTGAATGTGGCTGCCCCCGTCACCGGACTTTCAACCCAACTCCAGATATCTCTTCCCTGGGAGGCTGCGGAGTCTGATAATGAAGAATACATCCATACGGAGATGAGAATGATGACTGGGGCGGCAAGGTCCGCAAAACGTTCCACAGCTTTAATCCCAAGTGCCGTATTCACCAATTGAAGAATCGCAAAAATCATGAAGCAAACAAACCAGTTATCAAAACCTGATAATATATTAAGAATTCCGTTCATCGCGGTAGCCCCGAAGTATGTGTTGATTCCGAACCACATGGAAGCAGCCAGGCCTCGAACCACGGATGGAATATGCGTCCCGATCGTTCCGAAGGGTGCTCTCATGTATACAGGGAAGGATAAACCATGTTCAATCCCTATATCGCCTGTTAAGGTAATAAATAATCCAATGGCAAGGGATCCTATGATGGTGGCTAAAACAACAAGGGGTAATGGTAACGACACGACGCCTGCCCCACCGATTGCGAAGGTTGCAAGTACGACGACCATCCCCACCCACATAAAGGAATAGCCAAGCTTTGTAACTTTCCTTTCACTTTCTTTGATAGGTAATAGATCGGGAGACTTTAAATAACTTCTTTTCAACATGAACACCCCACTTTGTTTGCTTCGAATGGCTTTACCAATCTTCTTAACAAGAGAGGCGAGCGGGCGCAGTCCCTGCACCCGTCCCGCGAGGAGTCGTTCTAGGATTAGGATGGATGTTTATCTATAATGGTTTTCAGCTCTTAGAGGATTGAAGTGCTGCACTCTCTTCATTTACCAGCAGTTCACCGTATTTCGCTCTCTTAATATACTTGCCGGTACCCTGCTTTCCTACAAACTTTTTATCTTTGATGACATATTCACCCCTGGATAATACAGAAACCGGTTCGCCTTTGATTTTCATGCCTTCAAACGGGTTATAATCTGCTGCCATATGATGGGTCGCAGCAGAGATGACTCTTTCTGCATCCGGATCAAAGATGACGATATCTGCATCCGATCCAACGGCAACGGTCCCTTTCTGAGGATACAATCCAAACAATTTGGCACTCCTTGTTGACATGATATCTACAAACTGATTCAAGCTTATGCGTCCTTTTTCCACCCCTTCTGAGAATAATATGGATACCCGGTCCTCAATGATCGGTCCGCCATTCGGAATTTTAGTGAAATCTTCTTTTCCTAGATCCTTCTGTCCCTGGAAATCAAAAGAACATTGATCAGATCCCAATGTTTGGAGCTGCCCGCTTTTCAATGCGTTCCATAAAACGTCCTGATGCCACTTTTCCCTGAGTGGAGGTGACCATACGTATTTGGCCCCTTCAAAGTTGGGGCGCTCTAAATAGGTTTGGTCAAGGACAAGGTATTGTGGACAAGTCTCCCCCCATACATTCAACCCTTTACTCCTCGCCGCTGAAATCTGTTCCACAGCCTCCGAGCACGAAACATGAACAACATATAATTGGGAATCGGCTAATCCCGTTAATTTAGCTGCTCTGCCGGTGGCTTCCCCTTCAAGTTCAGGAGGTCTCGTCAAAGCATGATAAATCGGTTCCGTTTTCCCTTCATCTAATGCCTTCTCGGTTAAGTACTCAATGACATCTCCATTCTCAGCGTGAACCATGACGAGTCCCCCGAGTTCCCTTGCAGCAACCAGTGTTCTGAATAGGGTTTCATCATCTGCCTGAAATACATTTTTGTACGCCATAAACACTTTGAACGAGGTGATGCCTTCCTGCTGAATGACATCGGGCAGCTGAGAGAGTACCTCTTGATTGATCTCCCCGATCATCAGGTGGAAGCTATAATCGATAACGGCTTTATCCTTTGATTTTGCATGCCATGTATCGATGGCACTTTGAAGAGTTTCTCCTTTATTCGTTAAACAGAAATCTATGAGGGTCGTTGTCCCACCAAATGCAGCGGCGATTGTTCCCGTTTCAAAGTCATCCTTTGAAACCGTGCCACCAAATGGCATTTCCAGATGTGTATGGGGATCGACTCCTCCTGGAAAAATGAATTTCCCACTTGCATCGATCACTTCAGCCTCCCCTGGATCAAACCCTTTTCCAATCGCTGCAATCTTTCCGTCTTGTATCAGGATATCTGCTTTATACGTATCGGTTGCTGTGACAATCGTTCCATTTTGAATGATTTTTTCCATTACGGTACCTCCTGGGTTATTTTACTGCATTTACTTTAGAGCCCGACAGGTTACTCATGACTGCTTGACGTTGGTTCCAGGTCATCGGCATCTGACCACTCGGAACTTCAATCATGTCTATGGCACCATCAACCGGACAGACAATCGAGCATAGATTACATCCGACACAATCTTCCTCCCGCACCTTTAAATAGCTATTTCCATCAGGATCCTTCAGCATATCAATACACTGATGAGATGTATCTTCACATGCAATGTGGCACTTATTACAATTGATGCATACGTCATTATTAATCTGGGCAACTACGCTATAATTCAAATCCAGATTACCCCAATCGGAAAATCTAGGCACTGACTTTCCGACGATCTCCTGAACGCTTGATATTCCTTTTTCATCTAAATAATTATTCAATCCATCCAGCATATCCTCGACAATCCTGAAACCGTGGTGCATGGCTGCCGTGCATACTTGCACCCCGGAAGCACCCATGAGCATGAACTCAACGGCGTCCTGCCAGTTCGACACTCCCCCCATGCCTGAAATCGGGACATTGATCCTCGGATTCCTGGCACATTCTGCCACCATGTTCAATGAAATAGGCTTCACTGCAGGCCCGCAATAGCCACCGTGAGCTCCCTTACCGGCCACATGAGGTATGGTGTTCCATGAATCCAGATCCACTCCCGCAAGACTATTGATCGTATTGATCATACTGACAGCATCCGCTCCGCCTCGGACGGCTGCTTCGGCTGTCACGGTGATATCTGTTATATTGGGTGTCAGCTTAACAATGACCGGTGTCCTGGCCACTTCCTTTGCCCAATGAGTTTGTTTCTCGACAAGCTCAGGTACTTGACCGGAGGCCGACCCCATCCCGCGTTCAGCCATCCCATGGGGACATCCGAAATTCAGTTCCAATCCATCAACGCCTACATCCTCCACTTTTTTGACGATTTCATGCCACTTTTCCTGCTTCGGCTCTACCATTAGTGAAGCAATGATGGCGTGATTCGGGAATCTCTTCTTGGTTTCATATATCTCTTTTAAGTTCACTTCCAATGGACGATCCGTAATCAGTTCGATATTGTTGAAACCCGCTACCCTCTGGCCGTTAAAGCTTACGGCTGCGAACCTGGAAGAAACATTTATGATAGGTTCACCCAACGTTTTCCAAACCGCACCTCCCCAACCAGCCTCGAAAGCCCTTTGAACCTGATACCCTGAGTTCGTTGGCGGCGCAGATGCCAACCAAAATGGATTAGGTGATTTGATCCCCGCTAAATCTATGCTTAAATTCGCCATGGAATTCCCCCCTCTTTAACAGTTTTAATTCATTTTTACTGTCGAACAGATCTCATGTAAATGGTATGCTGCCTGCTTCCCTTGCTCTGCTGCCGTAACAACCATCGCCTCCCCGATACCTTTACCAAATACAATGTCCCCACAGGCAAAAATCGTAGGATTCGACGTTTGAAAAGTACCGGGATCAACCTTCACCACGCCTTCAGAGTGGTCCAACCCGAATTGTTCAATGAGTGTAAGATGACGGGTCTGTCCTATGGCTTTAATGACAACGTCAACAGGTAAAATGAATTCGGAGCCATTAACCGGAATGGGGCGCCTTCTTCCATCAGTCCCTTGTTCACCAAGCTCCATCTTGATACATTCAATCCCAGTAACCTCTCCTTTTTCATTTCCGATAATTCTTTGGGAAGCCGTCAACCAACGAAATTCCACACCGTCCTGCTTGGCAAATTCGTATTCGAAATCATAAGCTGTCATTTCTTCTTGAGTACGCCGGTATAATATTTTCACATTTTCTGCGCCTAGGCGAATGGAGCATGTGGCTCCATCAATGGCTGTGTTTCCTGCACCGATCACCACTACTTTTTTACCGATGTACTCGTGATTCAACTTGCCGCTTTTGGTGGATTTCACAAACTCGATGGCATCATGCACGCCTATCAGTTCTTCTCCTTCAATCCGTAAGTCCGGTACACTTGACATTCCTGCAGCCAGGATGACAAAGTCATGGTTCATTAGGATTTCCTCGGCAGAAATATCCTGACCCACTTTTACACTTGTACGGATCTTTACATTCAGTTTCTTTACCTGTTCCACTTCCCAATAAGAAATGCTCTGAGGAAGGCGGAACGAAACGATGCCATAAGTATTTAAGCCCCCAGCTTCGTTTTCAGCCTCATAAATCGTTACATCATATCCAAATCGCGCAAGTTCCCTTGCTGCAGAAAGCCCTGCCGGTCCCCCTCCGATGATTCCGACTTTCTTTCCGTTAGGCTCTCCCGCTTCAAAGAGCACAGTGTCATTATGTCGTGCCCAATCTGTTGCATAGCGTTGAAGATCGCCGATCATAATGGGTTTGGTTGAAGAATTAAGTACGCATGCTCCTTCACATAGCTCCTCTGTCGGACAGACCCTTGAGCAGCTCGCCCCAACGGGATTGGCAGACATGATTGTCTTAGCGGAACCCTTTAAATTCCCTGAGGCAATCTTTTTAATGAATGATGGTATATCGATGCTTGTCGGGCAGGCTTGAATGCAAGGTGCATCATAACAGTACAAACATCGATTCGCTTCCTCCAATGCCTCCCTACCCGTTAATCCCTTATGGGTTTCCTGAAAATTCTTCTCGAGATTGAGTAATGAAAGTGTGTTAGACAAACTGACTTCCCCCTCTTCATTTCCGATTAATGAATCAAAATGATGGAGCACTCTTTATCGTTCCAGCTTTGTTAAGGAAGTAACGCCGTCATATCGTTATAGGTTTCGGGCCTCCTGTCACGGTAAAACTGCCACGTGTCCCTTACTTCCCTTAATAACTTTTTATTCATTTCCCCGATGATCACTTCATCCTGATCCCTGCTTCCAACTGAAACAAAGCTCCCTCTCGGATCGACGAGGTAGGACTGGCCGTAGAATTCACCCATATTCCAGGGACCTTCATATCCGACACGATTGATGGCTCCCAAATAGTACCCATTTGCCACTGCATGCGCAGGTTGTTCAAGTTTCCATAAGTATTCGGAAAGACCCGCCACGGTCGCTGACGGATTAAAGACAATTTCCGCCCCCTTCAACCCTAATAAACGTGCCCCTTCAGGGAAATGCCTGTCATAACAAATGTAGACCCCTACCTTGGCATAAGCCGTATCAAATACCGGATATCCAAGATTTCCAGGTTTGAAATAATATTTCTCCCAGAACCCGTATCCTTCCTCCCCGACACCCACGTGAGGGATATGCTGCTTTCGATATTTGCCCAAGTATGTTCCATCTGCGTCGATGACAGCTGCCGTATTATAGTAGGTTGCTATTCCTTCCCTCTCATAGATCGGCAGGACGATGACCACACTCAGCTCTTTGGCCAACTCCTGGAATTGTTTTGTAGTCGGACCATTCGGAATTTCTTCTGCTGAGTCATACCATTTAGGATTTTGTTCTGAACAAAAGTACGGCCCATAGAATATCTCCTGCAAGCATATGATTTGAGCACCTTTTTTCGCTGCATCCCTCACTAGTTCCACATGCTTTTTGATTGCATTCTTTTTATGGACGTCCACTGTTTCATTCCCGTCCACATCATGAGAAGCCTGAATGAGTCCGATTGTAACCAAATCTGACATTCCAATTCCCCCATTACATTAAGATTTTTATAAAATAGTAAGCGCTTTCATTGTTATAGTTTCATATGTAAACACTTACTAGATTCACTGCCTTTAAATGAATTCTGAATTTTTATTATTTTCACTTAATTTTAACCCGTCCTAAAATAGATTGCATTATACATTTTGTTACACGAACTACCTTCACCATTTGTCATTATGTATTGTCCTATTTTTATGAGTCTTCTTGTCCGTTTCTCATAAGGTATCATAGGCACTCCGCGAAATTTGTAGAATAATTTGTCTAAATATTATAAAAATTAAGATTTTAATCGACAAAGTTCACATATCTCTCCTTTACCTTATTTTTCATCCACAAAAAAACAGCCTTCTCAAATGAAAAGGCTGTTTCTTCTATTAACGGTATGAATTGACTGATTTCATTTTCAATGACTGCTGTCTTTCCGGTCTGTACTTTACTACTTGTCCAATAAACCAGACCAATACGGCTGCCCAGATGATGACACCAAGAACCATGGAGGTTGAATAGGAAAGACCGAACCCTTCCGGTGCATAAAAAATATACGAACTTACCACTCCTGTCATAAACAGTGCGGGAAGGCTGCAAATCCAGTGAAATCTTGCTTTCTGCAATAAGTAGATGGAAGCGGTCCAAAGCATGACCGTCGCAACTACTTGATTCGACCAGCCCACATATCTCCAAAGAAAAGTATAATCGATTTGAGTCAGCAGGAAAGTAGGTACTGCAACAGGGATGACGAGTAACCCTGGAAGCCATTTCCCTTTCAATTCTTTCTTCCTAAAATCGCTCAGTAAATCTGCGAGCATCATACGTGACGATCTGAGGGCGGTATCCCCTGTCGTCACCGGGAGGATGATGACACCAAGGACGGCCAGTATCCCGCCGAGAGTCCCAAGTGTCGTTTTGCTGATCTCATTAACCACCCCTGCAGGTCCTCCTGAAGCCAATGCTTCTTGCAAACCGGCGGTTCCATTAAAGAATGCCATCCCTGCAGCAGCCCAGATAAGCGCTATGATTCCTTCAGCAACCATCGCCCCATAAAATACTTTCCGACCCTCGCTCTCCCGTTTCAGAGTCCTGGCCAAGATCGGACTTTGAGTGGAATGGAACCCGGAAATGGCTCCGCATGACACGGTGACCATTAAGAGAGGCCATAAAGGCAGGTCGCCTGGATGCATGTTCTCAAATGTTAAATTCGGGACCGGGTGTTCAAAGAAGAATAATCCGATTCCGATTGCCACCGCCATAAATATAAGTATCGCACCGAAAATCGGATAAATCCTACCGATGATTTTATTGATCGGTAAAACTGTTGCAATCAGAAAATATGTAAAGATAATAACCAGAGAGGTCATAAAGTTAAGTGGCGTCACCTCTGCCATAAGTTGCGCCGGGCCAGATGTAAAGGCTGCCGCTACAAGGATCATTAACACGATGGACAAAATGTTCATGACGGACTGAACGGGTTTCCCTAAATATTTCCCTACGATTGTCGGGAACTGTGCCCCATTATGTCTGAGAGAAAGCATCCCGGAAAAATAATCATGTACGGCTCCAGCGAACAATGTTCCTATCACAATCCACAGAAATGCGACAGGACCGTATAAAGCACCCAGGATCGCACCGAAGATCGGACCCAATCCCGCAATGTTCAAGAGTTGTACCAGACTTGCTTTCCACCAGCTCATGGGCATATAATCCAAGCCGTCTTTTTTTGCATATGCAGGTGTGATATTGGAATCATCCACCCCGAAAATCTTTTCTACCACCTTTGAATAAAAGAAATAACCAACTACCAGAATACAGATGGATGCAAGAAATGTGAGCATCACGATGTCCTCCCTTCACTATTTGAAATTAACGTTTATTCTAATACGAAAAACGACAAATAACAACAGAATTTTCTAAAAACATTATTTTTTCAGAATATAAAATCATAAGTAGATCCAGATAAAGCCTATTAAACCAACAATGAAACCGTGTACAATCCATAAAAAATTTTTTCAATATAGCAAAACGCACCCCCACTTGGGAATGCGCCTCATCGGATTCTATATTTTCGTTTTAACAAATTTCTCGTGAGCCTTCAAGAAATCCTTATTATTTCGTTCAGTAGCGATCTCCAAGGGAGATTGGGTATCTTCTGATTGGTTGGCTCGATCGTCTCCATAAGCCAGTAGCAATGACACGATCTCTGCAGAACCATCGAATGCAGCAATATGTAATGGTGTATGACCGGATGAATCACTCTGATTTACATTCGCTCCCTGATCAAGCAGGAATTCCACTAATTCTTTTGACGCTTTACCGGCAATTCCTGCATGTAATGCTGTGTTGGATGGAATATAGGCTACCTTTGAATTGGAAACGGAATTGATATCTGCTCCAAAATTCAGAAGAATCTCCACAATTTCCTTTTGATCAAAATGTGACGCCACCCCGAGAGCAGTTAAACCTTGTTCATTCTCTGCATTACAAAGATTTGTATCATTTCTTAACGTTTGTTCGACTACCGCTTTATCGCCCGTTTCGATTGCCTCAAAAAACTCTTCAATTGTAAAGGATGTCACTGACTTCACCTCGTTTTTTCATAATTACAAATATTCTACCAATTAATTATGATAAAAGATAGGGATGATTGCCAAAATAGGCACTCATCCCCAGGAATGGCTACTGATCCAATTTTAATTTTGCTAAGGCATCAGCTAATGCTGTATTGACCGGCTCTTCCTTCTGTTGTGTTTTTAAATATTTATTAACATCCCTTTTTGTCGCTTTACTATTCTTTTCTTTTTTTCTTCTATCATTGAATGTCGATAATTTTTCTCTATGTCCACAAACACAAGTGAATGTCTGGCCTTCCCCTTCTCCTCTTAAGTCCAGGCGTTTATGGCAATTCGGACACCGGGCATTCGTTTTCTTGCTGATATTTTTCCGGTGACCACACTCCCTGTCTTGGCAAACCAGTTTCTTTCCATGCTTATTCTTAATTTCCAACATTAAATTCCCACAGTCCGGACATTTGGTACCTGTCAGGTTATCATGGGTGAATTTTTGAGTTGAATGTTTGATTTCACTGACGGACTTCTTCGTATATTCCTTGATTTCTTTCAGAAATTCCTGCTTCTTCAGGGAGCCGTTAGCGATTTTCTCAAGCTTTTGCTCCCACACCGCTGTCAAGGTAGGTGACCTGAGATCCAGAGGTGCAAGTTCCAATAGTTGCTTCCCTTTGGAAGTTATATGAATATCTTTTCCTTTTGACTCTATTACCCCTGAATTGAAGAGTTTCTCAATGATATCTGCCCTTGTTGCGACAGTCCCAAGGCCGCCTGCCTCAGAAATGGTAGCGAGCAGGTCTTTATTGCTTTCTTTCATGAACTTCTTAGGGTTCTCCATGGCAGACAACAGTGTTCCCTCATTAAATCTTCCTGGAGGATTGGTTTGTCCTTCCGTTTCTTTGATTGACAGAACCGGATAGGCAGTCCCTTCTTCCATTTTGGAAAGTAGTTGGTCCGCTTCTGTGTTGTGATCATAGAGTTCTTTCCATCCGGAGTCTACAATCCGCTTCCCTTTTGTTTGAAATGTTTCTGACCCGATTGAGGCGTCTACAGTCGTTTGTTCGTACTGATAGGGAGGAAGGAATACGGCTAGGAAACGCTTGACGATCAAATCATATATTTTTATTTCCCTGTCCTGCAGCTTCTGAATAAAAGGTGTTTCTTCCGTCGGGATGATCGCATGGTGATCTGTCACCTTTTGATCATCTACATAAGCTTTTGACAATTGCACCGAGCCCTGTAACGCCCTGTTGGCCATCTTTCGGTATGGTTGAACGTTCACCGCTTTCAATCTGTCCTTGAGTGTTGAAACCATATCACTTGATAAATGTTTACTATCTGTCCTTGGATACGTCACCAATTTATGCTGCTCATACAATTTCTGCATGATAGAAAGCGTTTCTTTAGCAGAAAATCCAAAGATCTTATGGGCATCTCTTTGTAATTCAGTCAAATCATAAAGGGAAGGTGCAACATTTTTCTTCAATGTTTTCTTCACAGACTGAATGACGATTTCCTTCCTGTCTTTTAATGACTCCATGATTGAAGTGATTTCTTCTTTGGAGAACGTTCTCGTATCTTTGTTTTTCCTGTTGGACCACACAAAGGTCCCTTTATCCGTCACAGCTTGTATTCCGTAAAAAGGTTTGGGGGTGAAATTCTTTATTTCCTCCTCTCGCTGCGCAATGATACTTATCGTCGGTGTTTGTACACGTCCGCAAGACAATTGGGCATTGTGCTTGGTGGTCAAGGCTCTTGTTGCATTCATCCCCACGTACCAATCAGCTTCGGATCGTGCCTCGGCAGCAGCATATAAATTTTCGAAGCTTTTCGCATCTTTCAGTCTTTTGAATCCATCCTTGATGGCCTTGTCGGTGACAGATGAAATCCACAACCGTTTTAACGGCTTATTCACCCGGGCTTTTTCAATGATCCAACGGGCGACAAGCTCCCCTTCACGACCAGCATCGGTGGCAATGACGATCTCTTTTACATCAGGGCGGTTCATTTGCGCTTTGACCGTGCTGAATTGTTTTCCTGTTTTCTTAATCACGACAAGATTAAGGGACGGTGGGAGCATGGGAAGATCCTCGAGCTTCCATGATTTATATCGATCGTCATAGCTTTCAGGTTCTGCAAGGGTCACCAGGTGTCCAAGAGCCCAAGTGACGATATACTCGTTCCCTTCCAAGAATCCATTTCCACTTTTCGTACATTGAAGTACTCTGGCAATATCTCTACCGACAGAAGGTTTTTCTGCCAGGACCAAAATCTTTTTCATGTAAAAAATCCTTTCATTACTGGGTCTATATTTTCTATATCTTTTCTATTTTAACATACAATAAATAGAGTAGTGCATTTTGGTTCACGCCATTAGGGAGATTGTACTATACTTATACATGGTCGATTTTAATAAAGGAGCTAATGAATTTTGCAACATGACAAACACAAAGGCTCCATTCTTCCGAGAGAAGCCTGGGGCCTCTTCATCATCCTATTAATCAGTTTATTATCAAGGGGGTTGGGCATTCTTCTTCCACTGATCGGCAGCTTGTTATTTGCGATCTTGATCGGGGCGATCCTCCAAAACACAATAAAACTCCCAAAAGCCTTCGATCCGGGAATACAGTTTACTTTGAAGGTTCTATTGAAAGTGGCCATCGTTTTTCTAGGTGTCGGATTGAGCCTTTATGATATCCTCCATATCGGTCAAAGAGCTCTATGGGTGATATTTTTCTCTGTCACCATAGGCATTTCAGTGACTTATGTTGTCGGGAAATGGCTTCGTATCGATAAAAGGTTGAGCTTATTGATCGGGATCGGCACCAGCATATGTGGAGCCACAGCGATCTCAGCCGTTAAAGGGATCGTCGGTGCTAAAGAGGATGAAACCGCTTATGCATTATCCACGATCGTCTTCTTTAATTTAATTGCATTTGTTACGTATCCCATCATCGGTCAACTTCTCGACATGTCTGATATATCGTTTGGGATCTGGGCGGGTACCGCCGTACATGATACTTCTTCGGCGGTTGCCGTTGGTTATGCATATGGAGACGAAGCAGGTGAAGTTGCGACGACGGTGAAGCTTGCCAGAACATTATTCCTGATTCCTGTGATGTTTATCCTTCCGTTTATCTTAAGAAAGAAAAGTACAAAGGGAGCTCATTATAAGAAGGCCTTTCCGTGGTTCATATTTTTGTTCCTTGCGGTGTCACTGCTCCATACGTTTGGACTGATTCCAATGACCATGGAGTCATACCTTAAGAGTTCGTCCAAGTTCATGATCATCATGGTGATGACGGCTGTGGGTCTTCAAGTAAAAGGAAAAGATATCATCCGTCTAGGAATTAAACCTCTCCTGACGGGATTGATCGCTTCTATCACATGCGCTGTCATCAGTTTATTGCTTATCCTCTAAGCGAAAACAGTAACGACATTTCCATAAAAAAAGAGCATCTGCACAGATGCCCGTTGGTTCATATCCATTTTCCGACTGCTTACGTGCTAAGAAGAAAAAACTAGGAAGAGGCCGTCTTCCTAGTCTATTTTATTCTTCGTCGCCTTCTAAGAAGTCTGGGTCTAACTCTTCAAATTCTTCATCATCCAAGTCGCAATCCCAGTCTTCATCGTCACAACCTTCAGGATTCACTAGGACACATACTTTCGTTTCTCCGATAACTTCCACCAGGAATTCACGTTCGACGTGAACGATGATCTTGTTACCGTTCGGTGAAATGACCGCTTCGCAGCAATTTGGCTGTTGCAGTACTCTCGCACATACTTCAATGTCATCTAAGCAGTCTGGATCACGGTATTTCAATTTAATGCAATCTGTATATTCTACTCTCTCGGTTACAACCGAAGTTTTCGTGTTGTCACTGTGGGAGTACCATACGTTGATTTCGTAAAAACCGTGAACTTCGACCTTCTTGCCGACTTTGTGTGCTTCATACTGATGGTTAATGATCCAGCAGCCTAAAATGCTCGATGGATTATGCGGTGGGCAAATCGTATGATGAGACTGTGTAAATTTACGTCCCTTCGCTACGACCGCTTTAGTGATAATCTCTCTATATTCTGCCATTCGAGCGAACCTCCTCATTCATTTTCAATTCATCTTATGCGACTATCTAGGTGTTTGTGCGAGTAAATTTTATTACATAATGGGATTGTTGCTTAGATAATGTATTGTATGCGAATCCCAATTGAATGTTCCGGAATGCGCTTGACGGGAATGGTGAAATAACAAACAAAAAAAAACGATCTATACAGGAAAGGGAAATCCCTTTCCTGTATAGATCGTTATGACCTGTGTTTGTATGGCGTTTAATATGATCCCTGAATTAGGAACAGCTGCCAGGTGCTGAATTTTTCACATGTGAACCTGTTTCCCCACGGAGTAGGTCACCACCCGTAGTCTCGATGATATGATCTGTCACATTATTTGAAATCACCGAAGCAACGATTTGCAGTAAATCATTCACATCCGTTTGGGATTCCTTAAATTGTTGAACAACCGGAATCTCATCGATTTCCTTTTCAAGGTTTTCAATTTTCGCCTCAACCATTTTCAGGGCTTCGATTTTCCCGTAGTGTTGGAAGTTAACGGCTTGTTTTTGTAAACTCTTGATACTTGCGATCATTTCACGGACTTTTTGATTTTCGTGGATCTGTGCTTCCGCCCGCTTGAAGAAATCCACTTCTTCCGTTTCAGCAATCATCGTTGCCAGTTCTTCTGCACGTTTCATAATATCGTCTTTTGTATACTTTGCCATATTATTTCACCTCTACTGCTTCCTGGAATTCTGTTCCGATTTGGCCTTCTCCTGCCATTTCCCCATCCAATGACCAGGACTTGGCATCTGTGATCTTCACTTTCACTATTTTCCCAATGGCTGTCTTAGGAGCCTTGAAGTTTACGAGCTTACTGCGTCTTGTGTAGCCTGCCAGAATGTCAGGATTTTTCTTGCTTTCCCCATCCACAAGTACTTCAACGATTCGACCCGTATATTTCTTCATCGCTTCAGCAGAATACTCTTTCACCACTGCATTCAGCCTTTGAAGGCGTTCTTTCTTCACTTCCATCGGCACGTTGTCATTCATCTTCGCTGCAGGGGTACCTTCCCGTGGAGAGTAGATGTAAGTATATGCTGATTCAAAGCCAACTTCCTTATATAAAGAAAGGGTTTCTTCAAATTGTTCATTGGTCTCATTGGGATAGCCAACGATAATATCTGTCGTAAGCGCCACGTCCGGCATGGCTTTTTTAATTTTACCCACTAATTCCAGGAATTGTTCCCTTGTATACTTTCGTGCCATGATTTTCAGGACATCTGTCGAACCTGATTGAACAGGTAAATGAATGTGCTCGACCAGATTTCCTTTCTTGGCAAGAACTTCGATTAAATGATCATCGAAATCCCTTGGATGACTGGTAGTGAACCGGATACGTGGAATATCCACCTTACGAAGATCATCCATTAAGTCACCCAACCCATACTGAAGGTCTTCAATATCCTTACCGTATGCGTTGACGTTTTGACCAAGGAGAGTGATTTCCTGGTATCCTTGTGCAGCCAGATGGCGGACTTCCTGAATGATTTCTTCAGGACGGCGGCTTCTTTCTTTCCCTCGTGTATACGGTACGATACAGTATGTACAGAACTTGTCACATCCGTACATGATATTGACCCATGCCTTGATATTGCCACGGCGGACCTTCGGAAGGTTCTCAATGACGTCCCCTTCTTTCGACCAGACCTCAACGACCATCGCCTTGGACATATAAGCATCTGATAATATTTGAGGAAGACGATGAATATTATGCGTTCCAAAGATCATGTCCACCTGTTGATAGGTTTTCAGGATTTTGTTGACAACCGATTCTTCCTGGGACATACATCCGCATACTCCAATTAATAGATCAGGCTTTTCCCGTTTTAAATGTTTGAGATGTCCTAATTCGCCGAACACCTTATTCTCAGCATTTTCACGAATGGCACAGGTATTCAATAGGATGACATCCGCATCATCTGTCGAATTCGTTGCTTCATAGCCGAGTGCCATGAAGATCCCTGCCATCACTTCTGTATCATGTTCATTCATTTGACAACCATAGGTACGGATATAGAATTTCTTTCCTTCCCCGAGTCCTCTATATTGATCATCGATTGTAAAGTCATTATGGTATTGAATTTCTTCTTTCCCACGCTTCTTGGCATCTTTTAACGACGGCGGGATATAGACACTTTCAAAGTACTTGCTGTAATCCTTAACAGATTTTTGGTCTGCTGGAGATACAGACTTCGATTGTTGTCCATGTTTTCGCTGTTCTTCGTTCATGAATAATCCCCTTTCTACCTCTATAACCAAACCGTTTTCTTCTATATATAAAGCCGGCCGAATTAACAGGATAAACATTGTTGCACATTACTATAGTATAAAGGTTTTCAATCCCACATACAATAGAGTCGCTTAACTGTTGAAAAATGTTTCATTCCTATCATAGCTACTGTTTGTTTCGTTTCATTACATATATTTTCTCCTTTCAGCCACTCAGGGAAACACTTTCTTCTATCAAATCCTATACACTGATTAACTACCAATTATGTACCTGAAATCTATTTTTATCACTTTAGGCTAGAGGCTCAATCGAATATTCCCTTATGAACGTATGATAATTAGTAGTAAATTGTAAAGGAGTGTTAAAGAATGAGTTATAGTCAGAAATCAAATGCTCAGGACACCTATTTCCATGAAGATTATCAAAAGAACAAATGCCATGACTCCCGCTCCAGGCATTATGATCATTGTGTCGAAGACGTTTTGGAAGCAATCCTTGAAGCTCAGAAAAAAGCAAAAAAAGATCATGGTTGTGATACTTCGTGTAAAAAGTCCATAGAGGATTTACTTTGTGAAAAAAAGAAACACAAAAAGAATACCATCCCTTTTATTTTGTATTGTGGCTGCGAGCCATTTAAGGGCACTGGTGTTACGACCTATCATTGTCATTCAAAAAAGAAAAAAACCTTCAAGTGCATCGAGACCTATGTCTTTAAGTTAATAGACCTTGATCATAAATGTGCGACTCTTGAATTATTGACCTTTAAATCCGACCACCACAAGGGCGATTCCCATCATCATGAAAGTAAATGCGCACTTTCTTCACCTTGTAAACAGATCGACCACAAAAGTGTGGATGATTTGATGGGAACGGGAATTTGTATAACTGTAGACTTGTCTTGTTTCTGTGCAATCACCTGCCTGCCTGCTGTTCATTTATAGATACATCCCCAATGAAAAAAGGTGAACGAAAGTCGTTCACCTTTTTCATCCTCCAAAAGCTTCAAGTAAATCGTCAATTTCTTTCATTCCAACGGAAGTATGATCCTGTTCTTTTGGACTTTTGACGGTGTATTCGTTCAAGTTCTTGGAGGAATCATTTCCATTTTGAAGCAGCAGTCTCTTCAGTTCCAATAGTTCTTCTAATATGGCATGTTCGGATTGTCTATGAACTTGAACCGGTTTAACGTGGTGCAGGTAATCATCCAGTGCAGAAAAAACAAGATGAATCAATGTATTATTTTTTGCATGATAGGCGACTTGCTCTACAACCTTTGAAGTGATGGCTTTCGTTTCACCGGTTTTAACATTTACGAAGCTCTCGGGGATCGTTAGAATTGTATCCTGAAAGTAATCTGCATATTTTTTAGGCATATTCATCACCCTTTAGCTTTTTGTATATTCAATGTGCGCAGGATTATTTTTTAGTTGATTCAATTTTGCAAGGATCATTAATCCTGATACATTTAATTTTTCCATATTTTGCGGGAAGAATAATTCAATAGGGCGTCCCCTTTCTGCCCATTTAACGGCCGCTTCCCTGATATGGGATTCGGCTATTTTTGCGGCACCGCCAACTGCAATGTATTTGACCGCCCCTTTGATTTCATTTGAGCTGTTCCTGACCCGATCGAAATGTTCCAAGTATTTAATGGCCAATGATTTTAACTGAGGAATGATATATTTACTTATATCTTTTTTCACACCGGCGAATGGTTCTACATACCACTCGGATTGACCTGCGACCAGTTTCTCCTCCAGCTCAGACCTTGAGTCGAACTTGTATAGCTCATACTTACTTACCTTTTGTATGATATGATCTAAAAACTGGTTGATCCCGAAAGGCTCTCCCTCAATGGAGGCTACAGGCTTATTGTGTTTGACCCCTACAAAATCCACTGAATCCCCCCCCAGATCACCGATCAGGATCCCTTTGGCAGAGTCCTGTAAGAGAGATTCATCTTTAACCCCCAGTGTCTCACTATCCCGTGTTAACGCGAGGTACGCACAGGCTCCTTCAGCCCCGATAATGACATCTTTAATCTGAAGTCTTACGATGATTTCTTTTGGGGCAATCATTCCAGGAACCTTGTGTAGATATACTGTATGGGTTCCGATTAAACGGCTTTTTAACGTATCTTTGCGCTCTTTATACTGAGTGGTCGGCAGGGAGACCGCCAATTGATCGATCTCAAAGGATAGATCTGTATCAAAATGGCTGCTCATTACAGCATGATGGGCCAACATACCAAATAAAAGGGTGTAAGTACGGTCTTCATCTACCTTCTGATTATTAAAGGATGTTAAACTTACATTTCGCTGTCTGGCTGCTGCTTTCCCGATATAATATGGATCCCTTTTTTCATGAAGTGCTGAACTGTTCACTTCCACAATCAAATTGTCTTGTAGCAAAACATCCTCGTCGTCGTAAGGTTTCTCATAAAATTCTTCATCAAATAACGCAATTGCATTCGGCATGGAATACTCTTTCACTTTACCTTGAGTTGATACAATGGCTTTATAAAAGCTGTTCCCTAAGTCCACAGCTGCATAATTATGCCTATCCATTACATCCTCCTCCTTCCCTTAAGCTTATGCCGGGAGAGAAAACATCTGTGCACGTACCCAGTCATAAATTTTTCCGGGGGGTAACGTAATATGGATTTATTTCTGCTAATACTTTTTCTCTATTAAATTTCCACTCTTATACTGATTCATATATCCACTCTTAATAGATTCTGTCAGCATACTATAAAGTGTAGTTTAAATATTGTTTATTAAATAGGAGGAAAAAAAATGAGTGATTATAATAAGAATAAAAATTGTGTGAACGTAGACAAGTCTGCTTCACTCGATCACTGCGACAATACTGCCGTAGATCCCATTCTAACCCCGGCAGGTGAAAGAATTGTCCATGTTCCAGTAGATTTGGGAGTATATCGTGTATCAAGTAACCTTGAAGCACACATTAAATTTCCAGAGCCTGTAATGGAAATCAAAGATGTAAAAAAGAAAGTCGAAATCGTACAATGCCGTTTAATGACGATTCCAACCAGCGATGGCGACTTCAGTGAAGATGGTGCACAATTTCCTCTTCTATTATCAGGGTATGTGCGCAAAAACATTCAATATGCTACACCATGCGGAGGGTCGGGATTTGATGGATCCTGTATATCTTCTGACATTAAATCATTAACGGTCCGCGTGCCCTTTAAATGCATGACTACGATTACCCTGGATTCTCCAGTCCAGCTCCCAAGAACGAATAACCGTCAGGAATTTGACTTCTTCAGAGCTCAAGACTTAGGGACAGGCTATCCAGAGAAGGATCAATATTTATCAAATGATATTTCCCAATTCCATCAATACAGCAATCAATACTACAATCAACTTCCTTATTGTGAATTGCTTTCAAGCAGCATTTTAGAATGGGATGAATCAACAGATCGTGTATCCGAAGGTCCTGTAGGTGAAGGATATTTCTACAATATGCTAGAAAAAATGTCCCTCAACTTTACCATTAAAGTCTTACAAAAACAGCAAATCCGTCTTACTGCAGAATAAGCAGTAACCTACCATCATCAGCACTCCCCCTACTGTTATCGATAACAGTAGGGGGAGTGCATTTTCTTTCTGTACATCATTCTCATCAGTATTATTGGCAGGCTTTCCATAATTAGTCTCTATACATATAGGCTCAGGCCCAAACATCTATCAATCTAAATCATAAGATGGCATTATCTTGCTTTAGGAGGCACCTTATGTTTGATAATGATCATAAAATATCCAATTGTCATGCAACATCAAAGATGCATGAGTGTAAAAACCATTGTCACCACCCAAAAGTCAGTATTGGAAAAATCGTGACCAAGGTACCTGTCGTATTGGCTGAACTGACACTACAGGTAAATGTAGATGCAACGATTACCTTTCCAGAAGCCGTTCTGGAAATTAAGGATATTAAAAAGACAATAAAATTAACACAGTGCAGACTGCTTCTTCCTTCTAATAAACTTTTTGTAAAAGGGTTTGTACGAAAAAACATCCTATATGCAAGCCCTTGTAAAGAAATAGAAGAAACATCCCTTACTTCTATTGCATCAGATCTACACTCATACACTGTAGATATACCTTTTCAATGTGTAACAGACATTAAGCATTTTTTATCAATGCCTGTCATGCCGGAAGTGAATAACCGTCAGGAATTTGATTTCTTTATTTCGAAACCGCTGCCTTCCGGATATCCGGAAAAAGATGAACTACAAACCCATGATTTATCTCAATTCCATCAGGAAAGCCATCAATTCTATAACGAAATTCCTTATTGCGAGTTGGTTTCTAGCAAAATCATCGAGTGGGATGAAGCTATCGACCGGTGTCCCCTCCCTCATTCCGGTCCTATTGGAGAAGGATACTTCCGTACAATTGAAGAGAAAATGGTCATAGATATATGTGTAAAAGTCCTACAGAATCAACAAATACGGGTTACCTCCACCACGAATGATGATTGCGAATGAACATGACTATTCAATCATTTTTAGAGAGGAGGTAAATGATTAGGTGTGATGTTAAAGCGCACCGATATCACCATGATTATGAGAGAAGACAATAATGATATAGAAAGCTATTTTCTGAATAAAATGAATGAAAATGAAAAAAACAGCCGAAAATCTCCATCATTTTCTTTATTTAACCTTACTCAGAAGCAAGATCTTTCCTTACAAGATCATGTGACGAATAAAAAAAGTCCCATAAAAGATAACGACCTGCCAAAGGGATCTCAGGAAAAAATTCATTCCCACCCGACGTTTTTCCCTCCACCTAAGGTGATGGATATGGCGGTAAACCAAGAAAATAAACTGAGCAAAATCGATGGTTCAGCTGATGAGCAGGAACAAGGGGACTTGAAGTCCGATAAAACTGTAAAGGAATTATCTGAAACCCTGAACAATACCGCCCCTTCGAATTCAAATGAAAAGAATGAGATCGAGCCCTCTGTGGAGGAAGAAGTTCTTATTGAGGGTTCTGAAGCAGGAAATGAACCTGTATCGATCCGGGAAGAGATATTCATGATGCTGGAGGAAGAGCTGGAGGAACAACGAAATCTCTATCAAGACCAAGAAAACCATCACGAACGAAATCAGAATCCCACCGATGCTTCTCCTCCTGCACTTGAAGAAGAAATGCTTTATTCGGATCATGAATTTGATCATAATGGAAATCACCTACCTTCATTTAGTCATTACTTAGAAACAATATATTGTGAAAATAAATCAAGTCCGCTGACAAGTAAGCAGACTGATTTCGTTCATTGCATTGGTTCCTTAACCTCGGTTCTCAAAAAAATTTCCACAGAGCGGGAAACGTTCATGGAGCATGAAGAGGATATGGACCACAAACATGAACATCAAGAGGAGACCGATGAAGTCAAGCATGAACATCAAGAGGATGTCGAGGAAACCGAACCCGAACAGCCAAATCTGACGGCATTAAAAGAGCGTTTCGAAAAGGAACTATTTTCAGAAGAACAACACCTGGAAATTGGGACTGAAACCACTGTACCCGACTCTCGCTCTTTAACTGTAAAGATTCCCGTTGTACTGTCCACTTTGCAGATTGAGGTCGCCATCTTTGAAGACGTTGAATTACCGTTTCCAATTGAACATATCCTTTCTATACAGTGGTCCATCCAATCTCTTAAAACGAATATTCCCATTCCTGCTGGAGTTGTGTTTGTGAAAGGGACGCTTGTTGCTTCGATTCAATATGTAAAAACAGGCGAAACAGCTTCTATACACTCTATCAACATCCCGATTCAATGGGATCGCACCATTCCCATTCGTTGGATACTTCCGCCTATTATCCCTGTGAGTGAGAAGAGAGAATACACATTCCTGGCAGAAAACACCCAAGAACCAAGCACTCATCATGAATGTCATCATTCCTTCTGTGAACCAATTGAACATTTTCTACAAGATTTCACGTTTATCAGTCACCATGGATCCTTTAAGCAGAATGGCCAGTCAACTTTAAAGATTCAAGGTTGTTTACAGGTAAGCCTTTATTTAACACAAGAACAATTTGTGCACGTTTAGTCAGATGATCTGGTTCAATGATATGTAAAAAGAGGAAGGGGTTCACCTTCAAGGTGAACCCCTTTTCAACTCATCACTCTGCCCTCTCACCGTTATCTTCATAATCTCTTACAATGCTTTTCAAGAAAGCATGCTCCATCATTTAGTCATTATTGTTGGATGATATTTCTGAAACGATTATAGATTACTTCTGGACCTTGCTCTTCTCCTCCACCTGTATCCCCGTCTCCAGCCATTTGCTGTTTCTTCTGAGTTAATTTAATAAGCAGATTGATGTCCATTTTTTCTGTGATTTTATTAAAGCGTCCCCAGTTGTCAAAGTTCTCGGTAATATCCCACTGATTAACAGCAGAAGCAAGAAGTTTGCAATTGATCGGTTCATTATTGATTTCAAACGTCAATGATCCAAATTCGCATCGGTTAGCTCCCATTCCGTCCTTGGCAAGTTCTCTTCTTTGCAATACATTCTTCTTAATGCTGAAGTCAATTCCGAACGGATTGTTGACTGGGGTAGCCAATTGCACTCGATCATACGCTTTAAAAGGAATGTCAACACTATAATCTTTTACAACTCCGTAGGAACCTTCTACATATTGAATGTTCTTATGGACAATCCCTTCTACGAATAATTTCACGTAATCCGGAAACCCTGGTACAGGAATTGCTTTACATTGTGTGAGCGAGACGTTTTTCTCGATGTTTTTAATGGCACTAGCATAGGTTGGCAGATAAATATCCGCTTCTGTTAAAGATTGAAGAAATACATCTCCAAGAACAACTGTTACTTCTTCCAAATCAATGTCTGGCACGTATGTTTCTGTAAATAAGCTTTTTGATTTTGCCTTATCGCTTGATGGTTGTGGAGGGCATCCCTGATGACCAAATCCGCAGCCTGTATTCTTTTTCATATCCATTCACTCCTGATAGTCATAAATTAATCAATGGAAAAGGTCATAGTTGTAATAAAAACAGTGAGAATTCCTTTTCTATTGACTTACTATAATCTATGAATTTTTTGAAGAAATGAGTGGACGACTGTCGGTAGGCTTGAACATATTTCTAGCATTACTTCTAGTAATCTATGATACATGCTATGAACTCATACACAGTAAGCTTTTTATCAATCTTTACAGCTTGGGTATTTGTAACGTTTAGCCAATTGGGTCCATACAATAGAGTAAAAGTCTTTAGGAGGAGATTATCATAAGGGAGGATGCGAAATTACCACCGATGTACACCATTTCCGATCAAGAGGTCCTCTATTTGAAATCTGAGATCGAGAACTTGAATAAAACGATTCGGACTCTGAAAAGCAGTTATTTGTATGCTGAAAATGAGTACCATAAGGAACAACTTCAGAAGGCGCAGGAGGAATTAACGCTTGCTTACCGCCGGATCGATGAGAACGAAACCGTTGAGAGGGAACTCATTAAAGACCGAAACCTGTTTATGGAAGGGAAAGAGAAGTTGGAAAGTCAGGTAAGGGAGCTTCATGACGCCTTACATGGCAAGGATGAGCTGTTGCAGCAGTCGCAAGTGAGCAAAAATGACTTCCAACAGGAACTCCTTTCCATCAAGCTTGAAAATAAACAATTATCTCAAAAAATAACGGAAATTGAGAAGGACCAGCAAGATCTTTTCAGTAAAAATCAATCCCTTTTGGAGGAAAACATCCTGCACCTAAGAAAAATAGACAGCTTAAACAGTGAACTGCAAGGAAAGAAACTTCATATTTCAGATTTAAACTCAGCTTTGGCCCATTCAGAAGATACGAAGAAAGAAATATTTTATAACCTGATAGCTAAAACCGAAGAGTTGGAAAAGGCCCTGTCAGAAAGGAAACATACCCTTGATTCATTGCAATTTGCAAAGGAGCAACTAATTCAAGCAGAAAAGCAAAAGATGGAGTATATTAAAACATTCATCAGTCAATATCAAAAACATTTTGAAGAAAATGAATGGTGGCTTTCCTCCCAATTTGCTGATATCGATCAACGTACCAAACTGCAGGATGAACGAATCGAAGCGGTTGAACAAGTACAGGACATTCACTTTACTCTACAGAATGAGGTACTCGAGGGGAAATTTGAGCAAGTGGAGCAAAAGTTTATTGATTTTCTTAAGGAGGTCGACTCCATACGGGAATATAATGTAACCTTGACCCATAGTCTATTGGAGCTCAAACGGCTGGTAGCGAGCCAAAAACGCAGGCAGGCTCCTATCATTACAACACGTCAAACTGCAGAAAAACTCCCAGCTCCGATGGATTATTACTTCATGGAAAATGAAAAGGAATGAAAAAACGATGCCACAGTCGATTCCGTGGCATCGTCTTCTTGTTAAAATGTAATTTTTATCTTGTTATTTGAGCTTAGCTGAAGCTCCTGCTCTTCAAATAGTACAAATCCTAAAATGGTTGAAACTTCCTGTTCTTCAAGAGGTTCAATCGTAAATTGCAGCCCCTCCACTGCTATCGTTTCACCTGTGGGGATGAATGATTCCTGTATCGATTCTATCCAATATTCTCCAGTGGAATAGGCCTTTTCCAACCAATCCTTCCCCATATACTTCCATCCTTGTGCCCCGTTTTGACCTTGCAGGGAAAAGATTTCGCTCATTTCAGGTGGCAGGATCTGTCCACCTATTTCAATCTTATCCGGCGGATCCATTCGAAAGCAGATCTTCGGATTCATCAAGTCTACATTTCCTGTGTTCTTTATGAAGAAATCGGCTTTGATGGAATAGCGTTCTGATTTTCGATTGGGTATGACATTGTAATCAAAATATATTTCCGCATATGGCTTTTTTTCCTGAGCTTTTTGAACTTTACGATTTGCTTTTCGCATTTTGATTTCTTCGTACGTTTTATCATCCATTTGGATGTCTTTACTTGGCTTCTTCTGATCTTTATGACTGCTTGCTTCCGCTGTCGGATTCCTTACCGTTTGGAATAGATGAAGAACATTAAGATCCAATAAACTTGGCTTCTGATTTCCGAGTAATGTTTTCAACACACAATGTGTTAGTAAGACAGGGCTTTCTTTTAATAGAAATTCCTCATCTTTACACTTAATCGAGCATCTCAGATGGGGAATGGAGTGGTGTTCAGGTATCAAGTAGTATCCCTTGAAGGGAAGTTCATTCTTATATATTAAAAGATTTTTCTTTACATTGATGGAATTCAGCCTTTCATTATAACCGACCGAAACAGACTTGCCCTCACCCTGTGAATGACTGGACACCAATTCAACTAACAAATCCCCCTCCCTGATCCTTTCTGTATCACGTTTTAAAGAAACGTCAATTCCATATTCAGTTAATGCGCCTATCACTTTTTCATTTATTTCATTGTTTATATTTGTATTCTGTGTGTTCACTGATACCCATACTTTCTTTCCATGAAGGGAACTTCTCACTTCCACCCTTTGTTCTTCTTCATCCAAATGAAATTGATGATTATTCTCCGCACAATAAAATTGGATGGCAGCTACGGAATGTGATGGAATCGTCCCCCAATCATGGTTGTTGATAAATAATTTCATGTACAGGCTCACCACCCTTAATTCTTATTTGGTCTCTTTAGCTTATGATTCAAATCGATCAACTATGATGGGATAGCCATTCGAAATCCGGGAACACCAACAGAGTTTATATACATAAGATAAACTGATGGATAAAGAATTGAAGGAGAGAGTATGAAGTGCATAAGGATCATTCAAAGGTATCAATTATCTTTCCTGTGAAAAATGAAGGGTCAAACGTAGAAAAGACACTGGATTCACTATTTTCCACTGTTACTAAAACTGAATATGAGGTTATTATAGTGGACGATGCTTCTGAAGATGGATGCTGTGATTTCTTGGAACACTCCCCTTTGAAAAACAAAGTGAAGTTCATTAGAACGAAGGGAGTGGGACCATCTATAGCCCGGAATATGGGGGCAGAAAACGCTACCTCTGACTATTTGATGTTCTGTGATGCTCATTTAACTTTCCAGCCATTTTGGATAGATAAATTGTTGACCCCTATAGCCTCAAATTTGACGGATGTTGTTTGTCCTGCGATAGCCTCAATGGACGACCCGAAGATTGTAGGGTATGGGCAAACGTTAAATAGTGGCTTAAGAATACAATGGCATAAGAAAAAGCAATGGCTATTTAATACCGCCATCATTCCAGGGGGATGTTTCTTAATTAAACGAGATGTCTTCTTTAAGGTGGGTGGATTCGAAACGGGCTTTAAAACCTGGGGACATGAAGATGTAGAATTATCCATAAAATTATGGTTATTCGGTTATAGATGCAGCTGTGAGCCATCGGTAACGATTCTGCACCTGTTCAGAAAATCCCATCCATACAAAGTTGATTATGACGGGGTGTATTATAACCTACTAAGGATGGCCTACCTTCACTTTGATCAGGAAAGAATCAAAAAGACCAAGGATTTAATCATTCACCGAAGTCCAAAAAAAATCGAAAGTTCAGTTCTCAAGGATGGAGTAGAAAAACAGAGAAGACATTATCTTCAAAAAAGGGCATTTAACGACGAATGGTATTTCAAACACTTTAAAATACCATTTTAAAAGCAACAAACCATTTCTTATTGCATTTATAGAAATGGTTTGTTGCTTTTATTCTTCCATTTATTTAGTTAAAAACCCGTTTACACTCTGAATAATAGATTGTTGAAGTTCAAAAGGAAGGGTGGGATAAATAGGGAGGGAGATAATTTCATCAGAGATTTTTTCTGCTATTGGAAAGTCACCTTTCTGATGATTCAAGTAGTTGAACGCTGTTTGAAGATGTAGAGGAATCGGATAATATATCATAGTCGATATCCCTTTTCCTTTTAAATAATCCATAAATTCTTCTCTTTTTTCTACCCTGAATGAGTATTGATGATAGGTGTGTTCTCTGGATTGTACATGTTCAGTTAAATGAAAGTTATTATTCAATCCCTTATAATACGTTTTAGCAATGAAATTTCTTTTATCTAACATATCTTCAAAATGCTTTAATTTCACTAACAGGATAGCAGCCTGTATTTCATCTAATCTACTGTTAACTCCTATACTGCTATGAACATACCTCTCTTCTGAACCATGATTTCTTAATTGTATGACTTTATCTTTTATTTCCTCTGAATTTGTAGTAAGCATGCCTGCATCTCCGCACGCTCCTAAGTTCTTTGTAGGATAAAATGAAAAACATCCAATGTCTCCTATGCTTCCTGCCTTCTTCCCTTTGTATACTGTTCCTAACGCCTGGCATGCATCTTCGATTACGTACAAGTCGTTCTCTTTGGCTATTTTCATTATCTCATCCATTTTCGCAGACAGTCCAAATAGATGGACAACGATAATGGCTTTTGTTTTATTTGTTACCTTCTTACTGATTTCCTCAGGATCCATATTAAACGTTTCCTCTTCAATATCGACAAAAACCGGTTTAGCACCTACATGGGCTATTGATTCGGCCGTTGCAAAAAAAGTGAATGGAGTCGTTATCACTTCATCACCTTCTTTGATTCCCAAGGCTTTCAACGCCAGTATAAGGGCATCTGTCCCATTTGCTAGGCCTAGTGCATACTTCACTCCCAAGTATTCACTAATTTCTTTCTCCAGCTGTTTTGATTTAGGTCCAAAAATATACTCTCCACCTCTGATCACTTCCAACACTTCTTTAACTATTTCCTCTTCATATAGCTTTAAATCACTCTTTGTATCCAACATAGGTATCATAGTACCACCCCCATTATCTGGCTCCAATGCCAATATATTTCATTCCGTGCTGTTCAATTTCTTTCCCGTTGAACGAATTTCTTCCATCGAGAAAGACCTTACAGTTTTTGAACATAGATAGATCGAGTCCCTTATATTCGGAATGATTGGCCTGTAAAATGACGACATCGATATCACGTACTGAATCTTCATTAAGAGACTTATATTGGACTCCCATGTCATTAACCTCTTTAGAAGTATAAAATGGGTCATTGACAACCACTTTGGCATTTCTCTCATGTAAGATTTCTTTTAGGCGTAATGTAATCGATTTGGTATGCTCTTTTACATTTCCCCTAAACGATAGCCCTAAAATAAGGATATTTTTAGAGTCCAGATCGCCCAATTCTTCCTCTAATAGACCGACAGAATATGCAGCCATACTGTCATTGATTTCTCTGGCTTTGTTTACTAACCCATCTGAATTCAATCCATAATTCAAGAAAAAATAAGGGTATATGGGGATACAATGTCCCCCCACTCCTATACCGGGGTTATGGATATGGGAGAAAGGTTGTGAATTGGATGCCTTAATAATTTCCAAGATATTAACACCTTTTTCTTCCGCGTATACCGAAAGTTCGTTTGCCAGTGCGATATTTACGTCTCTATAGACAGACTCCGCCACTTTGGCAAATTCAGCAGCTTCCGTGCTGCTCATTTCAATCACTTCACATTCTAAAGCCTGTCTATAAAAAGAAACTGCAATGTCTTTACTTTTTTCATTAACCCCGCCTACGACTTTAGGATAATCCTTGAGGTTTTTTATGATCTTATTTGAATAAACTCTCTCCGGGCTATATGCAAGATAAAAATCTGTTCCCATCTTTAAACCTGAAAGCTCTTCGATTTTAGATCCAAACCGATTCCTTGTATCCCCTGTCGGTAATGTTGTTTCGAATATTACTAACGTATCTTTTTTTATGCTTTGTCCAATTTGTTGAACGGCATCATCGATATACTGGTAATCCACAAGATTATCAGCTGTGATTAATACAGGAACGATGACAATTACTACATTGGAGTTTCTTACAGCTTTCTTAGTATCAGTTAAAGCGTTTAGTGTTTTAGCATAATGGTTTTTCATGACTAGTTCTTCCAGTCCAGGCTCTCCTGAAATATGACATTTACCTTGATTAACTGAATTTACTACCATGGGATTTTTATCAACACCGAATACCTTTATACCTTTCCCAGCAATTACTGAAGCAATCGTTAATCCAATTTTCCCCAATCCAATTACCGTCGTTGTGAAGTCATTATTTAGTGAATCCATTTTATCCACCTCTCATAGTCTTTTACTTATTTAGTTTATGAGATTTATATAAAAAGGCTTAGACTATAATCTATAAATTAATAATATATACACTTGTCCACACCAAATATTCAACTATCCATATAATAGTTTTAAAGGCGGTGACTTTGGTGAGAACAAAAAGATTAAAAATTTTGATATTGATTAAACCATTTTGGAAAGACCTTGCAAAACACAAATCTAAATTTGACTTCATAAAATCTCTGGAACAATTTGCAGATATTTATTATTGGCATGAAAATGGATCCATTCTAAACATAATCAAAAAACTAAATATAAACCCTGATTTTATTTTCCATTACGAGGTTGCTAATTACTATAAACTTTCCCCTAAGATTACTGATCTGGATAAAATTGATATACCAAAAGGTTGCTTCATTATTGATTCGCATTATAACCCTGACTTTCGTAGGGACTACATTATTAATAATAAAATTGACCTTGTATTTTCAGTAACTAAAGAAAATTTTTTGAAAGTTTATCCCGATTTACGAAACAAATTTGTATGGTTACCTTGGTCAATTAATACAAGAGTGTTTAGAGATTGGTCACAAAACAAAGAATATGACTTTTTACTCATGGGATTAATCAACCCTCCCCAAGAAGGCAAATATCCTTTTAGGGAAAAAGTGTTGGAAGTAATGAGCAAATATAAGAACTTTAAACACCACAAGCATCCTGGGCATTTGGTGTCCTGGAAAGGTAATCCTATGGTGGACATTAACTATGCTAAAGAAATAAACAAAGCCAAAATATTTTTCACATGTGGCAGTACTTTAAATTATCCAGTATTAAAATTTATTGAGGTTCCGGCATGCAATACACTATTATTAGCAGAACCGAACAGTGATATTATTGATATGGGATTTAGAGATGGAGTAAATTTTGTCGCATGTTCAAAAGAAAATTTTGAAGAAAAAGCAAAATATTATTTAAAAAACAGTCACATTAGAAACCGTATATCACAAAACGGGATGGATTTCGTTCATAAATCCCATTCTAATGAGGTTCGTGCACAACAATTCATTCGTGAAGTCACTAACCTGATAGTAAAGAAAAAGATTAGTAAACTGAAATAGGACTCAAATAAAACAGAGAGATTCTTACGTACCTTATAAAGAATCTCTCTGTTTTATTATTGGTGGGTTTTTCAGCTAGTAGTCTGTATAAAAAATGCTAAGAATAAATAAGACATCAATTCTTAGCATCTGGTTTTTACATAATCTTCTTATAAAGCTCATGGAGCTCCCTTGCAATTTTTATTGAATTGTGGTGATTCTCTACGTACTTTCGGCCGCCTCTTCCAAGATAATTTCGGTAATCGTGGTTGGTGATCAACCTTTTCATTTGAGTATATATGTTAGCGGGGTTTGCATTAACTATCGGCAGATCCTTAGGGTATTTTCTTATTAAATCTTTGCGAATGTAACAGACGACGGGTTTACCAAATGCCATCCCCTCTATACTAAAGGTTCCATATGCTCCGATGCATAATTGATCTATAATAATATCTGCCTTTTGGAAGATCGTCTTTGCAAAGTCATGAGATACGTTCTGCAATAACATAAATTTAAATTTATAGCCTTCTTTTTTTAACATTTCTACTGCTTCTAGAATATATTGTGTTCCTTTAACTTTTTGATTTGTTGGGGCATGTACTATTAGAGGTACTTGATTACCTTTTATTGGGTAGGAAGGCATGATTGAATTCAAGTCAATCGGTTGCCTGATAATATGAACATTTTTGTAGTAATCTTTTACGTAAGGATACAACTCGTGATCTGCTACGATTGCATGATCAAATATTGCACCCCACTGTTGTAGTCTGTTAATAATGATCGTTTCATTTTGCCAATAGTTCTTAACTTGAACATAGGGATTATTAAAATTTCTTGCTACTGATAACCTACGAACCTCTGAACCATGATGCTGAATAACCAAAGGTTTACCTATATCTTTTAAAATCTTTAATTCTTCATACGTTGGTGTATAAACACCTTCAGGCATGTCATGATAATGAAAAACATCATAACTAGACGCTGATCGCCTGATGTACTCCTCTATTTTCTTTCTTGCCATATTGATTGGAAGTCGTTCAAGGTTTAAACAAATATCTGTTTTGAAACCAAATTTATGTGAAAGAAACTGTAAGGAAGTTGATTGAACTCCAATTTCATTTAAAGCTCTACTGGATGTAATCATAGGAATGCCTCTTGGAAATGTTAGTACTCTCAAATTTCTCTCTCCCCATATTTAATCATATTACTATATGTCGTTAACTTTAAAGTGGCCTGCCAGGATTCCCAATAACAATGTCCTTTGGAATGACAGATTTAGTGATTACTGCCCCTGCCCCTACAATCGCTTCCTCTCCAATCGTAACCCCCGGTAATAAAGTGGCGTTATTCCCTATACAAGCCCCGGTTTTAATGATTGGCCCTTTTAGTTCAAATTCTTGTTTACCCATGTATTTATCATTAGACATGGAAACACAAGGACCGATAAAAACCCGGTCTTCGATAATGGTATCACCTGTCACATACACAAGCGTTTGAATGGTACATGCTTTACCGATGGTAGTATTTAATTCAATGATAGCAGCCCTTCCGACTACAGTGTCCTGATCGATTGCTACGTTTTCCCTAATGCTTGCATGATCGCCAATAAAGACATTTTGGCCGATTGAAGTCCCAGAATAAATGCTGACGAGGTTGCCTATTTTCACATTCTCTGAAATTAGTAATGTAGTGGAGCTATTATTCCCTCTCATTCGATTATTTCCTTGTGGTTTTATCCCTATGACGCAATTGTTCCCTATTTTTGTATTTTTCTTTATATGTGTTCCTTTTAAAATCACGCTGTTATGACCTATCTCGACCCCTTCTTCCAACAAAACATCCTCTTCAATAATGACATTGCCCCCTAGAGTCACGCCTTTGAATTGCCCCATTTAGATCACCCCTGTAAATTTTCATTATAAGATAGTGTATGTACAAACCTCGGCATTAGTTTGGACTAATTTATCTTAATTGATGTTTGTCCAATCATTATTATTCAAGATGAATAGAATATTAAAAACAGTGTATAAGAGGTGTTCAGATTGAAGATAGGAGTTATTGGTGCTGGTAATATGGGAGAGAAACACATTAATGCTTTAATGGCACTTAAAGATCAAGTGAAATTACAGGGTATTTTCGATAACGATATAAATAAGAGTCAAGCCATCTCAGAGAAATATCATATTAGGAGCTTCTCCAACATGATTGATCTAGTCAGGAGTGTGGATGCGATCAGTATCTGTGTTCCCACTAAATATCACTATGAAGTTGCGATTGCATGTTTAAATGAAAATGTACATCTCTTGATAGAAAAGCCTATAGCTGCAAATAGTTCTGAGGCTGAATTGATTGTTCGGAAGGCTCAGTTAAAAAACGTATACGTCCAAGTGGGCCATATAGAATTATACAATCCTACCTTCAGATTATTGAGGGAACTATTGAAACACGAGGATATTTACTCCATCAATTTCAATAGGTTGAATCCGACCGCTATCCAAATGGAGTCCCCGGAAGTCGTCAGTGATTTAATGATCCATGATGTCTATTTGTTAGAGGAAATAACGAAGGGTGACTCGATTAAAGAAATAGTTTCTTTTAAATCTAATAAAAACAGCCACCAGGGAAATGATCATGTTACATCTATCGTGACATTTCACTCTGGACTGATTTGCACATTATCAGCAAGCTATAAGTCTAAATTCAAAAAGAGACAGATTGAAATTATTACAAACAATTCCTACTTTGATGTCGATTTGATTAACCACACAATAAAAACGATTCAAGTTTCTACCCACTATCCTGAATTACAAGACCTTGTCAGCCAAGACAAAGTATCTACCATAGATATTTCCGCCCCTGAATATGACCCCTTACAGATGCAATTATTAGATTTTATCCAAAATGTTAAAAATTGCAAGCAACCTAAGGTATCCGCTGAACATGGGACGAAATCACTTAAAATAATTGAAAAAATACTTTCAAATTTAAAATAACCCCGAAACATTTTCTAAGGAAAGGATGTGATTAAAGATGATACATTTTTCGATAATTATTCCTTTTCATTCAAAGGATCCCTATCGAAAAAAAGCTTTGAGTATTGTAATGAACTACTATAAAACTTTTTTTCCCAACAATGAAATTATCGTCGCTTCGGATGGGAACTCTCCTTACTCAAAATCTGCAGCAATAAATAAAGCAGTAAAGAAAGCTAAAACTGAACTAATTGCCATTATTGATGCAGATATCCTTTGCCCAAAGGAAACAATTCTTTCAGGTTTAAAGCTGCTTGAGCTTTATCCGCTAATTCTTCCATATAACAAGGTCATTGATTTATCACAAAATCTGTCACAGGTGCTATACAATAAATCTCATTTCTCCCTTAACCCCTCCATATTACACGGCAAAAACCGTCATAGTAAAAAAGCTATTCCTGTTGGCGGAATCAATTTAATAAAGAAAACGTGCTTTTTAAAAATCAAAGGCTTTGATGAACGCTTTATTGGTTGGGGCGGCGAGGACGATGCATTTGTGGCTGCCAGCGATACAATATGTGGTACTCATAAAAGATTAACCGGCGCCATCTATCATTTATGGCACCCTTCAAAGAAAGCTGAAGGGAACCCCCACTATTCAAAAAATCATCGCTTTACTGTTGAATATTTTAAAGCCTATAATAAGAAGGAAGAAATGATGAAAATCCTTTCCAATAGAAAGGATGTTTAACTATTGCACACTTGAAGGGGAAGAATCATTCTTCCTCTTTTTTATGGGTTAATACATTATCACTAAAAAAAGA
>NZ_BCVQ01000030.1 GCF_001591825.1 Rossellomorea vietnamensis NBRC 101237
GGAAAGGAACGGTCTACGTTTTATTTCTACACACGTCCTACTTCCTATCATCTGTTAGGCAGCAATACTTTACACGAGAAGAGCATTATAGATATTAATACATATTTTTAGCATTTTCTTCATATTCTAGGAATACACCCAACAAGTTACTAGGTAAATTGTTTGTAAATTTGGACAATATTCTAGAAATTTTGTCGGATTAGGAGTACAATGTAATTGTCTGACATCTTATGAGTAAACTCTATTTGTAGAAAAGGGGTTGTCTAAAGCGCATAGTACATATGGTAGCACGTGAGGTGCACACATGACGCATGTAGTCTTTGCCTTTTTGGAAAAATGATGAGGGAGTGGTTTTTTGAAACCTTCAACCAATCGTATGCTCACTAGAATCAAAGCTGTATACATGTACATCAAACAGAAGGGTACTGTAACAACTCAAGATCTTGTAGACGAATTTGGCATTACTCCTCGCACCATACAAAGAGATCTCAACGTGTTAGCCTATAACGACCTTGTCCAAAGCCCGAGCCGGGGTCAATGGACAACTACAGAGAAAAAGGTGAAGTTGACGTCGTAAACAGACGTTGACGGTTACCGCCTAAATTAAAACTGACTAACTAAAATCATTAATAACAAAAAAACGGGACAGCACCTTTATCGAAGGGTGCTGCCCCGTTTTTTTATTGTGGTTTATATTCTTTCAGAAGGGTTACTTCCTCTTCCGTCAGTTCACGGTACTCACCAAGCTCCAGGTCTTCATCAAGCTCCAGAGGACCCATGGTCAAACGCTTCAGATAGACTACGCGCTTCCCGACACTTTCAAACATCCTTTTCACCTGATGGAACTTCCCTTCGGTAATCGTCAATTCGATATCCGAAGTCAGACCCGATTTTAAGATCGTTAGATCCCCCGGCTTCGTTTCATACCCATCGTCCAAAGTAACACCATTTTTGAATGCTTCCACATCGGCTTCGGTCACTTCTCCGTCGATCACGGCAAAATACGTCTTTGGCACATGTCGCTTCGGTGAAAGAAGCTGATGGGATAATTGACCGTCGTTCGTGATCAGAAGGAATCCTTCTGTATCCTTGTCCAGTCTTCCCACTGGAAACGGATTGAAGATTTGATCTTCCAGCTGAAGTAAATCAATGACCGTTTCATCCTGTCCGTCTTCAGTGGCGGAAATGACTCCCGGCGGCTTATTCATCAGCAGGTAGATGAATTCCTTATACTCGACCTGTTCACCGTACAGCATGACGGTATCCTTTTCTGTATCAATATGGACCTTTCCATCCTTGATGACTTCCCCATTCACCTGAAGGCCGCCATCCTTCAATAGTTTCTTTACTTCCTTCCGGCTGCCATAGCCCATGTTCGCAAGCATTTTATCTATTCTCAAGTCGATCACACTCCATTCATTATTCCTTTTAAGGTCGTACTTCAACGGGCATGCGCCCTTCCTTCTATTATTCTTCACACAGGCTGCTGAAGGTAAGCAGCTTTACTCAAAATAAAAAAGGGATGATCACGCATCATCCCTTTTTCTTTTACCCGATACGCAGCTTACTGCGGATCTTCGAAATCTTGTCACCGAACAATTTGTCTGCGAGTTTGCTTCTTAAGCTCAGGTAGAAGTATACGAGTGCTCCCACTCCGCCGCAGATGGCTACAAGGATGATGGATTGAAATCCTGTCTCCGGACTAAGGAATTTAACCAGGACAGCATACAGCACCAATACGACCCCTGCCATGACGGCATTCAAAGCGCCGATGAACATGGTCCTTCTCAAAATCAACCTGAATTGATATCGTGCGTACTTTTTGATCACATAGAGATTGATCAGGATTGCCACTGCATATCCGATCGTTGTCGCAAGCACGGCCCCCTGTGTTTCAAACAGGCGAATGAGCGGGATGTTCAGGACCAGCTTCAGAAGCAGGCCTACAAGCAGGCTGAAAATCGTGAACTTCTGCTCATCGATCCCTTGAAGGATCGCTGCTGTCACCGCAAATAATGCAAACAGGATCGCTACAGGGGCATATGATCGTAAAATCGACGTCCCGAGAGCGTCACTGTGATAGAACAACGTATACATCGGTTCAGCCAAAAGGGCCAGTCCGAGTGCTGCCGGCACGGTCAGAAACAACAGAATCTGAAAGGTCTGATCAATGTTCCTGCGCATCGTCTTCCGGTCACCGCTCGTATACGATGTCGTAATCAGCGGAATCAGCGTCATGGAAAAAGCTGTCGCCAGTGATACCGGAATGATGACGAGTTTGTGCGTATAGAAGTTCAATACGGCAAAAGCATGGTCCGAGACTTTCGCGTTCCCGATATCTGCCATGGCAGTGTTGAACGTGATCTGATCAACCAGTTGAAACAATGGATTGGCGAGTCCCACAAAAATGAAGGGAATCGAATAGGCAATGATTTCTTTGTACATTGCTTTTAACGAAACCTCTGCGTTCCCCCGGTCCTCTTCAAGGAGTTCATCCAAATGAGGTTTCCGCTTGAACCAATACCAGATCAAAGCTCCGAGACTTGCAAGCCCCCCAACGAACGCTGCAAATGTCGCAACGGAAATGGCCGTTGTCACGGTCCCATCCAGTATGTTCAATACGACATAAATCCCGCCAAGGAGGAAGACGATCCGGACGATCTGTTCGATCACCTGGGAAACCGCTGTCGGCCCCATGGATTGATGACCCTGGAAGAATCCCCGGATCAAACTCATGAACGGAATGATGATCAGGGCAAAGCTCACGGCCCGGATGACAGTGGTCACCTGAGCAACGGAAATGACCTGCTCATCGCTTTTGATCGTCATTTCTGCAAAGATCGGTGCGAATGCATACATGATGAGGAATGATACGACACCAGTCAGCGTCATGAGCAAGAGCCCGGATTTAAATAATTTCCGCCCTACGGCATATTCCCCGATGGCATTATATTTTGAAACGAATTTTGAAACGGCCAGTGGCACTCCTGCAGTCGCTACTGTCAGAAAGATCGTATAAGGTACATATCCATATTGATAAAGGGATGCCCCTTCTTCATGACCTTTTAACAAATCATCAAACGGTATAACATAAAAAAGACCCAAAAACTTCGAAATAAAGGTCCCTAACGTTAAGATAAACGTTCCTCTTATTAATTTAGATGACATAGTATCCCTCTCTATATATCTTGTTGCCCGTTACACAAACAAAATAAAATCCAACTCGAAATTTACACACTATCAGTAGTTTACTACTGTACGAATCGAATGACAATTTTTTTCGAATGTTGTATTTAAAACCCATCCCCTTTAAAATAAGGTGAAACTTCTTTTCTAGAAGCGAATATTAAAAGTTGGTGGAAAAAATGGTAAAAACATACGATGTCATCATCATAGGCGGAGGACCATCGGGCTTGATGGCCAGTATCGCAGCCGGGGAAAACGGCGCGAAAGTCCTCCTTGTAGATAAAGGGACAAAGCTTGGAAGAAAGCTTGCGATATCAGGTGGGGGCCGCTGCAATGTGACCAACCGCCTTCCTGTAGAGGAAATCATCAAACATATCCCCGGAAACGGGCGTTTTCTATACAGTGCATTTTCAGAGTTTAATAATGAAGATATCATTTCCTTCTTTGAAAACCTGGGAATTCAGCTGAAAGAAGAAGATCACGGACGGATGTTCCCTGTTTCGAACAGGGCCATGGATGTCGTGGAAGCTTTACTCGGGCGTATGAAGGAATTGAAGGTCGACACCCGGACAAGTACCAGTGTTGAAGAGGTTCTGTACGAAAACGGCAAAACGGCGGGCATCCTCTTAAAAGACGGGGAAACGATTGCTGCCAATGCTGTCGTGATCGCGGTCGGAGGAAAGTCCGTCCCTCACACCGGGTCGACAGGTGACGGGTACCCATGGGCGACGAAAGCCGGTCATACGATCACGGATCTGTTTCCGACAGAGGTTCCCCTTACGTCGGACGAACCATTTGTGAAAAAGAAAGAACTTCAGGGCCTTTCTTTGCGAAGCGTCGATTTAAGCGTGCTGAATCCGAAAGGGAAAAAGATCGTCACCCATAAGATGGACATGATCTTCACCCACCTCGGCATTTCCGGACCGGCTGTTCTCCGCTGCAGCCAGTACGTCGTAAAGGCCATGAAGAAATGGAACCTGACACACGTGGCCATGCAGATCGACTCCATGCCCGATCAAAATGAAGAGCAGTTATTCCAATCCCTGCATAAACAAGTGAAGGAAGATGGAAAGAAAGCGGCGAAAAATATCTTTAAAGGCCTGGTTCCTGAGCGGTACCTGCTATTTCTACTTGACCGTGCAGAAATCGATCAGGACGAAAAAGGGGATCACATCTCCTCAGAAAAGATCCGTCACTTTGCCAAGCTCTTAAAGCAATTCACCTTCAATGTGAACGGCACCCTATCCATCGATAAAGCCTTTGTAACGGGAGGCGGAGTGTCCATCAAAGAAATCGAACCGAAAACGATGGCTTCGAAAAAGATGGAGGGTCTCTTCTTCTGCGGGGAAGTGCTGGATATCCACGGATACACAGGCGGTTACAATATCACCTCTGCCTTAGTGACCGGCCGGCTTGCCGGGTTGAATGCAGCAAAGGTTTAATGGTCAAAAAGAAAGGTTGATCCTCACACCATGAGCGATCAACCTTTTTATTTTCTATACACGACCATGGCAGAGAAGCAATAGATCTGGTCCTCCACTTCCTCCGACATCGCAGCCACATGATATTTAATATCCACAATCTTCTTATCATCCATTTTACTGAGAAAATGGTTCATATCTTTCTCTAAATCTTTTTCATGTTCGTAATCGAATACCTTCACCTGGATCATGGGATCCCCTCCCGGATTGTTTTTGGTATTAGTATTGTCAGAATAGTTTATTTTCAAACAACAAAAAAAGCACACCCCTAAAAAAGGATGTGCCCCCGACTAAAAACACCATTATTTCTTCGCTGCCGTATCCCCGGCCCAGTTCATCATGCCGCCTTCCATGTTCACCACTTTATAGCCTTGTTCCTGCATATAGTGAGCAACATTTCCACTCCGGTTTCCGGAGCGGCAGATAAAGATATACTCCTTATCCTTATCGAATTGATCAAGTGACTCAGGGATTTCCCCCATCTTGATATGCTTCGCTCCCGGTATCATACCCTCTGCCACTTCTTCATCCTCACGCACATCCACTAGTAACAGATCTTCACCATTCTTCAACTTCTTCTCAAGCTCATCCGTTGTAATCGTCTTAATAGTATCCATATTCAACTTCCTTTCAGCATACATTTAATCATTCACCAAGATTATACCAAAGCCTGTCCCCAGAACAAAAACATCAGATCCAAAAGAAAAACCAAAAAGAGGGACGGACCTCATCGAAACGCCGATTTAAAGCGATTCCCGCTTAAAATCAGGCCCATTTCGAGGTCCGTCCCTCCTATTTATCAGTTGGCTACGATGTTGACTAGTTTGCCAGGTACGGCGATGACTTTGCGGATGGTTTTGCCTTCGATTTGTGTTTTGATTTCATCGTTTTCCATCGCTGTTTTTTCCAGGTCATCTTTGGTCATGTCGCGTGGGATCATGACTTTGGCTTTCACTTTTCCGTTTACTTGAAGAACGATTTCGACTTCGTTGTCCACAAGCTTCGATTCATCGAATGTCGGCCATGCTTCGTAAGAGATCGTTCCTTCATGACCAAGCTTGCTCCAAAGTTCCTCTGTCATATGAGGCGCGATTGGAGACAGAAGCTTGATGAAGCCTTCAACGTAATCCTTCGGTAGGGTTTCCGCTTTGTAGGCATCATTGATGAATACCATCAGCTGTGAAATCCCTGTGTTGAAACGAAGTCCCTCATAGTCCTCCGTCACTTTCTTAACGGTTTGGTTATACGTTTTATCAAGGTCACTGTTCGGTGCATCTTTCACTTTAGAGGATAATGAACCATCCTCTTCGACAAGAAGGCGCCATACACGATCAAGGAAACGACGTGCTCCATCAAGACCGTTTGTGCTCCAGGCGATGGATGCTTCCAGTGGACCCATGAACATTTCATATAGACGAAGGGTATCGGCACCGTGAGATTCCACAACTTCATCCGGGTTCACGACATTCCCTTTTGATTTACTCATTTTTTCGTTGTTTTCCCCAAGGATCATTCCTTGGTTGAATAGCTTTTGGAATGGCTCCTTCGTCGGAACTACGCCGATATCATAAAGGAATTTATGCCAGAAACGTGCGTACAGTAAGTGAAGGACCGCATGCTCGGCTCCTCCGATATACGTATCCACCGGCAGCCACTCCTGCATTTTCTTCGCATCGGCAAGGGCATCTTCGTTATGTGGATCGATATAACGGATATAGTACCAGCAGCTTCCTGCCCATTGCGGCATCGTATTGGTTTCACGACGACCTTTTTTGCCTGTTTCAGGATCCTCGACGTTCACCCATTCACTGATGTTCGCAAGTGGAGATTCACCTGTACCGGACGGTTTGATTTCAGTCGTCTTCGGAAGAACAAGCGGAAGTTCACTTTCTGGAACAGTCGTTGTCGTACCATCTTCCCAGTGGATGACTGGAATTGGTTCACCCCAGTAACGCTGGCGGCTGAATAACCAGTCGCGTAGACGGTACGTGATTTTCTTCGTTCCGATATTCTTCTCCTCTAACCAGGAAATGGCTTTGGCGATTGCTTCTTCCTTTCCAAGTCCATCAAGGAAACCGGAATTCACATGATCTCCGTCACCTGTGTACGCTTCTTTTTCAACGTTTCCACCAGCGACGACTTCCACGATTGGAAGATCGAATTCTTTCGCAAACTCATAATCCCGTTCGTCATGGGCAGGAACGGCCATGATGGCACCGGAACCGTAGCTCATCAGAACGTAGTCGGCGATCCAAATCGGCATTTTCTCACCGTTAGCCGGGTTGATCGCATAAGCTCCTGTGAAAACACCCGTTTTTTCTTTCGCAAGATCTGTACGTTCAAGATCACTTTTCGACTTGATCTTGTCGATGTACTCATCCACTTTCGAGCGCTGTTCGTCCGTTGTGATTTCTGCGACGAACGGATGCTCAGGAGCAAGAACCGCATAGGTCGCACCAAAGATTGTATCCGGACGTGTCGTGAATACATCGAATGATTTGTCATGACCCTCGATGGCAAAATTCACTTCTGCCCCTTCAGAGCGCCCGATCCAGTTACGCTGCATATCTTTAATGCTTTCCGGCCAGTCAACCTCTTCAAGGTCTTCAACAAGACGATCGGCATAAGCCGTGATCTTCAGCATCCACTGCTTCATCGGACGGCGCTCTACAGGATGACCACCGCGTTCGCTTTTCCCGTCGATGACTTCTTCATTGGCAAGGACCGTTCCAAGTGCCGGACACCAGTTCACTGCAACCTCATCTACATAGGCCAATCCTTTTTCATAAAGCTTGGTGAAGATCCACTGCGTCCACTTGTAGTAGCCGGGATCCGTCGTATTTACTTCACGGTCCCAGTCATATGAGAAACCAAGTGATTTGATTTGTCGGCGGAATGTATCAATATTTTTTTGAGTGAATTCTGCCGGATCATTCCCTGTATCAAGGGCATATTGCTCAGCCGGTAAACCGAATGCATCCCAGCCCATTGGATGAAGGACATTGTACCCCTGCATACGCTTCATGCGGGAAAGGATGTCCGTTGCCGTAAAGCCTTCCGGATGCCCGACGTGCAGACCGGCACCAGATGGATACGGGAACATATCCAGTGCATAGAAATTGGACTTCCCTTCGTCTTCCGTTGCCTTGAACGTTTTATTCTCTTCCCAATACTGCTGCCATTTCGTCTCAACACTTTTATGATTAAAACTCATATTGAGATCCTCCTTTAGTTTTCATGTTCTTTTAAAAAATAAAAAAACCCTCATCCCAAATAAATATTTGGGACGAGAGTTTGTATGTACATTCTCCCGCGGTACCACCCACATTAGTGTACGCGCACTCAGCTTCATTCATCCTTAACGCGGAAAACGGCAAGTCTTACTGTTACTTCACACTTGCAACTCAGCAGGCGAGTTCATGATGCTTCTGGTTGACTTTCACCACCCGTCAACTCTCTACGACAGAAAACCGTCACTACTACTCCTGATCAACGTTTCAATATAAGTAAACACTATATGTATTCACTATTTTAGTGAAAAATATACAGATGCGCAAGCCTATTATTGGTTTGCGGATAAGAATTTTGTCATTTGTTTAAGAGTATGTTCGAAAATAATAGAAACGGTTCCCTAAAGAACCGTCTCTCCTCCATCATTCTATTGAACCGTATAGCCGCCATCCAGTACGACTGCCTGCCCGGTGATCCCTTTTGCGGCATCACTGCACAGGAACATCGTATAGTCGGCAATTTCTTTTACGTCCAGGAGCCTTTTCTGAGGCACCAATGGATAGATGACTTCTTCGATCACTCTCTCGAAAGGGACGTTGCGCGTCTTTGCGAGATCTGCCAGTTGATTCCGGACCAATGGCGTATCCACGTAGCCCGGACAAACCGCATTCACGGTGATCCCGTGCTCTGCCGTTTCCAGTGCGGCGACTTTCGTTAAACCGATGACTCCGTGTTTCGCAGAATTATAGGCGGCTTTGCCTGAAAAACCGACCAATCCGTTAATGGATGCCATGTTGATGATCCGTCCCGATCCCTGCTTTTTCATATGGGGAAGAGCATGCTTGATCGCAATAAATGGAGCCGTCAGCATGACTTTTAACAGGAGCTCGAACTTTTCAGTAGGGAACTCCTCGATATGTGATACATGCTGAAGCCCCGCATTGTTGATCAGGACATCGAGCTGCCCGAAATGAACCACCGTTTTTTCGATCGCTTCTTTTAATTCTGATTCAGATGTTACGTCACAGCCCAGTCCGATAACCTCATATCCTTCTGCTTTAAGAGATTCTGAAGCTTCCCCCACAGCATCTTCCTTCAAATCCGCCAGGACGACTTTCGCTCCTCCAGCGGCAAATTCCCTGCCGATTTGGTAACCGATCCCCTGTGCTGCACCTGTTATGAATACCACTTTATTTTCTACCATTTTCTTAAATCCCCACTCCCAGGCTGAATAATACAATCGCCAGTGCCAATCCGATAAGCGGGACGATGACGGTCAATGCTCCGACAGCGCCATACGCTTCTCCGTGTGATTCATTACAGATCGAGCGGATCGTCGTCACGACGTAACCATTATGCGGAAGTGAGTCCAGTGCTCCTGAAGATATCGCCACTACCCGGTGAAGAGCTTCTGGGTTCACACCCATATCGACATAGTGCGGTGCAAGGATCGGCAGGGCAATCGCCTGACCACCCGAAGCCGAACCAGTCATACCGGCGATGACACTGACGGCGATGGCTCCTCCGATCAGTGGTGAACCAGGAATATTCGTCATGACATCGACTGCTGTAGTGAAGGCAGGAACCGCTTTGGCCACCCCACCGAAACCGACAACGGCTGCCGTGTTCCCGATGGCGATCAACGCTCCGACCGTCCCTTCGGAGACCGCTCCCCAGAAGCCTTTGAAATACTTACGATTCAACGCATAAGCAGAAATGACCCCACCGAGCAAGGCGATGATCAGAGCCGATTGTTTTAAAGAATCGTGGAATGAAAAAGCCAGGATGAGGACGACCAATAACGGGATCAATCCCATGAACGGGTTTGGTAACGGCCTGCCTTCATCTATGACAGGATCTTCCTCACGGGCGTGGAATTTCTCTCCTTTTCTCACAGCCTTCGTGATCATGCGCTTTAACCACCAGTACCCAAACACCGCCATGAATACAGCAACGATCAAGCTTACCTCCCAGCCTGCATAAGGCGTTGTGTTTAAGTATTCGATGGGAATCCAGTTCTGGATCTCCGGTGAACCGGCTGAGGTCATCGTGAACGTGACCGAACCGAACGCCAGTGCCGCCGGAATGAAACGACGTGGCAGATCCGCTTGTTTAAACAGACTCACCGCCATAGGATAAACCGAGAATGCAACGACGAACAGGCTGACTCCCCCGTACGTTAAAACCGTACAGGCAAGTACGATGGCAAATACTGCATATTTCATCCCCAATTTTTCTACTACAAAACGGGAGACACTGTCTGCGGCCCCGCTATCCTCCATCACTTTCCCGAACACGGCTCCCAGTAAGAACATCAAGTACCAGGCAGCGACAAAGCTTGTGAAACCTGACATATAGTTCGTGACAAGATCTGCTTCACCTTTTCCCGCCAGTTGCGGAAAAAGCGGCATCCCGCTCAGCACTGCGACGAATAATGCCGAGATGGGTCCAACGATCAGGATGTTCATGCCCCTCATCGTTAAATAGATTAATAAAATGAGTCCTCCAATCAAACCGATCATGCTTAACATGATATTTCCCCCTTTGTTCTCTAAAGATGATGACGCTTACATTTTTAATCTTGCTGCGTGTGCTCCCCTTTCCAAAAAATATGTTCACTTATTACACATGCAATAATTGTGCCAACTTTCAGATTACTACAAAAACACTCGTGGCGAATTTGCTAAGTCCGAAATACTGGACAAATCCACTCATAAGTCACGAAATGTTCACCATTTTTCTAAAAAATAAGATAGTCCGGAAAAGCGGACTGTTTTCCACGTTTCCGGACTATCTAATGAGTTTATAGAAGACCATACTTATTTAATTTTTCATACATACTGGATTTACTGATTCCCAGTGACTTGGCAGCCTTTCTCTTATCGGGCTGGGCTTGCAGACTCTGGGTGAGAACGGACTTTTCCGTTTCTTCCAGGATTTCTTTCAACGTTTTAGAGCCCACTCCATATACATTACCCGACTTCATATACGTCGGTAATGACTGAAGGGAAATGGTGCTCCCATTCGTCAGGTAGGTGGAAGCGTGAATGACATTTTCCAGTTCACGGAGATTCCCGGGCCAGCTGTAGGAAAGAAAAATCCGCATCACCTCCTGGTCGAAATCCTTGATGCGTTTTCCCGAGGATTTTGTGGATTTCTCCAAGAAAAAGGATGCGAGGGTTTCAATATCGTCTTTCCGCTCACGCAGTGGAGGGATCTGAAACGGGATGACATTGATCCTGTAATACAGGTCACTCCGGAATCTCTTTTCTTCCATCATTTTCTCCAGCGGACGGTTCGTGGCGGCAATGATCCTCACGTCCACATTCTGTACCCGGGTTGAACCGACAGCCTCGACCTCCCCTTCCTGTAATACTCTGAGAAGCTTCGCCTGCATATTAAGGGGCATATCACCGATTTCATCAAGGAACAATGTCCCCTTATGGGCAAGCTGGAATTTCCCTTTCTTTCCGCCCTTTTTGGCACCGGTGAATGCTCCTTCTTCGTACCCAAAGAGCTCCGACTCCAAAAGTTGCTCAGGGATAGCAGCACAGTTCACTTTAATGAAGGGCTGTCCGCTTCTTTCACTCAGCTGATGGATACTGTGTGCGAACAGCTCTTTACCCGTTCCGCTCTCCCCTCTGATCAGGATAGAGATATCACTCGGGGCGATCATTTGGGCTTTGTCCTTCAATTCATTCATACCGGGTGATTCCCCGATGATGTCATTGAGAGAGTATTTGACCCCGGTATTGATATCCTGTATGTAACTCTGGATCTTTGACATCATGTTTTTCACATGTGAACTCATTTGCATCCATTCACTCGTGTCACGGAAAATGACGGATCCGAATGCCCCGATCACCTTCCCGTCCACCAGAATCGGGATTCGGTTGGCGATCATGTAGTTTCCTTTAATATATTGGAGATCTGCCACCTCTTCTTTCCCGCTCTCCGCCACTATGTGCATCCTCGTGTTTTCAATCACGTTTGTTACGTGAGATCCTATCGCTTTATCCCGTTCAACCTCAAGAAAGCGACAGTAATTGTCGTTTATATAGATGATGATCCCTTCGTCATCGACGACGACCAACCACTCGAAAGCGTTTTCAAGAATGATTTCAATCATGTCGACGGACACCTTTTTCAATAAACTGCTCATTTCCCATCGCCTCCGCTGTTTTGCAAGAGAATATACACTTCTATAGTAGCACATCCTTTCAGGCGTTTTTTGAAAACCATTTATATTTGTCAATAATTTCAATTACCAGTCGGGATTCGGTTTAATGCCTGTCGTATTAGGGAATCTTCTTAACAATGAATGGAGGAATGAAAGGATGAAAATCGCAGAACTGAAAATATTTTATTTCGAAGACGATGGAATCATCCCGAATAACCCGGACCTGCCCGTACTCATTTACCGGAACGCACTCGATGAGTCAAATGAAGCCGAAGAGATCTTCAATCGAAATCACTGGCTGAACAGCTGGACAAATGGCATTTACGATTATCACCATTATCACAGCAACGCCCATGAAGTATTAGGTGTCATGCAGGGTGAGGCAACCGTTCAATTGGGCGGGGAAATGGGCGAAGAAGTGACGGTTCATCAAGGGGATGTGATGGTACTGCCAGCCGGGACGGGTCATAAGAAATTGAAAGCAAGTCCGGACTTTAAAGTCGCCGGCGCTTATCCTGACGGGGATCGTTATAATCTAAAAAAGGGTTCATTACGCGAACGTCCCAGTGTGTTAATTGAAATCAAAAACGTTTCTCTTCCAACATCAGACCCTGTATTTGGCGATAAGGGTCCTCTGATAAAATATTGGCTCAAAAAATGAGTTAGAAACCATTCTGCACTGTATTCATTCCTATTTCTCTATAGTAATGCTTCTTAGAAACGACTATCATTCCTTATAAAAGCACATTATAATCTTCGGTTAAAGATTATATTTATAAAATAGTCTTGTTTTCTTTCAAGTCCTATGCTATTCTATTATAGCGATGAGCTGAATTGTGTAAGTCGGTGATCACGTCCTTGTGACAACAAACGATGTGGCGTTTGCTGATCATCCGCCTCAATTTTTTGCAAGTGGGCTTCCATAGGAAATGGGAGCCCTTTTTATATGGAGAAAACCCCCAATGACTCATTCATTGGGGGTTTCTTCATTGTTGAACGGATACTGTCACGGCGCTTTTCTTTTTCAAAGGACGGTCATATTGACTGGTAATCCATAATGATACGACGAAAAACGCGATCAGCGTCATGAAGAGCACCTGCATGCTGAATACATCCACCAGCACTCCTCCGATAAACGGACCGATCATTCTACCACCCGTTGCCGTACTGTTGACGATCCCCTGGTAGAATCCTTCCCTGCCCTTTGGAGCAAGTGAGTTGGCGATCGTCGGTACCGCCGGCCAAATGAGCATCTCACCGATCGTTAAGATGATCATGGCAATGGCAAACCACTGAAATTGATCGGCAATCGAAGCTACACCAAACGAAATCATGAAAATGATGGTCCCGATCATGATTTGGAGCTTTAAATTGTTCTCAAAACGCTTGATCGCTTTGGATAAAAGCGGCTGAGCCAGAACAATCAACGCTCCATTGATCGTCCACAATAAACTGTACTGTTTCAGCGATATATTGATTTCCTGCGTATAGGTGGCGATGGTGGACTGCCATTGCACGTACCCCATCCAGCATAAAAGATAAGCAACACATATGAAGAGCAACGCCTTCAGCTTCGATTTGTCCCTTATCACCTTCGATTCATTCAATACCGATGTTTGATGACCCGCAACCGAAATGTTCCGGTATCCGAAGAAGGCGATGAAGAAAAAGACGATATACATACTCAGATTAGCCATAAATATATAGTTAAAGGAGAATGAGGCGACGAACCCGCCCAATGCGGCTCCTACGGCCACTCCAATGTTCTGGGCGACATAGACGGAATTGAACGCTTTCCGTCCCCCTTCCGGCCACACCGAACCTGCCATGGCGTACATGGAAGGAAATACGATGCCTGAACCGAATCCGACAACGGTCAGGAAGACGACATAGTATGAAAAGCCGTGCCATATATTCATTCCGATCAGGGCGGATAATGTAATTGAAATTCCCAACAGGATGGAACGATAACCGCCAAGACGATCGAATAACGTCCCACCGATCAGATTCCCGATCACACTCGCGCCTGCATTCATCATCAGTACAATTCCCGCTACAGACAATGACTTTCCTAAATTTTCATGAAGGTAAATCGTATTAAGCGGCCATAAAAAAGAGGCTCCCGTCACATTCACCATCATTCCAATGACAAGTAACCATAATGATTTGGGCATCATTCTGCCCCCTTTCCACTCTTTTATTTCGAGTCCCAAAAGGATTTTACTCCTTTTCCGGAGAGGGGGCAAGAATTATTTTTTTATAATATAAAAAAGACCAGGCACTCCTTTTGAGCACCTGGCCGGGAACGTTTTATTTCCCGTTATGATGATTGGATTTGACGGGCTGACCCTGTTTCTCGTAGCGCTTCTTGGCTTCTTTGACAGGATTGTTTTCAGCACCGAATTCTGTATCCAATTTTCGGAAATCACTGCGGGTCTTTTGTTCAGGATTGTTTTGATCAGAGCGTGTACTCAATGTAATTTACCTCCCACTACATTCGGATCATGATCCAGCAAAATCATTTCATTCTGCAAGGTTTGAAGTTGAAGTCTCATGCGATGCAGTTGTTCACGCTGCTGGGAGTTTGCACTGTTCGCCATGTGCGCCACGTCGTTGACGGCTTCTTCAAGCTGCTGCATGGCCTGTGTGTATTCCACATCATGATAGTGCTCCTGCTGTGACCCTGCTTTATATTGTTGCTGAGCGTAACGAATGGCATCTTCGCATTTCTGAATGCATTCATCCATCGAATTCCTTGTTGCCATTTCGACTACCTCCTTGATGATTGGAATCAAGAAGAGGAAGGTCCTATCCTTACTCCCCTCCATCTTAGTTTGAACTTGTTTGCCCGTTTCAGAAGTGGTAATCTTCGCCTATTTCTATGGTCAGGATACATTTGTCCCCGTGTTCATGATAAAATCTCTTTAGCGTCATACATACCGCTATATCACTTGAAATTTAGGAGGTGTTTGTCATCGGGACAAACCCATTTCCATATGCTACAGATTCAAAACGATATCACACATGGAATTATCACCTCCGAAACCATTTCGGACATAAGGTGTTTAAAGTCGCCCTCGACGGCGGGTTCGATTGCCCGAACAGGGATGGCACGGTTGCACACGGCGGCTGTACCTTTTGCAGTGCAGCCGGTTCCGGGGACTTTGCCGGAAGCAGGGTCGACTCCTTAGAGAAACAATTCAATGACATCAAAGGAAGAATGCATCAAAAGTGGAAAGACGGAAAGTACATGGCTTATTTTCAGGCGTTCACGAATACCCATGCACCCGTTGAGGTCCTGAGGGAAAAATACGAATCCGTTTTGAAGCAGGATGGAGTCGTAGGCCTTTCCATCGCTACACGTCCTGATTGCCTTCCTGACGACGTCGTCGAATATTTGGCTGAATTGAATGAGAGAACGTATTTATGGGTTGAGCTCGGGCTTCAAACCGTCCATGAAAAAACCGCGGGCTTGATCAACAGGGCTCATGATTACCAGTGTTATATGGAAGGCGTTCAAAAATTACGAAAGCACGGAATCCGTGTGTGCTCTCATATTATTAACGGACTTCCCCAGGAAAATGAGGAAATGATGATGGAAACGGCACGTGAAGTTGCAAAGCTTGACGTCCAGGGAATTAAGATCCATCTTCTTCACTTACTGAAGGGAACACCCATGGTCAAGCAATACGAAAAAGGACTGTTGGAATTCATGGATTTCGATCATTACGTCAAACTCGTTTGTGACCAATTAGAAATTATCCCTCCTGAGATGATCGTTCATCGCATCACCGGGGACGGACCTATTGACTTGATGATCGGACCGATGTGGAGCGTGAATAAATGGAGCGTACTGAACGCCATCGATGATGAATTGAAACGCCGGGACAGCTGGCAGGGAAAATTTTACAAAATGGATGTGAAAGCATGAAAATAGATCGAATACTACCTTTCGCGAGAGAGCTTCTGGAACGGGCGGTCAAACCGGGAGATATTACGATAGACGCAACGCTTGGAAATGGGCATGACACCCTGTTCCTTGCCCGCCTGGTCGGGGAAAACGGCCGGGTATACGGCTTTGATATCCAGGAAGAAGCCATCCACAACACGAGGGAACAACTTATCACCCATGATCTCGCCGACCGGGTGACCCTGTTCCACCAGGGACATGAGACCGTCATGAACGTCATCCCGCCATTGCATTACGGTAAAGTGACAGGGGCCGTCTTCAATCTTGGGTATTTACCAGGCGGTGACAAGGATATCGTCACCCGTCCGAAGACGACGATACTCGCCTTGAATCAGATCCTTGAAATGATGGCCCCTGAAGGGATCCTTGTCCTTGTCATTTATCACGGACATCCTGAAGGTGCCGTCGAACGGGACTACATCCTCCGCTACGTAGAGCGGCTGGATCAAAACTACGTGCATGTCCTGAGATACCAGTTCATGAACCAACTGAATAATCCACCGTTTATCGTAGCGTTGGAGAAAAGATAAAAATAGGGACGGACCTTCGCGGAGGTCCGTCCCTATCTATTTATAATAATTCGTTTGCGATCAGTTCGAATGATTTGAGTTTATCTTTAAAGTCGTATGTGATGCTGACAAGCATGATTTCATCCGTCTGATACTGCTCGCTGAGTGCAAGGAGCTTTTCTTTTACTTTTTTCGGATTCCCGACCACCATGCGCTTGCGGTTTTCCCGCACTCTCATTGCTTCGAATGGGGTGTACTGATACGCAGCCGCCTTCTCAGGGCTCGGGGTTCCGTTCGAGCGCATGCCCTGTTCGATCATCAGGATGGATAGGTCGATGCTTGATGCGACCCTTTCCGCTTCTTCATCCGTTTCGGCACAAATGGCAAAAACGGCTACGATGTTCTTCGGTTCCTTCAAGTACTCGGAAGGAACAAAGTTATTCCGGTAGGCTTGAGTATATTGCGGTCCGCCTTCCCCATTGATGAACTGGGCAAATGTGTATGGCAGTCCTTTTTGCGCGGCAAGCATGGCACTGGATGGACTTGAGCCGAGCATCCAGACTTCCGGCATGGTTTTGATCATCGGAGCTGCCGTGAGTCCCTGGTAAGGGTGGGCATCAGGGAGGGAATCGGTCAGATAACCGAGTAAGTCATCGATTTGTTCCGGATAACGGTTTACATCTCTCGGCTTCCCATCATGCAAGGCCATCGTGGCCATCGGCATTCCACCGGGAGCCCTTCCCAACCCTAAATCGATCCGATTCGGATTCAAGCCTTCAAGCAAACGGAAATTTTCCGCCACTTTATAAGATGAGTAATGGGGAAGCATGACCCCTCCGGACCCGACACGGATTCTTGACGTATTTTGGGCAAGATGGGCAATCAGCACTTCCGGTGATGAACCGGCAAGGCTCGTTGAATCGTGATGCTCGGATACCCAGAACCGTTCAAACCCTAATTTCTCTGTATGTTTGGCTAACTCTACTGTATTATTCAAAGCCTCTTGAGGGCTCATTCCTTCTGCAATCGGTGACTGATCTAGTACACTTAGCTTCAAAATGGACATCTCCTTTAATTGATGTGTGTATTATTATCAATTCTGATGAAAAAAATGTCCACTAACATGCTTAAAGGGTGATGGCCGGAATGGCCATCACCCTTTTTGCTTGCTTATTTTTTGTAAAGTAACACTTTACCAACTGTACCGTCAGCACTTTCTCCTGTTACACGGAAATTCAATCCGTAGTTCGGTACGTTACGTCCAGCATCTACCAATCCTTTGTTGCTGTAATCCGCACTGTCACTGAATAATGGGTTTCGGGCAGTGTGGTTGTCTTTCATTGTGATGCCTAGTAAATCAGTGTAATCAAGGAACATTTTTTCTGATTTGTTCAGGCTGAATGCAGCATCGTGGATCTGGTAACGGGTAGACCCAACTGTACCATCGCTCCAATAGTTTGTCTTTTGATCTGCATCGACAACTCCAAGGTATCCATCTCCCGGATGTTTACCAGTCCAGTTATCAGTAAATGAATTATCCACATACCATACAACTAATCCTTCGTTGTATTCCATCAGGCTTGCACCACGGCGGATGTTTGCTAGACCTTCATCCACACCGTTGTGGCTGCGCCATTCAAGCAGGTAGTAGTGATCTTTGTAGTCGATACCATTGGAAGCTACGAAACCATCCATTTCGAATTGAGGTTCCCCTTCAGCATCGTCTTCAAACACGACATTTCCATCAACTGTCAGTGTTACATTATCCATAGCGAAGCCGTCAAGAGCCAAGCCGCCATCCGTTACATAGTTGAATTCAAGCGTCACTTTCTCACCTGCAAATTGGCTTAGGTCATAGGACTTATCGACCCATTCACCATTGGTTGTTTCAGCACTTCCATCACCATTTGTATCCTGGTCACCGATGACATCCAATTCTACTTCCTCACCACTCGCTGTTTTAGCCGTCACATATAGGTAGTCATATCCATACTCAACATCATATAACGTTTTGAAATCGAATGAAGCGGTTGTAGCGTCGGTTAAATCGAACTCCGGAGACACTAATGTTGTATTGAGGTCGTCTCCTTTTGTACTATAGTAGTACTTTTCACCAAAGGCTGGATCAATTCCTTTTACTTCTTTTTTAGGAAGGTTCACTTTTACTACATCATTATTTGTTCCTTTTGTAGCAGCTTCGTCCAGAAGAAGTTCCATTCCTTTACTATCTAAGTCTTCAAGGTTCACTTCAGTTCCCGTCTGCCAATTACCTTTTGTACCTTCGTTATCCACTACAGCTGAAGCCTGAAGCATTTCCTTTGCATAAGGACTGAAACCTGTTGGCTGCGCACCAGGGATATCCCCAGCCCAGCTTCCGCTTGCCATGATGGACCAGTAGCTGACTGCTTCACCAGCTCCTGTGTACTGCGTGTCATACTCATCCGGCAATCCTAGATCATGTCCGAATTCGTGGGCCATGACTCCAACTGCACCGTCTTCTGGTTCGATTGTGTAGTCATAAGCAGCCATTGCGCCGCCCCAATAGTCAACCTCCGCTTCTGTTCCAGCGATTGGAGTTACTCCATTTAAACTCCAACGATGTGACCAGATAGCATCTGAGCCAAGTGATCCACCACCTGCTTCTTCACCGACACCTGAGTGAATGACCATCAAGTGATCGACAAGTCCGTCGGGCTCAAGATAATCTCCGTCTCCATCAAGGTCGTAACGATCCCATTTGTCATAATCCGCAAGGTCCACATTTGGATCCGCTGCAGCAGCTGCCAAAGCTTCTTTTACGAGACCTCTTGCGTTGACATCACTACCATCTTCAGTCGGATAGTTTCCACCATACTCAGCAGCAGGTTTTTTCGCTGTATACCAGCCGGCTACCTCACCATCTACTGAATAACTTCCACCCGATTGCTGCTCATAGTATTGCTTCATTGATACATACGTCTTTCCGTCTGGACCTTCCCATCCGCCTGTACCAAACAACATATCCTGATAATGCTCACGGGAATAAGCGTCTTCTCCCTCGTAATACATATCTGTTTCATCAGCCGTCATTGAATTGTGAGGCTTGTCCGGATAATCAACGAGAAGGACCAATACTTCATCTGTTCGCTTCTCACCGTCATATGCTTCTTCTTCAACCGGGTCAGGTTTATTCTTCTTTGCATGTCCAAGCTTATTTCCTTTACCATGAGTCAAACCGTTTTTATTCATTTCTTTTTTCAGTTTGGCCTTAGTTTCCGCTACCTCATCCTGTAGTTCCCCTGGATGTTTTTCAGCAGAATCCGCTTTCGCTTTCAGGAATTTTTGCAATCCCTTCTGAGCTTCTGCAGCAGTAGCATTCTTCTTGATCGTTCCTTCTTTCTTCAGCATCTCGATCAGGCGTTCATCATTTGCAATCCCTAAATCAAAACCCCCACCATGCTTATGATCATATTTCACCGTTGGCTTCGCTAATACATTCTGAGGTCCTACGGTTGCAGCTGATGCAGGTACAGCAAATGCCCCTACACTAAGCGCGGCAGCCATGGCCATGGATAATACTTTACGTGATTTCAAGCACGATTCCCCCTTAGTTATGTACTAAATTTTTACACTAACTACAATATACTCCACTATTCTGAAAAGTAAATATATTCAGATAGTATTTGGTTATTTAGTATTACGAAATAAAAAGAATATAGTTAAAAAGATTCATGTGCCCCCGACAGAAAACAAGGACTATTGTCACCAAACCGGGAAAATCAACAAAAATTTTATGTATAATTATGGTATATTTGGTCTCTTATTGTGTGACCGTGTCCAACTTTGGTTGGGCAAAACAGACAGAAAAAGGGACGGACCTCCGAAGTATTTCGGAGGTCCGTCCCTCGATCGTTTATTAAGATGTTTTTTTGCGGTTTCTCCATTTGCGGTAGATTTTCCCGTTCAGGTAGAAGAATTTGGTGATCCAGCCGGCTTCTCCGATGAATTGTTTGGAGAAGGATTGGACGCTTGCCTGTTTACTGGCTTTGTCGTCAGACAGGTAAACCCCGATGAGTCCTTTATTGATCAAACGGTGAAAGTGAGCATGGGGAAGTTCATGGGTATGTTCATCTGCCTTCTGCAGAAAATGGATGAGACGCTCTTTTAAATGCTCATCATTTTCATAGTAGAAGCAGAAGTTCAAATCTCCCCCTTCCCGGTCCTCATCCTGATCGATGAAGTAATCGAGAAGGATATGTAATCCCTGTATGTACGGGAAATAGCCCCGCTTGATTTTCTCCGTATACGATGGCTTGAAGTCACTTCGATTGGCATAAGAGACCAAGCAGAAGATGCCAAGGGTCGAACCTGAACAAGCAGAAAACTCATACCAGTCCATTTCAGGCAGCTTCGGGCGATGGGTTTCAAACCATCCTTGAAGCCTCGCCACCCTCTCTTCTTTCTTCACGTGTTTATGTATCTGAAGGTCACAATAATACTCACACAGTTCCAGGAGATCATCCTTGATGCTTTCGTAATGACGTAAGCTGCGCAGAACGGATTGACAGGTCAGGACCAGATCCCTCAGGTATCCTCCATCATCCTGATCCCTTCTTAAAGCATAATAATTGACGGGTTCTGCCCCCACCGTCAAGGAATCCTTCATGGACTGATGCAGGAGGGCAAAGTCATCGGGATCAAGGGACACACTGCGATCGCACAGATTATCCAGGTAATCGCTGATCGTCTGATACGCGACGATGAACCGGATCGTATCTGCTTTATGCTCCAATGCCAGAAGGGAAAGGATCGATCCTCCCTCGCAATGGAATGTTTTATGCTGGATGCTCGCAAGTGCCTGATTCCTCAGTTCCTGATTCGGTATTTTTTCCGCCCGCTTTTTCCAGCCGTCCAATTCTTCGTGCACGATGGGAAAAACGGTGCGGTACACTCTTGTCATTAATGAAAAGGGATCACTTGGTATCGACATTTCATCACCTCTTTTACAAAATGTATCCCAGCGCTTTCAATCTGCTTTCAATGAAGATCTTAGAATACTCATAGATCTCTTCTCTTTCAGGTTCATTATAAATTTCATGATAGCACTTTGGCCATTCTTTGTAATGCATTTCAGATAATGACAGCTCATTGAACCATTTTTTCACTGTCTTTTTTTCGACGATTTTATCATCCCCCGCCTGCATCACAAGCAATGGGACGTCAGGCATTTTTTCCAGGTTGGCAAATGCTGCCTTCATCGCCTGTACAAGCTCCCTGTACCAGCGGACAGATACTTTCGTGATATAAAGCGTATCATTGCTGTCGATTTCCCGAACATCTGCGTTCCTTGTCGCCATATCGATGGTTAAACCTGACGGGAACTTCACCATCGGAGCGATTTTATTTAAGCCGAGGGATAATAGCTCGACCGGTTTAGCCGGGGTGGTAACCAATCCCAAACATGGCGAGGATAAAATGACACCTGCTACGTTCACGTGGGATTCCTGCAGGAGTCGTATGGCGATCAGACCGCCCATACTATGGCCGATCACAAAGACGGGCAGTTCAAATTGATAGGCAGCCTGGACCCAGTCCTTCACTTCCACAATGTACTCATCAAAGGAATCGATATGTCCCCTTTGGCTTCTTGACGTCATTCCCTGACCGGGTAAGTCACCCATGATGACGTGAAAGCCTGATGCACGCCACATTTCAATGAGCCAACCATATCTTCCGTGATGTTCCATCGCTCCATGAATGATGACGATGACTGCCTTTGCCTCCTGATCTGATTCCCATTTCCACATGGCAATTCCTCCTTTGTAGTTCTCTCCATGAATGAATTCTGCTACCATTATTATAATAAATATTATTGAAAGGGGTAGTAAAAAATGCTCTATCCGTATTATGATAAGAAACCCATCATCGCCCGTTCGGCATTCATCGCCGATTATGTCACCATTTCAGGGGACGTGGAGATCGGTGAAGAATCAAGTATCTGGTTCAATACCGTCATCAGGGGGGATGTCGCTCCCACAAAGATCGGGGATAAAGTAAATATACAGGATAATTCCATTCTCCATCAGAGTCCAAATAACCCTCTTATCCTTGAAGATGAAGTGACCGTCGGCCATGGGGTGATCCTACATAGCTGCAAAATCAGGAAAAAGGCATTGATCGGCATGGGCTCCATCATCCTTGACAATGCCGAAATCGGCGAAGGAGCGTTCATCGGAGCCGGAAGCCTTGTCCCACAAGGGAAAGTCATCCCGCCAAATACCCTTGCTTTCGGACGGCCGGCAAAAGTCGTGAGGGAGCTCAATGAGCACGATATCAGTGAAATGAAGCGTATTTCAAGGGAATACGCAGAAAAAGGACAGTACTATAAGAACATCAAACCGTTTTAACTTCCTATACTTGGGATACCCCATCCTCCTTGAGAATACTCATGGAAGATTTTCTTTTGATCATCAACAAAAAGACCAACACCCCAAAAAGTGTTGGTCTCTTCTATCTTTCCTTATTCAGCTAATGCTTCTGCTTTCAACGCATCCGCTTTGTTTGTGCGTTCCCAAGGAAGATCAAGATCGTTACGGCCGAAGTGTCCGTAAGCTGCTGTCTGCTTGTAGATCGGACGACGAAGGTCAAGCATCTTGATGATTCCTGCAGGACGAAGGTCAAAGTTATTGCTCACAACGTCAATTAATACATCTTCTGATACTTTCCCTGTTCCAAATGTATCAACGGAGATGGATACGGGCTTCGCCACACCGATTGCATACGCTAATTGAACTTCACATTTCTCAGCAAGTCCCGCTGCCACGATGTTCTTCGCTACATAGCGCGCTGCATAAGCCGCTGAACGGTCCACTTTCGTTGCATCCTTACCAGAGAAGGCACCGCCACCGTGACGTGCGTATCCGCCATAAGTGTCAACGATGATTTTACGTCCTGTCAGACCTGCATCACCTTGTGGTCCACCGATTACGAAGCGTCCAGTCGGGTTGATGAAATATTTCGTTTCTTCATCGATCAGTTCTTTCGGTACAACCGGGTCGATGACATATTCTTTCAGGTTGCGTTGGATTTGCTCAAGCGTCACTTCAGGGTGATGCTGAGTAGAGATAACGATCGTGTCGATGCGGACCGGCTTATCGTTTTCATCGTATTCGACGGTTACTTGTGTTTTTCCATCCGGACGAAGGTAAGGAAGGATCTCTTCTTTACGTACTTCCGTTAAACGACGGGAGATTTTGTGGGCAAGGGAAATCGGAAGAGGCATAAGCTCTTTCGTTTCATTACAAGCGAATCCGAACATCAATCCTTGGTCACCTGCACCGATTGCATCGATTTCTTCCTCCGTCATTTGACCTTCACGGGCTTCAAGGGCCTGATCGACACCTTGAGCGATATCGGCAGACTGTTCATCAATGGAAGTCAGAACTGCACATGTTTCAGCATCAAAGCCGTATTTCGCACGGGTATAGCCAATTTCACGGATCGTTTCACGAACGATTTTCGGGATATCAACATACGTATTCGTAGTGATTTCACCTGCAACAAGCACAAGACCCGTTGTGACAGACGTTTCACACGCTACACGTGCATTCGGGTCATTGGTCAGAATTGCATCAAGAATTGAATCAGAAATTTGGTCACAAATTTTATCTGGATGTCCTTCGGTTACGGACTCAGATGTAAACAGACGACGTTTAGTTGACATCAAGGTTCCTCCTTAAGCATATTTGTCAGAACGATTCTTCTGACAAAACAGTAAACAGATACGGTACTCATTTCCCTAAGTAGTATGAAGTAAACATGATTCTTTTATAAATAAATCATGATTTATGTGCATGTGGTCCACTATAAACAGAAAAAACCCTTCCTCGGGGAAAAAAGTTTCAGAGGAAAGGTTTCAGATCATAGCCGCGCCTTTTCTCTCTTATCGTTCAAGGTTTTAGAGACCTTGCCTCAGTTTAGCACCTTCGCTTAATCGGATTCATTAAAGAAATGGATCCATTCACTATTTAGCAGGTTGCTGGGTTTCATAGGGTCTGCTCCCTCCACCAGCTCAGGATAAGAGTATCCGTTCAAGGAACAATGATAACGGTTAGGACAAGTGGTGTCAACTTTTTTTGAATGACAGGTTTAACCATTCATTTCGTGGTTTCAGCCTGTTTTTTATCATGTACATAACCTAATGGGGTAATGAGGCTAATCATTGAGAGGTGCATTTCATATTAATAAGAAGAAACAAGCTTTATTTGGTCAAGAAATGTGACAAAATGAAGACACATTATAAAATTAAATAAATAGTATAGACTAATAGCTTGATTGTGTTATACTATTTTTGTAAAGTAAACGATACCATTTAAATAAATTTATATAAAGGAAGGGTTCGAATGAATTCAGTGAGCATGTCTAATGAATTAACGGAATTACTTAACGGTCAAAACATCCAGGAACAATTATCTGTTTCTCAACTAGTCGAAAAGGTCCTTCAGCGAAATGAAGGCGTTTTAACTTCATCAGGTGCAATCAGAGCAGAAACTGGTAAATACACAGGACGCTCTCCTAAAGATAAATTTATTGTAGAAGAACCAACGACGAAAGATAAAATCGAATGGGGTTCTGTCAATCAGCCGATTTCTTCGGAATCATTCGATAAATTATATACGAAAGTCATCGAATACTTAAAAGAAAAAGAAGAAGTATTTTCATTTAAAGGGTTTGCAGGTGCAGACCCGAAACATAGACTGCCGATCCAGGTGATCAATGAGTTTGCCTGGCATAATCTGTTTGCCCACCAATTATTTATCCGCCCGGAAACAGAAGAGTTAAAAGATCATCAGTCTGAATTCACCGTCATTTCAGCACCGAACTTCAAGGCTGATCCAGAAGTGGATGGCACTCACTCTGAAACGTTCATCATCGTTTCATTTGAAAAAAGAATCGTGTTGATCGGCGGTACGGAATATGCCGGTGAAATGAAGAAATCCATCTTCTCGGTCATGAACTATGTACTTCCTGAATCCGACATCCTTTCCATGCACTGCTCTTCGAACGTAGGTCGTGAAGGCGATGTAGCATTGTTCTTCGGATTGTCCGGTACAGGGAAAACGACTTTATCCGCTGATCCAAACCGCCGCTTGATCGGTGATGATGAGCACGGCTGGTCCCCGAACGGCGTATTCAATATCGAAGGCGGATGCTATGCTAAGTGCATCGGGCTGACACGTGAAAAAGAACCTCAGATCTTCGATGCGATCCGTTTCGGTTCGGTCCTTGAAAATGTCGTTCTTGATGATATGTCCCGCATCGCGGATTATGATGATAACACTTTAACAGAAAACACGCGTGCTGCCTACCCCCTTCAAGCGATGGAAAATATCGTGGAGCCAAGTATCGCAGGACACCCGAATACGATTGTTTTCTTAACAGCTGATGCTTTCGGCGTATTACCTCCGATCAGCAAGCTGACAAAAGAACAGGCAATGTATCATTTCTTAAGTGGATATACATCTAAGCTTGCAGGTACAGAGCGTGGAATCACTTCACCACAGGCAACTTTCTCAACTTGCTTTGGATCTCCATTCCTTCCGCTTCCTGCCACTCGTTACGCAGAAATGCTCGGTAAGAAGATCGATGAGCACAATGCTCAGGTATTCCTCGTGAATACGGGTTGGACCGGCGGCGAATACGGAGTTGGGAATCGCATGAAGCTTTCCTACACCCGCGCCATGATCCAGGCGGCACTTGAGGGTGAACTTACGAATGTGGAAACGGCAACAGACGAGATTTTCGGTCTGAACATCCCGGTTCACGTTCCTGGTGTTCCAGACGAAGTACTTCAACCTAAGAAGACATGGTCCAATGAAGCGGCTTATGAAGTGAAAGCAAAAGAACTTGCTCACAAATTCAACGAGAACTTCAAGAAATTCTCGAACGTCCCTTCTGAAATCGAACAAAAAGGCGGCCCGTCCGTTAAATAAGTCACTTAACCAACATACAAAGGTCCGTCCCTCAGGATTGAGGGACGGACCTTTGTTATCGTTATAGCCCTTTTTTGCGGCCGGTGATTCTGTTGAATAAGAATACGACAACGGCGATGATCAGTAGAACATGGATGACGGCTCCACCGATTTTAAAGATCAATCCTAGTAACCAAAGAACTAATAAGATTCCGATGATGGTCCAAAGCATGTGTGCTCCTCCTTAGAACTGTTATAGAAAAACTGTTATTGATCATAAGTTTCCCTAAAAGATGATTTTTAAAACCGCTACCATTTCCCTATTCTTTTTTTACGATTCCAAAGAAAATAACACTTTACTAAATATTACTAATTTTGGTATGATTATGATTAAATTTCACAGGGGGAATTGAGATGATCAGACAGCTTACAGAGAAAGATCATGTTATTTGTCAGCGACTCATTCAGCAGCAGCCTGCTGAGAACTTGTTCATCATCGGGGACATAGAAGCATTTGGATATGAACAGGATTTCCAGAAGATTTGGGGAGATTTTGATGACGAAGGAAATCTCAGGGGGATCCTCCTCAAATACAGGGAAAATTTCATCCCTTTTTCCATAGGGGATTTTGATGCAGAAGGCTTTGCTGCCATTATCAACGAAACAAAAGACTACAGCATCGTTTCAGGATTGAAACGGATTGTCACTGAAGTTGAACCCTTCTTATCCAGGGAAATCAATTCGAAAAGACATATGTATTACGCCAAATGTGACAGTGCATCTTCCATGGAAGACCGGGAGCTTCCTCATGTGAAAGAAGCTTCTTTCACCGATCTACCTCAACTCGTGGAACTGTTGAACGCTATCCCGGAATTCAGCGGAGGAGACTTTACCGTAGAGAAAAGAAAGCATGGGATGGAAAAGGGCGTAGCCCGCAGTTACTATGTAGAAGAGGACGGAAAGTTCGTTTCTTCCGCATCCACCACGGCGGAAAACAGCATGTCCGCCATGATCGTCGCCGTATGCACACATCCCCAATACAAGAAAAAGGGCTACGCAACAGAGTGCATGACAAAGCTTTGCCGTGACGTGTTGAACGAAGGAAAAGAACTATGCCTTTTTTATGACAATCCGGAAGCAGGAAAAATTTATAAGCGTATCGGCTTTAAAGACATTGGTTATTGGTCAATGTATAAATTCAACTAAAAAAAGTGGATTCCTAAAAATAGGAGTCCACTTTTTTCTTATGCTGCCACGTTCCGGTTCTGGATCAATTTCGCCTGTACCAAGCGTTTTCTCACTGTGATTCCAATCCAGCTTGCCAGGAATGCTTTAATAAGTCCCACGACGATAAATGGATAAACCCCCGCTGCCATCGCCTGACTCCAGCCAAGATCCGCCACAAATTTCAGTTGGATGGTCCCAAGAATCAACGTGATGATCATGCCGACCGTGTTGGCGATCATCGCCATCGGAATCGTAAATCTCGTTTTTTCAAGAATGAGTCCTGTAAAGTAAGCCGCAATGATAAATCCGAAAATATAGCCTCCGGTCGGACCGACCAGGACTTGTGCCCCTCCACTGAAACCGGCAAACACCGGGACCCCTACCGCGCCCAGTGCCGCATAGCATATCAAGGACAGCGCCCCGTATCTGCTTCCAAGAATCGTAGCCGTGATCCCGACTGCCAGGGTTTGGCCGCTGATGGGAACGAGTGGCAGTGGTATTTCAATCTGTGCGAAAATTCCTGTCATGGCAGCAAAGATGGCACAGTGAATGATCATCCGCAGTTTTTCTCCATTCATTTGTAAATCCCCCTTATGTATGTAAACTTCTTATACCATTAAGTTTACACAAATCCCAGGAATTAAGGAAGCACCATTTCCATAAAAAAAGCGGAAAAAATATCATGTTAGCGTACAAGCTTGAATATCTTTTGAGTATGTGCGGAATGGAAAAGGAGGAGACATATGAAGCGTCTGGCCGTATTAGTGTTATGTGTATTCCTATTGAGTGCCTGCGGGGAGAAGAAGCCTGCATCGTATGAATTATGCGGGTATGGGGATATGATGGTCGTGAACGACAAACAGTATGTGAAGGTATCTGCCGAGAAGAAACTCACCCTTCAGAAAAAGGTGGGATCCATTAAAGAAAAGATCGAAACCAAGTATCACCCCGTCAATAATTTCACCGCCAATACGCTGGCGGAAGGTACCCCCATTTATAGCGTAAAAGACCACAAGAACTATCTAATCGCACAAACGAAGGATAACCGCTATCTGCTATATGAGGAGATCAAATAAAACGGAAGGCTGTAAGCAGTAGTTTACAGCCTTCCGTTTTCAATTGGTGGAATTAAGGGAAATGAGCCGGTAGACGATCGTCGTCTTCTCATCCTTCCACTCCATCTTTTCAATTCTCCCGAAACCACTCGGATCACTTTGCTTCGTTTTTTTCACATCTATGGGAAGATGCATCGGATAGAGGCGGTATCCGTCCTTTTGAAGCTGAAACAGATTCTCTTCTTTTCTCACTTCTTTTCCTTTTGTCACAATCATCGTATTCAACTCAAGACCCATGCCCATCTTATATGACCTCAATCCTTATTAGTTTATTGATTTTTCATCCATGAACAGAGTAGGGAAACAATCTCTTGATTCTTCCGGGGCGGAAAGTAGTGCGTAAACTCTTTGAAATAATGGGACGAAACCCGCTTCCCGAGCTCCTTCAATCGTTTTTCTAATCTATATGCATGCTCGACGGAAACGTTCTGATCTTTTTCACCGTGAATGATCAAGACCGGTGCTTCAAGGTTTTCAAGTGAATACAGGGGAGTCCTCCATTCGTATCGTTCGGGCACTTTATTCGGACTTCCCCCAATCACCCTCTTCATCATTCTACGCATGTCCTTTCGTTCATCATACGTCAAGAACATATCAGACACGCCTCCCCATGTGACGATGGACGTCACGTCCCTCGACTCGATCCCTGCCATCAGGGCCATGACGCCACCCCTCGAGAAGCCGAAAACATGGATACGATTCTTTGCCACCCGGGAGTGATTTTTCAACAGTTCTACGCCTGCAACAGCATCTTCACGGTCATCGCCGGCGAAATCTTCATTCCCTTCTCCCCCCAGGTTCCCCCTGTAATATGGCGCAAACACGATGAATCCGTGTGATGCAAACTGAGCGATCCTGGCGGGCCTGACCATGCCTACACCTTTAATCCCTCCCCTTAAATAGAGGAAACCATCGTATGTACCCTTTAAAACAGGCTCAGCCAGTAAGCCCTTCACCCTCAGTCCCGAGGATAGATAGGTGATTTCATATAATTCGACATGTGGGTTCGGAGAGGGAAACAACGTTTTCTTCACGATCATTCCGTTCTTCATATTCTCTTCCTTTCAAAACGTGCTATGGGTATTCACACATTTTTTATACTCTACATAGACTATTTTAGCAAATTGAATTCACGTTGCTTTATGACCATCCTACCCTACTGCCAACGAAATAAACAAGGCAGGGCTGCACTCATCCCGACTACTGATTACGTGGAAAAGTAAAGGAGGAAGATTAAATTGAAAAAATGGCTTCGAAGCGGTTTAGGTGTATTCCTTATTCTTATGCTGACTATTGGATTGACGGCATGTGGAGAAAAAGAGGAGGCTGTCCAGAAGGTTCGTGTAGCGGAAGTGACCCGCTCTATTTTTTACGCACCTGAATATGTAGCGATTGAAAAAGGATTCTTTAAAGAAGAAGGACTCGACATCGAACTGACCACCACATGGGGAGGGGATAAAACAATGACCACCCTATTATCAAACGGTGCGGATGTCGCATTGGTCGGCTCTGAAACGTCCATCTACGTCCATGCACAAGGCTCGGATGATCCCGTCATCAACTTCGCTCAATTAACCCAAACCGACGGTACGTTTCTCGTCTCCAGGGAAAAGGTGGAGAACTTCGAATGGGATCAGTTGAAGGGTTCGACCTTCCTTGGCCAGCGTAAAGGCGGCATGCCGCAAATGGTCGGGGAATTCGTGTTAAAGAATCACGGCATCGATCCTCAGAACGATTTGAACCTGGTTCAGAATATTGATTTCGCCAATATTGCCAATGCCTTTGCATCCGGTACTGGCGACTACGTCCAATTATTTGAACCAACCGCCTCCATCTTCGAACAAGAAGGCAAAGGCCATATCGTCGCTTCCTTTGGCACCGAATCAGGGCATGTGCCGTATACAACCTTCATGGCGAAAGACAGTTATATGAAAGAAAACAAAGAAACGGTGGAGAAATTCACGAAAGCCCTTTACAAAGCTCAGCAATGGGTGGAAGAACATTCAGCGGCCGACATCGCCAAAGTGATTGAGCCATATTTCGAAGATACGGAAGTGGACCTGATTGAGACGGTTGTCGACCGGTATAAATCTCAAGGGTCCTTCGCAACAGACCCGATCCTGGATGAAGAAGAGTGGAACAATCTTCAGGCCATCATGGATGAAGCAGGGGAACTCCCTCAGTCCATCGATCACAAAACGCTCGTAAACACTTCCATCGCTGAAAAAGCGGCAAAGTAGCAATACCCGGGGGCTGACACATGTCAGCCCTTCCGTTGTAAAAAAATTCGAAAATGGAGGCTTAAAACAGTGAACTTTCTATCGATCGATTCCGTCCACCACACCTACTTTTCACCGAAAACGGCCACCCATGCCCTTACAGACATAACATTACAGGTAGAGGAAGGGGAATTCGTCTCATTCATCGGTCCATCGGGGTGCGGAAAGACGACGCTGCTTTCCATCATTGCCGGTCTCATTCAACCGACAGAAGGAACCGTCACCTTACACAATAAGCCCATCAGGAATATGAAGAAGAAATTGGGATACATGCTTCAGCAGGACTATCTGTTTCCGTGGAAGACGATTGAAGAGAATATTCTCCTCGGTTTGGCAATTATGGGGAACCTGACAGAGGATAAAAGAAAAGAAGCACATGCTTTATTGAAGGAAATGGGCCTTGAGGGTGTAGAGTCATCCTACCCACGGGAATTGTCAGGGGGAATGCGTCAACGGGTCGCACTGATCCGGACACTCATCACCGAGCCTCAACTGCTTCTCCTGGATGAACCTTTCTCTGCACTTGATTATCAAACGAAATTGAAGTTAGAGGATCTGGTATTTTCTACTTTGAAGTCCTTCGGGAAAACGGCCATCCTCGTCACACATGATATCGGGGAAGCAATCTCCATGAGTGATCGCATCATTTTATTCGGTTCGAAACCGGGGCGTGTTCATATCATATTCGAAGTGCCACAGCCGTTAAAGGGATTGATGCCTTTCGAGGTCAGAAATCATGAAGCGTATCCGGAATTTTTCCAGACGATTTGGAAGGAGCTTGAGAAACTTGAATCAAGAATCGATTAAACAAAAACACCAGGAATACATTCAATCATTGAAAAGGGAGCAGCGATGGGTTTTGTTTTATCAGGCCCTTATTTTCACCGTCTTCTTCTCACTGTGGGAGATCGCCAGCCGAAACAGCTGGGTGGACCCCCTCATCTTCAGTTCGCCTTCGAAGATATGGAAGTTGTTTATCGTGAAGTTGGGGGACGGTAGCCTGTTAGCCAATCTGTCTGTGACACTTGGTGAAACCGTCATCGGATTCATCCTCGGCACCCTGCTCGGGACCCTGCTTGCCGCTTTACTTTGGTGGTCTCCGTTTCTTTCGAAAGTATTGGACCCTTATCTTGTCATCCTGAATGCCATGCCTAAGGTTGCCCTCGGACCGATCTTGATTGTCGGACTCGGACCGGGGTTCACGTCCATCATTGCCATGGGGACTGTCATTTCTGTCATCATCACCACCATCGTCGTCTATACATCCTTTCGGGAAGTCGACCCGAACTACTTGAAGGTGATGCAGACATTCGGTGCGAAACGGGGACAGATGTTTAAAGAAGTCATCCTTCCCGCTTCCTTCCCTACGATCATTTCGACCTTGAAAGTCAATGTAGGGTTATCCTGGGTCGGTGTCATCGTCGGTGAATTCCTTGTGTCCGCCAAAGGTCTCGGATACATGATCATCTACGGATTCCAGGTCTTCAATTTCACCCTTGTCCTCCTCTCCCTACTCGTCATAGCCGTATTCGCAACCATTATGTATAAGCTCGTGGAGCAGCTCGAGAAGAAATGGATCAAGTCATAAGATCGCGTTCTCTCACTCTTTTCAGGGCCGATTCCACCATCCGATCCTTCATGATGAAACTAAAGGAAGGGTCTTCGTGAATCTGTGTAAAATCACCGTCCCAAAGCACGGATCCTTCTGTTTCCAGGTAATCATCTTTTTGGATCATCTCTTCTGCTTCCGCAAAGAAAATCGTTTTGACAAATGGAGTATGGTCAAACACCTTATATTCCCCAATGAAAAGAGGCTCTTTGATCACTCCCCCCGTCTCTTCAAACGTTTCGCGAATCGCAGCTTCCTCCAGGGTCTCCCCCTTTTCCCTCTTTCCCCCCGGGAACTCGAGACCCCTTTTTTTATGACGGGTCAATAACCATCTGCCTTTATAGCGGCAGATTACAAGGACATGGCAGGAATCCTGTTGAAACTCCCCCTTTTGGAAGGATAATTCCACTCTCTTGTCATTTTCATCTATAAACCGTTCCATCTACGTCACCTCATCCGTACACACTTTCTTTCATCTAACCACAAATAAAAAGCATTGGTCCACAGATATCACTTCTGAACCAACACTTTTATCATTACTCGTGATCTTCATGGGGCTTGGAGTCGAGGATGCCTATGCTTTCGATGAAAGTCTTGACGTCTTCATCTCCCAGCCGGTGAAGCATTTCATACACTTGATGCAGGTTTTCATCATAGGCATCATTTTCCCGGTCAAAATGATATTGAACATAAGGAACGTGAGCCCTGTAGAAATTTTGCCAGTCGACCGAATGATTGGAATCGAACACTTCCCGGAGCTGGGTGATTTCTTCATCGGTCGCAGATATTTTAAAGTTCCATTCGGAATCCGTCGAGCTTCTTGAAATTTCACCGGTGGCCACTTCAATATAATAATCATGTCGTTCTTCGCTCATCTTCCCACTCCTTCACTGTACTTACCCTTCATTTTCCTCAATTGACGGAATTCTATTCACTTGGATTTCTTCTTCAACACTTCAACCGCTTTCCGTAAAAATTCCGGTACGGGCACTCCGGCTCTCCCGACATTCTCAATGATCGAAATCAACTCATTGCATAAATAAAAAATAATCGTAGCATTACGAATAAAGTGTTGATTTGTTAGTATAGTATCAATAAGGTGAGCAACTGTGACAAGCGAGAAAATCAGCACTTTCCGGCCGATCCCCCTTACACCGAATTTGCTTGAAAGCTTTCCTTCGATCCCGCTTGCAATCATCCCTGTAAAATAATCGAGGGTCACGGCGATCAACAGGAATGTAATCAGCATGTCCCACTCTCCGAATAAATTTAGAATAAGGGCACTGAGACCCGACCCAACGAACAGCAAGCTTTTCTCCAATTAAAGCATCTCCTTTTTCTAGTAGCTGGTTTATCGAAAGACAACTTTTTCATCACCAGTGAAACGACGACGCAGCGGCAGAACGCCTTTACGCGGTTAAAAAGTCCGATAAAAGGGTAAAGACAAATAAGAGTTGTCCTAGCATAATATGTAGAGTAATTCATAAACGTTCATGTTAAAATGGAACAAAAGGGAGGTGAAGTGCATGAAGTTAATCGAAGAGATTTATGAAATGTACCGTGGAAGAATCAAAGGTACCGACGAAGACTTAGACCTCATTGCCCTTACAATCTTAGAAGATACATCCAGGAATGAATTATTGGAAATGATCCAGGAAATGGAAACAGAAGAGTTACAATACTTCTTCCGCTTATACATATTCGAAACATTGAAAGAAAAATGGTCCAACAGCGAGGAACGGGTGAGGCTTGAAAAGAAGAGTCTTCATTAAGCCGAAACCTTTTCGCAAAAAAAAGCGTTGCCCCGATTACCCGGAGCAACGCTTTTTTCATCCTTTTATATCCACTGCATGTCCTTTACTTGGATGAGGAGCAGGTTGACTGGCCTGCATATCCCTCATCATCACCGTGACCTGAGCCGTTTGAGTCGCCATCTGGCTCTTAAGCAGGTTCATGCTGAGCGTCCTCTGAAGCTCAGCCACCTGTTTTCCCATTATAGAAGACATTTCCATGGTATCTTCCCCCTCGCTTCGTCTTTCAAGGATTGTGCATACTATATTCAGAATAACAAACATCCAATGGAAAACATAGGAAACGTCATAAAAATGTTGTTTTTTCTCCTATATGGCTGATCCTTATATGGTAAAATAGTGAAAAAAGGGGGTTTCATGATGTCAATGACTCTTGTTCTGATTATTGCGGTTGTCATATGTATCCTGGTGATTTTCGTCAGTGCCCTTACCACGTCCAAAGCCTATACAACCGTTAAACATACAGTCGATCCACTCGAAAACAATCCTCACCTCGAACAGATGAAACAGGATGAGGAAAAGAAAGAATAAATTCAAAAAAACCACCGCTCATGATGAACGGTGGTTTTTCTTTATGCAAATACTTGCTTCAATTCTTCGTTGCTCTGACTCAACCAGAAACGCATCAGTTTCTTGGCTCCTTCTAAATCATGAAGCTTCGCCTGCCCGCATTGCTTTTCATTGGCTGCAGGGATTTCTTCGATTTCTACCGCTTCTTTCATGGTAGCATTCAACAGGTCGATGATCTCTTCCACTTTCGGCTCACCGCTAACGACTAAATAATAGCCTGTTTGGCAACCCATCGGGGAAATATCAATAATATCAAAATGAGCATACGGCTCAGCATATTTCCGGATCGTGAAGGCTAATAAATGCTCAAGAGTATGAATCGAATCAGGCTTCATCGCCTGCTTGTTCGGCTGACAGAAACGGATATCAAACTTATTCACAAGTCCGTCGCTTCCCACTTTATGGACACCGCAATGTCTCACATATGGTGCTTTCACTGCATCATGATCTAATTCAAAGCTTTCTACTGAAGGCATTAAAATCACTCCCATTTAGTTTCTACTTCATAGTATAACGTAAATTCATAGTTATTTCATCAACTTAATCTGAATTAGGCGGAAATCCTATTTTTCCACCTGGGCTGACAGGCCAAAACCTTTTAATCCCCCTCCAGATTCTGATATAGTAAAAGAAAATCAACAGGGAGACGGATCATGAAACGAGTATTGTTAGTATTGTTCAAGTTTTACCAGCGCGTCATTTCTCCTCTTAAACCCCCTACTTGCCGCTTTTATCCTACCTGCTCCCATTACGGTGTCGAAGCCGTTAGCCGGTTTGGTGCACTAAAGGGCGGCTGGCTGACGATCAAGCGGATCGTGAAATGTCACCCATTTCATCCTGGAGGGATCGACCACGTGCCGGAAGAATGGCCACGGCAAAAAGATAAATGATTCAGGCTGGCTCCAAATCGGGAGGCAGTCTTTTTTTATAAAAACAATCCATTTACCTTGCTTATTCCCCCTATCGGTAGTAAAATAACCTTTGTGCTAAATCGTAATCATTACAGTTAAGAAACAAACACCACTAAAAAGGAGGATTCCTCTTGAACTATATTCGCATGAGTATGCTATTATTATTGATTTTCGTATTGTCTGCCTGCGGAGCCGACTCCGGTCAGGACGGCAAAAAGAAAGATGTGTTAGAGATTTACACAACCGTCTATCCACTGGAGGATTTCACCAAAAAAATCGGCGGGGACTATGTGGATGTTGAAAGCATCTACCCTCCTGGGGCCGATGAACACACCTTCGAACCATCTCAGAAAGATATGATGAAGATGGCCGACGGGGACGTTTTCTTCTATGTTGGAATGGGTCTTGAAGGATTCGTTGAAAACTCCAAATCACTATTAGAGAATGAAGGCGTTACTGTGGTACCGACAAGCAAAGGTATCGAAGTGCCTCATGAAGAAGCTGCTGATGAACACGGCCATGACGACCATCACCATGATGTGGACCCTCACATATGGCTGGATCCCGTATATTCGAAGGAAATGGCCAAGAACATCACCGACACCCTCTCGAAGGAAATGCCCGAGCATAAGGATGAGTTCCAGGCGAATCTTAAAGCTTTGTCGAGTGACCTGGACGAGTTGGACACTGAGTTCAAAAAGATGGCTGACAATGCGCCAAAGAAGACATTTTACGTGTCCCACGCCGCCTACAGCTATTGGGAAGAACGCTATGGACTTCACCAGGAAGCCATCGCCGGCTTGAACACAGCCAATGAACCGTCCCAGCAGGAGCTGAAAAAAATCATCGAAAAAGCAAAAAAAGACAATGTTCAATACATCCTCTTTGAACAAAACGTCTCTTCACGTCTGACAGAAGTCGTCCAAAATGAACTCGGTGCGAAGTCACTGACACTTCATAATTTATCCGTCCTTACAGCAGATGATCGAAAAAAGGATGAGGATTATTTTTCACTGATGAAAAGGAACATCGATACGTTGAAAAAAGCATTGCAGTAGAATAAGTGAAAAGAGCAGCCACGGTGGCTGCTCTTTTTTTAAACCCTCCCTCCTAAAAAACATGAATATTATTTTCCATTAAGTGGACAATAAGGAAATGTTAAAGACTAGTAAGGGAGATTTGAAAATGGATGAATTAGTAATCGCTCGGTCCATGTTTGGGATCACAATGGGGTTTCATATCATTTTTGCCACACTTGGAGTGGGTATTCCGTTAATGATCCTCGTGGCCGAAATCATGTTTCAACGGACCAATGACCTGGATTATTCCGTGATGGCGAAGCGCTGGACGAAGGCGTTTGCCGTCCTGTTAGGGGTGGGAATCCCTACAGGGACGATCGCCGGCGTTCAACTGTCACTCCTTTGGCCGGGATTCATGGAGGTCATCGGGCGCGTCATGGCCCTGCCGTTTCAAATTGAAATCTATGCTTTCTTTGTGGAAGCATTGTTTATGTCCATTTATGTGTATGCAGCAAGTCGAATCGCACCGTGGATGAGGATCGTGAGCCTGGTCCTTGTCGCCATCGGCGGTCTTGCTTCAGCCGTACTGATCACCAATGTACATGCGTTTGAAGGAACGCCTGCGGGATTTGAAATCATAAACGGGCAAATCACCAACGTAGATCCGTGGAAAGCATTCTTTAATCCGAGTTTCTTCGTGACGGCCGGACACGTGGCGTTATCGGCCTATGTAGTCGGGTCGTTCACGATTGCAACGGTATCCGCATTTAAAATGCTCCGATCTTCTTTCGGATCAAGGATTTATGCCTTTCACCGCAAATCGCTCATGATTTGCTTATTAGTCGGGGGTGTCTTCGCATTCTTGACCGCCATTAATGGACATGAATCAGCCCAGAAGCTCCATGAGTATCAACCTGAGAAATTGGCAGCTGCCGAAGGTCTGTTTGAAACCCAGACTCATGCTCCGCTTTCGGTTGGAGGATTCACCGACCCAGTCACTCAAGAAGTGAAGTGGGGGATTGAAATTCCGTGGGCCCTCAGTTTCCTTGCCGGTAACAGTTTCGATACGGAAGTGATCGGATTGAACGATTTCCCCGAGGAATATTGGCCACCTCTATTCGTCCATACACTTTTCAACGCGATGGTAGGCATCGGCTCACTGCTTATCTTACTGTCACTGGTCGCCTATGTATGGAACAAGTTACTGAAAAAAGACCGATTCCCGAAATGGTTGATGTGGGCATTCGTTGCAGGTGGGCCACTGTCGATCATGGCCATCGAATTCGGATGGATCTTCGCCTGTACAGGCCGTCAGCCTTGGACGATCTACCGTATTCTCAGTACGGAAGACTCGGTGACCACTTCAGGGAACTTAGGAACCCTCTTCATCCTATTCGTTTCGGTTTATGCGATTTTGGCCGTTTCTGTCGTTCTCGTTCTTCTCTATTATTTCAAACGGAATCCGCCTGAAAAGGATATTACCAAAGCGGAAGCGAGTCACAAGGATATTCCTTTATCAACTTAAACAGCAGGAGGTGAAGATATGACACAATCATTGATTGCCATCACGATCCTATGGGGATTCGTTTTTATCTATGCCGTCATGGCAACGATGGATTTCGGGGCAGGATTCTGGTCGATGATCTACATCAATCATGACAAAACGAAAGCGACGAATATCGCCAATCGCTATCTGTCCCCGACCTGGGAGGTCACCAATACATTCATCGTCGCCCTGGTCGTCGCCGTGTACAGTATGTTCCCCGGAGCCGCCTATTCGTTAGGTACCGTATTGCTCGTTCCAGGAAGCCTGATTCTTTTACTTCTGGCCCTCCGGAGTGCCTTCCTTGTATTCTCTCATGTAGCAGATGACTACAGAAAGCCGCTCACCTACGTCACAGGGATCACCGGGTTATTGATTCCGGGACTGCTCATCAGTGTACTGCCCATTTCCCATGGCCCTTATATTGATTTCAGCGACGGACAGACCCTTCACCTGGGAAAATTGTTTAGTAGTCCACATGAATATGCCTTCTTCGGTTTCGCCGTCGCAAGTACGTTATTTCTGTCATCTCTGCTTCTCGCTGACTACTCCAAGGCTTCAAAGGAATTCGAAGCCTTTAAGGTATATCGCCGGGACGCTCTGATCATCGGTCCCATATCGGTTGTCATGGCCTTTCTTATCATGTTCACCATGAAAAATGAAGCAAGATGGATATACGATCGTATGATGGATGACCTGCCGATCCTACTTGTCTCCCTTCTCGGGTTCCTCGTCGCCGGAGGTGCATTGTTCCTGCCGACGAATAAGGAAGGGATGAAAGGGATGCCCCGGGTGGCCGTCATTGCCGTTACCTTTCAATATGTACTGGCAAGTTATGTGTACGGTAAAGCACATTTACCTTATATCATCTATCCTGAGGTTACGATCCAATCGGGTTTTACCGATCCCAACTCCTTTAAGGCTGTATTCATCACCTATATCGTCGGGTTCATCATCCTGTTCCCTGGTTTTGTCTACTTCTGGAGTTTATTCATGAATGATAAACGGTACTTACGGCAAAAAAGTGAATAAGTGCGCTCCGGGACTCCCGGGGCTTTTTTCATTCTTATCCGGCAGGTAGATTAGTTGCCTATCTGCACTCCTACACTTTACACTTACGATAGAACCTAATGGAAAGGATGATGGAAGATGGCACAAACGATTAAAGGCAAAACGGCATATATTACGGGAGCTGCCCGGGGAATCGGAAAGGCGACTGCATTAGAGCTTGCCCGTGAAGGCGTGCATGTCGGGTTGATCGCGCGCACAGAAAGCACCCTGGCACAAGTCGCGGAGGAAGCACGATCCCTTGGAGTGAAAGCCAGTGTCGCTGTAGCTGATATTTCCGATATGGAGCAAGTGGATATGGCCGTTTCAAAACTTACAAATGAATTGGGACCGGCAGACATCTTAATCAATAATGCCGGTATCGGAACGTACGGACCGTTCCTGGACATAGATCCCGAAGAGTGGAAACGGACCTTTGAGGTCAATGTATTCGGAACCTATTATGTAACCCGTGCGGTCCTGCCCCAGCTGATCGAGAAAAACCGGGGGGACATCATCAATATCTCATCCAGCAGCGGCTTGAAAGGGACTGAAGGAAGCACGGCATACAGTGGATCGAAGTTTGCCGTCCAAGGAATGACAGAGGCACTGATGCAGGAAGTCCGAAAACATAACATCCGTGTCATGACCCTGAATCCGAGCCTGGTGGCAACGGATCTTACCTTTGGAGATAAGCTTGAGGACGCAGACAAAGAAAAGTATATGCAGCCCGAGGATTTGGCGGAGCATATGGTATCCCAGCTGAAATTACACCAGAGGATCTTCATCAAACAATCCCTTCAGTGGGCGACGAATCCGTTTTAAATGAATGAAAGAAAGCCAGGGAGCATGCGCTCTCTGGCTTTTTATCGGTGTTGATCGACTACATGTGTTGGAAGGATTCCTTAAACAATGTCACCGCACTCAAGCGCTTTCTGTTGAGTTCCACACCGATTCCGCTTCCTTCCAGACGATGCGCTACACCATTTTTTACAATAATCGGAGATGTAATGATATCCTCCTCCCAATATTTCGAGGACGAAGAGATATCACCGGGGATCCGGAATCCTTCAAGGGTGGAAAGCGCCAGATTATGAGCCCGGGACACCCCGAATTCGATCATCCCGCCGCACCATACCTTGATCCCGTTTTCCCGGCACAACCGGTAGATCTCAAGCGCACTCGTATAGCCCCCGACCCTGCCAAGCTTGATGTTGACCACTCCACAGCTATTCAAATGAATCGCACTCTTCATGTCGTGGGGGGTCACGATGCTTTCATCGAGGCAGATCGGCGTGGTTATCTCCTTTTGCAATAAAGAATGTTCAATCAGATCATCGACCCCAAGCGGCTGTTCGATCATCTCTAAATCAAATTCATCCAAAGCCTGAAGCTGTGATTTATCTTCCAGCTTATACGCTGAATTGGCATCGGCAAAAAGAGAGAGGTCAGGGAAATGGGTCCGTAATTCCTTTACAATTTCCCTATCGGCACCCGGGGAAATTTTCAGCTTGATCCGCTGGTATCCTTCCTCCACCAAATCTTCTGTCTGTTCGACCATCTCTTTCAAAGTCCCCGATCCAACCACAGCTCCGGCAAGGATTTCTTTCCGTGTCCCGCCGATCATGTTCCATAGCGGCTCACCTTGCTGCCTTGCATAAAGATCCCATAAGGCCATTTCAAGGGCAGCCTTCGCCATGGCATTTCCCCGTACCGCTTCGAACCGCTTCCCGATTTCCTCAGGATGATGAAATGGTTTACTGTTCATGAGGGGGATCAACACATCTTTCAGCATATGAAAGGATGTGTTCACCGTTTCTTCTGTATACCACGGTGTGGAAAAGGCGACACCTTCCCCCAGTCCGCACATTCCATCACTGTCCCTGACTTCGACGATGATGCCTTCGCGGTCTTTAACCGTTTGAAGATGGGTGACAAATGGCTTTTTTAAAGGCATGGAAATAACATGGAGGGTGATGGATTCAATCTTCATCTGCAACCATTCCTTTTTCCCACTGCTCTCTTAAAACTCTCCTCAGCAGTTTGTTTGACGCATTCCGTGGGAGTTCATCCACAAACACGAATTTTTTCGGACGCTTATAAGACGCCAGGTTTCTCTTGCAGTGTGTGATGATATCCTCTTTTGTCAGATGATCTTTCTTTACAACGAACGCACACGGCATCTGCCCCCATTCGTCACTTGTGATACCAGCCACTCCTGCATCCTCCACACCGTCATAGCTGAGGAGGACACTCTCGATTTCAGCCGGATACACATTTTCCCCTCCGGAAATGATCAGGTCCGAACGCCGGTCCAGGACAAATAAGAACCCTTCTTCATCCACATATCCGATATCCCCCGTATGAAACCAGCCGGATTCAAAGCTTTTGGCGTTGGCTTCCTCCCTCCGGTAATATCCACCCGTCACATTCGGGCCTTTCACAAGGATTTCGCCTTCCTGGTTCGCCTTGGCGGTTCCTTCTTCACTCTTGATTTTTAATTCAGAAGGGAAGAGGGGTTTTCCGGCCGATCCGAGCTTAGTCATACTGTACTCTGGTGACAAAGTCACGATCTGAGAGGCGGTCTCTGTCATACCATAGGTTTGGAAGACCGGCACCCCTTTTTCTTTACACTTCTGCAGTAATGGAAGTGGCGCGGGACCACCGCCCAACAACATGCAGCGGAAACTGGGATGATAGGTTTCATCCCCCATGTCGTTCAACAAACGGGAAAGCATATTGCTGACAACGGACATGATGGTGACATTCCCGGACATCAATTCACGGTTGATCCCTTTCACATCGAAGGTTTCAAACAGACGCACGTTCATTCCGTAAATCACACTTCGCATCAGGATGGAGTAACCACTGATATGAAAAAGGGGTACGGAACAAAGCCAAGTATCATTTTCATTTATACCAAGATTCAGGGAAGAACCGATGGCACTCCACCAATGGTTGCCGTACGATTGGAGGACACCCTTCGGCGCTCCCGTCGTACCTGATGTGTACATGACCGAGCATGCTTGGTCCAATTGAAAATGATCCTTCACCTCAAAGTGTGTCGGGGCAGTGTCGAATAATCGAGAGAAAGAGACTCCCACCACTTCTTCCCCTAAAAAAGAAAGCTTCCCTTCAAATTCATCATCATAAATGACCGTCCCTAATCCCATATCTTGAATCTGGAAAGAAAGTTCATTTTCACTTAACTTATTGTTTAACAGTACAGTCGTGAAACCGAGCTGTTGAATGGCATGAACAAAGAAGACAGACTCCACTTTATTTTTAATCATGAGTCCCACAAAAGGATGAGACGAATGTTTTACGATGGTATGCAGTTGTTCCCCGATCGAAATGGCTTTCTCCCAAAGCTCACTAAATGTATACTCCACATCCCCATTGCTTAACGCCTTCCGGTCAGGGGTTAAAAACGCTCTTTGTTTCAGCCAGTTAGGTAATTCCTGTGTAGTCATCCTGTCATTCTCCATTCCTTTCGTATTGATCTATTTTTCATTTAAAAAAGCCCGATGAATCCATGTCAGATTCATCAGGCCACCCTCAAATCAAGGGAAACGAGGGAATTGTCCGAAGTCCGGCTTACGCTTTTCTTTGAATGCGTCGCGTCCTTCTTTTGCTTCTTCCGTTGTGTAGTAGAGAAGGGTAGCGTCACCTGCAAGCTGCTGCAGACCTGCCAGTCCATCTGTATCTGCGTTAAATGAAGCTTTTAAGAAACGAAGGGCAGTCGGACTTTTCTCAAGCATCTCTGAAGCCCATTGAACCGTTTCCGCTTCCAGCTGCTCATACGGCACCACTGTATTGACAAGACCCATTTCAAGTGCTTCTTGGGCATTGTACTGACGGCATAGGTACCAGATTTCTTTCGCTTTCTTGTGGCCGATGATGCGTGCAAGATATCCTGCACCGTATCCAGCATCAAAGCTTCCTACTTTAGGACCTGTTTGTCCGAAGATCGCATTGTCAGCGGCGATCGTAATATCACATACGACGTGAAGGACGTGTCCGCCTCCGATCGCATAACCGGCTACCATTGCAATGACCGGCTTAGGGATCACACGGATCAGACGCTGTAGGTCCAATACATTCAAGCGAGGAATTTCATCTTCCCCTACATATCCTCCATGACCGCGTACACGTTGGTCTCCGCCTGAACAGAATGCTTTCTCACCTGCACCTGTTAAAACGATGACACCAACCTTGGAATCGTCACGAGCATAAGCAAATGCATCGATTAGTTCCATGACGGTTTTAGGACGGAATGCGTTACGAACTTCTGGTCGATTGATCGTAATCTTAGCGATTCCATTGTATGTTTCGTATAAAATATCTTCGTAATTTCTTTCTGAAACCCATTCAAAAGCCATTGGTTTGTTCCTCCTTTATGTAGTTAACAGTAGTTCCTCTATTATTGTACCAAACTTTCGCGATTCTTCCACATGAATTGCATGACCGGTGTTGGAAAATGTCAGGATTTGAAAATCGGGATTGAGCTTTTTCATTTCTTCTGCAATCTGAACGAACTTATGATCCAGCTCTCCCACAAGTAATCGGACTGGGAATGTCAGTTCACCAAGCCGGTCCCATAAAGAATCCTGAGCCCCGGTCCCCATCCCTTTCAAGCTATGGGATAAGCCTGTGGCCGACTGGCTCAGACGCTGTTGCCTGATGTCGGAACGCTCTTGATCCGACAGCCTTTTCTGAGATGTGAACAAGGGAATCTCCTGCCAGAAATCGACAAAGTCTTCGATGCCTTCCCTTTCTATTCTGTCCGCCAGTGCATGATCCTTCTTCCGGCGATCTGCTCTTTCTTCACTCGTCCTCAATCCAGGAGAGGCGCTTTCCAATATCAAGGCCTTCACTTTTTCAGGATAAGTCAAGCTGAAGTGAAGGGCCATACGCCCACCCATTGAATACCCGACCAACACGGCGTTGTTGATGCCGAGCTCATTCAGCAGAGTGTTTATATCTGCTGCAACCCGCTCCATGGTGTACCTTGTGACGTCTCTCGGGGACTCCGTACGGCCATGACCGATCAAATCAATGCTGATACATCGATAGTTCACAGACAATTGATCGGTGACCCTGGACCACGTTGTTGTGTCGCCTGTGAAACCGTGAAGGAAAACCAAAGGGTCTCCCTCTCCTTTCACTTCTACAAAATAACGGATATCATTCACTTGAAGAATCAAGATCTTCACCCTTTAGGTTGTTCGTCATTTCCCGGGAAACAAAATTCCACAATTTACGATGATTTGCTACATTTTCTTCTCTATTGGTCACAACCTCAATGATTTTTATCCCCTTGCTTTGCTCTGCTTCCTGAAGAGCCGGGATGAATTCTTCCTCGTTTCCAACATGGAAATAATGTGCTCCGTATAGTTTGGCTGCATGAGCAAACTCCAAGTCCATCGGGGTTCCGAACAGGTCTTCGAAGTGAGTCTGGTCACCCGCTTGAGGCAGGTAGGAAAAGATCCCGCCACCATTATTGTTCATCACCACAATCGTCACGTCCAATTGATATTTCCTTGCTGTCAGTAACCCATTAAGATCATGGAAAAAGGCGAGATCCCCAATCAGGAGATACATCGGCTGAGATACCGTACTCATACCAAGAGCCGTGGATACCACGCCGTCAATCCCGTTGGCTCCGCGGTTGGCAAAAATCCGCTGGGACCGGTCATTCGTGAAAAAGTATGTATCCAAATCACGGATCGGCATGCTGTTACTGGAAAACAGGGTGGATCCTTCAGGCAAATGCTGGATCAACTGATGGACCGCCATCCCTTCATCCCAGGATTGGTGACCCTTGACGAGTAACCCCTTCGTTTCCTTATTGACACGCTTCCACTTTTCCAGCCAGTCCATATTCCTTCGCCCACTTTGGTCAAAAAAGCTTTGACAAAACAGGTTTTCCCCGCAGTGGATGAAATCGGTGCCCCGTGCCGTCGGATCCTGCCACTCTTCCCCTTTACTCACAACCCACGCCGGGATTTCCGGCAGGCCTTTCAGGAACAGCATAAGAGCCTTCGAGACCGGCATGGCACCGAAACGGATAATAAGATCTGGCTGAAGTGATTCTTTCAGTTCATCTATTCTTAAGAACGTGTCGTAGCAGTCCATGATATTATCTTTGGAATGGGTCCCGCTCCGGACGAAGGACAACGGATCCGCTACGATTGGCAGCGCATATTCCTTGGCAAATCGGACAATGGATGGAACAGCTTCTTCACTTAGCCCCGGTCCGCACACGATGAGGCCGCGCTTTGAATTCACCAATGTTTCCTGAAGTTCATTCTTGAAGTCAGAAGACAGCTGCCGATCCCCTTGAAGGACCCTCTTTGCCGGTCTTCCACTTGAGAATTCAACTTTTTGTAAATCCGGGATCAACGGTTCCCTAAATGGGAAGTTATAATGAACCGGACCTTCCGGATGCGCATTTGAAAGAGCCACACCCCTGACAGCAGATGATCGTGCATACTGCAGCATCGACGGGATGCTTTCAGGCAACGCCATATCGATGGACCATTTCACATGCTTCCCATAAAGATCGATCTGATCAATGGCTTGAGGGGCCCCCACTTCCCTAAGTTCATGGGGCCGGTCGGCCGTCAGCACGATGAGGGGCACCTTAGCATAACGAGCTTCAATGACAGCAGGATAATAATTGGCCCCGGCCGTCCCTGAACTGCATAGGATGGCGACGGGCTTTTTCTTTGCCTTGGCGATCCCCAACGCAAAAAAAGCCGCAGAGCGTTCATCCACATTGATGTACGTCTTCACCCCGGGATGGTGCGCAAATAATAACGCTAAAGGAGTAGAACGAGAGCCGGGACTGATGACGACTTCGTCTACTCCATTTCCAACTAATTCTTCCATGAAGGCCGCTAAATAATCTGTCAGTTTCTTTTGATGTTCATCATTCATGTACGGTCCCTCCTAATGCCCGGAGCATCGGCCGAAATTTCATCTGTGTTTCCTTAAACTCACTTTCAGGTTCAGAGTCGGCTACAATCCCGCAGCCTGCATACAAGTAGGCCTTGTCTCCCTGAAGGAGGCCTGAGCGAAGGGCCACGGCATATTCACCATTTCCATAGGCATCGATCCAACCGATGGGAGCGGCATATAGGCCACGGTCCATATCTTCCTCCTGCCTGATCACATGCATCGCCTTGTCCCTCGGGACACCACCCAGTGCGGGAGTGGGATGCAATTTTTCAACAAGGCTCAAAAGCGACGTATTCTCGGATGCCTGTCCGATGACCGGTGTATAGAGATGCTGGATATCCTTGAGCTTCATAAGTTGTGGCGTAGAAGGAATCGAAAGTGTCTCACAGAATGGATTGAGTGCCTGTTGAATGCTCTCCACAACAAGCTGATGTTCGTATCGGTTCTTTTCATCCTCAAGGAGCTCTTCCCCAAGTCTCTCATCACGTTCCAGGGTATCCCCCCTGGCGATTGAACCCGCAAGGCAGGTGGAGAGGATTTCTTCCCCTGTTTTCTTTACGAGTCGTTCAGGAGTTGCACCGATAAAGCAGCTTCCTTCCCATTCAAAACTGAATACGAAACTGTCGGGCTGCTGCTTCCACAGATTATCCAAGACGAAATCAGATGATACCTGTTGGTCGAATGACACTTCACATTTTCTCGCTAGGACGACTTTATCCATCTCACCCTTTTGCAGCCGATTCACCACACTCTGGACGGACCCCTTCCATTCTTCGGGTTTCACATCACGGTTCCCGATCCACTCAGGGCGTTCGGGAATGATGACCTTTCGGGCGTTTGCAAGAAGTTCTTCCTTTAACCTGATCCGTTCATGGAATGAGCGTTCATCTTCATCCGGATGACAGATGACATTCATCGTCAAGTAGTTCGTTTTTTCAGGTTTTGTTAACATGAACATCGGGAGTTGGAATGTCCCTGTAGAGAATTGATTCCATTCTTCACTATTATCATTCAACGGGTCAAAACGGAACCCACCGTATAATAGCGGGCCTGTTCCTGCCCATTTTTCCTCAGTCACGATCACAGATTCCTGGGTAAAGCGCTTCCACTCGTTCTCAACGGTAAAAAAGCGCCCTTCTTTTTCATCTGTAGACAGAATATGAGCCGCTCCGAGCCCTACCAGCGTGATGGTATGATCGCGGTCCTTCCATAGAAAGCGCTCTCCATGAAAAGAGTTCCCTCCATAATAAAAAGAAAGAGGGTCCACGGCATCCACTTCCTCCACTATACTGAGAAGGACGGGGCGATGTATTTGTTTAGCCTTCATTCTGGCTGTATCATATGCTTTTTCAATACTGGTCTTATGGATGGTAACCAATTGAATTCCCCCAAACAAAATCACGTACAATAGTCAAACTTACTATAAGATACACCTGTCCTTATGGTGTGTCAACGGCGTTCAAGACATGTTTACAATATTTATCCTTATTATATATATAATAAACCCTTTTTCTACTTTTGAGAAACCAAAAGCTTTGTAAAAGTCCTCAATTACTGGAAAATAGAACCTTCACGAATTTGTAGAAAATGATTGACAGTCCCCTTCCCTTTACCTACACTTTAATCTGTAAAGGAATTGTAATGTTTTCTGAAAATTCCTTATTGCGTAAGGGAGAGAGTATGATGGAACAACAAGCATCCAACGTGTTGGAATCAGATAAAGGGTGGAAGATCTGGTGGCAATTAACCCGGCCCCACACTCTTACAGCGGCATTCGTACCTGTACTGTTAGGGACGGTACTAGCGCTGCAATTTACGAAAGTGGACATTTTACTGTTTGCAGCCATGCTGGTTGCCTGCCTGTTGATCCAGGCGGCCACGAATATGTTCAACGAATATTATGATTATAAAAGGGGCCTGGATACAGAGCACTCGGTCGGGATCGGCGGAGCGATCGTCCGTAATGGTGTCAAACCATCAACGGTCATCAACCTTGCCTTTTCACTATACGGGGTCGCCCTCCTGTTAGGGATTTATATCTGTCTTAACAGTACATGGTGGCTGGCGCTCATAGGAATAGTGTGCATGGCAGCGGGGTACTTTTATACTGGCGGACCAATGCCAATTGCTTACACACCATTCGGCGAAATCGTAGCCGGATTTTTCATGGGATTTGTGATCATCCTCATCTCATTTTACATCCAGACCGGCTATATCAATGGGGACAGCGTCCTCATCTCGATTCCGGTTTCCATATTGGTAGGTTCCATATTACTGGCCAACAATATCCGTGACCTCGATGGAGACAAAGAAAACGGCCGCAAAACCATCGCGATCCTGTTAGGAAAAAAAGGAGCGATCATCCTCTTAGGCAGTATGTTTGTCGTTTCCTACGCCTGGATCATCGGATTGGTCGTTACAGGGATCTCATCCCCATGGCTGTTCGTAGCCTTTTTGAGCATCCCTAAAGCAATCAAAGCCACGACAGGGTTCATCGGGAAATCACAACCCATCGAAATGATGCCCGCCATGAAAGCAACCGCACAAACCAATACCATCTTTGGTTTCCTGTTATCCATTGGATTATTGCTTGCTTATTTGCTGTAAAAGATTTAGGTTCCCTTGATAAACCGCTGTTGATTTCCGTGCAAGACTTCGCTTTCCTCGGGCGGAAGGCGAGCCTCCTCGTCGCTGCCGCTGAGGCCACTGATAATATACCGATTATTTGATTTGTAAAAC
>NZ_BCVQ01000031.1 GCF_001591825.1 Rossellomorea vietnamensis NBRC 101237
CACCTGCAGCGGAAATCAACCAGCACTATGCTATGATTCGTTTTTTGGTCATTTCATGTAAACATTTCTTACCCTAAAGAAAAGATAGTCAGGGATTTCGTGTATACCGATATGATTGTTATTGCATATCATATAAAAAAGGCGATTAAGGGTGAGGGGAGAATGAAGAAACGAAAAGAGCCTAGATTCAGAGTTGGGGAAACGGTAGTCGTCACAATTTATGGTACCGTCGGGAAAATCACAGACATTAAAAAGATTGACGGAGAGTTTTTATATGAGGTCAACGAAAGTGAAGGGTTATTCAAGGAAAAAGCATTAGAACTGCTTGATTCTTATGATGGATATATTTTTGAACAGGAACAGATCGATATTGAATACAAATTTCTGTTTGGTGACCTTGTCCTTGTAAAGGGATACGAAGAGGATCTCTTTAAAGTGGTGGGTTTCAGAACAGAGATATGGCGATATAAAGATGATGCATGGGAAGACGTGATCTATGAATTAATGAGGATCACGGATGGGGAGTGGCTGGAGGCGGACGAAGATGAAATTACCCTGGTTGCCGATGAAGAGCAGGCGGAAGCTTTCATAAAAAAATATGGATTTGTCTTCCCACAAAAAAAAGAAGGTAAATCCAAATCGCTCCATTCACCTGCATTTCCAAAGCCAACCTGGATTGATCAGCTCCTTGATCATTACAATGACTACAAAACACTGTATCTATTATTCAATGATAGTAAATACAAGAATAAAATGGATTATGTGTTAGAACAATTGAAGAATCATACAAACACACAGTCTATCGTCAAAGAGAAGGAATAAGCCACATAATATATAGAAAAACCGGGACGCTTATGACCAGGAATGATAATAGTATGACACGAAGGATCCATTGCATGCCTGAAACAATGATCCCTTCTCCATTTTCCAGGTCTCTTACCATCGATTTCGTTTTTTGGGTAAATGTATGTAACATACTATCCGCTCCTCTACCTTTGATGATAAAGTCTATGCTTGTCTTTAAAATGTTATGAAAACTTTTTTTCCTGGCATAACCGGGATTGTATTGTCATAAATTGAGAATCAAAGGGGGCGATCACATGCGGGAGATAGAAGTCTTTATCGACACCGAGGAAATTGCTGAGTTCTTTATGAAAGAACTGATCCAAAGAGGATATGCACCATCAGAAGATGAGCTGGAAGAAATAGCGGACATCACATTCGAGTATCTGATTGCCAAGTGTATCATTGATGAAGAATGGGAAGATGAGGTTTAGATTCTATTCACCCATCGATCTGGATTTCAATTAGTATGCCAACGACCATTCATATAACGGGGATTGACTCTGATGTGTCGCCCATACCTTTATGTATGAAGGAAGGGGGGCACATTATTTTGAGTCAATCCCTCTTTAGTTTCAAAAGAATAGTCGTTCTTGCCTTCCATTTACGGGTCATAGAGAATCGATGAGGGTCCGTCATCGTTAAAAGGGGAGACATCACATCAATCGGTTGCTCTCTAAACCAATCCGGCGACGAAGGATCGTCATAATGAACATTTTCCCAGACGGCTCTTAGCTCGGGGCTGAATAGATGCTTTCTTTTCTTCACAGTTGAGTAAATATGCGGCCAATAATCTTCCCTGGATCCCGTATGAGGATGGTGAAGGGAGAAAGATAATGCAGTGGGGTAAACATTCGGATGGAATAATACTCTATATAATTTCTTGCCTAATTGTATTCTGCGATCCACCTTCTCAAAGTGGGAAACGGAAAGGCCGGCCAGGGAGTATGGGGACTGCTTGCCATAAGGGAAAAGGATGGAAGTGAATTCAAGCCGGTCCTGTAGGAAAAACTTCCACTTTTCAATTCCCATATTAAAATCGGGACTGGATAATATCTTGTTTTGAATCAGGTGCTGCTCATTCATAATGAGTGCGGTGGTCAATACAGGGTGATTCCCCGTCTTGAGATAATCTGCCCATAGCTTCCGCATGAATATTGAAACGTTGAACTTTTTCAGGAGGTGAAAGGCGTGGCGGCCGGTTAATTTCCAGTTTTCATAAAGTAATAGTTGAGGATACGCGTCTTCGAAGATAGCTGCATTACATTGCTCCAGGAACTCGAATAGAGATTGCTGTTCGGTGTGACTCATTAGATGTGAGAGCAGATCGTTATGGATATCTGTCATATGATAACCGGCATTTCTCGATACCATGTGGGCAAGAAAGGACCAGTGCAGTTCAGGGTGTCTTTTGAATAAATCAAGGTAGGAAGAAGTTCTTGTCAAGTTATTGACATTGCCTTTTTTCACTTTGATGAAAATTTCCTCGAACAAAGCTTGCTCTTCAGGAAAATAGACATAAGGGACCGGTTCCTGCTTCATTTCGCCGTAAAGCCTGTTAACCGCCTGAACATCGAGAAGGGGGGAGATATTCGAATGTTTACCCGGTTTTAATAGGTTTGGGATGACTTGAAACGGTGAATAACCCAAGTAATCACACCTCTCAAAAAATGAAATATATTTTTTCATGTGAAACTAATTCTGCAGTGAATCGTATATATAAATACAAATGAATAAGAATCACTGTTTGGGAGGTTTTTTTATGTTGAAGAAGATCATTAAGAGTTTATTAGGCTCAAAGCATCATCACTACAGTTCCAGTGACGCCTGGAAAAAATATAAATCCCAGAAGCATAAACATTTCGGACACCATCACTATAAAAAGCACAAGAGCAAAAGTTATTTTTCCAGTTTCTTTAGCAGCTGAAAGGGTAAGGGGGTATAGATGATTCACGTGCTGTTTCGCCGACTTGTCGATGCATTCGAACAAACCTGGAAACCGGGAGATTGGGTCGACGAATACCAAATCATCCGTTTAGTCGGGAAGGGAAGCTATGGTACGACTTATAGTGTCTTGCTCCCTACTGGAGAAGAAGCGATTTTGAAACGGATACGCCCTTACAAAAAGTTATTTTCTAATCACGTCCAATATGTCCAAAATGAAAGGGATGCACTGATAACTTTATCTCACCCAAACTTCCCTGCATTTATCAGGGCTGGCGAATATAAGGGGATTTCCTACTTTGTCATGAAAAAAATGAGTGGCCGTACTTTTGAGGAATTGATTTTTCAAGAAGGAAAAAAGTATTCGGAGGAAGAATCCTTAAGAGTGAGTTTGCAGCTACTAACATTAGTGGACGTCATTCATCAAAAAGGATATGTACACCGGGATTTGAGGATCCCGAATATTCTTTCTGATCATGGTGCCATTCATATCATCGATTTCGGTCTTGCGTGTGTAATGGAGACAGAATCACCTGTCCTGGAAGCTCATAAAGATTATATGAGGGATAAGTCGAAGAAAAGTGATTATTACGCAATTGGTCATTTTCTATTATTTTTACTGTATTCTTCTTATGAGCCCGTGAGTAGCAGGGATACAAGCTGGGAAGAGGAACTTCCTATTCACCATGATACGAAAGCAATCCTGAGAAAACTTCTGCAAATAGACGGGGAATATCTTGATGGCTCGGAGTTGATCGAGGATTTAGTAAAGGTCATTCATATAGTACACAACCAATAAACGAGGAGGAATTTTCATATGTCATTTTTTAATAAAGTATTTGCTTCAATCGGTATTGGAGCAGCAACAGTGGATACGAAATTGGAGAAATCAAGCTACATTGCAGGGGAGACGGTAAACGGGGTGGTGGAAATTACGGGGGGGAGTACGGAGCAGAGTATCGATGCCATCTATTTAACTCTTTTCACTACATATATTCGTGAATCGGATGACAAGAAATATACAGATTACGCACCGATTCAGAAAGTGCAAATATCCAATCCATTCATCGTTTTGGAAAATGAAAAAAAAGAATTTCCATTCACCTTCACCCTGCCCTTTGAAACCCCGATCACATATGGGAACACCAGGGTATGGGTAGCGACAGGGGTCGATATTAAAAATGCAGTGGATCCAAAAGACAAAGACTATATTGAAATCGTGCCGAATCAGTTGACAAATGCTGTCCTGACTTCTGTACAGGAACTCGGCTTCAGAATTCGTACAGTGGAATGTGAAGAGGCGCCGAGACGTTACAGAGGGAGATATCCTTTTATTCAGGAGTTTGAGTTTGTACCGGTAAATGGACCATATCAGCGTAAATTGGATGAACTTGAAGTGATGTTTCTGAATCAAACGGAAGACCGGGTGGAACTGCTTCTGGAAGTGGACAGACGGGCGAGGGGACTGGGTGGGTTCCTGGCTGAAGCTCTCGAAATGGATGAATCCATGGTCAAACTGGCCATACATTCGTCCGATGTCCCCCATTTAGCATCGAAACTTCAACAAGCCATCGACAAATTTGCGTAAAATATTCCATTCGACAAAGATTCCTATGATTCTGTGAAGGATTCGACACACAGTTTGTGTAATTGTATGAGTACAACATAATGACGGAGGGGTGCTCATGCCTTTACTTGAAAAAATCATTCGTCCAAAGCTTTTGAGATCGACTTATGACGTGACCATTTTCCAAACCCCTAAATATGGGGAGGATAAAGGGTACGAAAAGGTTTATCGTATCTCGGTTGAAGCAAATAACCATGAAGAAGCCCTGTATCAGACATTCAGAACGTTTAATGTACCAGACTTGATTCCAAAAGATTATCAAGGCAGATATATTGCTACACGTGACATCGTCTTCATTGATGAAGGGCGGAGGGGCCATCATTATTATCGTCTCCAGTCAAATGGATGGAAGCGGGTGAACCGGATCGTCATTCATTAGATAAAGTACTATTCGAAAAAAGGAAAGAATCTGCCTCAGAGGCCGGATTCTTTCCTTTTTTATATAAGTCCTTACATATTATGTCCTGGACCATTTTTTCTATTTAGACCTGTGTTCTCTTTCCCGTGTGCATTATGCTCGGCATCCAATGCTTCTTTTGGGATATGATTATTTTTCTTAGGGGCATTGATTCTATTTCGGTGTTTTTTTCCCATCCATGTATCCCCCTTTGTTATGATTTAAGCTTTTCTGTTCTTGAAGAAGTTGGTTGGGTCCCCGACCGGGTAGAAGGGTTGGTTTCATTTGCATGTTGTACTGCTTGCTTAAGTTTTTTGCTCATTTTTTCTTTTGCCATGTTCAATCACTCCTTCTGCCTTTATTTTGACCTCTCATTCATCATTCTATCCTTCCATTTCCTAGCGTTGCATATGTCCCGAAAAAGAATTACAATGGTCTTTCAACAGTCTTGATAGGAGGAATATTTAAGTGAGTATACATATTAATGCAAAAGAAAACGAAATTGCAGAAACAGTTCTTTTACCTGGGGATCCACTTAGAGCTAAGTATATTGCGGAAACGTTCTTAGAAGATGTAACATGCTACAACGAAGTCCGGAATATGTTTGGATACACGGGAACGTACAAAGGAAAAAGAATTTCGGTACAGGGAACTGGAATGGGTGTCCCGTCGATTTCCATTTATATCAATGAATTGATGCAGAGTTATAACGTTCAGAACTTGATTCGTGTCGGTACTTGTGGTGCCATTCAAAAGGACGTCAAAGTACGTGACGTCATCCTGGCCATGACATCGTCCACTGATTCTCAAATGAATAAATTAACGTTCAACGGGATCGATTATTCTCCTACAGCGAACTTCGACCTTTTAAAACGAGCATACGATGCAGGAGTAGAAAAAGGTCTTAATCTGAAAGTAGGAAACGTATTCACTGCCGACATGTTCTACAATGACAATGCGGAGCATGAGAAGTGGGCTCAATATGGTATCCTTGCCATTGAAATGGAAACGTCTGCCCTTTACACATTGGCAGCCAAATATGGTCGAAATGCACTTTCAGTTCTAACTGTTAGCGATCATATCCTGACAGGGGAAGAAACCTCTTCAGAAGAGCGTCAGACGACTTTTAATGAAATGATTGAAGTAGCTTTAGAAGCAGCCATTCAAGAATAATTTATAGAAGCAAAAGGGAAAAACTGCTTACAATCCCATGTCGGGTTTATAGGCAGTTTTTCATTTTGTGAAGTTTCTCCTGCTTACATATTGCCCCGGGCATGGTAAGATGGAGAGTGGAACCATTTTAGAGAAACTAGGTGAAAGTATGAAAAAGATCATCTTCATAACTGCTGCCTCCCTGGTTATATTATCAGGTTGTTCGCAAGTGGAAGAGTGGTCAGACGAATTATTTGGCCAAAAGCAGCAAGAGAAACAGGAAAAGGAACCAAAGGTTCAAACGCCTGACAAGGGTCAGGATGAACAAGCATTGCCTGAACAGCAGCCTGCCGAAGAAGCGGTACCTAAAGAGCTGCAATTAGAGTCACAATACTTCAATGACGTAAAAGTCGTGGACGGAAAACAGGTTATTCAAAATCCATCCAATTTACTGGCATTGGTAAATAAGGAATATGCTTTAGATGAATATAAACCTGCCGATCTAGTCCGTCCAAACGTTCCATTCGTATTCGGGGATCAGGACCTTGAAAAAGCGCACCTCCGTAAAGAAGCGGCAGACCAGCTGGAAAAGATGTTCGCAGATGCCAAAGCTGGAGGGGTATTCCTGACAGCCATTTCAGGTTACCGTTCATACGAATACCAAAAAATGCTCCTTGATAGGGAAATAGCCCAATTCGGCGAAGAAAAGGCGGTCATGGCCGTTGCGCCTCCGGGACAAAGTGAGCATCAATCTGGATTGGCTATGGATATTTCCAGTCAAAGTAACCAATTTCAAGTGAACATAGAATTTGCTGATACGAAAGAAGGAAAATGGCTGGCACAGAACGCATATAAGTACGGGTTCATTCTTCGCTATCCCGAAGATAAGGTGTCCATTACCCAATATCAATATGAACCTTGGCACTATAGATATGTCGGAATGGAAGCCGCTAAAGTGATTCATGAAAACGATTGGACACTTGAAGAATACTTTAATAACGTAAAGAAAATCTAATGATGTTTAGGGGTCAGGGCCTACGGTTCCTGACCCTTTTTTAGATGGGGATTTAAGGATAACAAGGGGGATAACAAGGCCTTTCTGCTTTTATAGTGGAAGAATTCCTTACCGCTTTGTTCTCTTTTATTGCGATTCCACATACAACAGTAAGAAGGGATGTCCAATTTGGAATGGGTGGGTGGATGGTATGATAAGGGTGTTCAGTATAATCATCATTGGCAGTATTTTCGTAGGTATAGGCATCAATCTATTTTTTGTCCCCCATCATTTTCTTGATGGGGGCATGATCGGGATCGGTTTGATTGCCCACTACTGGCTTGGTGTGAAACCAGGTCTTACCATCATACTCCTGAGCATCCCCCTTTATCTGCTTGCCTTCTTTAAAGATCGAATCCTTTTTTATAACAGTATTCACGGGCTATGGTTGTCCTCTTTAATGATCGATTACTTTTATCAATGGCATACCCTTGTCCATCTTCCCCCATTATTAAGCGCTTTTTTTGGAGGAGCTTTTGTCGGGATCGGAATCGGCCTCATGCTAAGGGGGAATTCTGCTACGGGTGGATCTGACTTATTGGCACAATTGATTGGAAAGAGTTTTGGATGGAATGTCGGTAAGCTGATCTTCGCCTTTGATAGCATCGTCCTCATGGCAGGATTCCCCATTATTGGAATGGGACCATTTTTATACTCTTTGTTAGCTGTAAGCACGGTGGGGTTTTTTACGACGATTTTGACGCATCATAATGGAGAAGATGGATTTTCCTTTCGCTAACATGGAAAAGCTGATAGAATGAAGAAGTTATGAGCTTACGATTGCTCAGGGGAATGTTTCATGATATTCTAAACGAAAATTCACACAAGATACATAGCAACGAAAGTGGTGGAAGCTTTGGAACAAGATAAGTCAGAACAGGCACAACAGGAAACCCAGTCAAGTTATATAAAAATGAAAAAATTCAAATTCGTCATGCTCTTATTTTTCCTTGTGTTCCTAACGGCAGGAATTACAACATTTGCATTGGCGTTTGGAGATGAAAAAGCAGTTAACGTAGGGGTTACAGAACGCTCTGAATTTCAGAAGCTTTATGAAGCCTATGATAAGTTAAACCAGAACTATTACAAGGACCTGGATCAGGACCAACTTGTGAACGGTGCGATCAATGGGATGATCGATAGCGTCGGGGACCCCTATTCGGATTATATGAACGAGGAAGAGGCGAAGAAGTTCCAGGAAAGCATTTCTTCTTCGTTTGAAGGGATCGGAGCAGAAATTCAGGAGAAAGATGGTTACATATCCATAGTCTCTCCAATTAAAGGTTCCCCTGCAGAAAAAGCCGGCCTGCAGCCTAACGACATCATCACGAAGGTGGATGACAAAAGCATTCAGGGAATGTCTGTGACAGATGCCGTTCTTCTCATTCGTGGAGAAAAAGGCACAAAGGTAACGCTGACCATTCAACGGCCAGGGCAGGATAAACCGATGGAGGTAACCATCACCAGAGATGAGATCCCGATTGAAACGGTTTATGCAGAAATGAAAGATAATGGTGTAGCAGAAATCCAAATCACAAGTTTTTCAGAAAATACGTATAAAGAATTGACAGAAGCGTTAAATGAAATGAACGATAAAGGCATGAAGAAACTTGTTCTGGATCTTAGACAAAATCCGGGTGGATTACTTGATCAAGCTGTCAAGATCTCGAATCTGTTTGTACCTGAAGGTGAAGTCTTATTCCAGGTGAAAGACAGTAACGGTAAAGTGGAAAAGTATGTATCAGAATCAGGACAGAAGGTAGAAGTCCCTACAGCCGTCCTGGTTGATGAAGGAAGTGCAAGTGCTGCAGAAATTTTATCAGCAGCCGTAAGCGAATCCAATGATATACCTTTGATTGGGACAAAGACATTCGGTAAGGGGACCGTTCAAACGGCCGAAACCTTCAAAGATGGCTCAAATATGAAGTTTACGACGGCTAAATGGCTGACGCCTAAAGGAAACTGGATTCATGAAAAAGGAATCAAGCCAGATGTCGAAGTGAAGATGCCTGATTATGCCCAGCTTCCTTATATCAACCCGGACAAGGAACTAAAGGAAGAAGATTTATCAGATTCTGTGAAAACAGCAGAGCAAATGCTCAAAGCTCTGGATTTAGATCCAGGGAAGGTAGACGGCTATTATGATGCAGATACAACGGCAGCCGTTAAGGAATTCCAAGGGGAAAACGACCTTGAAGTGACAGGCACACTGAACGGTGAAACCATCTTGAAGCTTATGACCGACCTAAGAGAAAAGCTAAAAGAAAACGATCCCCAACTGAAAAAAGCGATTGAAGTGTTAAACAAAGATCAATAAATCAGAGGTCTCAGGTGATATCACCTGAGATCTTTTTTTGTTCCGCAGCAGCGGCCGATTGCCGAATTGGTTTCTGAATCCTCGTATAGAATGTTCATTCCATACCAACAATGAAAGTATATATGAGGTGATTCAATGAAAAAGATAGCGTTAGTCCTTTCAATCCTGCTTTCTCTCTTTGTAGCGGTGAGCTGTTCTCCGATTTGGCAGGATGAAGGAGCGCCTGCTGTAGAAGAGGGGTCTACCCCGAAAAAAGTATTAAATACTTCAGATGGATCGGTTTTTCCTTTTACCCTTGATGAAAATAAGCAACCGGTAAACTTCCTCCTGATAGGTTCAGATCAGCGCGAAAATGAGCCTGCACGGGCTGACGTACTAATGGTTGCTCAATACAGGCCAGAGTCGTCGACTATTAAAATCATTTCCATCATGAGGGATACATTCGTCGAGATTCCCGGTTATGAAAAGAGCAAGATCAATCACGCATATTCCTGGGGAGGGGAAGAATTATTAGCTGATACGATACAAAAAAACTTCAATCTGAACATACATCATACCATTAAAATTGATTTCAACAAGTTCATCAGTATGATGGATCTTGTGTTTCCTGAAGGGGTACCGGTTACGGTGACAGAGCCGATGATCGCTCACTGGAATTGGTCGAGAGAACCGGGTGAAAACGTGCTGAAAGGAGAAGAAATCCTGCAATATGTAAGGTTCAGGGGGGATAGTCAGAACGACTTTGGGAGAGTGGAAAGACAGCAGGAGATCATGTCATTGGCAGAAAAGAGCCTGATGGAAAAAATGGAGACGGGGGAAGGGATGAAGACTCTTGTATCTCTCATCAGAGAGGGATTGAAAAACGTGGAAACCTCCACTCCTATAAGTGAGATTCTGAAATATGGGATGTCTGTCATGCTTCATCCAATCGACAAAGTGGATACGCTCAGGATACCGGTTGAAGGAAGCTTTACTGATCTTAAGGCTGCCCATGCAGGACTGGTCCTCGAGATGGATGAACAAAAGAATCGGGAAGCCATCATGGATTTTCTTGGTTCAAGTCACCATGAATGAAATTCAGAAGAATCAAGGTCCAGGAAAGATTCAATTTTTTTCATTTTCCTTATGATCAATTCGTGCAGATAGTCTTTATATTTCTGATCTTCTGCCAGTTCATGTTCGGTGTGAAGGATTTTTAAGTGCTCAAGGTGTTCCTTCAATGTTTTTTCATCGCTGTCTGACCCTCCAGACTGCACTTTTCGGAGAATGACATCCACTAATTTGTCGTGAGTGGCTTCAATGGTCTTGGTTCCTTGCCTTGCATAAATTGCTCCATATCTCAATTCCCCCCTTGTGACAATGGAAGTGTAAGGAACGTACCTTGGATCATAATCGATGATAAGGACTTGGAATCGTTTAAGGCTCATCAATGGATGGGTGCTTTCAGGGAAAATGAAATCTTCGGTGCGATACCGCACATATTTAGGCAGCAGATGTTGGAGTTTATTATCAACATCTGCTTTATCGAGAAATTCTTCATCGGTCAGTCCTTTTAAATCGACTGATCCGTCATCAAATTGCATCACCCCGACGATGATACATCCACCTCCTGTATTGGAAATGGCAAGGATATGTTTTGCCATCTTGGTGAATTCGATCCAATCGGACTTGAAATCCACATAATCTGTTTCCCCTGTATTATGAAGTAACAGATCCTTCAATGTTTCATGAGAAGGATTCTTCAGGAAATCTCTAAGTTTAAGCGGAACAATCTTCTCATAATACATGAATCTTCCCACCTTTTACTGTTTCTTCAGGTATCAACACGACGGTACATAGCCTTATTACATTCTATGCGTAAAAAAAGTGGATAACGCTCTTTAAACGAATAATTCTTCCCTTCCTATTGTCATCCATCGGTGATGTCCGTTGTGTTCCTATTCACTTTCTAATAAAATGTGTATAGGGATCATTGGAAAGGAAGATTACATGAAAAAAGATGTCTATATATTATCGGGATTTCTTGGCAGTGGAAAAACGACTTTACTTAAACAATTGCTGAAGTCCTTAAAGGATCATGATAAAAAACCCGCGGTGCTGATGAATGAATTAGGAAGTGTATCCATCGATAGTGATGCGGTTGATGATGACACAGCATTGCGTGAACTTCTTGATGGCTGTATTTGCTGTACCATTTCAGAAAAATTGGAGTCCCAGCTCCAGGAACTTCTACTGAACGAAGACTTTGATGTACTGGTCATTGAAACAACGGGTGCTGCACACCCAGTTGAGGTGGTCGATTCCATCCTGTCCCCTCTGTTTGCCGATCGTTTTGAATTCAGGGGTATCCTCACGGTGGTGGATGGTCTTCAATGGCGGAACAGGGGCGACTTCAGTCCGGCTGTCTTACATTTGATGAGAGAACAAATCCGTCATGCCCAGTTCATCATTGCGAATAAAATGGACTTGCTGACTGAAATGGAGCAAGGGACATTCACGTATGAACTACAACAATTGAATCAAAATGCCAAGGTGTATTTAACGAATTACTCTCAAGTGTCCATGAAAGATATTCTGTCTTTAAAAGCACAACAAGAAACACATACGTATGATCGAGCTTCCATTGGGGAACACCTGACTCTCCAAGCGGTCGTTTATACGTTCAGCGGGAAAGTGAGTGGAGAAGCCTTTGAGGAATGGGTGAAAAGCCAGCCTGATTCCATATACAGGATGAAAGGATACGTCCCTTTGAAAGGCAGGAACTATCCAACGTTGTTTCAGTACTCATACGGGATGCCCCTCTTTATGCCCGGAGATATGAAATACCCTACCAACTTCGTCATAATCGGAGAAAATTTACATAAAGAAGAAATAGTACAGTCTTTACAGAAGATTGACCTGACGGAGTAATTCTTAAGGGGGTGGGGGAGTCCTTATATGGTTTTCTTAATGTTTTGTGTGGAACTCATATTATTTATTGCTGGGGTTTACGGCTTAAGTGTTCATGAAACCTCACTGCAGCTGTTCATCTTCTCCGGCATGATTGTGGCCAGTATCCTGTTGTTCATCTGGACGATCGTCTATTATCAGCGCAAAAATCATGGCAGGCAAAGAACGAATGACTGTTGGGATTGCGCCATTTATTCCCCTGACTGCCTGCCCGCGCCAAGAGGAAATAAACTCGACTGCGATTCACCGGACTGTGACTGTACACCGGACTGCAGCCCATAGGAGGGGAATGAAGTGAAAGAATGGTATACACTCTCCTTTATGCCGTGTCACAGAATACCGGAACGTTCACTGATTGTGAAGGGGAAGCAATTCCCGGTATGCTTCAGATGCATGGGAATACTCATGGGAATACATTTGGGGGTCCCGATCATCTGGCTTGTGGTTCCCTCCTTATCGTTTATCACTCTCGTGATGGCTGGTGTGCTGACTTTCCCCCTTTTAGCTGACGGGTTTACCCAGAAGTGGGGGTGGAGGAAGAGTACAAACATACTTCGATTGTTGACAGGTCTGTTGTGCGGAACGGGATTATCGATAGGGATCGTCCTTTTTTCCAAATGGGGAGTAGACATGATCATGACCATAACAAGATAAAACCATTGACAAGATCGAATAAAATGTATATTATTTAGTAGTTAACTTAGTGAAGTATTTATTGAGTGTAAGAAAGGTCGATTTTTAGTGGGAAAAGAATTGTTCGAGCTAGAAGGACTGTTTAGGTCCGTGTTTAGAATGATGAAATCAGATATTCGAACCATCTTTGGAGAATTCATTTCAAATGGGGAGTTCCGGGTGCTTCAACTCATCAGGGAAAATGGTGCACTGAAATCCTCGGAAATTTCAAAGCGAATGGAAGTCTCCGCAAGTCACATTACGTCCATTACTGATACACTAGTTGAAAAAGGCTATATTACAAGACAACGATCCAATGAAGATCGTAGAGTCGTAGAGTTGGCGGTTACTCCTGAAGGAGTGGAAGTGCTGGCACAATGTGAAGAGAAGAAGTCGCACTATTTTCAGCAGTTATTCCAAACCTTTGAAAAAGAGGAGATCGAGCACCTGATCGAACTGTTCGAGAAACTGTTGAGTTCATCCGTTCGTAAGTCATAACGTGTTACAAGATAATGTCCTGTAAATGTCACTGTTCTGCTTCGGAACAGAGGTGTTCAACCATATATTTGACAGGAATGAAAAAAGGGTTGACCTTTAGATTGGTCATCCCTTCTATTATGCTCATTTACTTAAGTTGGTTAATTATTCATACTATAAATATTGAGGGAGACAGAGAATATGGAGCATTTAGAACATCGTAAAAAAGTACTGATCATGATTGCGATCATGTCAGCCATGTTATTTGCCGCATTGAATCAGACCATTGTGGGGACTGCATTGCCGAAAATCATTTCTGAAATCGGAGGCATGGATTATTATAGCTGGGTATTCACCATCTTCATGTTGACCAGCTCCGTAACCGCCATATTGGTCGGTAAATTATCCGATATGTATGGAAGGAAGCCTTTTATCTTGCTTGGAATAGGAGTCTTTATGATTGGTTCGTTCTTAAACGGGCTTTCCGCTTCCATCATACAGTTAATCATTTTCCGGGGGATTCAAGGATTCGGGGCCGGAATGATCATGTCCACTGCCTTTACTGCTGTCGGGGACTTATTCTCTCCACGTGAAAGAGGGAAATGGCAGGGGCTGATGAGCAGTGTGTTTGGTTTAGCCAGTGTATTCGGTCCGACACTTGGGGGTTGGATCGTAGATAATGCCGATTGGCACTGGGTATTCTGGGTATTCCTTCCGGTAGGTTTCATTGCATTTGGAATGATTTATAAAATGTTCCCTTCCCAAGAACCAAATAGAGGCCTGAAAGTGGATTACCTGGGATCGATCATGCTGACTTTAACGATCATTCCGTTATTACTTGCCTTTACGTGGGGTGGAAACGATTATGAATGGGTTTCCCTTCAAATCATTGGACTACTGACCATCTCGGTTGTAGCACTGGTCCTATTCATCATAACGGAAAAAAGAGCAAGTAACCCTGTACTTCCACTACAATTGTTTAAGAATAAGATCTTCACCCTTTCCAATATCATTGGATTCATTCTCGGAGCCGGAATGTTCGGGGCCATTATGTATATGCCGTTCTTCATTCAAGGAGTAATGGGTACCTCTGCGACAAAGTCCGGACTTGTGATGATGCCTATGACATTGAGTATGGTATTTGCCAGTACGATCGGGGGACAAATCATTACAAAGACAGGGAAATATAAGTTTCTCGCACTGATTGGTTTGTTCGTCATGAGTACGGGTATGATCCTATTATCCTTTATGGATACGGATACGACCAACGCCAGAGCCCTGATGAATATCATTATCGTAGGAACGGGACTTGGACTGAGTTTCCCCGTTTTTACACTGACGGTTCAAAACGCAGTGCAGCATAAGTTCCTTGGTGTCGCTACGGCTGCTACGCAATTGTTCAGACAAATCGGAGGGACGATAGGGGTAGCCATCATGGGGACTGTCATGAATTCTTCCATGACGTCAAAGATGACAGAGAAAATGTCTGCAGTAAAAGACTCTCCATTACTGACAGATCCTGAAACGGCTGGCGTCATGAAGCAGCTTCAAGATCCACAGAACATCATGAACGGCGGGAAATTAAAAGAGCTTCAATCAACATTGCCACAAGAATTCCAAGGGATCTATGCATCCATTCTGGATGGTGTCAGAGAATCATTGAGTTATGCGTTAACAAATGTTTTCTTTATTGGAGCCATGGTTCTCCTCGTAGGATTTGTTTTAACTTTCTTTATGAAAGAGATCCCATTAAGGATGTCAAATAAAGATGTTCCAGAGGAAGAAAAGGAAACGAAGCTTAAAAAAGCTTCCAATCACTGATGACCATTAAATAAAAGAGGGTGACCATGTCTGCTGCAAGGAGCAGGCTTGGTTACCCTCTTTCTGCTTATGACATTGTGCTTTCTCCAAATTTCTTAAAGGTCATTTCATCCTCCACCAGGCCGCAAGCAGCACACTGAACTTTTAACTGGGGACCGTTGTAAGCGAGGTGGAACGGCTCGAGTTGATTTTGCTCGTAATTCTGAACGATTTCTCCTGAAGCAGGATCAAGTTTCACACTCTGAGGTACTTGTTGTATAATATTAAATCGTGTTCGATTCGTTTTACAGCTGGGACAGCGATAGGGTGTAGTCATTGAGATCACCTTTCTTCGTTTTTTTTTAGTATGGTTAAAGAATAAAGATTTTATGTAAAGGATGATTGAATATGTCAGTAGTATTCAACGATTTGCTGATATCATACAGACAAATATGGAAAAACCGCATGTTAGCAAACAATGACGTTTCACCGGAACAAGTATTGAAAGAAGCCATTAAACGTGAACTCGAAGATGCTAATAGTCACCCTAGGGTTCGTAAGTCCATTGAGGTTAAATATTACTTGGCCACTAAAAGAATTACTGAATCCGACTTGTCAAACGATGATAAAGTCCGTTTAATTCATCTACATATCGAAATGGCAGCACAATTAATGAAAGACAGGAATCTCTAATCAGGAATGATCATCATGAAAGTAAATATGAGCAGTTCGCTTTTCAACTATACCTGCTCAGGTATATAATGAGGGGAGTTTAATGAAAAGGGTGATATCAGTATGCCTCTACTAACCATATTATTAGTCAGTATACTCTCATACATGATCTATTATCGATATTTTCCCGTACGAACCAAACAATGGAATTCCTTTGATGTGACGACAGAACATGTCGTAGTGGATGTAAGGGATTATCAGGACTCATCCAAAGGAGATTGCGAAGAGGTCATAGCCTTGCCTTGCGGATACATTCGAAGATATGCAAGTGATATTCCAGAAGGGCCTGTCATTGTGATGGGAAGCAATTTCGTCGAGTGTAATGTAGGCGTGAGACAATTAAAACGGCTGGGCTTCGACGTGAAGGGATACCTGCTCATCGGTTCTGACAAAAAATGCAATGAATACCTTTCTCTGGGATGAAATCCTTCCTGATTTGAAATGTTCCCGTAATATCCGTTACATTGAGTGAGCTGCTAAAAACCTGTCAAGAATAGGATACCGGTAATAATTAGTTGCAGCATCCAATTCATTCAGCTGTTGGAAATGTAAGTAAATCATTTAAAACATGCTTTTCTCCCTACTAGAATCAGTGGTTACTATCTTACTATAAGGAAATTGTCTTTCAAAATAGAACAATTGATTACTAGTTACCAAGTTCTCCCGTAAATGTAACAAAAACAGGGTGGTATGATGAATGTGCAGCAAAGAAAAACACATTCACTAAGGAGGAATTCATTTTTATGAATAAGAAAATGATGGTTTCAGCAGCAACAGCATTAACATTATTAGTAACTCCATTCGCAGCAGGTAAAGCTGATGCTGCAGCACCGTGCCCGGCACAAGATAAGGTCGCTCAAAAAGTGAACGCCTTTAAATATAATGGTAATCAAGAAGATCTAAACAAATATGTTCAAGATGTTCTCTCAAAATACCAAATCAACGGCCAAAATATAAATGTACAAGAATTACTGAATGGACAGGCTCCAAAAGCAGAGGCTGCAGCACCTGCTCCGGCTAAGGAAGCACCAAAAGCGGAAGCACCTGCACCGGCAGAAGCACCGAAAGCAGAAACACCTGCACCTAAGTCAGAAGCACCAGCTCCAGCTCCGGCTTCAAATGAGCAAAAACAACAATCAGAGCAAGCAAGTGAACAATCTGGTCAATTAAGCCAGTTTGAACAAAAAGTAGTGGAATTGACTAACCAGGAACGTGCAAAACAAGGTCTTCCAGCTCTAAAAGTAGATGCAGAATTAAGCAAGGTAGCACGTGAGAAGTCTCGTGATATGCAAGCGAACAACTACTTCTCTCACACAAGCCCTACGTATGGTTCACCATTCGACATGATGAAGCAGTTTGGTATCGAGTACAGCTCTGCAGGTGAAAACATCGCTATGGGTCAACAGACTCCTGAAGAAGTAGTACAGGCATGGATGAATAGTGAAGGACACCGTAAAAATATCATGAGTTCAAACTACACTCACATTGGTGTGGGATATGTAGAGAACGGTAACTACTGGACTCAACAGTTCATCGGTAAGTAATTTCATGAACGAAAAGCAGTCTCTCTTTGGAGAGGCTGCTTTTTTTAGTTTTCCGTAATCAAATGATGCTATACGCCTCTTTTTTTATACTATGTTGAACGAGTTATGTAAGAGCTTAGATTTGCATTTCATGATAATCATTCTTACTATTGAAATATAACGAGTACGTGGAGTGAGCTTGATGAAAGAAGATAAAGTTGTCCTGATAACGGGCGGATCAAAGGGAATCGGAAGAAAGACCGTGGAGGAATTCTCTAAACAAGGTTACACGGTCATCCTGAATTATAGAAGCGAGGATTCTTTTGTAGAAGGGTTGGTTGATGAATTAACCCAAACCTACTCCAATTCCATCATACCGGTCAAGGGGGACATTTCCGTGCCGGAAGAATGTGAACGGATGGCATCCGAAATCTGGAATAAGGTGGAGAGCGTCGATATCTTAATTCACAATGCCGGACCCTATGTTAAAGAACGAAAGTCTTTTGCCGAATATTCCCCAGAAGAATGGAATTATATTGTGAATGGGAATTTAAATAGTGTATTTTACTTATCCAGGTTATTGATTCCAAAGATGCGTGAAAAGCAATGGGGAAGAATCATCACATTTGGATATGACAGGGTCGAATCAGCACCGGGCTGGATTTATCGTTCTGCCTTCGCTGCTGCGAAAGCGGGACTCGCTTCCTTCACAAAAACGATTTCAATCGAAGAAGCAGAAAACGGCATAACGGCAAATATGGTCTGCCCAGGTGACATAGTAGGTGATTGGAAAGAGGGCGAAATCAGCAAGGCCAAAGAACAATATGATCCACATACACCGATTGGCCGACCCGGAACAGGGGAGGATTTGGCGAGGATCATTTCGTTCCTGTGTCAGGAAGAATCCGATTTCATTACCGGTTCCATCATTCCCGTTACAGGTGGTAAGGATGTTCTAGGAAAGGTATTTCATCAATAGAGAGCAACGGCAGATGAAGTCCGTTGCTCTTTCAGTCAGTATTCTAATGACTATATTGTTGTCTATATTTCTTTTGTATAAATAGGAGCCGACCCGACAATGTGATGGCGCCTGCCGTTAAGCCGGAAGTAAGCCCAAGCCAGTAGCCGTATGGACCAAAAGTAGTGTAGTTAGCAAGGATATAACCCAATGGAAGGCCAATCACCCAATACGATACAAGAGCCATGATGAAGGTGATATTGACATCCTTATATCCTCTAAGGGCACCTTGGACAGGGGCTTGTATCGCGTCTGAAAGCTGGAAGAAAACGGCATACAATAAAAAGTGAGCCGTTAATTCTAATACATACGCATCATCCGAGTACAGATAGGCGATTTCAGAACGGAAGACGAGTAATATGATCCCATATATGACCGCTAACAGCAATGCAAAGCTGACGCCCATCCAGCTGTAAACCTTTGCATCCCGAAGCCTCTTGGCACCGACCTCAAAGCCTACGACGATGGTCAAGGCCATGGAAATGCTTAAAGGGATCATATAGAGGAAGGAAGCAAAATTGATCGCTGCCTGGTGAGCAGCAATGACCACTGTATCGTAATTGCTCATCAACAAAGTAACAGCTGAAAAAATACTTACTTCGAAGAAAATGGATAAACCAATCGGTACCCCGATCACGAAGATTTCTTTCCACTTAGCAAGGTCAGGCTTATGGATGGTACGGAAAATCGTATATTGGCTAAAAGGCCCCTTCGTATGGACGACCCAGAAGGCGATGAGTGTAATGAGCCAATAGGTGATGGCAGAGGCAACACCTGCACCCACCCCTCCAAGTGCAGGGAGTCCCAACTTACCAAAAATAAGAAGATAATTGAACACGACATTTATCGGCAGTGACATGAGAGTAATGAACATAGTCACCCTCGTCATCCCAAGGGCGTCGATGAATGATCTTAATACATTATAGATGAATAAGGGAATCATTCCGAACGAGAGGGCAATGAGATACTCCTTCGCCACCATACGGACTTCAGGTTCTATATTCATACCATTTAATATCGGATTGAGGGCGAGTCCCCCAGTCACCATGACGATAAGGGATAAAGCGATGGCTGCATACACACCTTGTAACACGGTATGGGGAACTTCTTTTTTATTGCCGCGTCCATTCAATTGGGCGACGATGGGCGTCACGGCCAAAAGGATCCCGCTTAATCCTGTGAAGACGGGTACCCAAAGGGAAGAGCCGATGGCGACACCTGCCAGATCAATGGGAGAGTATTTCCCTGACATGATCGTGTCGAAGAAATTCATGGCAAACATCCCTAGCTGCGTGACTAGGATGGGGATGAGTATGATGGATAGCTGTTTGATCTTATCTTTCATTGTATGAGTTTCTCTCATTGAACGTACTCCTCCTGAATGGCTTCAGATACAGCATGGTGATTTCACTATCATACTGTACCATATTTTCCTGTGGATAGAGAGTGAAATATGCTTAACAAACGAGTACTCAAGATGAATGAGGAAAAACACCCTATGGGAGGAAAGAATGACTAAACATTGGCAGGACTGGATTTGGATAGTGTTTATTATATGGTATGGGGTGGGGATCATCCTGGTTTCTCTCGACTTGCTGCCTCCGTCCATGCATTGGGCAAATGCCATTTTTTTATATTTAGCAGGGGTATTGGCCATTCTTTATGCCATGAAGAGGCTAGGGACCCGGCCCGGACTGATCATTTCTTTAGGCATCATGCTGCTTACGATTATCGCCGAGAGTTTAGGTGTCCATTACGGTCTGATATTCGGGTCCTATCATTATGAAAGGGATTTTGGGTTTCAATTATTCGGAGTGCCGGTGACAATCGGCTTCGCCTGGGTCATGGTGGTGTTCACCAGCATGTCACATTATGAGTTCCTCTTGCACAGGAAGAAGACAGTCAGGGGAATGTTAGTCTATAGCACAGTGACCTCTCTGTTAGCGGTGACAATGGATTTGATCATCGATCCCGTTGCCTTTAAAGGCAGGGAATACTGGATATGGGATCAAGGGGGAGCGTATTATGATATCCCCGTACAAAACTTCCTGGGATGGTTTTTTGTTTCATTTTTCATCCAATGCTTCCTGTATGTATGGATGGAGCGTGAAGGTTTCACTACCAAATGGAGCGGCCGGATGAGGAAGCTATACCTCCTTGTGATCTTGATGTTTATGGTAACGGCTATGGTGGAAGGGCTATGGATTGCGGTTCTTGTCACTTCGTCATTTTACACGGCATCTCTTATTCTCAGAACACGATTGGAGAAGGTAGCATGATTGAACCGAAAAAAAGTAAGAGATTTCAACAACTGCTGTCGGGCTATCTTACTTACCAGCTCAAGAAGCATTTTTATCGTGTGTGGATCGAAGACCAGCGAGATTCGTTTCAACAGGGTTCAGGTCACCTGGTACTTGCCAATCATTCAAGCTGGTGGGATGGATTGATGGTCTTTTACTTAAATCATCATGTCATAAAAGAAGACAGCTTCGCCATGATGAGTCAGAAAGGAATGGAGGATTTCCCCTTCTTTCGGAAAATCGGCGCATTCTCTGTCAATCCACATTCTCCGAAAGACCTCATCACTTCTTTGAAATTCGCTGAGAAGTGTTTACAAGAGAAGAAAACGGTTTGGATCTTTCCTCAAGGGAAGGAAGAGCATCTTGAAAAGAGACCCTTACCCTTTATGAGTGGACCGGGTTATTTGTACGAGCGGAATGCGGAGATCATGGTCACGATGGTGACATTTTATTATACCTTTCGTCATGATCAAAGACCCGAGTTGTTCATCCGGATTGGCCGGGAAGACTTGGATACAAGTCAGCTTTCAACACGGGAAGAGATGACAGGGCACTTAAGAATGGGTATGGAAACGAGGCTTGATGGCTTGAAGAAGGATATCATTCATGAAAACATATCCTCATTTGAATTGTTACTTAAAGGATTTCCGACTAATAGTGAATGGTTGAGCTTTTGGAAGAGAAGAAAGTAGGGGTTGAAAGAAAATGATGTATTATATACTGATCACCTTCCTATTTGTACTGGCTACGATAATCAATCTGCTCTTTTTACCAAAGCTATCCCGTAAGTCGACTGTAAATGACTTGGTTTCCGTACTGGTACCAATGAGGAACGAGGAAAGGAATGTAAAAGGGCTGATCGAAAGCATCAAACGAATCACCCATTCCCCCGTGGAATTTATCATATTGGATGATGCGTCTACTGATCGTACAAGGGAGCTCCTTACACGCTTAACGAAAGACGATCCCCGTTTCAGGATCATCGATGGAAAGCCCCTCCCAAAAGGATGGGTGGGAAAGGTCCATGCCTGCGACGAGCTAAGCCGGCATGCCTCAGGTTCGTATTATTTTTATCTGGACGCCGATGTGAGGGTTTCTCCATCCATCATCGAGAAAGTATTATTCCAAATGGAACAATATGATTCGGGGCTTGTAACGGGATTTCCCCGATTTCCCTTACCGACCTTCCTTAGTAAAATGCTCGTACCGTTCCAGCACTTTCTCGTCTATTTTCATCTTCCCCTCGCTGTGGCAAATCATACGACCAGAAGTGCATTCACGGCTGCTCATGGAGCATTTATGTTTTTCAAAAGGGAAGCGTACAACGATTGCGGAGGACATGAGGCTGTTAAGTCGTCCCTCCTGGAGGATGTTCACCTTTCAAGGAAAGTAAAGGAAAACGGGTGGAGGGTGACACTTGTCAATAATAGCTTTGACGTGACCTGTCACATGTATGAAACGAATAAGGAAGTATGGGAAGGATTTTTGAAGAATATCTATGTAGGCACGGGAAGAAGTCCGATATCAGTTATCCTTCTTTCCCTGTTTTATTCCATTTTCTTCATCCTTCCTCTGCCTTTAGCCCTTTACGGGTTGATGTCGGGTGAGTTCGGGTACGTTCTTCCCCTGTTGGGAATATGGGTACAAACATTCATGATCGACATCGCCTCCAATCAATCAAAGTGGCATTTTCTATTGATTCCTTTCGCTTCCGTCTTCTTTATCTTCATCATGTGGGCGTCTATGGTGAGGGGAATGAAAAATCAGGGATACATGTGGAAAGGAAGGACCTATTCATGAAGAATATCATCATCATTGGCAGCGGATTAGGGGGATTGTCAGCAGCGATATCCCTTCAAAGTAAAGGATATCATGTTACGGTCGTAGATCAGAACCAGCACCCGGGAGGGAAAATGATGCGCGTTGAAATAGACGGCTACTCCTTTGATTTCGGCCCGAACACGATTACGATGCCTCACGTCTTTCAATCAGTGATCAATGATGCAGGAGGGGACTCCTCCCGTTATTTTGAGTTTGAAAGACTCGTAAAACATACGAAAAACATTTTTCCGGATGGAAGGATCCTCTATCAATCAGCCGACCCCGAAGAAATGGTGAACGAACTTAAAGGGATCGATCCCTATGGTGCAGATCGATATTCAGAGTATTTAAAAGAGGTAGAAAAACTTTATACATTGGCTGAGAAAGGGTTTTTTTACCGGGTATTTGGTTCTTGGAGGGATTATCTGTCACCAAGTCTTTCCTATAGCTTTATGAAGGTCCGACCCTTTGAGAAAATGGACCATTTTCATAGAAGGTTCTTTCAGGATGAAGAAGTGTTGAAGGTGTTCAATCGGTATGCGACGTATATTGGCTCATCACCTTATGAGTGCCCTGCCACCTTTTCATTGATCGGTCATCTTGAGATGAAAGATGGGGTGTATTATACAAAGGGCGGGAACCCAAGGATTGCGGAAGGGTTTAATTCTTTCTTCCAGGAACTCGGGGGAAGAATACGTCTCGGAGTCCGAATGAAAGAGATCGTGGTGAAGGGGAAAAGGGCAGTCGGTGTGACAACAGAAGATGGAGAATTTCTTCCTGCTGACGACGTGATCGTAAATGGGGATTTTATCACGGCTACGAAAGAATTGATAGAGGAGGGAGATCGACCGAGTCATCCTGACGGGAAGCTTGATTCCTATGAACCATCGATTTCGGCTTTCGTGATATTAGCGGGTCTCAGAACCTTCCAGGAATCCATTCATCATCATCAGGTTTATTTCACAGGGGATTATCATAAGGAATTCACAGAAATATTCTCAGAAAAGAAGCTTCCGAGTGATCCAACGATCTATATCAGCCACTCGGCAGCGACAGATCCAAGCGTCACAAAGGGAAGTAATTTATTCATCCTTGTCAATGCACCGGCCATAGAATTGACAGATAAAGAAGTTCAGTCGTATAAAGAGAAGATTTATCATACATTAGAAGAAAAGGGACTGGCCATAAAGGACTCTCTGGAAGTGGAGAAGATCTACACACCGGACACCATAAAACATAAATTCTCTGCCTATAAAGGATCTCTTTACGGCCTGGCCTCCCACCGTATGACCGAAGCATTTCTTCGTCCTTCCAATGTCAGCAAGGATATCCATCACCTTTTCTACACGGGTGGAACGACACATCCCGGGGGCGGATCCCCGATGGTGACGATAAGTGGAAGAAATGTAGCCAATTATATTATAAAAAGGGATGGGGGCGATACACCCCTGTCATTCTCGTGAAAGAGTCCCTTCATTCATTGCGAAAAGGGTCTCGTTTCTTTTTGTCAAATTTTCGTAGTTCTATCCCGCTTCTATTTTTGGTAAAGTGTATAATGGTTAGAGAGAAGGAAATTAGAATATGAGTTAGGAGTTTATACATATGAAGAAACGTATATTATTTACGGGCGGAGGATCTGCGGGCCACGTCACGGTAAATACAGCACTGATTCCACACTTTGAAAAAGAAGGTTGGGACATAACGTATATAGGTTCGGAAGATGGCATAGAAAAGGAAATCATCACTGAACAATTTCCCCATATCCCTTACAAAAGTATTTCCAGCGGCAAGCTGAGGAGATATTTTTCCTGGAAAAACTTTTCAGATCCGTTTCGAGTGATGAAAGGCGTGTTTGACGCATTATCCGTCATCAGGAAAACGAAGCCGGACATCATCTTTTCCAAAGGGGGATTCGTTTCCGTCCCGGTCGTGATGGCCGCAAAGATGGCGAAAGTCCCTGTAGCGATCCATGAGTCCGATGTGACCCCGGGACTTGCCAATAAATTAGCCGTCCCATTCGCAACTAAAATTTTCACCACCTTCCCTGAAACGGTTCAATCCCTTCCGAGTGAAAAATCTATATGCGCAGGAGCCATCATCCGCGAGGAATTATTCACGGGTGATGCCCGTGAAGGGAAGAGATTAACCGGTTATTATGAGGATAAACCCGTTCTGATGATCATGGGAGGAAGTCTTGGTGCAAGAAAAATTAACGAAGCGGTAAGAGGGAATCTGGAGGAGCTGCTGACTGCCTTTCAAATCATTCATATTTGCGGGAAAGGCAATGTGGATGAAAGCCTCGTACAAAAAGGGTATCGTCAATACGAATTCATCAAGGGTGAACTGCCTCATTACCTGGCGATGACAGATTTCGTGATTTCCCGTGCCGGTTCGAACTCAATCTTTGAATTCCTGGCACTAAAGAAACCGATGTTATTGATCCCCCTCTCCAGGGAAGCGAGCCGTGGGGACCAAATCCTCAATGCCAACAGTTTCGTGAAACACGGTTATGCGATAAAGCTGGAAGAAGAAGAACTGGACGAAAAGAGCTTCTTGGACCGTGTCAATGAGCTTAAGTCAAATCGCGACACAATGATCCGTAATATGGAAAAAGGTGAAAAAGCCTACACCATCCAGGATATGTATGAGGTGCTTTCCTCCATGTCCAGATAAAGAGTCATTGTACTCCCCCTCAAGCATATAGTATACAAATGGTTGAAGGGGAGAAGTGGAATGGCGTATCAATATTCAAAAGGATGGTACCTTCAAGAGCTTAAAAAGATGGGGATCAATCATCACCCATTAGAAAAAAGAAAATTGGAGAACTATAAAACATTCGTGGTAAGAAACCTGTACTTCGAAAAAATAGCTAAACAGAAATAAAAAAAGGGGCTGACTGTATTGGTGCTGATCCTAAAGAGTAAGATCAGGCATCCATACTGTCGGCTTTTTTTAGTACATATTGATTTTTTGAAAGGTGATGGAGCGGCAATCAACCACCACTCGCAACATCAAAAGCAAATATTCATGGGATTTTCATTTAATTTTCATGTTTGAGGGTTATAGTAATCGTATAATTCTTAATGATAATAGGAGAACATAAATGGAATCCAAATCAAAAATCAGCCATCCATCATTTTTATCAAAATTTATCCCGAATCCTAAGGAACGAAAAAATGTCATCTTCTACTTGGCATTAAGCATCTGTTTAACGGTTGCAGGAATCCTCCTTATTTCTGCTTACAGGGAAGTCCTTATGGGAATGAATGAGGAATCCTATAAGGAATTTCTCAAACAATTCGGGTCCGCAGCAAGAATTATTTACTTTGTCGTCCTCAGTATCTTTCCGGTATTCCTGTTAATGAAATGGAAAGGGTTGAAAGGGGTAAAGTGGAAGGATGTAGAAATTAAACGCCTTGTCCAATTTGTAGGAAAGCTGTTGAGGAAATGGCACGTTCCCTTAGCACTATTGGCATCGGCAGGTGTGGTGTTACACGGAATTCTGGCCATCATCAGAGATTTCCACTGGGACTTCACCAATATTACGGGGATCCTTTCGAGTATCGCGCTCTTCTTCCTTATAAGTATGGGTTTTAAGCGCTTCAAAAGGAAAGATCGAGCGTGGCATTTAAAACTTGCCATCACCTTTACCGTATTCTTTATGATCCATGCTTCTTTTTAATCCGACCTAACAAAAAGGTTATCACAAAGGGTAAATACCTTTATGATAACCTTTTTCTGTTTTTAAGCTTCGAGCGCCTGCTCTTCTTCAGGAGACTGCTGAAGCTGATATAAATAGAGGGTGTACAAATCTTTAGGGATCTCATACAGATCATACACCTCATCCAGAGCATTTAATTGATCATAGAGAGATTTCCTTGATTCATTTGCCTTTACGACATAAGGAAGCTTTTCTGCGGCCTTTTGTGAACGGGTATTCACCTTTCTGATTCTCATAAAGATGGTTTCCATTCCCAACTCAAAAAATAACTCGGAAAAGAATGCATCCTTCGCCGGCTGGTTATACCCTTTGCCATGAAACGGCTTCCCAAGCCATGTACCAAGGAATCCTGCATTTTCCTGGATATCGAATAAATTAATCGTTCCGATAGGGTTGCCCCACTCGTCCAAAATCGTGCGGGAAATAAGTTCTCCCCGCTCTTCTGCTTCAATGGTTTGTTTTGTCAGGAAAAGAAGCTCCTCATAGGAATACGCCTTTTGACGCACAAAAGGGAAGACATCCGGGTGCACCATCAGGTCATAAAGTTCATGACACTCATGTAAATCACGTTTCTTGATCATAGTAGACCCTCCTTGAGGGCAGTCTACTCGCGTACGATCCCACCCTCGAAATTTTTAAATGGTAACTAAAAAATTTCGGGGTGGGAATCGAACCCACTAAGACCAGTCAAGAAACTGGTGGCGCACCTTTTGCCTTCCCTTCATTACAGTCGCTAAAATATATGAATAGATCGCTTTGTAATCGGAAATAAATTATCCATCTGTATCATATACGAAATATCTCAAAAAGGAAATAGGTAAAATGCTGATTTTTGAAGAAAATTTTTAACAAATTTCTACACGTTTTGATAAGCGATTTCCCCGTTGACGAAAGTCAACATAGGCTTTGCCATAAAGTGAAATGGGTGGTGGCTCCACAGGACCAGATCGGCATCTTTATTTACTTCAATACTGCCGACCCGGTCAGATACACCAAGGTTTCTGGCAGGTGCGATGGTGATTCCTTCCAATGCCTTCTGTTCCTCCAATCCTTCACGCACGGCAATCGCCGCACACATGTTCAGATACTGGATGGGTGTGTAAGGGTGATCGGTCGTAACCGACACTTCGACACCTGCTTCCGTCAATTTCTGATAGGTGATCCAGCTCTTGTTTTTAAGCTCAACCTTCGAGCGTCTTGTGAACGTCGGACCGACAGAAACCTTTAAGTTTTTTCCTTTCAGCTCATCCGATATAAGGTGGCCCTCCGTGCAATGTTCTATCCGGAGGTCAAGGCTGAATTCTTCAGCGAAACGCACTGCGGATAAAATATCATCCGCCCTGTGAGCGTGGATCCGAACAGGAATTTCCCGCTTTAAAGCGGAAACGAGAGGAGCGACTCTCAGTTCCTCTGGCTGGTCACAATATTTAGCAGAGAAAAAGGCTTCCCTGAGCATCCCCATGATCCCCATCCTTGTAATGGAATCATTGTTTCCATTGCTATGGATTCGTTTCGGATTTTCCCCTAAAGCGATCTTCAATCCGGAGGTTTCTTTGATTAGCATGGATCTGATGTTAGAACCATGTGTTTTGATCACCGCTGTGGTACCTCCGATCACATTCGCGCTTCCGGGCATGACATTCACGGTGGTGACGCCGTATGTAAGGGCGTCTTTAAAGCCAGGGTCCAATGGGTATACCCCGTCGAAGGCCCTGATATGAGGGGTCATCGGTTCGATCGTTTCATTGGCGTCGTTACCCGCCCAGCCTGTACCTTCATCATAGAGTCCTAGATGAGTGTGGCAATCAATGAATCCGGGAAAAAGGAATTTCCCCTGACAATCATACACGGAAGCGTGGTGGAATCCCTCCACATCATGGGGGAATATTTGTTTGATTTTTCCGTCTTTTATGAGTAAAGCTCCATTATGAATAGGCTTGGATGTAATGGGATAAATGGTTACGTTTCTTAAAAGTATGGAATTCATCGTTTTTCCTTTCATGAGGCTTGTTTCCTTATTATTTTAAACAATTTTGCGTAAAAAAAGAAGTTAATCAATCCTTTTATTTCTTCTATATGAATAAATTAGATAAAAAAGGGTTGAAATGACAGCTATTAAACTGAGGGGTTTAATATAGCGCGTCCCGATGACTTCAATATGCTCCCAGTGTGTACCGAGTTCCATCCCGATGATCATAAACAACAATGTCCAGGGCAGCATGGCTGCAAAAGTGTACAAAGTGAATGTAGAGAAGGGCATGCGGCTTATGCCGGCGGGTATACTGATGGCATGCCGGACGATCGGTATGAAACGTGCCGTGAAAATGACGATCGTCCCGTGCTTCTCAAACCACTTCTCTGCAGCAAGAATATGCTTTGAATGAATAAACAGATATTTTCCGTATTTTTCAAAAAAAGGTCTGCCTCCATAGTACCCCAGCCAATAAAGAAATAACTGAGCCATGGTCCCACCGACGACGCCGCTGATGAAGGCCCCGATAAACGTGAGTTTGCCTGCGGTTACCATGAAGCCTGCATAGCTCAGGACAAGCTCGCTGGGGATGACTTCTATCATGAGTGCGAGAGAGATTCCCGCATATCCCAAATCGGTTAAGAATGTAAGGATGTGTAAAACCCATTCATGGTTCATATTTTTCCTCCTACATGAATCCTGAGTATTGAAGAATGAGAATCAAGAGTCCTAAAGCCCAAACGTAATAGGAGAATATTTTCAGAGAGTGCTTTTTTAAGAAATTCACCATGGTCATAATGGCGAAATAGCCGAATACTGCCGCACTGACTGTTCCGATGGCTAAACTTGCGAAGGGAATCGCTTCAGGGGCTCCCCCGATCATTTCTTTCCCCTGTAACACGATACCTCCCAGAATGGCAGGGGTAGAAAGGAGAAAGGAGAAATAGGCTGCAGTCTCTCTGTCCAATTTCCTGAATAATCCTGCTGCTATCGTTAAACCGGACCTTGAAAGGGCGGGGAATATGGCTGCCGCTTGGAAGCTCCCGATCACCAAAGCATCTGTATACGAAAGATCATCCAGCTTCTTGTATCCGTTCTTCACCCCGTCAGCGACATACATAATGCACCCTGTCACAAGAAACTCCCAACCGATGGTAGCCCCTGTCTTTGATATGGCGTCAAAATAGTCTTCGAACATAAATCCTATAATCACTGCAGGGATGGTCCCGATGATGAGAATCCAGGATAATTTACTGAATGGGTGCCTCAGCATGTATAAAAGTTCCTTCTGATAAACGACAATGACGGCAATCAAAGTACCGATATGAAGCATCGTATCCAGGAAAAGCCCGGCTTCTTCCAGTCCGAAAGCAAGCCTCCCGAGATAAAGATGCCCGGTGCTTGAGATGGGAAGAAACTCTGTTAACCCTTGTATAACGCCGAGGATAAAGGCCTCGATTTTGTTCATATTCACCACTGCCTTTCTTCAAATACTCTAAGGACAAACTCCTCTTCTAAACGTATATTCCAATTCGTCACATTTCATGAAGGTTGTCATGAAGAAACAAAAAAAGACCACATAAAGAAAATCTTCAAATAGGTGAAACTTTATGAAAGAAAGGACGTAAATATAGAGGAGGATACAATTAACGTGTCTTTCTAACAGGGTTTAGACAAGGAGGAATTGACATGCCGGCAAAAGATGAAAGAATGATGGCAGCTCTTATCTATATATCAAGCTTCTTCACCGTATTCATCGGTCCACTGATCATTTGGCTCATTAAAAAGGACGAATCGGAGTTCGTGGACTTCCATGGGAAAGAATACTTGAACTTTCTCATTTCGTATGCCGTTTACGGATTTGTAAGCAGCATTCTCATGGTGGTATTAATCGGATTTGTGTTAGCTCCCATCGTAGGGCTGCTGGCTCTGATCTTCACCATCCTGGGTGCGGTAAAGGCATATGAAGGTGACTATTACAAAATCCCTACTGTCTTTCGATTATTGAAATAAACAAAGAGAGAACTCATGAGGCTCATGGGTTCTTTTTCATTCTCGGAATCAGAATGAGGAAGAGAATGTTGACAAAACGTTCATAAACTTTATAATTTTATAAAACTATCATCTCTAAAAAGGAGAATGCATCCCTATGACGAGGATTGATAATAAAGTAAGACTGCTTAAGCTAATGAGTATTTTAAAAGACGAAACGGACGAGGATCATGAGCTGAACCTGGATGACATCATTCTTCGCTTTAGACAGGCTTATGGCCCGGAATTGAAACTTAACAAGAATTCCTTAAAGGATGATCTGGATCATCTCATCCTGCATGGGTTTGATGTGACCATCAATCAGGAAAAGGATGGGCTTCCTAAATATTACAGCCACCAATATCGTTTGTTCGAGTTATACGAACTCCGGATGCTCATCGATGCTGTGGTATCTGCCAAATTCATTTCGAAGAAGGAAACGAGGCAGCTGACAGGGAAGATCAAGCAGCTGACAAGCCATCAACAAGGAAAGAAGTTACATAATGAAATCCAGATCGATTCCTCCATCAAAAGTGAGAGCCCTTTTATTCGCCGCACCATCCATGATATCCATGAGGCGATTGCAGAACGGAGGGTGATCACCTTTCAATATGGTCGGTATGATGTCAACAAACAGTTTAACCTCAGTCATGAGGGCCGGCTATATAAGGTGAGACCGTATGCTCTTGCATGGGCGAATGATTTTTATTATCTTATTGCCTACTATTTTGAAGCGGACGAAATACGTCATTACCGGGTCGATCGATTGCGTAATGTTGAAGTGCTTTCAGAAACCTACCCATATGAAGACTTCGATGTATCCAAGTACGTTCAGTCAACCTTTCAGATGTTTGCCGGAGATGAAGAATGGATCAAGATTAAGTTTCATAACAACCTGATCAATGTGATGATTGATAAGTTCGGGAAAAATGTCAATATCCAAAGGCACGGCGAGGACCATTTTATTTTGTCGACAAAAGCCCGGGTAAGCACCGGTCTCGTAAACTGGATCCTCACATTTGGAAGTCAGGCTCAAGTGATCTCTCCGCCTTCCCTCATCGAAACCGTAAAAGCAGAAGTCAATAAATTGTATACTTTATATCAAGAGAAATAACGAGCAGCGAGCCCCTTAAATGAGAAGGGGCTTGCTGCTTTTTCACTTGCGAAAAAAATTCTCATGGAAAAGTGAACGATTTTTTCTTTCTGCCGTCTTATAGTTGAAAAAGGAAAGGGAGGAAGAAAAAATGAACGAATTACAACAATCGTTACAAGCAATCAATTGGGGACTTATCGCTCCTGTTATCATTATTCAGCTCATTCTTATGGTGGTGGCAATGATCGATGTAATCCGAATAAAATCTACAAACGGCCCGAAATGGCTGTGGGTATTGATCATCATTTTCATTAATATTATTGGACCGGTCATCTACTTCATCTTCGGAAGGAGACAGAATGGATGAATGTCTTGGAAGTATCGACTTTAGAAAAGAGGTATAAGGAAAAGCTTGCAGTGAAAGATATTTCCTTTCAGTTGAAAGGTGGGGCTTGTACTGCTTTGCTCGGGCCGAATGGTGCCGGCAAAACGACGACTTTAAATATGCTTGCAGGATTAATTAAACCTACGGCGGGGATGATCATGGCTCCTGATTCCCCTGATGATATCCGTGAAATGATCGGGTATCTCCCTCAATACCCCGCTTTTTTTGAGTGGATGACCGGAAAGGAGTTCCTGATTTTCTCCGGTGAAATTTCAGGAATGAAGAAGGGGGACGCAGAGAGAAGGACAGAAGAACTGATCACTTTAGTCGGTTTGGAAGAAGGGAAGAATCGGAAGGTGGGTCAGTACTCTGGCGGAATGAAACAAAGGCTTGGAATCGCTCAGGCTCTCATTCATAAGCCTAAGCTCATCATCCTTGATGAGCCGGTATCAGCCCTTGATCCGTTCGGCAGAAGGGAAGTTCTTGACTTATTAAAGACGTTAAAGAAGGAAACGACCATTCTGTTCTCGACCCACATTTTAAATGATGCAGAACAAATTTGTGATGATGTCCTTTTTCTCCATGAGGGCGTGCTGATTGAGCAAGGGGCGATCGAGGAAGTGAAGGCAAGACACCATAAATTAAGGTTGACCTTGCATTTCAATGAGGATAGCCATAAGTATACTCCAAACTTAAAGGGAAAAGAGTGGATTCATAATATGGCGTCAGACGGGAAGCGGCTTTCCTTTGAGGTGGCTGATTTGGACCGGGACAGAGCCAGGATTTTTTCACTGATCACTGAGTATGGATGGGGTGTGACCAAATTTGAAAGCAGTGAACAAAGCCTGGAAGAGGTCTTCATGGAGGTGATGAAGAAATGAAAATCGGTTGGGTATTATTCAGAAAAGAAATGCTCGAGCTCATCCGTAATTATAAAATGATATGGATGCCCTTCATTTTCATTCTTTTTGGTTTGACGGAACCCTTAACGGCCTATTATATGCCCGAAATATTACAATCGGTCGGGGACTTGCCAGACGGCACGGTCATATCCATACCCACCCCTTCTGCGGGTGAAGTACTGCTGTCCATCATGAATCAATTCAGCACACTGGGTGTCCTGGTCATCGTATTGGGGTTCATGGGGACGGTGGCAGGGGAAAGGAAAAGCGGTAACGCAATATTGGTACTTGTGAAACCTGTTCCATACAGTTCGTATATTTACTCCAAATGGTCGGCTGCATTCGTGTTGGTTTGGGTGTCATACAGCCTTGGGTTGCTATCGGGATTGTATTATATTCACCTGTTATTCGATGGAATCGACTTACACACATTCATAGAGGGTTTCCTGGTTTACGGCCTGTGGCTGACCTTTATCATGACATTGGTGATTTTCTTCAGTAGCCTCGTACAAACGCCGGGTTTTGCTGCTTTTTACACAATCGCATTGACCATGCTGATCACCTTCTTCTCAGGATATATGACAAAAACATTAAAATGGTCGCCCGGGCAGTTGATCAGCTATGTAAACGATCTAATCCTAGAGGACCGATGGACAGAAAATCTCTCAGGAACAATCTTCCTGACCCTGTCTATATGTCTGACCATCCTCATCCTCACTCCCACCCTCTCCAGAAAAAAAGAACTGAGCTGACGTCACATCGTCAGCTCTTTCCTGAAGAGGGACGGACCTCTTGGATGAGGAAAAAGGATTTCACTGATTAATGTCGAATGGTGGTAGAAGAAGGAGGATGATTCATGAAAGCCCCCCATTTTACTCATAAAGTAATCAAATTGATTCAACAAGCAGAAAGAATTGCTGAAAGACATCATCATAGAAGCATACAAAGTATTGATCTGTTCATTGGGGCTTCCCTCGTAAAGGAGGGCGCACTAAAGGAAATGCATTACCTCCTTGAACCGTACACAGATAAAATAGAAAGATTGATAGAAACCCTGACTCCTGAACCGTCTTCCGAGAATTGGATCGAACCTTTTTCCATGCCCCTATCTTCACATGCACACAGAATATGGACTTCTTCGATTGATATCATGAAACGGTACAATCAAACTTTCCTGAATGAAGGACATATCATACAAGCATTTTTCTTACATATTCCTTCACATCCTCAGTTAGAACAGGGGTTGATGGAAATCCCGAAGAAACAGATCATTCAATCCGTCACCACGGCCAGAGATTTAACCGTTAATTTGTTGACGAATGATTGGATCAATAAAGAACTTCAAGGTGTTGTCATTAGTATGGTTCAACCAAACGAGGAAGAAGATTTTCTGTCCTGGGTGAAACATCAATTCGGTGAAAGATGGTTCGAAACACTAAGCGGCGCTTTTCAATCATCCTCTCCTTTCATCCCGATTTTGAAAGCAGAAGAGAAAGGGAAATTAGTCGGATTTGCAGCGTATGACGTATATATGAATAAGAAAGGGATATTCGGACCGATGGGTGTCATACCTGCCACCCGTCTTCATGGAGTAGGCAAACAGCTCCTGTACACTGCATTACATAGGATGAAAGAAAGAGGATACCTGTATGCCGTGTTAAAAGAAGCTGGTCCCATTGAATTTTACGAGAAGACGTGCGGGGCCAAATTGATCCCTTTGGATAACACCCGATGATCCAGCGTGCAGGCATCATCCTCATTGAAAATGGCAATCTGGCAGTGATAAAAAGAATAAGGAACGGCTGTATGTATTATGTGATTCCAGGGGGAGGCATGGAGGATGGGGAAACCGAAATGGAAACGGCGGTCCGGGAAGCGAAGGAAGAATTGGGAATAAACGTCTCGGAACTGAAAGCCGCGTTGACCTTCAAGCAGAATGATACACATTCCTATTATTTTGTGGGAAAATATAATGGCTTATTTGGCTCAGGAAAAGGTGAAGAATACGATTTCACCAGGGATAGAGGGAAATATATTCCCTGCTGGATCCCGATGGAGGAACTGGCCGGGAAAAAATTGTACCCTCTGGAAGTAAAGCAATTTCTATTACAGCAAAAGGCAGGTGGTCAAGAAGATGATGATGAATGAAACCGGACTCGTCCTCGAAGGTGGCGGCATGAGAGGAATATACACGGCGGGGGCACTGGAATTTTTCTTGGAGAACGGAATTGAATTCCCTTATGTCATCGGCGTATCGGCAGGTGCATGTAATGCCGCATCTTATTTGTCCAAACAAAACGGCCGCAATAAAAAGGTGAATGTGGATTTCATCCGCGATCCCAAATATTTATCATGGCGGAACTACTGGAAAACGGGTGAATTATTCGGGATGGACTATGTCTTTGATGAAATTCCGAATAAATTGGTGCCCTTCGATTATAAAGCCTTTCACTCCAACCGAACGGAATTTGTAGTCGGGACAACCGACTGTCATACAGGAAAGCCAGCCTATTTCTCAAGGAAGGATTATGGAGAGGACCTTCTCACGATCATCCGCGCATCAAGCTCTCTTCCATTTGTGGCTCCGATTGTTGAATTTGCTTCCCGCCACCTCCTTGACGGGGGCATAAGCGATCCGGTTCCCATAGAAAAAGCCGAGCAGGACGGATTCAAAAAAAATGTGGTCATCCTCACCCGGAATAGGGGATATTATAAAAAGCCTTCAAGATTTTCGTTCCTTGTGAGAAGAAAATATCCTCAATATCCAGAGTTGCACAAAACCCTGATGAATCGCTATATGCGCTATAATCAAACGATTCAGGAGATAGAAAGAAAAGAAAAAAATGGAGAGGTAATGATCATCCAGCCCCAGCATCCCCTTAAAGTAAGCAGGATTGAAAAAAATCCTCAAAAACTGGACGAATTGTACTGGCAGGGCTATCATGACGCAGAATCAAAATGGAAACAGTTAGTCGATTGGAACCAATCAGGGAAGCTGGTGCACTCATAAGACGTCAGGGATGAATAGAACCACTCATCAGTGATAGAGTGTTCTGTTCATTTCTCTCCCGTTTTCCTGACGGATGGTCTTTTTATGGATTTTTTACATACATATGATAGAGATTCCTTGAAAGGACGAGCATTCTATGAACCTCTATCAAATATACAAAAATGAACAATATACGTTGCTTTTTAGAAGTGTCATGTATTTTCTCATTGGTGTAGGGATGCTTGTAGTGACACAGCAATTATATTATTTTCCCCTGCTGATCTTCATCCCGGCATTTTCAAATCTATATCTCAGCTATAGCCTGAAAAAGGAACTTAAGAAGGCAAACCGTCTGTATTATGAAAATATGCCAGCCTCCGAGCATTCACTTATAGGGGTCCATACAAAGGAAGGCTCCTATTATTTAAAAACGAACGGTTGGTCCCACTATTTTATTCAACGTACATCCATGATCAATAACCCAAAACAATATTTGTTTCACAGAAAGCACAAACTTCCGCTGTCATTTTCGAAATGGAGCAGAACCATAAAAATCGATCATCCTGAGAGAAGGATGATGTTTCAACTGAAATATCAAAGTGCCACCGCCATCGAATGGCAGAATGAAGGTGGGGACACGATCCTCATCTATAAAGGAAACAAGAGATGGATCTTGAACTATCAAGAAAAAAATTATCTATCCTTACAAAAAGGGTACCTCCCCCAAAGTGTTCAACGGCTGTTCGATTCCCACCACAGCTATGTATCATTTTACGAAACGTACAATGAGGATCTGGACTGGCTTCTGATCTTTCTTTGGTATGTAGACAGTGATTATTTTCTCACATCATAGTCAAGTCAATTGGGTACACTAACAAAGGAAGAATGTAACACGTATGAAAGAAATATGCTTCTAATCATATAGAGGCATTTTTTTATCCCGTGATTTCATCGGCTTGTATTCTAAAAATTAGGACAAAAATCTTATTTTAGTTCTTCTTACATGATTTTATTTATGAAACTATGATAGAATAATGATAATCGAATAGGTTTCCTTCGGGGCAGGGTGAAATTCCCTACCGGCGGTGATGAGCAATTGCTCTTAGTCCGTGACCCGGCTAATACATATTAGACGGTGGATTTGGTGAAACTCCAAAGCCGACAGTGAAAGTCTGGATGGGAGAAGGAACGGCAGCATTTAGTGATACACAGGATAGGAGTCCAATCAGTGTTTATGGATGATTTTCCCTTTCTGAAATATCAGATTGAATGCTTTATTTAGTCATGCCAACTTCCCCCAAGTAAAACGTTACTTGGGGTTTCTTTATTTCTGAATAGTATTTTTGATAGAAGGGAGGTACATCCATTGGATCATACCCATTATATGAAGCTTGCCATTTCAATGGCAGAGGCAACCCTTGGCCAGACCTCGCCTAATCCGGTAGTAGGATCTGTAGTGGTCAAAAATGGAGAAATTGTCGGGATGGGTACTCATCTCAAAGCGGGAGAAGGACATGCAGAAGTGAATGCCATTAAAATGGCAGGAGATAAAGCGAAAGGAAGCGACATTTACGTTACCCTCGAGCCTTGTTCCCACTATGGGAAAACACCTCCATGCTCTCAAATGTTGATTTCAAGCGGCGTAAAGAGGGTCCATATCGCCACCCGGGATCCCAATCCCCTGGTAGCCGGGCGTGGCATTCAACAATTAAGGGATGCAGGCATTGAAGTAGTGGTGGGAGAGCTTGAAGAAGAAGCCCGGGAGCTGAATAAGCATTTTTTCCACTTCATTCAAAATGGTACCCCATATGTCACGCTAAAAACAGCGGTTACACTAGATGGAAAAACCGCATCAGCTTCGGGAGATAGTAAGTGGATTACATCCGAAGCCTCAAGAACCGATGTCCACTATGATCGTCACAGGCATGACGCGATATTAGTAGGAGTCAATACGGTCATTCAAGACAACCCACACCTTACCACCCGTTTGCCCCAAGGTGGAAAAAACCCCATTCGAATTATATTAGATACTTATTTGCGTACACCGATCCACTCTCATGTAGTAGAGGATCTAGAAAGTAGGACCATCATATTTACAGGCAGTTCGGTCAAAGAAGAACAGAAGAATCCCTATATCGATCGGGGATGCGAAGTCTTTTCCCTAACCGATGAAAAGATTGGGATTCGCACCGTCCTGAAAGAACTGGGTTCCCGTAAGATTGCTTCCCTTTATGTAGAAGGTGGATCTACTATACATTCCGCTTTCTTAGAGGAAAGGGCTTTTGAGGAAATGATCATGTATATGGCTCCAAAGCTTGTTGGTGGAAGTGCTGCCTTCACGAGTTTTGGAGGAAAAGGATTTCCAACCATTGCAGAAGGCTTGGAAATGGAGATTGCAAGCCTCGATCGTGTAGGACAGGATATCAAAATTGTCGCACGGCCAAAAAGGGAATCTTTGTGAAAGGGGGAGAAAGATGTTTACTGGCATCATTGAAGAAATTGGAGCGATCGAACAGATGAAAAAGTCTTCCTCTTCCATGGAACTGACGATTGCAGCGAGCCGCATTCTCGAAGATATCCATATCGGGGACAGCATCAGTGTGAACGGGGTTTGTTTAACCGTCACCTCATTCAGCTCCAGCAGGTTTCAGGTTGATGTCATGCCTGAGACGTTTGAAGGGACCACCTTACGGACCCTTACCCGAGGTTCGAAAGTGAACCTGGAAAGAGCCATGGCGGCAAACGGACGCTTCGGCGGTCATTTTGTCAACGGCCATGTAGACGGGGTGGGTACCATCGTAAGAGTAGAGAAAGTGGAAAATGCATGGTATATGGACATCACCATCCCGGAACATCAGGGCCATTTGTTTATCATGAAGGGATCGGTCGCAATTGACGGCACTTCCCTTACGGTGTTTGGTGTCAAAAATAATCGTATTACGATTTCCCTCATTCCTCAGACGAGAGGGGACACGGTTCTTGGTGGAAAGAAAGTAGGGGACCTGGTCAATATTGAATGTGATGTAATGGCGAAATATTTCCATCGTTTCTACGAAGCAAAGGAACAGTCTAAGAGTACTTCAAGCAGCATCAGCTATGATTTTTTATCTCAAAACGGGTTCGCTGACTAAGAGGAGGGGTTGCCCCATGTTTAATAAGATCGAAGAAGCTCTGGAAGATTTACAGGCAGGCAAAGTCGTCATCGTAGTGGATGACGAAAATCGTGAAAATGAGGGAGATTTTATTGCCCTGGCGGATAAAGCGACTCCTGAAGTCATTAATTTTATGGCTAAAGAAGGGAGAGGCTTGATTTGTGCCCCGATAACAGAGGAAATTGCACAAAAACTTAAGCTTTCCCCTATGACGATGTCCAATACAGATCCCCATGGAACGGCCTTTACCATTTCTGTCGATCATAAATCCGCCACCACCGGGATTAGTGCATTTGAAAGATCGACCACCATACAGGAATTGTTGAATCCTGTTTCCATGCCCGAGGATTTTAAAAGGCCTGGTCACGTATTCCCGCTTGTTGCCAAAGAGGGCGGGGTACTGAAACGTGCAGGACATACTGAGGCTGCCATCGATTTGGCTGTTCTGTCAGGTTCACATCCATCAGGCGTCATTTGTGAAATCATGAATGAAGACGGCACGATGGCAAGGGTACCTGAATTGATGAAATTGGCTGATAGGTGGGATCTTAAGATCATCTCCATTGAGGACTTAATCAGATACAGACGCAAAAAGGAAAAGCTTGTGATAAGAGAAGTGGAAATTGAACTTCCAACCGAATTTGGAAACTTCAAAGCGGTTGCGTACACAGAAGACCTTACGGGGAAAGAGCATATAGCCCTTGTGAAGGGGGAATGGTCAGAGGATGAAAACGTGCTAGTGCGGGTACATTCCGAATGCCTGACAGGGGATGTATTCGGTTCCAATCGCTGTGATTGCGGACCCCAGCTTGCGACGGCACTGGCTCAAATAGAAGAAGAAGGAAAAGGTGTTCTTCTTTACATGAGGCAGGAAGGCCGCGGGATTGGCCTGATTAATAAATTGAAAGCTTATAAGCTCCAGGAACAGGGCTACGATACGGTCGAAGCCAATCATAAATTGGGCTTTGGCGCAGATTTGCGGGAATATGGAATCGGTGCACAAATACTTAGAGACCTGAATATCAAGAAAATTCGCCTGCTCACCAATAATCCAAGAAAGATTGCCGGAATAAATGGATATGGATTGGAAATCGTGGACCGGGTGCCGATTCAATTGCCGTCCAAATTCGAGAACGAAAAGTATTTGAAAACAAAGCAGGCCAAGCTTGGCCATTTACTTAAATTTTAATGAGGAGGAATATACAATGAAAACAATTTATGAAGGTAATTTAGTCGGATCAGGATTAAGGGTTGCAATTGTCGTTTCACGTTTCAATGAGTTCATTACATCAAAACTGCTGGGTGGGGCGGAAGATGCATTAAAGCGCCACGGTGTTGAAGAAGAAAATGTTTCTGTCACCTGGGTCCCGGGTGCATTTGAAATTCCCATGATCGCCAAGAAACTTGCGCGTTCTGGTAAATATGATGCCGTCGTAACTTTGGGAACGGTCATCCGTGGAGCAACCGCTCATTTTGAATACGTAAGCGGAGAGGTTGCGAAAGGAGTGGCCAATCTTAGCCTGCAGGAAGACGTACCGGTCATCTTCGGGGTCTTGACGACTGATACAATCGAACAGGCAATCGAAAGAGCCGGCACAAAAGCCGGGAACAAAGGATGGGAAGCGGCGGTTTCAGCCATCGAAATGGCCAATTTGATCCGTGAAATAGATAAATAAGAATTTGACGAGTCTCCTGCACTGGAGACTCGTTTTTTTTTGAGGGGACAACCCCCACCAAAATACATATTGGCAAACGTCAAACCTTTTGCTAGAATAGTATTTTGTGGCTCCCCTTTATGAAGGGACGAGCGGGTAGGGAGAGGGCAGTTTTATAGGAAGATTATATGAAAGCACGTGGAGGTATTTTTCAGTTAAAGGATCACGGTACCACGATGAAACAGGAGATGATGGCAGGTGCGATCGGTTACTTTACGATTGTCTACATCATCGCTGTAAATGCTTTAATTCTTTCTGAAGCTGGAATTCCATTTGAAGGGGCAGTCATGGCAACGATACTTGCTTCCTTCGTTGGGTGTTTGGTGATGGCCTTTTGGGCAAATGCGCCGATCCTTCTGGTTCCAGGCATGGGAATTAATGCAATGTTTACATTCACCCTGGTGAAGTTGTCAGGCCTTTCGTGGCAGGAAGCATTAGCTGTCATAGTGATTTCAGGAATACTCTTTATGATCATTGCATTTACAAAGCTTTCTAAAGTATTATCGGAAGCCATCCCCAAAACATTAAAAGAAGCCATTACTGTAGGGTTAGGGATGTTTTTAATGTTTATCGGTCTTGAAAAAGGCGGCCTCATTCAAAGAGGTGACAGTGCCATCATCATGATCGGTGATTTTGGGGAGTTAAAGGTGTTGGCCACGGTGCTGACGTTCCTGGTGACGATTTTTCTTTTCATTCGCAATGTAAAAGGTCAATTTTTATGGAGTATCGCATTCGGTACACTGTTGGGATTCATCTTCGGTATTGAGCCTTCCATTCAGTCAAGCTCATTCCATCTGAGTGAATACAGTCAGGTATTCGGTCAAATATCATTTAGTGCCATTATGGAAATCCCGTTTTGGATTGCGGTTTTTTCTGTCACGATGGTGCTGGTATTTGAAAACATCGGTCTCGTTCATGGTCATACGGATATGATCGATCAACCGCATAAGTATTCTAAAGCCTTTCAAGCTAATGCTTTTTCCGCTTTCACATCAGGGTTTTTCGGAACGAGTCCGACAGTCTCGACGGTGGAAAGTGCAGCAGCCATGACGGCAGGCGGCCGGACTGGATTGACAAGCTTGACTACGGGCGTATTATTTTTGGGATCTGTGCTGTTCATTCCGTATTTAAAGTGGATTCCTGATCATGCCATCGCCCCGATTCTCATCATCATCGGCGGATTGATGATTCAAAATATACGACATATGGATCTTCGTGATCTGACAGAGGCGTTTCCCGCCATTTTCATCATTGCGATGATTCCGTTTACGTACAGTATCGCAGACGGAATCGCCATCGGCTTTATTCTGTATCCAGTATTAAAATTGGCTACAGGTAAGGCGCGGGAAGTTTCCATTCCTCTATATATCATCGCTGCGCTTTTTCTGATGAATTTCTTTGTTCATTCGATTCATTAAGGCGAACGTAAGCAAAAGAGGCCCCTCACATTTTGAGGGGCCTCTTTTGCTTACGTTCTGTTTGATTCGCACTACGGGGTACCCCTCCCTTATTTTACAACTAATGTCAAAATACATGGACTTTCCACATATTTCTTGTTACTATTAAAGGAAAAATATGAATCTTTTTAACTATTTTTTGAATGTTGAACTGGAACGCAGGAGTGATGTTAATGGAAGTATTTGTTGCCCGGCAGCCAATTTTTAATCGTAATCAAGAAACGGTGGCGTATGAACTTCTCTACCGAAACAACGAAATCAATATGTTTCCATCCATTGACGGGGATCAGGCAACCGCAGATGTGATCATTAACAGCTATTTAAATATCGGGCTGGAGAGCCTTTCAGCAGGAAAGCCTTGTTTTATTAATTTCACAGAGAATCTTCTAAGATTGAGAGTCCCGACTTATTTTAATCCCAGGGAGATCGTGGTGGAGATTCTTGAGAGTGTGGTTCCAGGGCCTGATGTGCTGGTCGTTTGTCAGGAATTAAAAGAACTGGGGTATAAGATTGCCTTGGATGATTTTATATTCAATGAATACAATCCATATTACAGGGAATTGATGAAACTGGCGGATTATGTGAAGGTGGATTTCATGAACACGACTGATACGGAGCGGGGAAGCATTGAGGTCCTTTCCCCTTTACTTGGCTTCAAGCTTCTTGCTGAGAAAGTGGAAACAGAGGACCAGTATGAAGAAGCGCTCGCGAAGGGGTATCACTTTTTTCAGGGCTACTTCTTCAGTAAGCCGAAGATCATCGCCACTCAGGATGTCCCGACTTATTTCCATTCGTATTATACCATCATACAGAGCCTGGAAATGACGGAGCCGAACATTGAAAGGATCAGTCAATTGATCGAACAGGATCTTTCCCTATCCTATAAACTATTGAAATTGATCAACTCTCCCGCGTACCGCCCGAGACATAAGATTCATTCCATCCGTCAGGCGATTGTACTATTAGGTCTAGTGGAGATCAAGAGATGGATCTACATTTTGGCGGTCAGGGAACAAGTGGGGAAGAAGAAACAATTGGACAATGAAGTGATTACCTTATGTTTGACGAGGGCGAAGATGTGTGAGCTGCTGGCAGAAAAACACAACCGGCCATCCATTAAATCAAGTTACTTCCTGACGGGGATGTTTTCCTTGATGGATACGATTCTATCCATGCCGATCGAGCGCATCTTGATGGATTTACCTTTGAATGACGACATTTGCAATGCTTTGACGGGTTCACGTAATGACCTTAAGAAGATATTGGAACTCGTCCTCTCCATCGAACAGGCGAACTGGACAGAGATCGAGTTGCAAATGACAGAATTGAAGTTAACCAAAAAGGAAGTGATGGAGAGTTATCATCATTCCTGCAAGTGGACGGAAGAGCTTTTGAATCATGAAGCAACCGAGATGGCATAATGCTACCATACAGGTTTATAATCCCCCGGGGTAAGATATTTTCTCTGGGGTTTGATATACCGTTTCAATTCCATGAGCAAGAGCCGCTGCAATTGCTTTGAATAAATCTGACGCCCAACATCTGCAGGGAAAGGGTAGATTCCGATTGTATTGAAGCGCACCCGAAAGAGACCTTCATGGACGAGGTCTTTTTTTTCGTTGAAGATCCGGGCGAACACAGTCACATCCCTTGACTCATATTCATCCCCCGCTTCTTCCACTTTATGGACTTGAAAACGAAAACGGTATTCTTCCTTCATCATCATCACCACTTCCATTGTCTCCAAATGGCCAACATAATTCAACAATGAACATGCTTTATTCTTTGAAAATGAGGGGAAGAGGATTGCGTAATGAGCTTGTTTGTGGCAAGCTAAGACTATTATGAATAGTTTACTAGTAAATTAGCGTGGAGGGATTCACGATGGACTTGAATCTAATAAAATGTCATGGCTCTGGAAATGACTTTTTACTTATTGATGAAATGACGAATGGATATGATTTTACCGAAGAAGAGAGGCAAAATCTTGCCCTTGCCCTATGTGATCGTAAGTCGGCCTTCGGGGCAGATGGAATCTTGTTTGTATTATCAAGCGAAAATTGTGATGCCAGAATGCGGGTCTTCAACGCAGATGGTTCAGAGGCATCGATGTGTGGAAACGGCCTGCGATGTGTCGGTCGCTATGTATGCGAGCTGCTGGATAAGGAGACCATCGTCGTTCAAACGATGAAGGCGGATCTTCGTGTGTCTTCACAGGAATCCATTTTCGAAAACATCCCGACCTATAATGTTGAAATTTCCCCTGTCCTTTTTCAGCTGGATCAACTGCCAATGAACATCGATCGTGCAACGTTGGTGAATGAAAGCATCCCTGAAATTTCAGACCATTTGACCTTTTCTGCCCTGGCAGTGCCGAACCCCCATTTGATCAGTGTCGTCGGGACAGAGCATATCCTCTCGAACGAGCAGAAATCCATTGCTGAAACAGTGAATGGACCTAATAACCTGTTTCCTGATGGAGTCAATGTCAGTTTTGTGCACCCGATGGAAAAAGGATCCATCTATGTTCGTACGTATGAAAGAGGTGTCGGTTTCACCAATGCATGTGGGACAGCCATGTCTGCTTCCAGTCTTGTAACATGCCTGCTTCAGCAGAATGAATTCGGTCAGGAGATCGATGTATACAATAACGGTGGAAAAGTCCGTGTCGTCGTGAACGAATTGGGTGAAGGTCGGTACAACATGGAGTTGATTGGAAATGCAACGTATCTTTATCAATCCCAATTAGAATTGTCCCTTTCCCATCCTGAGCAGTATCATGAAGTATCAAGGCAGGAATTCACTGAAGAGGGCATGTATGAGCACTTACAGAACCATGCCAAGTCAATTGTCGAAAGCAGAGTGTTCATGAGCGCATAGATAACCAATGGATAGCCAAAGAGGGTGCCCCTATGATTTCGGGGTACCCTTTTTATTTGAGTTGGCCCTCTTTTTCAAAAAATCAATGACTTTGTCAAATGGCTGAGAGGCTTTCACCTGGTCAAAACCCGTAAAGGGACATCCATTCTCCTGAAATCTTCTTAAGACTGCGTTAATGGTGAACATTTCAGGATTGAGATCTTCATTCACTTCATCCCACCAAAGTGGAGTGGCGACCAAAGCCTCTTCATTTCCTCTCAATGAATAGGGGGCAATGATGGTTTTGCCTTCACCGTGTTGTATATAATCCACATATAGTCTGCCTTTGCGGTTCTTCTTTAACCGCTCGGTCGTGAAATCTCCCGGATTATTGCTTACAAGGTAATGAGCAATGAATTCTGTAAATAACCCTGTTTCTTCCCACGTATATCCTGGAGGAAGGGGGATATACACTTGAAGCCCCTTATTTCCCGATGTTTTGACAAAGCTTTTGAGGTTCAGCCCGTCAAATAATCCTTTCATGATGGTGGCCGCTTTAACGGCCAGTGAAAAATGATCGCGGCTTGGTGGATCTAAGTCGAAAACCACCTCATTGACGAATTCTTCCCCTGCTTTCTGAAAGGGGACATGAAATTCAAGTGCCAATTGGTTTCCAAGCCATATCAACGTTTCCAGGTTATTGCAAAGAGTGTAGTGAATATGATCCTCTTTGTATGTTTCAACAAAAGCAGGAGAATAATCAGGAGTGTTTTTTTGGTAAAAGGATTCACCGAAAACCCCGTGGGGAAATCGAATGCAGGTTAATGGTCTGTTCTTTAAAAATGGCAAAATCACCACAGACATCTTTCGGAGGAAACGGATATAATCCAGTTTCGTGATGGAAACCTCCCGAAACAATGTCTTTTCCGGGTGAGTGATGTCAACCTCTTTTGGAAGGGAGGCTTCGTCCAACATAAATTGCTCAAGTGTGCACGCTTCCGGTGGAGTGGTGAAAAGGAATTGTTTAAAATGGGGTTCACGAAGCTTTCCGTCCTGCCAATTCAGATAGACTATTTCTACGGTGATGGCTGGATCTATGGAATAAAGAGAATCGTTTTTTTCTGTACTATTTTGCTTAATTGTCGTTTTCACCGTTCTTTTTTCCTCCGAAGAAAGCCCGAAATGAAATAAGCCAATCGGCATGATCTGTCCGTTATGGTAAACGCCGATATGGAAATAATCATTCGCATCATCCAGTGCGGTGATGAAGCATTGGCAATGTTTCCAGTTCTTACATTTGATCCAGTCAGCACTCCGTTTCCCCGCATCCCATTTACTCTGCCACCTCTTCGCGACAACCCCTTCCCCTTCATCATTTAGAACGAGCTCCCATACTCTCTCAAGGTTTCGGTCATAAGGGACCATCTGCAAAGTCGATGGGTGAGACGGGGCAGGTTCCAACGGTAATTGAAGGCGTGAGAAGACCTCTTTCAGTTTTTCTTTTCTGCTAAGATAGGGTTCCTGGATATATGATTTCTTCTCAGACTGAAGTAAATCAAATGCAAGGAAGGTAACAGGTCTACTGGCAGCTGCCTGTAGGATCTTTTGACCATTCCGCATTCTCCCCCTAACCTGGAGTTCCTGAAACTCCGTGCTGAAGGAGGATCGTAATAATGCAACCTCTCCATCTAAAACGAGAGGGAGGGGAAGTGTATGCTCTTCAAGTAATTGGTGGATATGCTTCTTTATCTCAGGGAAGTGACTCAGAAGTTCCTTCCCATTCCGGCTTTGAAGGCTGATTTGATCAGAGGATTGAACAGATAAAATGCCACGGAAGCCATCATATTTCACCTCATATAGCCAGTCATGACCAGAAGGAAGTTCATGACGTAATGTAGGGAGCATCGGTTTCATTTGTTTCACCTTTTTTAAGTAGTAGTGTGTCCGCTTTGGACCCGGAATATTTCCAGATGTTTAAAGGGATGAAGAAAGTTCAGGAACTAAATGCTATGGATAAGGGATTAGTTTATGTAAAGGAGGGTATTGAAAGATATGCATACTATTTGGAAGGGTTCCATCAGCTTTGGACTGGTGAACATCCCCATTAAACTTCATTCTGCTACAGAAGACCGGGATATCAAGCTCCGTTCACTTCATAAAGAATGTCATACACCCATTAAATACGAAAAAGTATGTCCTGCTTGTGAAAAGGAACTGGATCAAGGCGATATCGTGAAAGGATATGAAGTGACGAAAGGCAAATTTGTCGTCCTTGAAGATGAGGAATTGAATGAGTTGAAGGAAGCAAGCGGTGATAAGGCTGTTGAGATTGTGGATTTTATTAAGATGGAGGAAATCGATCCGATTTTCTTTGATCGAAGTTATTTCGTTTCACCGAACGACGGCGGAAAAAAAGCTTATTCCCTTTTGAGAAAAGCCCTACAGGAATCAGGGAAAGTAGGGATAGCCAAGATCACGATGCGGTCGAAGGAACAGCTTTCCATCGTCCGTGTATACGAGCAGACCCTCGTTATGGAGACCATCCATTATCCCGATGAGGTCAGAGGAACCGGTGATGTCCCCAATGTGCCTGAAGGAGATGATATTTCCGAAAAGGAGCTGGAGACGGCGACCATGCTCATAGATCAACTGACGACAGAATTCCAGCCGGAGAACTATAAGGATCAGTATCGTGAACGCTTAAGTCAATTGATAGAATCGAAACAAACAGGGGAAAAAATGGTCACATCCAAAGAAAAGGAACCGAAAGAAAATGTAACGGACCTTATGGCGGCCCTGCAGGCATCCATCGATTCGTCCAAGCCCAAAAAGGCAAAGAAACCAACTAAAAAGAAAACGACTTCTAAGAAAAAAGCTCAGTAGAAGGCGTGAGTCAGGAGAGAGGGAGAAGTCTTGAAGGAGAAACATATTGAACAAGGCGTCTTTGTCGCTGTATCCCTGTTGTGTTTGATTGTATTCACCTGGGGATTTGTATCGATCGTGGAAGAATGGAAAGAAAATGAGATCGCCCAATTTGATAATGGTGTATTCGACATTGTCAGAGGGACGATTTCACCTAAATTAACGGAAATCATGACGGTCATCACTTTTTTAGGTGGAATAAAGGGTATCACCATCTTCACCGGGTGTGTAGTCATCATCCTTCTGTTTATGAAGAAATATCCACTTGCTCTGTTTGTAGGGATTACCATCCTGACAGGTGCGGGTTTCAATGGGCTTTTAAAATGGATATTTAAACGGGACCGGCCCGATATTGAAGCATTGATCCAGCAGGGTGGATACAGTTTTCCCAGTGGTCATTCCATGAGCTCATTCATATTTTATGGATCACTGGCATTCATCCTGTTCCGTGCCCTGGATCGTAAACGGTATAAATGGGTTAGTGTGATACTGGTCGCCATGCTTGTCCTTTTGATTGGATTGAGCAGGGTATACCTTGGGGTTCATTATCCAAGTGATATCATTGGCGGATTCACAGCAGGCGGTGCCTGGCTGACCCTTTGCATCACGATCTATATGTATTTCTACAAACGCAAGCATTGGAGAGAAGATGAAGATATGCATATAAAAAACGCTCAGGAGACCTGAGCGTTT
>NZ_BCVQ01000032.1 GCF_001591825.1 Rossellomorea vietnamensis NBRC 101237
ACAGTGAAAAAGGATAATTCCATTCATATCATCACAAAATACGATTGTGAGTTAATAGAAGAAAGGATGGATGATGAATGGCAAAGGTATTATACATTACCGCGCATCCCCATGACGATACCCAATCGTACAGCATGGCGGTTGCGAAAGCATTTATGGATACGTATAAGGAAGTGAACGGGGATGATGAGGTAATCCACCTCGATTTGTACCGGGAGCATATTCCCCATATCGATGCGGATGTCTTCAGCGGATGGGGGAAGCTTCAATCAGGTAAAGGATTTGAGGAGCTTTCCATGGAAGAGCAGAAGAAAGTAAACCGCTTGAATGAACTATCCGATCAGTTCATCGGGGCTGATAAATACGTATTTGTGACCCCTTTCTGGAATTTTTCATTTCCACCCGTGATGAAAGCATATATCGATTCCGTGGCAGTGGCAGGGAAATCATTCAAGTATACGGAAAAGGGGCCGGTTGGATTATTGACGGACAAGAAAGCGATACATATCCAGGCCAGGGGCGGTATTTATTCTGAAGGACCGGCAGCAGGCATGGAAATGGGTCATCGTTATTTAAGCCTTATCATGCAATTCTTTGGTGTACCTTCCTTTGAGGGAGTTTTTGTGGAGGGACATGCGGCGATGCCGGATAAAGCACAGGAAATCAAGGAAGATGCGATTGTCCGCGCGAAAGATGCAGCACATACTTTCTAATTGAAATGCTTAAGTAAGAGCCTGAACATAAGCGTTCAGGCCCTTTTTTCTTTATACGATGGCTGACTTCTCGACGTCAGCCTCTGTCGGTTCGGGTACGAAAGCAAGGATCACAATCCCTATGATAAAGAGGATGACAAGGCTGAATACTCCACTGTTGGATGCGCCGGTCATTTGTGCGGTGACTGCCACTAATAACGGTCCGAGAATCGATGCAAACTTACCGAAAATATTATAAAATCCAAAGAATTCGTTGGCATTTTTCTTCGGGATCAGCTTTGCAAAATAAGCCCTGCTCAGTGCCTGAATGCCTCCTTGAGAGGAAGCGACGAGCATGGCCAATATCCAGAAATCCATGGTTGTCTCTAAGAAATAGGCGTAAATGCACACGATGATATACACTGAAATGCCCACATACAGCATCTTTTTACCCGTGAATCTTTCAGCCAGCCTTCCATAGAGAATGGCGAATGGTCCAGCCACCACCTGGGTCACAAAGAGGATGATCAAAAGGTTGGTAGAGGTGATACCAAGATCCGACCCGTACGCCGTGGACATGGTGATGATGGTGCCGACACCGTCAATATAAAAGAAGTAAGCAAGCAGGAATAAAAAGAGTGCCCGGTATTTCCTGATTTCTTTCATCGTTTTGCCAAGACGTTTGAAGCTGTTCGCGACTGGGCTTTTTTCCCGTTGGATGAAGTAGCGCTGATGTACATTCTTTAATAGCGGTATAGAGAAGAGACCCCACCATAAAGCGGTGATCACAAAGGCAATCTTACTGGCGACGGTAACGGAGATGGGAAGGGTCCCGTTCTGGGATAAGATGATGATGGCGATGCTTAGGATGAACGGTATCGTGCTCCCGATATACCCAAATCCAAATCCCCGTGATGATACACGATTCATCCGTTCTTCCGTCGTTACGTCGGTCAAAAAGGCATCGTAGAAGACGTTCGAACCGGCGGATCCGACTGCTGCCACTGTATAAAAGACCAAGAGGAGCAGCCATTGATCGCTCGGGACGAAAGCGAGGAGGAGGGTGAATGTCACACCCAGTGCAAAGAAGAAGGAAAAGAACCTCTTCTTATATCCCTCATAATCGGCGATGGTCCCAAGGATGGGACCGATCATGGCCAGGATGAAGGTCGCAATGGCAATGGTGTATCCCAAATAGGCCGTTGAATCAGCGGCACTGACACCTGCATTTGTAGCGGCCGCTTTATAAAATAACGGAAAGACGGCGGTGGAAATGATGATGGAATACGCTGAATTGGCCCAATCATAAAAAATCCAGCTGCTTTCTTCTTTTGAAAAACGTTTCATGGTTTTTCCCCCTAAGGAAACAGAATCTTCATTAGATATCCAATACTTCTTCAATCGTTTTTCCGTCAATATCTTCTAAGGTGAGTCCAAGCAATCTGGCAAATGTCGGTCCTTCATCAATGAGACCCATGGAAGGAATCTCGAGGTGAGGACGAATTCCTTTTCCCGCCGCCATGAAGATCGTGGAGTAGTTCTCCTTTTCCGGAGAATAGCCGTGGGAGCCGTACGTGTAACGCTTTTCCTTCACATCTTCCGGAGTGATCGTATGGATGAAGGAACCATCCAATGCATCTTTGAAATAAAACCCGAGTCTGGCTTCGAGCATGAACGAACACTGTTCATCGGCCCCTTTCCGGGCTGCTTCCTCCCCAGTGAGTATGGATTCGATTCCACTCGCTGGATCAGGTTGTAATCGTTCCAAAAGGTCCTTCACTTTCTGTTTCGAATCGGGATCCTTTGTATACACATAGGCAGAACCATCACACCCTTTGCAATACGCTTTCCAGTCAGTGATCTTCCCGCTGCGGTTTACGGTGATGAACCCCTTATCCTTAAGAAGGATGTTGAGTTGGACGGCCTTCGATTCATCGAGGGCACTATGATCACCAAGGGCTACGATCGTCGACTTATCATAGATGCCGTTGTCCTTTAACGCTCCTACGATCCTTCCCAATCTGTCGTCATGGCGGCGGAGCGCTACATGTGCTTCCTCAGAAGAGAAACCGTGGTAATGCCGCATGGTATCAAGGTCCGTAAAGTGCACAAGCAATAAATCCGGTTTCCTTTTGATTGTTTCAATCGTCGATTCGAGGACGAAATCATCCAGCTCAGGTTGATTCAGGCCATTGCGCATATGGCCAAAAAGACGATTCATCTGCAGTTGGAAGAGGGGACTCCCATTCAAAAGTGAAACGAGGATTTGATTATGCCAGGGACGATTGGCGAAGATTTCCGGCATATTATAATCGATATCCGCTTTGGCTGTCACCGGCCAAAGGAGGGCAGCGGTGGTCATCCCCGCCTTCTTTGCTTCGTCATAGAGGGTGGTACCCTTAATGGATTTCCGATGCCAATGCCAGTCCGGAGAGTCCCTTCCAGGCTGGAGGAGTGTATTATTCACTATACCGTGACGATTGGGGTACTTTCCGGTGACAATTGTGGCGTGACAGGGATACGTGACAGAAGGATAGATGGTTTCAACCCTTTTGCAGTAAGAACCATGTGAAAGCAGCTCCTGGAAGTGGGGGAGTCCTTTTAGAATCGGAAAATCCAAGGCAGATAAACAATCGAAAGAGATGATGATGAGGTGATCCGTCAAACGTTCCATAAAGTCCTCCAATATCCTCGCAGGATTGTACTATATACCTATTAATATAGCAGAACATTCAGAATAAAAATATGTAAATTCGATTATGTGGAGATAAAAGGGATGTAATGAGTGCAATGAAAATTGAAAAAACAGGGATGGCCGAGCCATACCCTGTCACTGATCCGTCAGATTTTCACTTTATTTCTGATGGAGCTATCCTTGTGTACCTCGATGGTGCCGGAGTATTCTACCGTATCGATTTCACAATTCTCCTTGATCACGACGTTTTTGCCGCGAACGAGTTTTGCCTTCGTATTTTCAAGATAGACTTCGTCCCCTTCGATTAGTTCGGAAGATAAGTAATCTTCCTTTTGCAGCAAGAAGTTGACGACCTGTTTGAATAGTTTGCTTGAATGGTGGTGAGTCACTGAGATTTTTTCGCCGCCGATTTCTTTAATGGAGGATTCATGGTTGATTTCAATCTGCACATTGTCGGCGTTCAGCAATCCATCAATGTTTACAGAGCCTGAAGTTGAGAAGGTTTCGACTTCACAATCCTCTCCAACCGTTAGCGATCCGCTCGCCTTGATCAATCCGCCCTGGATCCTCCCGCCTACCTTGCATGAACCGCTTACCTTGAATTTTCCGATGATAAGATCCCGGTCCACCTTACTGGATCCACTTATCGTCATTTCGGATGCCATCACGGACCCTTCATATTTGGAACTTCCGCTCGTTGTTATTGTTTCGGCTTTCGTATCTCCTACGATGGAGGAAGATCCGCTTGTTTTGATCAGGCCAGCTTTAACATTACCTGCAACGGTGCCGGAGCCCGAAATCCTCATTTCACGGCAGTCGATATCCCCTGCGATTTTCCCACTTCCACTGATCTTCACTTCATCAAATTGGCCACCGCCGGATGTTCCGGACCCGCTGATCTTCAAATCATGAAGCTTTTTCTTTTCCACTGTATTCATGCATTTCTCCTCCAATTAAAGGGACGTCAGATCCCCTTTGTATTCGTTAACGTGATTTTCAATTCTTCCATCATTTGTTGCAGATCGAATCTCAATACGACTTGAGCCGTATGGTCCAGAAGGAAATCTGAAGGGAGGGGCAGGAGCATCCACATATACGCCTCGCCTTTTTGGATACCGATCAGCTCAAGGGAAGATTCTTTCAGTGGTGTAAACGTCTCATGAAGAAAAAGATAAAGGGTTTGCTGAGCTTCTTTAGGAATCTCTGTCCTATGGCATTTTTCGATGATCACCATATGCAGGATGTCCTGGAATTCGTACGCTTTTTTTATTGGTAATAGGGATGTACAGAAAGCCATGGTGTGGTCTGAAAGAATGTTGAGCGACGATAGTTCTTCTTCACTGACTTCGATCCTTGCGGGATTGGGTGAAAAGAAATCCGAGAGTTCATCCAGGGAGTAATCATCTTTCATTTCTTTGATTGCATCGATCCGGGCAAGCATCTTTTCCCTTGGGAAGAACGTCTCCTGACCGGTGTAACTGGATTTCTTGATGAACCATCCTTCCGGGATGATATTCTTACGTTTCCAGCGGTAAAGCTGTCCGTAGGATATCCCGGTCAGTTCCAGTACTTCCTTTTTAGAAATAAAATCGGTTTCCATTGGGTCTCCTCTTTTCGAAACAAAACATTGTTACGTTACTGTAGTTTCAGTTTAACAGAACAATGTTACGCAGTAAAGGAAAGAATGAAAAAATTAAAAATCATAAATCCCGACCTTCCAATAAATGTTTACATCAATCCATCAAGGGTACTAGATAATCAGAATGTTTTACATAGTAAACATTAATAAACATGAGAGGGATGAAAGAATGGGAGACGAGCGTCATACGAAGGTGAATGGTAAAAGTAAAGATGAACAGCTTGAACAGTATAGAGTGGATGACGAAGGAAAGCATCTGACAACCAATCAAGGGCTGAAGGTATCAGAGGATGAGTTTTCACTGAAAGCCGGAGAGCGTGGACCTACTTTAATGGAAGATTTCCATTTCCGTGAGAAGATGACCCACTTCGACCATGAACGGATCCCTGAAAGGATTGTCCATGCCCGGGGATTTGCGGCACATGGGGAGTTCGAACTCTATGACTCTATGAAAGAATATACAAGGGCTAAATTTCTTCAGGACACGTCGACGAAGACACCTGTATTTGTCCGCTTTTCCACAGTGGCGGGATCCAGGGGTTCTGCGGAGGCTGTGCGTGATGCCCGGGGATTTGCCACTAAATTTTATACAGAAGAAGGGAATTATGATCTGGTCGGGAACAATATTCCGGTATTCTTCATTCAGGATGCGATCAAGTTCCCGGATCTAGTTCATGCTCTTAAACCTGAGCCACATAATGAAATGCCTCAGGCTGCATCTGCCCACGACACATTCTGGGATTTTATTGCAAACAATCAGGAGTCCGCTCATATGGTGATGTGGGCCATGTCCGATCGGGCGATTCCCCGCAGTTTCCGTATGATGGAAGGCTTCGGTGTCCATACATTCCGTCTGGTGAACGAGGAAGGGAAAGCCCATTTCGTGAAATTCCACTGGAAACCTGTACTCGGAACACACTCACTCGTTTGGGATGAAGCACAGAAGATTAACGGGAAAGACCCTGATTTCCACCGCCGTGATCTATACGAATCCATCGAGGGAGGGGACTATCCGGAGTATGAACTCGGTGTTCAGCTCATCAAGGAGGAAGATGAGTTTAACTTTGACTTTGATGTCCTTGACCCTACGAAGCTATGGCCGGAAGAGGAAATCCCTGTGAAGATCGTCGGGAAAATGACCTTAAACCGCAATGTGGACAATGTGTTTGCCGAAACGGAGCAGGCGGCATTCCACCCTGGATCTGTCGTGCCTGGAATCGATTTCTCCAATGATCCGTTGTTGCAGGGACGCTTATTCTCCTATACGGATACACAATTGATCCGTCTTGGGGGACCTAACTTCCACGAGCTTCCGATCAATAGACCTGTGTGTCCTTTCCACAATAACCACCGTGATGGATACGGCCGCCATACGATCAATAAAGGACAGGTCAGCTATCACAACAATTCACTGGCTCATAATACACCGGCCCCTGCTTCTGAGAAAGAAGGCGGGTACACCCACTATCAGGAAAAGATGGAGGGCAGGAAAGTACGTACAAGAAGTGAAAGCTTCAAGGATCACTTCTCTCAGGCAACACTATTCTGGAACAGCATGAGTGAGCCGGAGAAGGAGCATATCGTTCAAGCCTTCAGCTTTGAACTCGGAAAAGTGAAAAGCAAATCGGTTCAGAAACAGATCGTTGATATGTTTGCAAATGTCAGTATGGACCTGGCAAAAGGTTTTGCGGAAGCGATCGATATAGAAGTACCTGAAGGAAAAGGATCGAATGTAACGAAATCTTCACCGGCTTTAAGTCAGGAAAATACCAAAAAGAAGCCGGCCACCCGTAAAGTCGGTGTCATCGTAGGAAATGGCTTCAAAGGGGAAGAAGTGAGCCGTGTCCTCTCTGCCCTTAAGGAAGAAGGGGTACAGCCTGAAATCATCAGTGATAAACTGGGGACAAAGAAAGGTGATGACGGTACAGAGCTTGAAGTCGACCATACATTCTTAACAGGGGAATCGGTCTTATTCGACAGCCTGTACCTTGCAGGTGGAGAAAACGTAGATAAGAAATTCTCACAAGATACCACCTATTTTGTTAAAGAAGCGTATTCTCACTTTAAACCGATCGGTGCCACCCATGAAGGTTTACACTGGCTGGAGGAAGCAGGTGTGAAGGGTTCAGGTGTTGTAAACGGGGAAGACATGAAATCATTTGCAGAGGAATTCACCGCAGCCATCGCAGCACATCGTCATTGGGATCGTGAATTAGTATAAGGATAGTAGATAATATAACGGGGAAATGCTAGACCTGCTCATTAGGTCTAGCATTTTTTTATGGTTTAAATAGCCCTTTTTACTAGAAAATAGACGTTTATATCATTCGAAACTAGCAATACGTACATAAGATAGCCATGTAAGGTGATTTTAAAGTACTGAATAAGTGAGGTGATTATGGATGGGTGCTGGTCATTCTCATGACGAATTTGATTTTTACAGCTTGCTATTAGTTCTGTTAATTGTGGCTTTTCTAGTACTACTTGCAATCAACCCTCTAGCAGCATTGATTGTTGGAATCGCTATTTTGGTTCTACTTGCCGTTAGTGCCATTAGCTAAGATGTAAAGATTGATCTTTCCTTGGAAACAAGAAGAGGAATCTCGTTTTCAAGGAATACCATTACATTGAAATATGTAAATAGATGGAGGGGAAATGAATGAGTGAAAAGAACAATCCACTGGAAGGACTGATGGATTTAATCCATCAGTACACGAAAGAAGATGGAAGTAAACTGGATTTGGAATCGGCAAAAGAAAAATTAAGTTCATTACTGGATGAGGATCATCTAAAAGGGCTGTTAGATTCTAAAGGCAAGGGTTCTCTGGATGCACTTGGTGCACTTGGAAACTTAGGGGGAATGGCAAGCGTGATGAATATGATCCCAATGGTAGAAAAGGTGGTGAATCAGCGTATGTATAAAAAACCATGTGAATCCTACAAGCATGATGAATGTAAAAAAGACAAGGATCAAGATATCAAAGATCTTCTAAAAGACATTCTGGACGAACTGAAGAAAATTAAAAAATGCACATGCCATAAAAAGAAGCATGAGTGCTACAAAGACAAATGGGAGCATTGGTATTAATAGAGTCGGCGGACATGCCGGCTTTTTTTGTGTATTTCAGGAGTGGAATATCCATAAATCAATTAGTTGATTTCTCTATTCCACCCTATTATACTCTTCAATCAACGGGAAAGTAGAATCTAAGAAAAAATTCCCATAAGCAAAAATGTTGAAAGTCAAAAAAGGTCAAAGTATACTATGTTTATAAGGTCAAATAAAGTCAAAGTCAAACACAGTCAAATTATAGTATGACCTTACCCATAAACCAACTAACAAACCATTTAATATATAAGAAGACAACAGGAGGTCATGTTCATGAAATGCCAAGTATGTCATCATAATCAAGCAACGGTTGAAGTCTATACGCAACTGAATGGTAAGAAATCCAGTATGAAAATGTGTTCTGCTTGCTTTCAAAAGCAGCAAACCCCTTCTGGCATTCACGGAGGTTTCCCGTTTGATGAATTATTCAAAGGTATGAGCATGGGCGGAAGTCCCGACCATGGATTCCAAAGCCAGCAGCAGCCATCTTCATCCGCTCAAGCGAAAGGTGGGAATGGCGGAAACGGCATCCTCGATCAGTTCGGGCGTAATGTCACCGGAGCAGCTAAAGCCGGCTTGATCGATCCGGTTATCGGTCGTGACAAAGAAGTGGATCGTGTGATTGAAATTCTGAACCGCCGCAATAAAAACAATCCGGTACTGATTGGTGAGCCCGGCGTCGGGAAAACGGCCATTGCTGAAGGATTGGCACGTAAAATCGTAGCAGGAGATGTGCCGTCAAAACTATTAAACAAAGAAGTATATGTGATGGATGTTGCTTCCTTGACAGCAGGTACAGGTGTACGGGGATCATTCGAGGAACGGTTGAAAGCCATCATTAGCGAATTGCAGAGTCGGGAGAACGTCATGCTGTTCATCGATGAGATCCATCAATTGGTGGGAGCAGGTTCTGCAGAAGGATCCATGGATGCAGGGAATATCCTAAAACCGGCCTTGGCCCGCGGTGAATTACAGGTAATTGGGGCGACAACCCTTAAAGAGTATCGTCAAATCGAAAAAGATGCGGCACTCGAACGTCGTTTCCAGCCGGTTATGGTCAATGAGCCTACACCGGAAGAAGCGATTGAAATTCTCAATGGACTAAAAACCCGCTATGAAGACTATCATGGGGTGGAATTTACGGACGAAAGCATCGAGGCATGTGTGAAATTGTCACACCGTTATATACAGGACCGATTCCTGCCGGATAAGGCGATTGATTTGATGGATGAGGCAGGTTCAAAAGTGAACCTTCTATCTGAAGGAAAGGATAAAACGGCCATTCACAAAAAACTACATGAAGTAAAAGTGAAGAAAGAACAGGCTACGAAAGAAGAAAACTATGAGCAGGCAGCGATCCTAAGGGATGAGGAAGCGTCCTTGGAGAAACAGCTTGGCCGGGAATCATCTGATTCAAAGGCACTTGTAGAAAAGGACTTGATCCAGGCGATCATTGAAACCAAAACAGGCATCCCGGTAGGAAAGCTTCAAAGTGATGACCGTAAGCGGATGAAATCACTTGAAGAAAACCTTGCCCATAAAGTGATCGGACAGGATGAAGCAGTGAAAAAAGTAGCGAAAGCCATCCGACGCAGCCGTGCAGGATTAAAAGCGAAACACCGTCCAATCGGAACCTTTCTATTCGTAGGACCGACGGGTGTAGGGAAAACTGAATTAACGAAGACATTGGCAGAAGAGTTGTTTGGATCTAAAGATTCCATGCTTCGATTGGATATGAGTGAGTATATGGAGAAACACTCTGTGTCTAAACTGATCGGATCCCCTCCTGGATATGTGGGTCACGAAGAATCCGGTCAACTGACGGAAAAAGTAAGAAGAAATCCTTACTCCATCATACTTCTGGATGAGATTGAAAAAGCGCACCCGGATGTCCAGCATATGTTCCTGCAGATTCTTGAAGACGGCCGTCTTACGGATAGTCAAGGCAGAACGGTGAGCTTCAAAGAGACTGTGATCATTATGACAAGTAACGCCGGGGTGACGGATAAGATGGAAGCCGTCGTCGGTTTCAATACCGGAGGCACAGATGCCATTAAAGAAACGAATATTCTACAATCACTGGGTGCCTACTTTAAGCCGGAGTTCCTTAACCGATTCGACAGTATCATTGAATTCGAATCACTCGACAAGGCAGAGCTACTGCAAATTCTTGATCTGATGCTGGATGAGTTGCAGGATGAGCTCAAGGAGCAGGGGATTACAGTGAAAATTGACGGAGAAGCGAAGCGCAGACTCGTGGAACTCGGATATCATCCTGAATTTGGTGCAAGACCATTGCGCCGGGTGATCCAGGAAAGAGTGGAAGATAAGATTGCAGACTTCCTTCTTGATGAGGAAGGCGTAACTGAACTGATCGTATCAGTTGAAAAAGATGAGATCATCGTGAAATAAAATGGGAAAGGAGCATCCGGGACCGGATGCTCCTTTCTCTTTATTCTTTTCGCTTCAAAATGGCGATATAAATGGCCATCGTTATATACACGACGAGAATCGAGACTATGAAAATAGGTGTAGAAAAGGAAGTCATCAAAACACCCTCACTTTAGTTCATGAAAAGATGGATGGAAAATCAACAAAAGGATGCCGATGATGGGAACAGAAAGGATGAGTGCAAGCAGTGGTTTTTTGTGATGCAATCCCAAAATGGTAAACATGATGATGTTAAATACAGCAGACCATCCTAAGTTCCAACCATTTTCGTAAAGGAACAGCCCTTTTTTATGAAATAAATACTCGAGAAACGTAAAGTAAGCAATCCAGCTTGAGACGTAAACCGTCTTCTTTTTCCGATAGGGAAAATAACGGAGGTAGATCATAATCACCACAGGAATGATGAAAAAGGTAAAAACAAGATCGATCAACGTATGATTCAGCCAGTCCACCGTCACCGCTTTATACTTCCATAAGGTGTGGTTATAAAATATTATATTATACATAAGGTTGCAGATAATATAAAACTGAACCGTTGGATAAAAATCCTTCCAGCGTTTCCAATCAATAAAGAACTTTGCGAAAAGTAAATAAACGACGACGATCAGTATTAGGTACATAGTGGGGTACAATCCTTGTTTTTCCCATTAGTATAGACGTAACAGGAAAGGAATAGACCCAGTGGAAAGAGAAAGTGCCTGATTCGATAGAGAATCAGGCACTTTTTTAACGAGTTAGTTTTTTTCTTTCAGTACTTTATCGATTGCCTGAGCGACACCGTGATCAGTATTGATTCCTGTCACCCAATCCGCTGCTTCTTTCACGGCTTCCTGAGCGTTGCCCATGGCCACACCGAATCCTGCTTCCCGGATCATGGCGATGTCATTCATACTGTCCCCGACTGCCATGACTTGATCCATTGAAAGATCCAGCCACTTACACACCTTCACCAGGGCAGCCGCTTTATTGACTCCTGCCGGATTGATTTCGATGTTGGTGGGTGAGGAGTTCGTAATTTCGAGTGCTTCATTCTTCATCAGTTCGTCCATCATGACTTTGCGGACATCATCATCCTGGATATCAAAGCCAAACTTCAGCCAATTATACGATTCGAGTTCCTGGTCAAAAGGTTTCCTGCTATTGAATAAGCCTTGTGAAGTGGAAGACCAGAAATACACATCATGCTCTTCTTTAAGCGCCCATAACTGCTTTACAAGATCAATATCAAGAGGGATGCGGTCTACAAGATTGTATTCATGATCGTAGATTTCTCCGCCATTTACGGTAACGAGGTACGATGAGCGACCAAGCTCATCTGAAATGTCCCTGCAAGTAAAAAGAGAACGTCCGGTACTCAGTACAACGTGAATCCCCTTTTCCTTTGCCCGCTGAATGGCTTGTTCGTTTTCAGGGGATACCTCGCCCTCATGGTTGACGAGTGTCCCATCCATATCCAATGCAATCAGTTTAATATCCATAATTCTTATCACGTCCTTCTTTTCATTCATCTACAGTTTAATATAAAGGGAGCGAATCTTCTAGGAAGGTGACTTGCTGAAGGTGCGATTTCCTTTATTGGGGGGCTTCCTATTACAATAAGGGTGAAACATAATTGAGAGGAAGAAGGAGAGGTGAACAAGCATGAAGCCGTTTACCGAACGTGCGGTGAACATCATAGCCGGAATTCCTCCGGGAAAGGTCATGACATACGGACAAGTTGCGGAGCAGGCAGGAAGTCCGAGGGCGGCAAGGCAGATCGTGAGGATTCTCCACTCCATGAGTGAAAAGTATAAACTCCCCTGGCACAGGGTTCTAAACAGCAAAGGGGAAATCGGATTTCGTGATGAGGAGCAAATGATGACCCAAAGGCTGTCCCTGGAAGCTGAAGGGGTCCATTTTATAGGGAATAACCGTATAGAACTGGGGGAGTATCAGTATCACCCTGAATCATAAAGGAACAAATTTCAATCAAACAAGCCGAAAATAAGGCCAGTTAAAGTCATAAGGCCCGTGAACCCAATGATTACATAACCGATAATCCGGATCCCAAGTGGAAGACTGCCCATTTCGGGATCCACGGGTGCCCCTTCGATTTTAGACATATGGTCGATCACATCATTAAATGGTTCTTTACGATTTGTCATGGTATCCCTCCTGTAAATATTTTACTATATATTTTGGTTTGAAGAAAGTGACCTTAGTGCATGATGACCAGGTTTTCACCTTAACAAGGAATGGACCTGGTCATTTTATGTTTTTATTTAGGTTTAAGCGTTGGTGAACAAGGGTATAGATGCTTTGTTGAATACAAAATATATTTTTAATTTTCTGAACTATTTTTGGAAATTAAATGAGAGCGAAGAGGTTGATGGAGGATGGCAAAAGGTGATTTGCTGATCATTGGGGGCAACGAGGATAAAACGGATGAGAAGGTCATCTTATCGAAGTTCGCTTCATTATGTCAAAATAGACAAGGTCCGATTGGGATCGTTACGACTGCTACAGCTTATCCGGAAGAGGTAGGAAATGAATACGCAAGCTTGTTTCAGACGCTTCATGGAACAAAGCCGCTATTGCTCCATCTGGATTCCCGTGAGAAAGCGGATGATCCTGAATTGATCGAGCAGCTTTCTTCCCTGTCGGGGTTATTCATGACAGGCGGAGATCAACTCAGACTCACGAGCCTGTTGGGGGGGACAACCTTCTATAAACACTGTATAAGGGAATGGAAGGAAGGTCTAGTCATAGGCGGGACCAGTGCCGGGGCTGCCGTCATGAGCAGGCTGATGATCATTTCATCCAAAATCTCAAAAAAACAGGATGTCTCGATCCTCGAAATGGGATCTGGCTTCGGTTTCCTCGAAGACGTCATTATAGATCAGCACTTTTCCCAGCGTGATCGATTTTCAAGGCTTATGAGGGCGATTGCATTGAATCCTCAAATCATCGGGGTGGGGATCGATGAAAATACAGCGATTTGGGTCAACAGTGAACGGAATCAATTTGAAGTGATCGGTGAATTCAATGTGAGCATTTTCGATGGGAAAACGTCTTCCTATATAGATGTTGCTGAAAATAAAGAGAACATGACCATATCAGATATTCGTTTTCACACACTGGGTGAGGGCGCGATCTTTGATTTAAACAAAAGGGAATTAATTATATCTTAAGGAGAGAACAATTAAATGAAAATCAATCGCGTCAACTACTTATCCGGTCCTAACTTATACAGCTTCAAGCCGACGATCTGCATTGAGCTCGACATAGAGGAGTTCGAAGAGAAGCCCTCCAATCGATTGGAAGGGTTTACCGACACATTGCTGAAGGTCATGCCATCCCTGTTCACACACACCTGTTCAAGGGGGTATGCAGGGGGATTTGTGGAACGCTTGCATGAAGGGACGTGGATGGGCCACATCCTTGAACATATTGCACTCGAAATCCAGCATCTGGCGGGAATCACTGTAAAACGCGGCAAAACGATCACGAGCGAACGGAAAGGAATTTATTTCGTGACATACGATTATGTGGAGAAGAAGTCCGGATATTATGCGTTTACAGCAGCGATGGAAATCGTAGAAGCCATCCTCGAACATAAAGAGGTCAGTGCCGAGCCTTACATATCAGAAACTTCCGATCTATATCATCTGCATAAAATGGGGCCGAGTACCGAGGCCATCTTTCAAGCTGCCAAAGCCCGGAAGATACCAGTCGAAAGAACGGGAACAAACAGCCATTTAAGGCTCGGGACAGGTAAGAAACAAAAATTCGTACAGGCGACCATTTCAAGTCAATCCTCTTATCTAGCTGTAGAGGACTCCTGTGATAAAGATGCGACGAAAATGTTATTGAAGAGTGCAGGTCTGCCAGTTCCTGAGGGGGATGTAGTTTCAAATGAATACGAGCTTCTTCAGTCAGCAGGAAAGATCGGATTCCCACTCGTAATCAAACCTGTCAATGGACGCCAGGGACAAAATATCGTGACGGATATCCAGAATGAACTTGATCTGTTAACGGCCTTCCGCTGTGTATACAGTGAAGGGACTGACTATATCATTGAACGTTACTATAAAGGAAAGGACTACCGATTCCTTGTCGTGAATAATGAACTCATTGCAGCAAGTCTTCGCCAGCCTCCAACGGTAATAGGTGACGGGAGAAAAACAATCAAGGAATTAATTGAAAGCGAAAACAAAAATCCTTTGCGTGGAGAAGGTCATGAGAAAGCCATGAGCAGAATTCCCCTGGATGAACGAACCGTTGTACATTTGGAGAAGGAGGGACACTCCCTGGATACGGTCCTTAAAATGGGACAAAGTCTTGAAGTACTGGGGAATGCGAACCTTTCAACCGGTGGTTCAGCCATTGACGTGACGGATGATGTTCATCCTCATTACCGCAAGATGGCAGAAGGAGCTGCGGTTGCCATCGGTCTGGACATTGCCGGAATCGATATCCTTTCAACAGATGTAACCGTCCCATTCGAAAAGGGAGCAGCTGCCATCCTTGAAGTGAATGCTGCGCCTGGGATCAGGATGCACCATTATCCTTCAGAAGGAAAAAGCCGGGACGTCGGGGGAGCAATCGTTGACTATTTATTCGAAAATCGCGAGGAAGCGGCCATCCCGATAGTCGCTGTGACAGGAACGAACGGTAAGACAACGACTTGCCGGTTGGTCTCCCACTTATTACAAAAGGAGGATGTAACCGTCGGCTTTACTTGCTCTGACGGCATTTGGATCGCCGAACAACAAATCGATGAAGGCGATTGCAGCGGTCCAAAAAGCGCCAGGAAAGTCCTCTCCCACCCTGGTGTAGACGTTGCTGTACTTGAAACGGCCAGAGGCGGCATGCTGAGGGAAGGTCTCGCTTTCAGGCACTGTGATGTGGCCATCGTTACCAATATCAGTGAAGATCATCTGGGATTGAATGGTATAGATACGCTGGAGGATTTAACAAAGCTGAAGCAGACAGTAGCCGAAGTGGTTTTACCAGGAGGATCGTGCGTATTGAATGCGGATGACCCGCGATGTGTCCAAATGGCCACTCAAACGTATGGAAAGATTGTCTATTTCTCATTATCTCTTTCAAATCCAGTGATACAGGAGCATATTGAAAATGGGAATGAGGCTTGGTACATGGATGAAGGATGGATCATGCATACCTGTGAGGGGAAAACGGAACGATTTTTGCCGGTCTCCCATATTCCCATCACCATCAATGGTGCTGCCAGGTATAATGTCTTGAATGTGCTTGGTTCTCTTGCCGCCGCACATTCTTTAGGACGCCCACTCTCCGAACTTCGAAGCAAGGTGATCAGTTTTCTGCCGACTGAAAATCAGAATCGTGGACGATTCAATGTTCAAATCGTACAAGGAAGGACCATCATTGTGGACTACGCCCATAATCCGGCAGGCTTAAGGGCATTATACGATACCATTGCCTATCTGAAGGATGGAAGGGTCATCACAGTTGGCTCAGCTGCGGGAGATCGGAAAGATGAAACGATTCAGGAAATGGGAAGGATTTTTGGAAAGCATTCTGATATCTTCATTATTAAGGAAGATCTGAATTTAAGGGGAAGGACCCCGGGAGAAACCATCCATTTGCTGACCAGAGGGGTGGATGAATCCAAAGGACATCCAACGATTCATGTGCAGCCGGAGGAAATCCATGCTTTGTTCATGGCGTGGGAGATGTCACAGCCTGGTGACACTTTACTGTTTCTGTATGACGACTACGCATCGATTCAAACCTTTATGGATTCTGTGATGAAGAGTTCAGTATCAAGGAGTGAATTTCAGAGGGCTGAATAGGGATGAAGTTCTACTACACACGGATTAAATAGGAAAAAGCTCAGAGGCTGCTCTGAGCTTTTTATTTAACTGGGAACCAACTCTTAATACAGTTGCCCATTTTTCAATTTCTTTAACCAGTTTCTTTGCCTTGTGGCAATCATCCAATACCCTGCGACACCGAATCCTGCCAGGGCAAAGCTTCCTTTCCAGACGACCTCCATATCAAACGCCAGTCCTGAAAATCCGCCGAGGCAGCCTGCCAGTATAATGACATAAGCCTGCTTCTTTTGACCCTCGAATATCTTAAATTGAAATTCGTTTAGCTGATGATGTTCCTGTTGTTCCAGCGCCTTTTCCGGTATATCCAATAACTGCCGTACTTTTTGAACGGTCTGAAAAAGGGGTTGGGCGCTGACCCATTTCATAAGAAGCTCCCATTTGTTTGTGTTCCCATCCTTCACCCAATCCATAAAGGCAGGCTTGACTACATCAAGGGTTTCTTCATCCGGGCTCAATGTGTGGACAAGTCCTTCGATCGTGGCGAAGGATCGCCCTAAAAAGATAAAGCGGGTCGGAACCTGCACAGGAAGTGATTTCACCATTTCGTTGATTTCCTTCTTTACCGATATCAGATCCATCTGTTTAAACTGCTCCATATCCAGAGTGACAAATTCCTTTAGCACAGGCTCAATCGTCTTCGGACTGGCGTCTGGAAGCAGGAACCCCAATTCGGCAAGAGCCTCTGAAGCTTTCCGGAAATTCTTTAAAAGAACCCCTTCGAGGAGATTTTGGAAATGGGCTGAATCCCTTTTGGAAATTTCCCCGATCATCCCGTAATCCAATAAAACGAAAGTACCATCAGACTGTAGCAGTATGTTTCCGGCATGGGGATCGGCATGGAAGATTCCGGGCTCGAGCCACTGAGGGAGGAAGAGACGGAATAGTTCCTGTGCAAGCTTCTGGCCATTCAGACCATACAAACCAATCGCTTTTCTATCATTCAATCGAACCCCATCGACCCATTCCATCACCAATACTTTATCTGTACAGAGTTCAGGATACATCGTCGGGATTTTCACATTGGCATGACCTTTAAACCTCTGTTTAAAAGAGATGGCGGTACTCATTTCTTTGGAAAAGTCGAGCTCCTGCTCAATGACCTGCTTCAATTCTTTATATAGCATTTTAAAATTAATGAACCCCTTCGGCATGGGAGCAAAATGCCGGGCAAACCAGATGATGATAGACAATGTCCGGAAATCAGTCTTCACAAGTGAAGGGATCTCCGGTCGCTGCACCTTGATGGCCGCTTGGGTGCCATCAAGCAATGTCGCTTTGTACACTTCCCCGATGGAAGCCGAGGCGATGGCTTCTTGATCAATGTTCAGTACCATGGAAGAAACGGGTCCGCCCCATTCCCTTTCAAGAACCGATTCAATCTTTTCCCAAGGGGAAGGAGGTACATGGTCAACCAAGTCCTGAATTTGATTGATGAACCCTTTCGGAAGCAGGTCCTCCCGGATACTCAACAGTTGTCCAACTTTGATCAATACGCCATTCAGTTCAAAAAGGGTTTCTTTGAACTCTTTTCCGATTTGTTCCCAAAGCTTTTCTTTTTCCCATTGGGACTTACCCCGCAGCCGGTACCAGTAGACCCTGACCACTATGGATAAGGCGAGTGATAATACCTTCCACATTCTCCAAAGCTTGTTCTCTGACTTCATCATTTCATCCCCCGTAAACGGATATCTATCTCTATTATGTAATACGTATGGGAAATTAGAAAGTTTCTGTTTTAGTAAGATCAGATATTAAAGGAGAGTGGCGGAATCTTGATCTTGAATCCCTATTTGATAATGCGATCATTTTTAAAGTTTTGACACCTTTGTGACATGCGAGAAAGCCTATTGTATTAAGAGGTAAGAAGAGGTATAGTAAGAGTGTAAAGAATATGTGAAACATTTCACAATAGCACGATATAAATCACAGTAGGTCGTCTTAACGTAATTATATTTGTGAATAGTTTCACAAAAAATGCATCCAAAAGGAGATGAACCATCATGAGATGGTGGGAAAATCAAAAAGTGAGCGCGATTTGGACAGTGTTGAGGATTTGGTTGGGAGTTCAGTGGCTTGAAGCTGGGTGGCATAAGGTGAATGATGGATTTGATGCAAGGGGCTTTTTGCAGGGGGCTGTGGCTAATGCGACAGGAGATCATCCAGCCGTACAAGGCTGGTATGCAGAATTCTTGAAAGGATTTGCTTTGCCGAACGTAGAACTATTCAATGTCTTGATTCCTTGGGGAGAAATGTTGGTAGGGGCAGGTTTGATTATTGGATTCATGACCATTCCGGCTCTTCTCGCAGGTGCATTTATGAACTTGAATTTCTTATTGGCAGGGACTGTCAGCACGAACCCCATCCTTTACACTGCGGCCATCATCCTCCTTTTTACAGGTAAGGGTGCCTACTATTGGGGAGTCGACCATTGGATGATTCCCTACATGAAACAGATGATCACTCACCATGACAGAAGGCACAAGAAGCCGATTATAGTGTGAACGTTTTGGATATGAAAGAGCCCCATGCTGTCACAGCGTGGGGCTCTTTTAAAGCTGAATTCCTCAAACCCGACTTTTTAACGAACGGGATTCGCTATTGGTTTTTCTTCACCCGTGCACGCTGGTTTGCAGCGTTTGCCCGGGCTTGTGCTTCCATATCTGCCTGGTCGGCAAGTTCTGATGAGAACTCTTCATCAACACCGTCAGATTTGAGCTGAGCGGGTGTTTGTGGCAGGCTGTTTTTATTTCCTCTTTTACTATGGCCGCGTGATATTCCCAATATCAACATCCCCTTTGGTTAAAAATAAAGGTACAGGATCCTTTGGGACCTGTACCTTTATCTTTCTTCAAAGTAAGGGCTTTTAGTTAGGTAATAATTGTCTATCTGTGAGCTTTGGAACTGAAACCGCCTGCACGATCTGCTGCTTTGAACTCCCTTGAGTACGTGACTTCCTGAGCACTTGATAGAACCGACTTGTTTTTGTCTTTCTTTTTCTTATTATCCATTTCTATGTACATCCCTTCTTTTCAAGATTAATTCTATTTTTGCCGTGAAAAGGAAGGGACATACCTGTGACTTACTGATAAATATCAATGAGGGCACTTTTCAATTCCGGATATTGAAATTGAAAACCGTGTTCTGAGAGGACAGCCGGTAAGACTCTCTGTCCTTCCAGTACGAGTGCGCTCATTTCACCCATCGCCACTTTTAAAGCAAGGGAAGGGACCGGTATCCAGTGGGGCCTGCCAAGGACCGTCCCGAGTGTCTTTCCGAATTCTTTCATAGTGACGGGAGAAGGAGCGGTGACATTAACAGGTCCTGCAATCCCCTCTGTTTCGGCTACAAAATGCACGGCTCTCGCGATATCGTTGATGTGAACCCATGACATCCACTGCTCCCCAGAACCGACAGTGCCCCCGACAAACATTTTATAGGGAAGGGCAATCCTTGGAAGGGCGCCTTCCCCCTTGCCGAGAATGATGCCGAATCGTGTATAGGCTACCCGTATGCCGATTTGTGTGGCTTTGGCTGCTTCCTTTTCCCATATTTGAACGGTTTCCCCAAGGAAATTGTCAGCTGTCTCGGTTGAGGCTTCCGTATACGTATTCGTCTTGGAAGAAGGGTAATAGCCGATTGCGCTTGCATTGATAAGGGAGGCAGGCTTGTCTTTCAATGCTTTTATAATATTGATGACTTCTCGGGTTGAGTTGATCCGGCTGTTGATGATCCGTTTCTTGCGTTCTTCGGTCCATCTTCCGCTATTGATGGATTCTCCCGCAAGATTAATGAAGGAGTGAATTCCTTCGAGCTCCTCTTCGGGTCTTGCCCCATCGGAGAGCCATTTCACATACGTCACACCTGGCCGAGCATCGTATTTATCCGGATTTCGGGTCAGGATCATCACTTCATGTTGGTGTTTGAGAAGTTCCTCAGTCAGAGCCTGGCCGACAAAACCTGTTCCACCTGTTATGGCAATCTTCATCATCATCCCTCCAGTTATACTTATTATTTTACCTATCTTCAGAATAAAAAACATATGTTGAATGTGTTAGGATTAAGAGGAGGTGGAAAATATGGGTAAGATTACGAAAATAACGAAGCAAGTAAAGAACGATGAGCGTTACAATTTATTTATAGATGGAAAATATTCTTTCAGTGTCGATGAAGCGGTTCTTGCCAAGTTTCAGCTCAGAAAAGGGCTCGAGGTGGATGAGCTTGAGATTTCGGAGCTTCAATATGAAGACGATGTTAAAAAGGCATTTAATAAAGCCATACAGTATCTGGCCTACCGGATGAGAACGGAAAAGGAAATCCGTGATCACTTGCAGGAAGGGGACCCGGAGGAAGGGATCATCCAGGAAGTCATTCATAAATTAAATGAGATTAAATACATCAATGATTTAGAATTCGCCCACGCGTTTGTCGGGACCCAAATGAATACGGCTGATAAGGGGCCGACTTGGATCCGGGGGGAATTGAGAAGAAAGGGCGTGGGGGATTCCCATATTGAAGAAGCCCTGGCCGCTTTCACACTAGAAAAGCAGGTAGATAAAGCGGTCGCCCTGACAGAAAAGCTCCTTCATAAGTATCGGAAAGATTCCAAGATGATTGCCAAGCAAAAGATTGAACAAAACATGATGAGGAAAGGGTATCCTGGCTCAGTCATGAAAATCGTCTGGGAAACGGTCGAATCCGAACGGGATGATGATGAGAGATGGGATGCGGTTTATCATCAGGGGTTGAAGGCTCACAGAAAACTCAGTTCAAAATACGATGGATATGAGTATGTACAGAAAATGAAGCAAACGTTGTATCGAAAAGGGTTTTCAATGGAAGACATTGAAAGGCTGTTGGAAGAATTAAAAGAAAACGAAGAGTGATTTTTTTCATTACTAAAAGGATGGGGAAAGGGAGAGTTCAGTGGAGATAGCCGCGATCCTGTTTGTTGTTGTTACCCTGCCTCTTATTATTGGGACAGGGAGAAAATTCAAGCTTTACACTGGAGGAATAGTGATAGGCACCGCCCTCTTATTTCTCATCGGTGAATTGATTATAAAAGTGCAAACGGACTACTTTTCATTGGGCAGGCAGGAGTGGTTCAACCAGGGGTTTGCTGAGGATATGGGGAAATGGGTTGTTCCATTCTTCCTTCTGGGAGTGGCAATCTTCTTGATCCTGGTCAATATCAGGATGATTCAGCCATTTTTAAAACGAAAGGATGGCATCCGCTGGGTATGGATCGCCTTTGTCGTGGTCATTGATGTATTCGCATTGTTTTTAGTTCCTATGCTATTATTTTTTGTGGCCTTTATGTTTTTCCCGTTTGCTCCTTAAATCCAGGCAGCCTTCGATCATCGATGGCTGCCTTTTGCTGTTTATTTTTTTGATTCGATGACGATTTCATCTTTTTCCTGAAATTCATTTACGATCGTCTCCGCTACTTCTTTAGGAGAGCGGAGTCTTGACGGGTCACTGATATGGTCACTGTTTTCCCAGAATGGAGTATCCATTCCACCCATATAAGCATTCACGATGCGTAGGTCCGTGGCTTCGTATTCCTTTTGAAGGCTTTCGCCGAACCCTCTTAGGGCGAACTTGCTCGCTACATACAAAGACTCGTTTTTCTTTCCTCTGAGACCGGCTGTAGAAATGATATTGATGATGGTGCTCTCCTGCTCCAATTTAGGCAGCAGTGCCTTCGTTAACCGGATGGGCCCAAGGGCATTGGTTTCAAACATACTGATTAATGCATCGTCACTTGACTCCTCGAAAGGGCCGAAATAGCCTACGCCTGCGTTATGTATGAGTAATTCAACCTTACGATCATTAAGGTGATCCCTGCAGAATTGGTGAATGTCGTGATTGGAGCGTATATCCAACGTGGCATATGAGACTTGTCCGCCTATATGTTCAATTTCGGTTCCTGCTTCTTTTAGACGGTCTTCTGTTCGACCAAGCAGGAGGATATGATATCCTTGCTGGCTAAGGAGTTTCCCCAATTCTTTCCCGAGGCCTGAGCCTCCACCTGTGATGATGGCTGTCTTCATGTTTAATCATCCTTTCTTATGCTTGTCGGGCCTGACCAGTCGTCTCCGCTTTTCTTATTGTCCAGGTCCGGGGCTTAGAGGCTCGAGGTCATAAGTCCAGCCCACCAAAAAGGCAAAGAGCGCCTTTCCGGTGGACTTGCCTTATGCTTGTCGCCTCTGGGCAAAGCCCCTCCGCTTTTCTTATTGTCCAGCTCCAGCGGCTAGCCCCTCGAGGTCATAAGCCGTGATGGCCAAAAAGGCAAAGAACGCCTTTTCAGCCATCCTGTCTTATGCTTGTCGGGTCTGACCAGCCGCTTGCGCTTTTCTTATTGTATCATTTTCTCTATACTACTATTAGTAGAGGTGATGAGGAATGGAACAAGAGAGAAGATATAGTGAGATGACGGAGCATGAGTTGAAGCAGGAGATTGCTTCGTTGAAGGAGAAGGCAAGGAAAGCAGAGCAGTTGGGAATTGTGAATGAGTTTGCCGTATTGGAGCGAAAGGCCCTTATGGCGCAGGCTTATCTCATGGATCCAGATGCTTATAAGCCTGGTGGGATTTATGGAATTGAAGGAGATCCGGGCACTTATTTTAAAGTGGACTATCTGAATGGAGTTTTCGCCTGGGGATACCGATTGGGCGGAGACGGGAAAGAAGAAGCTTTGCCCATTTCCCTTTTAGCCGGGGAAAAGAAATAATGAAGAGGTCCGTCAAGAGGGACGGACCTCGGAAGATCTAGGAACGCTTACGTGTCTGGTTCTCCAGAATGATTAAGTCTTGAGTTTGTGTGGTTTGTCCATTTGCCTGAGAATGGGCATGCTTCGGATTGTAGAATGCCTTGTTAAATGGACTGCTGTACTTATTTCGGTAGAAGTTGTTTTTCATGTTTCCCATCGTGACTACCCCCTAATCAAATTTCACTGTATTAAAGTGAGTCGTGATCTCTTTGTCCAGAAGATTTCATGCGTTCTTGAGGATGGGTGTTGATGGTGCCGTTAGCCCTTTTAGATGCATATTCCGCCTTTGCTCTCGGTTCACCTTCAAATTTATTGTTGTTCATGTTGGGGAACCCTGTCGATTTATTTCGCATAATGTGCCTCCTAAAAGGTGAAATGTACTGACTTATACCGTGAAGAAGCAAAGATTCACAACTAAGCTTAACCACGTACCTTTAGTATGGGTGAAATGATCGACATTATCATAAAAGTACAAACTAAATATTTGGAAAAGGAGGAGACAAAATGGAGTCTACATTCCACGAATTAACACAATTGTTAATTGAAAAAAATAATAAGCTTTCTTATGAAAAAGCGAGGACCTGGATTGAACTCGTATGGGAAGATTTCGAAGCGACATACGCAAAAGCAGGTTACGATTACAAAGGGAAAGCAGTGACGGAGAAAGTCGTTCGACAATGGGTCAATACATACGGTGAGCAAATCCATGAATTCGCCGCACAAAACCCGAAATACAAACACCTGATCGACGATAAAGAAGATGATGATTTAGTACATTAAAGTGAAGAGGGACGGACCTTTTAAGGTCCGTCCCTCACTGCTTTAATCAATTAAAATGTCGATGTCCACTTTTGAGCGGAGTTTTTCTTCGCTGAATACCCATCCTGTGTAGGAGCTGACGATGTTCAGGTCTTTATCGAGCTGCACCAGGGCGACGAATGGGTAGTGTCCGTTATTTCGATATCGCAGATCGATGAAGCGGACTTCATAATGGTCATCGTACTCATCCACTTCCCATCGGTAAACCGGGGAAAAGGAGAGGAAGGCTGCCAGATTTTTATCTTTCCTGGCAGCGTTGATGATCGGACTGTCAGGTAGTTCCACGCGTTGGAATTTATCAAAGATCGTAATCGATCGCCTGAATGCCCGTGCCACATAATAATGCTCCTTCGTAACGATCGCCAGGCGCCACTGGAAAAATCGGATCGTCGGTGAAACGATGATCTTTTCAGCCTGGGGGATTCTTCGCTTCACCGCATTTTTCACGGCTTTTTGAACCTGAAATCTCAATACATAGTAAGCAAAAATGACAATGTACATGACCAAAAAGGTTTTTCCCGGTGGAAAACCAAGACCCCACAGTATCAAGCCGACTACATGTATGGCGAATATGATCGCATCAAACGTGTTAATGACCCCTAAAGCGACCCATTTCGACGAGATCGGCCTGATGGCCTGGGTTCCATACGCGTTGAAAATGTCGACAAATACATGGAGGAATACGGCCACAAATGTCCAAATCCATAGATGAAGCAAATCAGCACCTGGAAAAAACGGATAATGACAAGCAACAATTAAGAGCGGCCAGAGAACGACCGCAGGAATACTGTGGGTGGCCCCCCGGTGGTGACGAATATAAACCGCATTATTGCGCAATTTCAATACGGTATCGATGTCAGGAATTTGAGAGCCGATCACGGCTGCGACCAACACACTTTGAGAAGTGGCTGCGCTTTCAGCTACGACGGGATCTAAAGTAGCCAATCCGCCGAGTGCGAAGCCCATGACGATATGAGTGCCTGTATCCAAAAAAAGTCCTCCCTTGGCTCGCATTTCTAAGATTTGTTTATGACGTTTCATTGGTGAACATGATATGGTTAAAAGGAGATTATTTCAATGAAAAACACTTTGCACATACATTTGGAATATGAAATCAAGCAGAATTCAAACCCTCGATATAAGCAAATTATGACCGATATCGCAGAGACATTACCACATTATGATGCTCTCAACTTCCATTGGGAGAAGGCTGAAGATGATTCGAATCGCTATATCGAAACCTTTGTGGTTCCGACAGAATCCCATTTCCATGCGTTAAAACGTTTACGGATGTCCCGTCGTCATTTATTATTTGGATTATTGGACGAATGTATTTGTGGTGGGTTACAAGAAATAAAGCTTGTCTGTTTAAAAACAGAGTACTAATTATTTATTCCCTATTCAATGCAACAATTAACATCCTGGAGGTACAAAATTGATAGAAGAGCCACTGAAACACTTACAGACCATAAACCGTGAGGAATTTCAGAATGATTTGATTTCATGGTTTTCAAGAGAACAACGCGATTTGCCGTGGAGGAAGGATCAAGACCCATATAAAGTTTGGGTGTCAGAGATCATGCTTCAGCAAACGAGGGTGGATACGGTCATACCTTATTTTAACCGATTCATCGAAAAATTTCCTTCAATAGCTGCCCTGGCCTCTGCAGATGAAGAGGATGTGCTGAAAGCGTGGGAAGGCCTCGGTTATTATTCGAGAGTCAGGAATCTGCAAACAGCTGTGAAAGAAGTGAATGAAAAGTATGAAGGAGTCGTTCCGGATACGCCGAAAGAAATTTCTTCTTTAAAAGGGGTCGGTCCATACACGGCGGGAGCGATTTTAAGTATTGCTTACAGCAAACCTGAGCCTGCAGTGGACGGAAATGTGATGAGGGTATTTTCACGTATTTTGTCCATATGGCTTGATATCGCCAAGCCTTCATCCAGAAAAGTGTTTGAAGAAGCAGTGAGGGAGCTGATTTCAAGAGAAAACCCTTCCTTTTTCAACCAGGCATTGATGGAACTTGGTGCCCTGATCTGTACACCGACATCCCCATCCTGTCTGCTTTGCCCCGTACGTGAGCACTGCCAGGCTTTTGAAGAAGGTGTTCAGACTGAACTCCCCATTAAATCGAAGAAAAAATCGGCCCGCAAGCTTAATATGGCGGCAGCGGTCCTGTTCACAGAAGATGATCGGGTTTTGATCCATAAACGCCCCGGGAAGGGCCTGCTCGCTAATTTATGGGAATTCCCTAATTTTGAAGTAGGAAATGCAAGCAGCGGAAGGAAGCAATTGCTCCAACTCATGGAAGAGGAGTATGGAGTGGATTGTTCTTTAAAGGCCGGAGTTGTGACAAAGATCCAGCATATCTTCTCTCACATTGTTTGGGATATCGAGGTGTATGTGGGATTTGTAAACAGCAAGACGTTAGAAGGTAGCGAACTGATTGCTGTTACTCCATTGGAAATGGAAAAGTATGCTTTTCCTGTATCACACCAAAAAATCTGGCAGGAAACAGGAGCAGGGATACTCCAGAAATAGTAAGGAGCAGCGGGTCCCGCTGCTCCTTTATTTCAGTCGTAACTTATCTTCGTGCCATGGGTATAATCGGCTTCGCCGCGCTTCAATCCACCGCGGTTTTCGATTTCTTCGACAATTTCCCGATGAATCGATTGTCCTTCTGCATTCAAATAAGGTACTATTTGTTGTAGTGAATGGTGAAAGAAAGCAAGCTCGCTTTTCTTCCATTCATCTTTTGGTATCATGGAAAGCTCGGTCATATCTCTGCCTACATACATAACTCATTCCTCCATTTAACTGATATGTTCTTATTAGTTTGTGTGTTCAGGGTCGCTTTATGCTTTGGACCAATTGGAAAATGAAATTGAAAGGATGAAGTAATATGAGTCAAAAAGTAGCATTAGTAACAGGAAGCAGCCGCGGTCTTGGAAGGGAAATCGCCATCCAGCTTGCAGAAAAAGGGTACGATATCGTCGTCAATTACGCCCGCAGTAAAAAAGGTGCCCTTGAAACGGCTGAACAAGTTGAAAAACTGGGACGAAAAGCATTTGTGGTCCGTGCGAATGTCGGGGATGTCGATAAAATCAAATCCATGTTCGAACAGATCAAAGAAGAGTTCGGCCGGTTGGATGTATTGGTAAGCAACGCGGCTTCAGGAGTATTACGCCCTGTCATGGAGCTTGAAGAGTCTCACTGGGACTGGACGATGAATATTAACAGTAAAGCTCTGTTATTCTGTGCACAGGAAGCAGCAAAATTAATGGACAAGGGCGGACGCATTGTGAGCATCAGCTCTTTGGGATCCATCCGTTACCTGGATAATTACACAACGGTAGGGGTTTCAAAAGCTGCCGTGGAAGCATTGACGCGCTATCTTGCCGTTGAGCTTGCACCACGTGACATTATCGTAAATGCCGTATCAGGCGGCGCAATCGACACGGATGCACTCAAACACTTCCCTAACCGTGAAGAACTTCTTGAGGATGCCCGCAGCAAAACGCCGGCAGGACGGATGGTCGAAATCGACGATCTTGTGAAATCAGTCATGTTCCTCGTTTCAGATGATTCTTCCATGATCAGGGGTCAAACCATCATTGTGGACGGTGGTCGTTCCCTCCTTGTTTAATGGAACGTTTTTCCTGAAAAAAATCGAATAGTGAAATCCACGCTTGGTTATCTTAATAAGCGTGGAGGTGATTACAATGGCAAAACAACCAAACAAAACTCAATCTGGTACAAGCGTTCAACACGTGAAACAACAAAACGCTCAAGCTGGTCAAGCTCAGCAACAACAATACGGTACTGAGTTCGCTTCTGAAACGACAGCAGCTCAACACGTAAAGCAACAAAACCAACAAGCAGAAGCTAACAAAGCGAAAGCTTCTGGAAAATACGGTCAACAACAATAATCCCATTGTTCTTGACAGAAAAAGCACCCATTTCGATGGGTGCTTTTTCATTTTGGAGGGACGGACCTTCCAAACCAACACTCATAATCATACAAAGTTTTATCTAACAACACTTCTACTCCATATAACCTCTAAAAATGGAGGTCCGTCCCTCCATCGACAAAACTTTCACGATTATGACAGAAAAAGTCAAAGGGTTTGTGATGGGAAGGGAGAATGTGTTAGGAGAGCTTGTTTAGAGGAGTTGGTCGAAGTGTTGCAGCAGCGATTTAATGAGTTGGTTTCGGTACAGCTGGGTACAATGGATAAGTTGTTATATCTTCAGTCCGAGATAGAGCGTTGCCAGGCGTTGGAGGAAGAATTGATCGAGCTTCAGGAGATGACAAAGGCAGAATCGATACAGAAGGAAATCCTTAGGAAGAAGAAGGATCTCAGGGAAATTCAGAAAACCTTCCAAGAGCAGACCGATGAAGTGATCCGTTCCTATCAAAAGGAACAAAGCGGAGTCCCATCATAAAATCAGGAGGAGTACCGCTGCCATTTCTATATTAGACCCCAGTAAAGATCAAATTCGGGCCATTCTTAAAGGATATTTTCTTTAAGGATAGCCCTTTTGTTTTAAATTTTCTGAGGAAACGTTATAATGATAAAATAGACAAGCATATATAAAGGTAATTCTGAAATGAAAGAAGGGGATACGATGGCGGTTCCCACTGAAGGAAAATCTGTACAAATACATAGCTTCAAGCATGATGGAAACATTCACCGCATCTGGAATGAGACGACGGTCCTGAAAGGGACGACCAATCAGATCATCGGTGGAAATGACCGGACAATGGTGACGGAGTCAGACGGAAGGACATGGATGACACGAGAGCCGGCCATCTGCTATTTCCATTCTGAGCTATGGTTTAACATTATTTGTATGATTCGTGAGGACGGTATTTATTATTATTGTAATTTAAGCTCACCATTTGTATATGATCATGAGGCGATCAAGTATATCGATTACGACTTGGATATCAAAGTGTTTCCCGACATGACATATACATTGCTTGATGAAGATGAGTATGAAGCTCATCGAAAGCTTTACGGTTACCCGGATGTGATTGATCACATCCTTAAGCGGAATGTCGACAAGCTTGTCCGCTGGATCAGACAGAGAAAAGGGCCATTCGCCCCGGACTTTATCGATATTTGGTACGAGCGATACTTGACGCACAGAGGGTAAAATGATTTTTAGGAAAGTTGTATAGGTGTAAAAGGGCTGACCCGGTAAGAAGCAACCTTCTCCTGATCGATCATGAGATCAGGATGAGCTGCAGTGCTTCTTTCCGTACAGGGTCACCCCTTTTTATTGGGGTAAACTAAACGCATACACCTTAGAAAGGAGTAATCACTTGGACAGTATCAAACGGTACCTTCAGTTTGTCAAACCTTATAAGTGGCAGATCATAGGTACATTAATCATAGGCATCATTAAATTCACCATCCCTTTATTGATCCCCGTATTAATCAAATATGTCATTGATGATATCGTCGGGGCTAAAGGACTAACAGCCGATGAAAAGACAAGTCAGCTGCTCATGATCATGGGAATCATGCTCGTCCTGTTCCTTCTCGTGCGACCGCCAGTGGAGTATTACAGGCAGTACTTTGCACAGTGGACTGGCAACAAGATCCTGTATGATTTGAGGGATTATCTTTTCTCGCATATTCAGCGGCTCAGCTTTAAATACTATTCGAATACAAGGGCGGGGGAAGTCATTTCAAGGGTCATCAATGATGTGGAGCAGACGAAGAACTTCGTCATCACCGGGCTGATGAATCTTTGGCTGGATGCGGCCACCATTGTGATTGCCTTGTCCATCATGTTCACGATGGATGTATCGCTCACCCTTGTGTCGCTCATCGCTTTTCCATTCTACGCCTTCTCTGTCCGCTATTTCTTCGGAAGGCTCAGGGGGTTGACGAGAGATCGCTCCCAGGCGCTTGCAGAGGTTCAAAGCCATCTGCATGAACGGGTCCAGGGGATGGCTGTCATCAAGAGCTTTGCTGTTGAAGATTATGAACAGAAGCAATTCCAGGATCAAAATCATAATTTCCTGACGAAGGCTTTAAAGCAGACAAGCTGGAATGCGAAGGCATTTGCGGTCGTCAATACGATCACGGATATCTCACCATTGATCATCATTGGTTATGCCGGGCTGCAAGTGATCAATGGAGATCTTACCATTGGTACGATGGCTGCCTTCATTGCATATATCGACCGCCTGTATGGCCCGCTCAGACGACTGGTGAACTCATCTACAACACTGACTCAATCGATTGCTTCCATGGATCGTGTCTTTGAATTCATGGATGAAAAATATGATATAGATGATGAGCCGGGCGCTGTTCCGTGTGAAAATGTACAGGGGGATATAAAGTTTAACAATGTCTCTTTCCGTTATGAATCGGATGAAGAGAGAGTGCTCCGGAACCTCAACCTGGATATTAAGACGGGGGAAACCGTTGCGCTGGTCGGTATGAGCGGCGGGGGGAAATCATCCTTCGTCAGTCTGATACCCCGCTTCTATGATGTAACCGAAGGGGAGATCCTTTTAGACGGCACGGACATCAGGAGGTTCCAGGTCAGATCTTTACGGGACAACATCGGCATGGTACTGCAGGATAATATTCTCTTCAGTGAGTCCGTCAAGATGAATATTAAGTTCGGTAATCCCGAAGCGACGGATGAAGAGGTCATCGAGGCGGCGAAAGCGGCGAATGCCCATGACTTCATCATGAAATTGCCTCAAGGCTACGATACCCGCGTAGGGGAGCGTGGCGTGAAGCTGTCAGGCGGTCAGAAGCAAAGGGTGGCGATTGCAAGGGTATTCCTGAAGAATCCGCCGATCCTCATCTTGGATGAAGCGACTTCTGCCCTTGATTTAGAAAGCGAACACCTCATCCAGGAATCCCTTGAAGTCCTGGCAAAAGACCGGACGACCTTTATCGTGGCCCATCGACTCTCCACGATCACTCACGCGGACCGGATCATCCACATGGAGCATGGGGAAGTTGTCGAAATGGGGACACACGAAGATTTAATGAAGAAGCAAGGTCACTACTACAAGCTCTTCCAAGTGCAACAACTTGACCAATAAGAGTGAAAGTCATGACATATCACGATTCCTGTGATAAATGTCATGACTTTTTTTGTGTTTTCAAAAAACATATCAAACTTATTTCAGGTGTGTCGTGAATAAAGTAGTGCTAAATAACTTTATATGGAAGGAATGAAAGGGTTAATTGGACATATATTGAATGGAAATGGGAATATCGACTTCTTGCAGAAAAATTCTGAAAATGGATTGCAACATTTGTAACATCTTGTATAATAAGAGACATATAAAATTTAGAAAATAAACACAATTAAGAAAAGAGAGATAGTTTTGAAGAGGAGGATTTGAATGAGCGAACAGCGTCCTTTACTGAAAGTGGAAGATTTAAGGACCTCCTTTTTTACGGATGATGGAGAAGTTCCTGCAGTCGATGGAGTCAGTTTTCATGTGAACGAAGGGGAGGTGCTCGGGATTGTCGGGGAAAGTGGATGCGGGAAAAGTGTTACCTCCCTATCCATCATGGGTCTCGTACCAAAGCCGCCAGGGAAAATCGTCGGCGGAAAAATCCTTTATAAAGATGAAGACCTGACACAGGCTTCCGAGAAGCGGATGAGAGATATCCGGGGCAATGACATAGCGATGATTTTCCAGGAACCGATGACATCGTTGAACCCCGTCTTTACCATAGGAGATCAATTAATCGAAGCAATACGCATACATACAAAAGTAGGAAAGAAACAGGCAAGGGAAAAGGCCGTCGACATCATGAAAATGGTCGGCTTGCCGAGATCTGAGGAATTAATCAAGGAATACCCTCACCAATTATCCGGAGGGATGAGACAAAGGGTCATGATCGCCATGGCGATGGTGTGCGATCCCCGCGTCCTGATAGCAGACGAACCTACAACGGCATTGGACGTGACGATCCAGGCCCAAATTTTAAAATTGATGAAGCGGTTAAATAAGGAACTGAACACAGCTGTCCTCCTGATCACACATGATTTAGGGGTTGTGGCAGAAACATGTGAACGGGTCGTTGTCATGTACTCAGGCAAGGTGGTGGAAGAGGGCACTGTTGAAGAAATCTTCAAGAACCCTCAGCATCCTTACACGAAAGGCCTGATACAATCTGTACCCGACATGCGCATCAAGCAGCAGCGACTGCATTCGATCCAGGGGAATGTTCCAAAGCCGGGATCGATCAAGACAGGCTGTCGATTTGCAGCCCGCTGTGATGCAGCATTCGATCGCTGTTTAGTGGAAACACCGGAATTATATGAAACATCACAAGGACATTGCACACGATGCTTCCTGTTCGATGAAGCGGAGGAGGGAGTTTATGACGGAACCGTTGCTAAAGGTTGAGAATCTTAAGAAACATTTCCCGATAACAGGGGGGATCCTTGGACGACCCGTCAGTTCTGTTAAAGCGGTGGACGGGGTTTCTTTTACCGTCAATAAAGGAGAAACCCTTGGAATCGTAGGGGAAAGTGGATGTGGGAAGTCGACGACGGGCAGGATGCTCATGAGACTCATCGACCCATCCGAAGGCAAAGTGACATTTGAAGACCGTGAGCTTACAAGTCTATCAAACTCGGACATGAGGAAGATTCGCCGGGAGATGCAAATGGTCTTTCAGGATCCTTTTGCATCCTTGAATCCCAGACATACAGTAGAAAAGATTCTCGAAGAACCACTCAAGGTTCATGGAATGGGTTCTGCCAAGGAAAGAAAAGAAAGGGTTCATGAACTCCTCAACATCGTCGGCTTAAGCAGCTATCATGCTAAACGTTATCCGCATCAATTCAGTGGAGGACAAAGGCAGAGGATCGGGATTGCCAGGGCGCTCATGACGAAGCCGAAACTCATCATAGCCGATGAGCCTGTGTCGGCCCTGGACGTATCCATTCAGTCCCAGGTATTGAATCTGATGCAGGATCTACAAAAAGAATTCGGACTCACCTATATCTTCATCGCGCATGATCTCGGTGTAGTCAGACATATAAGCGACCGTGTGGGCGTGATGTATCTCGGGAAAATGGTGGAGCTGAGCGACAGTGAGAATCTCTATGAAAAGCCTCTTCATCCATATACCCAGGCGCTCCTGTCGGCGGTACCCGTACCGGATCCGGATTTCAAAAGGGAAACCATTCTCTTACAGGGGGACATCCCGAGTCCGTCCAATCCACCTAGCGGTTGCACATTCCATACCAGGTGCCCGCATGCAACGGACATCTGCAAACAGAAAGTGCCGGAATTCAAGGAACACCAACCAGGGCATTATGTAGCTTGTCATCTTTACTAGAAGACAAGTCTCATAAGTATATAAACATTATTCAGGAGGGGATTTAGTTGAGGAAAAAAAGCTGGTCAATTTTAATGCTGCTCATCCTGCTCGTATCATCCGCGCTTTACGGATGTGGAGGAGATGAAAAATCTTCAGGTGACGGCGGCAACAGTGGAGATAATGGAGATCCCAAAGTATTGATCTTCGGTCGCGGGGGAGACTCTGTCGCTCTTGATCCGGGAACAGTAACGGACGGGGAATCATTTAAAGTAACGAAAAACATCTTCGAAACACTTGTTAAATTCGGAGAGCAGGATACAGAAGTAAATCCGGGATTAGCTGAAAAGTGGGAAGTATCCGATGATGGGTTGAACTACAAATTCATGCTGCGTGAGGGAGTGAAATTCCAGGACGGCACAGATTTCAATGCAGATGCCGTTGTGAAAAACTTCGAACGCTGGATGAACGGGAATGCAGATCAATTCCCTTACTACGGTTCTATGTTTGGCGGTTTTAAAGGTGAGGAAGGTCACGTGATCAAAGAAGTGAAAGCGGCTGACGACATGACGGTCGAATTCGTATTAAAGCGTCCTCAAGCACCATTCTTGAAAAACATTGCCATGAGCCCATTTGCGATCGTAAGCCCGAAAGCAATTGATGAACTTGGTGACAAGCTTGCTGAAGCGCCGACAGATGCGGGGACTGGTCCTTTCAAATTTGTTGAGTGGAAGCGTAATGACAAAATCGTCATCGAGAAAAACGAAGACTACTGGAATAAAGATCTACCAAAATTAGATCAAGTCGTATTCAAATCGATCCCTGAAAACTCAGCCCGTCTGAATGCGCTGATTTCAGGTGAAATCGATCTTGCTGATGGTGTAAACCCAAGTGATGCAAGTAAAGTCGAAGGCGATGACAACCTGCAATTATTCGAACGTCCATCCATGAACGTTGGATACTTAGGATTAACATCAACTCGCGAACCTTTCAATGATCCTAAAGTACGTCAGGCGATCAACTATGCCATCAACAAGCAGGAGATCATTGATGCATTCTTCGAAGGAAAAGCGGAAATGGCGAAAAACCCGATGCCTCCGGTAATCGGCGGATACAATGATGATATCGAGCCTTATGAGTACAACCCTGAAAAAGCGAAAGAACTTCTTGCTGAAGCAGGTAAGAAAGATGGCTTCAAAATGGAACTATGGGCAATGCCAGTACCACGTCCATACATGCCGGATGGCCAAAAAGTAGCAGAAGCAATTCAAGCGGATCTAGCTGAAGTAGGAATCGAAGCAAAAATCGTTTCATACGAGTGGGCTACTTACCTTGAAAAAGCGAAAAACGGAGAAGCGGATGCATTCTTACTCGGCTGGACCGGGGATAATGGAGACGCTGATAACTTCCTATATGTTTTACTTGACCAAGACAACATCGGAAGCAACAACTACTCTTACTACAAAAACGATGAGGTACACAAAATCCTGATCGATGCCCAAACAGAAGTAGATCCTGGAAAACGTGAAGAGCTGTACAAGAAAGCCCAGGAAATCATCCATGAGGATGCTCCGTGGGTACCACTTGCTCACTCTACACCACTGCTTGCAGGAAGCGCAGCACTTAAAAACTTCAAGCCGCATCCAACCGGTTCCGACTGGTTAGGCGCTGTAGACATGGAGTAATAAGCAACAAACCAAAGGGGAGACATCGCAGATTTCTCCCCTTTGTACATAGAAAAGCGGAGGGGCTTTGCTCAGAGGCGACAAGCATAAGTCCAGTCCACCGGAAAGGTGCTTTTTGCCTTTTTGGTGGACTGGACTTATGACCTCGAGCCTCTAAGCCCCGCAGCTGGACAGATAGAAAAGCGGAGCCGACTGTTCAGTCCCGACAAGCATTTCCGAGCAATGAAATAATGATATCTACAATGCCATTTTATTAAATTTATACTTGTTAATCAGAATCTCCACTCAGAGAGGTGAACAAAATGTTCCAATACACCATTCGTCGACTACTGCAGCTCATTCCCGTATTACTCGGGATGACTCTTATCGTTTTTTCGATCATCCGTGCCATTCCGGGAGATCCCGCTCAGGTGATACTGGGGCAGCAGGCTACGAAGGAAGCCGTTGCAGCATTAAGGGATCAGCTCGGTCTCGACAATGCCTGGTATATCCAATACATCGATTACTTAAAAGGGTTATTGACCGGGGATTTAGGGAGCTCCCTTCGAACGAAGACGGAAGTTTCAACCGAAATCTGGCCTTATCTGGCAGCTACAGCTGAGCTTGCCATCGTGGCCATCATCATCGCAATTGTCATAGGTGTGAATGCAGGGATCATCAGTGCATGGTTCCAAAACTCCTGGTTCGACTATACGGCCATGATCCTGGCTCTTATCGGTGTTTCCATGCCGATCTTCTGGTTGGGACTGATGGAGCAATGGACATTCGGTATCCAGCTTGACATCCTGCCTACAACAGGAAGGGAGAATATACGGAATCCCGTGGATTCAATAACCAACTTCTATATTCTCGATACAATCATGCAGGGCCGTTTCGATCAGCTTGGTGACGTATTGAAGCACATCATTCTGCCGGGGATTGCCTTAGCGACCATCCCGATGGCCATCATTGCCCGGATGACACGCTCAAGTATGTTGGAAGTTATGCGTTCGGATTATATTCGCACAGCCCGTGCCAAGGGATTGAAAATGTTCTGGGTCGTGTACAAGCATTCTTTGAAAAATGCCATCATCCCGGTGCTGACCGTCATTGGTTTACAGATGGGTCTTCTCCTCGGTGGTGCGATCTTGACCGAGACCATCTTCGGCTGGCCGGGAATCGGACGTTATATTTACGAAGCGATCGGTTACCGTGATTACCCAGTCGTTCAATCCGGGATATTGGTTGTCGCCACGATCTTTGTCACGATTAACTTGATTGTCGACTTACTGTATGCGGCTGTCGATCCGCGTATTAAATACAACTAACATCAATGAAGAAAGAGGTGAACTCTCATGGCAGAATTAGCAGAACCGCAAAAGGAGCTTCATCCTTCCCTGGAAGAAGAAACGGTTTCTCCCTGGAAGGAAGCCTGGAAAAGCTTCACAAAGAATAAAATTGCTTTAGTCGGATTTTGTATCGTCCTTTTCTTTGTCATCCTGGCGATTGCAGCACCACTCATTGCCCCTCAGGGGATCAATGAGCAGGATCTATCCAAACGATTGCAGGCACCGTCCTCAGAACATTGGTTGGGAACGGATGACTTTGGACGGGATATTTTATCACGTATCATCCATGGTGCGCGTATCTCGTTATGGGTCGGTTTCTTCGCCGTCATCGGTTCTTCCGTGATCGGAAGTTTACTGGGGATCGTAGCGGGTTATTATGGCAGATGGGTCGATACGATCATTTCCCGTATTTTTGACATCATGCTTGCCTTTCCAAGCATCCTGCTCGCCATCGCTGTTGTGGCAGCACTTGGGCCGTCACTCCGAAATGCATTGATTGCCATTGCCATCATCAATATACCGAATTTCGGTCGACTCATCCGTTCACGGGTACTGAGTGTGAAGCAGGAAGAGTATGTCATGGCTGCAAAAGCAATCGGGATGAGCGACTTCAGGATTCTCTTCAGTCATGTACTGCCGAATAGTATGGCACCGATCATCGTGCAGGGAACACTAGCCATTGCGACTGCCATCATTGAAGCGGCAGCACTTGGTTTCCTTGGACTTGGAGCCCAGGCACCTGAACCTGAATGGGGGAAAATGCTGTCCGATGCAAGACAGTATATGCTTCAGGCCCCTTGGACGATGATCTTCCCGGGACTTGCCATCATGCTGACTGTATTAGGCTTCAACTTGATGGGGGATGGACTCCGGGATGCACTGGATCCAAAAATGAAAAACTAAAAAAAAACGGAGCAAAGGACATCAGCCTTTGCTCCGTTTTTCCATTTATTCTTCTTCTTCCCCGATCATTACTTCGTTATCCTCTTTATGATACGACTGAAAGCTTGTAATCAATTTTTCCAAATGCTCCAGATGTTCATCGTATTCAAAAATGGCAGAGAAAATATGAAGCAGATGGAAATTATGGATGTTGTCATCTTTTGTATGATGATTGACCTCTTCAAGCATGATCCTCATCAACTCTTTCCGGTGCAGACATACATCCTGCTGGGCTTCCGATTCTGCATGAGGATGCATCTTGCCAAGGAACTTTAATAGTAGCTGTTCATGATAAGTCAGTAAACAGTCAAGTTGATTTTTAATGACGACCCGCAATTCGTCGGGCAATTGATAGATTTCGTTTTCATAGCGATTCAGGCGCTTCAATATCTCGAAACTACGATTGGTTGAAGAGATCATTTGTCTGAAGATCACGAGCTTCCGGCTTTTGACAATCGAATTTTTCTTGAAATAATCCCGTTCCTCTTTATATAGAAGATACAGTTGGTCGACCTTTATCAACTTTTCTTTAATTCGTTCCAGATCCTTTTTCAAAAGGTGGAACTCCGTTGCGTGCCTCATACTTAACCTGATCCACTTCAGGATTTCCTCCGTTGAATCGGATACTTTATGATAAAGCTTGGTTTCATATTTTGGCGGCAGGAAGACAAGATTCACCAGGAATGATGAGAAGACCCCGATCATGATGGTGGAAAAACGGATGAAGGCAAACTGGATGAAGTCCTGATCCGTCACTTCCATGATCGCAATCATCGTCACCAGTGCAAGGCCGATTGTGTTCTGCAGCTTTAATTTTAGAATGATAGCAATGGCGATAACAGCAGCGAGACCTACAATCAATGGATTGCTTCCGAATAATAGTACAAATATGACGGCAATCCCAGCACCGATCAGGTTACCCTGAATTTGTTCAATAATGGATAGATAAGAACGATAAATGGTGGGCTGGACGGCAAAGACCGCCGCGATTCCCGCAAACACCGGAGAAGGTATGCCGAGCAGCTGGGATACAAGTAAAGCTAATACAATCGCAATTCCCGTTTTAAGGATGCGAGCACCAAGTTTCATGGAATTAGAGTCCTTTCTTGTGTAACGTTTTAATAAACAATACTGTACTATACATGTACTTACAAGTAATATCAATAGGCAAATTCGAATAAGTTTTTACAAAATATGTACCTTTTTATAAAGGGGAATAAACAATCGTTCTTCCACAAAAACCATAGATATGCGATAAGGTAGAGAAATAGTATGGTATCTCAAAAAAAGACTGCACGCTTGTGGCATGCAGTCTTTTGATTGTGTTTACAGCTGTGCAAAGGCACGGTCTACAGCTTCGAGTGTTACCTTGATATCTTCTTCCGTATGGGCCGTCGTCAGGAACCATGCTTCATATTTAGATGGCGCAAGATTGATGCCCTGATTAAGCATAAGTTTGAAGAACTTGGCAAACATTTCTCCATCGGTTGCTTCCGCCTGTTCGTAGTTCTCCACTTTTTCCGTTGTGAAGTAGAGCGTGAGGGCTCCCTTCAGCCTGTTGATGGAGATGGGGGTGTTATGCTTTTCTGCCGCAGCTAAAATCCCCTTTTCAAGCATCTCCCCAAGTTGATCTATTTTCTCGTACACGCCGTCTTCTTTTAATACTTCCAGACAGGCAATCCCTGAAAGGATGGAGGCTGGGTTTCCGGCCATCGTTCCAGCCTGGTAGGCAGGACCTAGTGGTGCCACCTGTTCCATGATTTCTTTCTTCCCGCCGTACGCTCCGATCGGAAGTCCTCCTCCGATGATTTTTCCAAGGGCAGTCAAGTCAGGTTTTACTTTCAGCATGTCCTGGGCACCGCCGTAAGTAAAGCGGAATGCTGTGATGACTTCATCATAGATGACAAGGGAATGTGAAGCATGGGCGATTTCATTTACCTGCTCGAGGAAGCCTTCCTTCGGTTCTACGATCCCGAAGTTTCCAACGATCGGTTCCACAAGGACAGCAGCGATTTGATCTCCCCATTTTTCCATCGCTTCTTTAAACGGCTCGATGTCATTGAATGGAACAGTGATGACTTCCTGCGCGATGCTTTTCGGAACCCCTGCAGAATCCGGCGTTCCGAGCGTTGACGGACCGGAACCGGCTGCAACCAGTACCAGATCAGAGTGGCCGTGGTAACAGCCCGCGAACTTGATGACCTTGTCTTTCCCTGTATAGGCTCTTGCCACACGGATCGTCGTCATCACGGCTTCTGTACCTGAATTGACGAAGCGGACTTTGTCCATGTAAGGCATGGCTTCTTTGATCATTTTCGCAAATTTCACTTCGTGTCGGGTAGGAGTTCCATAAAGGACACCGTTTTCCGCGGCTCTTGTGATGGCTTCGGTGATATGAGGGTGGGCATGTCCCGTGATGATGGGACCGTATGCAGCCAGATAATCGATATATTTGTTCCCGTCCACGTCCCAGAAATATGCGCCTTTTCCTCTTTCCATGGCAACAGGTGATCCGCCGCCAACTGCTTTATAGGATCGGGATGGGCTGTTCACGCCTCCGACTATATGCTCCAATGCTTCTGTATGTAAAGTTTCTGATTCAGTGAATTTCATATTTTCCTCCCGGTTAATGTGTATTTGTCTATGAACCACCCTTCTATTGTAGTACGGTCTTTTCCACTTTAGCAAATAGGGAATCGATGGGTACACTAAATTTCAAGCAGACTGTTCAAAGAGAATCAGGTCATTGTGGTACACTATTCTTTGTTTCTAAAAGATAAACCTATTTTAAAAGAATGTGGGAGGACGCAAGATGAACGCAATTGAAGTGAATCATTTGCGTAAAGAATTCAAGGCTTTTTCCAGTCGTTCAGGACTGAAGGGTGCCTTCAGGGATTTATTTACGCGTAATTATAAAGTCGTTCCGGCGGTGAACGATATTTCATTTAATGTGAAGCAGGGTGAGATGGTCGGTTATATTGGTGAAAATGGGGCCGGGAAGTCGACCACCATCAAGATGCTGACGGGGATCCTGACACCGACCGGGGGAGAGATAACCGTCAATGGTATGAATCCCCATCGGGACCGGGAGAAGTTCGTACAGACGATCGGTGTCGTATTCGGCCAGCGTTCCCAGCTTTGGTGGGATATTGCCGTGCAGGAGTCCTTTCAACTGCTGAAAAAGGTGTATAAAGTGCCGGATCAACAATACAAGGAGCATATGGATCATGTGATTGAAACCCTGGATATCGCTCCGCTCCTGGACAAACCTGTCCGTAAGTTATCCCTGGGCCAGCGGATGAGGTGTGAACTCGCCGCCGCACTTGTCCATAATCCACCACTGCTCTTCCTGGATGAACCGACAATCGGATTGGATGTACTCGTAAAGTTGAAAATCCGTCAGTTCTTAAAGGAAATCAATGAGAAATACAATACAACCATTTTACTTACGACCCACGATTTATCCGATATCGAAGCGCTGTGTGAACGGGTCGTGATGCTCGATGAAGGGAAGATCATTTACGATGGTGAACTGAGTCGGCTGAAAGAAAACTGGGGAGATCAGAAAGAAGTCGTCTTTCAATTCCTGGATGAAATCTCTCTGTCTGCTTTATCGGATCTTACTAAAAACCAGAACATTTCCTGGAGTTTTGATGAGAAAAAGCAATCCTATGCTGCGATAACGGAAGCCGATGAAGAAGTCATCTCACAGCTCATTACAGATGTCGTGGCCAACTTCAAAGTGAAAGATATGAAGATAGAAGAAACGACTACTGAGGAGATCATCCGAAACATCTATGAAAAAGGGGCTGTGACAAGTTGAGTGGTGGAAAACAAGCTGTGAGTCTGCTCGTGTGCGGGGTGAAGGATCATGGCTAAGTATATCGAAATGATTCGCATCCGATTTCTGATGATGCTTGCCTACCGCACGAATTATTATAGTGGAATTTTGATTTACAGTATCAATATCGGTGCGTACTATTTCCTGTGGCAGGCCATTTATGGTGGAAAGCAGGATATTGAAGGATTATCAATCATTCAGATGACGACCTATGTGGCCGTATCGTGGATGGCGAGGGCATTTTATTTTAATAATATTGATCGTGAAATTGCGCAGGAAATCAAAGAGGGGAAAGTGGCCGTTGAATTCATCAGGCCTTATAACTATCTCGGCATGAAGACGATGCAGGGGCTGGGTGAGGGAGTCTTCCGTTTGGTGTTTTTCTCTTTCCCCGGGATGATCATCGTAAGCCTGATTTTCCCACTTCAAATAGGGACAGGCTTTAACACGATCGGATTATTCGCCGTTTCAATCCTTTTCAGTTTCATCATCAATACCCAAATCAATTTGCTGACAGGGATCACGACCTTTTTCTTATTTAATAACGACGGTCTCATCAGGGCCAAACGGGTCGTCATCGATTTATTCTCGGGACTCCTTCTTCCGATTCACTTTTTCCCCCTGTGGGCCCAAAATGTGATGGAGTATCTGCCCTTTCAAAGCATCAGTTATGTCCCGAGCATGATTTTCACCAATGGCTTTTCCACGTCGGAAGCCTTCAATGCAATCATGATGCAGGGTCTTTGGTCGCTTCTTCTCCTTATACCGATTAAAGTGCTTTGGGTCATGGCAAAAAAACAAATGATCATACAGGGAGGGTGACCGATGTTTTATGTGAAGATGTTTTTTCAATATGTCGCCCAATACATGAAGATCAGGCTGCAGTACCGGGCCGATCTGATTGTCGAGATAGTATCCGATTTACTATTTCAAGCTGTCAATCTTGTATTCATCCTTGTTGTTTTCGGTCACACGCAGCTGTTGAGCGGATGGACAAGGGATGAAATTATATTCATCTATGGATTTTTCCTTGTACCGTTCGCCCTGTTCAGTTCCTTTTTCAATATCTGGGACTTTAACGATCGGTATGTAGTGAAGGGGGAGTTCGACCGGATCCTGACGAGGCCCATCCACAGTTTATTTCAAGTGATATTGGAGCGGATGGAGCTGGAGTCCCTTTTTGGCGTCATCACGGGAATGGCCGTCATGTACTACGCAGGTGGGAGGCTTGATATCACCTTCGAATGGTATGAGCCGGCTCTATTCATCGTATTTGTCCTGGGGGGAGCCCTCGTCTATGCAGGGATCTTCATTGCTCTTGCAAGCATTGCGTTCTGGTCGGATGCGAAAACGTCCATCATGCCGATGATGTACAATATCGGAAACTATGGAAGATATCCCGTCGATATTTACAATAGCGTCATCCGGTTTGTACTGACCTGGATCCTACCATTTGCGTTCGTTGGCGTATATCCATCCGCCTTTTTCCTTGAAAAGACGGAGTGGTACCCGTATTCATTCCTGACTCCATTTGTCGGAATCGGTTTTTTTATTTTTTCCATCGTCCTTTGGAATGAAGGTGTGAAACGATACAGGGGAGCAGGTAACTAGAATGATTTCATGATGATAAGCGTACATATACTAAGACAAGCAGAAAAAAGAGGGTATGTACATGCTTTATATCATTGGATTTTTCATTCTATTTTGCATGGTCATGAGCCTGCGGGCATTATTTTATCCTTCACGATGGAAAGAACACCATGTTTCCCTTCATCATTTTCTCTTTTTGGGAATGTGTTATATCACGATCATGATCGGGTTCGGGTTAATATTCATGCTCCTTGAGATCGAGGGCATCCAGATTCTTGTCGAGGCGGGGAGACCACTTTCCGGAGACTTCCTCGATCATTTTTTTACTACGATGTATTTCAGCGGCATTACCCTCTTCTCAGTGGGGTATGGAGATGTAACCCCTGTTGGGATCGGGAGAGGGATCGCCCTTATCGAGTCCTGGCTCGGTTATACGATACCGGCAGCCTTTGTCGTGAAGTCCTTTTTACACTATGAGAACAAGTAGCGTATGGTTTGAGTTTTTCCCTCCTATTGGGTACGCTAAAGTCAGAACGATATCCATTAGGAGGGGAAGATGTATGACAGTTGGTCAAAAAGCACCTGAATTCGAATTACTGGCAAGCAATGGAGAAAAGGTGAAGCTATCTGATTATCAAGGAAAAAACGTGGTCCTTTATTTTTATCCGAAGGACATGACACCAGGGTGTACAACAGAAGCATGTGATTTCAGGGATCAGCATGAGAACTTTGAAGATCTTGATGCCGTCATCCTTGGGGTGAGTCCGGATCCCGTCGATAAACATGAGAAATTCGTGGACAAGCATGGGCTGCCGTTCCTCCTGCTGGTAGATGAAGATCATAAAGTGGCAGAGGAATACGGCGTATGGAAGCTGAAGAAAAACTTCGGGAAAGAATACATGGGAATCGAGCGTTCCACCTTCATCATTGATAAAGAAGGGAACCTCTCCAAGGAATGGCGGAAGGTGAAAGTGAAGGGGCATGTCGAAGAAGCTCTTCAATATATTCAAGAAAACCTTTCCTAAGCCTATTTTCCAGCCTATTTTAACGGGTTTGAGGCTTTTGTCCATTCACAAAAGCTGTAAGGACATATAGTAAGAGTAGGGCAACCTCCTCAAATAAGTCAGTCTCATCCGTGTAGCAGGATCGACCAGGTCGATCCTCTTTTTTTATGCTCACGGTGATGCTCGAAACTAGGGAGAATCCTCTCCTATATGGTAAAATAATGGGCAATAGGGATGGGAGGCAACTACATGAAAATCATCTTTACATTTCAACCGAAAGAAGAATTCGTTTCAGATTTAACGAATAGCTTCCCTGGGGTTGAGTTCCTTTTTTACAAAAAAATCAACCAAGCGGAAAGTGAGCTTCCCGATGCGGAAGTGATCGTCACGATGGGGGAAGATTTAACGAGTGATCATATTGAAAGAAGCGAGAAATGCAAATGGATCATGGTCACTTCGGCGGGACTCGAAAAAATGCCGTTTGAAGCAATTAAAAGAAGGGGGATCCTCGTCACCAATGCAAGGGGAATCCACAAGATCCCCATGGCAGAGTTTACGATCGGCTTGATGCTTCAGCATGCAAAACAGCTTCAATCAGTATGGGAGCAGGAGAAAGATGCCGTGTGGAGCAGAAGGTTACCTACCTCTGAACTTCATGAAGCCTCTCTCCTTATTCTTGGAGCAGGGGCCATTGGAGGGGAAATCGCCCGACTGGCAAAGGCATTTCAAATGAACGTAAGTGGAGTGAATTCTACCGGCTCACCCGGGGAGCATTTTGACAGGATGTTCACCTTGGAGACCTTCAGGGATCAACTCCCCGACGCCGATTACATCGTTGCAGTGCTTCCAAGTACGAACCGGACAAAGGGAATACTGGACGTCGATCATTTTGTACAGATGAAGGATTCTGCTGTTTTCATCAATATTGGCCGGGGGGACCTTGTAGAAGAATCCGTCCTTCTTGAAGTAATGGAAAAGAAGTTGATTCAACATATGTATCTGGATGTATTTGATCAAGAGCCGTTAGCTGAACATCATCCTTTTTGGAAAACGGAAGGCATCACGGTGACGCCTCATCTTTCAAGCATTACAAAAAAGTACATGCCAAGGGCACTTGAAATCTTTAAAAAGAATTTATCTACATATAGTAATAAGAGGGATAACTTTATTAATGTGATTGATGCAGAGAGGGGTTATTAAAATGAAAATTTATACGAAATCTGGAGATAAAGGGACGACTTCCCTGGTATATGGAACCCGCGTATCGAAAAAGGATCAACGTGTGGAGGCCTACGGAACCTGCGATGAAGCGAACTCCATGATAGGTCTTGGTCTAAGTTATATCAAGGCTGAATATTTTGATGGTAAAGAAGAATTCGAAGAGTTTCTTCACAAGGTGCAAACGATCCTTTTCCATGTCGGGGCAGAACTTGCCACTCCCGCAGGAAAAGAAGTGAAATGGAAGCTTGATGAAACACATATCAAGGAGTTGGAAGATCAAATCGATAGGATGGACGGATCTCTCACACCTCTACGAAACTTCATCCTTCCCGGTGGTCAGCCGGCCGGTGCCGCCCTGCATACTGCAAGAACGATTGTCAGGAGAGCTGAAAGAGAAGCTGTAGGAATTGATGAAGACATTAATCCATTAGTCCTTTCGTATCTGAACCGGCTTTCTGACTACCTCTTTGTAGCGGGCAGATACATCAACCAGCAGCTTGGTGAGCAGGAGAAAAACCTCCACGAGTAGCAGGGTGAAAGATTGACAAAATGGACCGTTGATTAGTACACTATTTATAAAGATTATAAAATAATAATTCTTATGAAAAGAGGTGCATGACGATGTCTGAAGAAGGACAATTGAAAGAAGCGATTTCGACATTGAAGGAAACGGGAGTCCGTATCACTCCTCAACGTCATGCGATATTAGAGTATCTCATTGATTCAATGTCCCATCCAACTGCCGATGACATATATAAAGCGCTCGAAGGGAAATTCCCTAACATGAGTGTGGCGACCGTTTATAATAATTTGCGTGTATTCCGTGAAGTAGGTTTAGTGAAAGAACTGACATACGGGGATGCCTCCAGTCGCTTTGACTTTGTGACGACCGATCATTATCATGTCATTTGCGATGGCTGCGGTAAAATCGTAGACTTTCATTACCCTGGACTTGATGAAGTGGAACAACTGGCTTCCCATGTCACGGGATTCAAGGTGAACAACCATCGTATGGAAATATACGGTACGTGCTCTGACTGTTCTGTTAAGGAGACACATTAGATAAGAATGGTTCTAATTAGAACCATTCTTCTTTTATTTTGGGCATCAAAAAAGACCTTCCGTTGAAGGTCTTTTCTCATTCAGCTTTATCTTTTCCTTTTATTATAGTCCTCATCGAATTCTTCACCTTCAAGGTTCGGGTCAAGAGTCAGGGGCTCGTTACAATACATGCACATATCTACACGCCCAAGGACCTTGGTGACCTTACCGCAATTGGGGCATGTCACCTGTACGGCCTTCGTCGACAGCATCCCGATCCAGAAGTAGACAACCGTACTTCCGATGATTCCCAGAAAACCCAGTAGCATGAATGTTGTCATAACCCACGGATGTTCTCTAAAATATATACCGACGTACATAATGATAAATCCGATGAAAACTAAACTTAAGGCAAACGTACGGATTTTATTGATCTTACTTGAATATTTCTTAGCCATTTGTTTGTCCCTCCTAAAAAAATACTATACCATATTTGTTGGTAGTAGAGGGATGCGAAACCATTTTGTCGAAAAATGACTATATTCAGAGAAGGAAATACCCTTTGAATGTCGAAATAGTAACCAACCAATGAGTGATGTGGAGGAGTATGAAATGGAAGACATTTTACGACCGTTATACCAAGAGCGTACAAGTCACCCCAATACTTTAGGAGCGCTTCTAATAGAACAAAGCAAGAAATCAAGTCCCTTGACCGATACCTTTGATATCGTCCTGTTCCTGATTGTGAAGGAAGCGGAAGAGCCTGTGTTCATCAAGCATTATTCTTATAAAGAACAAAAGGCAGCGTTACATATCGTGACAGAAGCCAAGCTGAATGAGTGGATCTTACTCGGATCAAATCGGAAAGTGATCGATTGGCTATTCAATGGGAAAGTCCTGTTTGACCGCAACGAGTTTATCCAGAATCTTAAAACGGAGTTGCGAGACTTTCCTTTCTATGGCAGAAAGATCAAAATGGGCATGGAATTTGCCAAATTGATTCGCCGGTATATGGACGGTAAAGAATTCTTTGAAAGCAAACATTATTTGGATGCTTACAATCACATCGTCCACTCTTTGCACCATTTAGCGCGACTGGCGGTTATTGAAAACGGGTTCCACCCTGAGGTAACCGTATGGAACCAGGTCAAGCAAATAGAACCTGAGATTTATAAACTGTATGAAGAGCTCGTTACCAGTGATGAAGAAATCGATAAACGGCTGGAGCTCCTGTTCCTGGCAAGTGAGTTCCTCATCCACTCAAGAACGAAGGTTTCGACTGAGCATCTGTTGGACATCCTTGGCCAAAAGGAACACTGGACATTCCAGGATCTTCTTAATCATTCAGAAGCAAGACACTATTCCGTGGATTTAAGCATGCTGATCGAGTATTTAACGGATAAAGGATTTGTTGAAATCGTCGATGTAGAGACGAAAGGACAAGGTATTTACCATCGCTATTATCGTGCAGCGAAATAATTATAGTAAAATATTAATTTTTCGTTGACTTCAATCTGCTACCTTGGTATATTAGTAAATGTCGCTGCTGAACGACGGCAACGAGCGGTCAGTGGCGACTTAAAAAAACGAAAAAAGTTGTTGACAACACGGTGGCAACTTGATAAGATTAAAAAGTCGCTTAAACGAAGCCCTTACAC
>NZ_BCVQ01000033.1 GCF_001591825.1 Rossellomorea vietnamensis NBRC 101237
CAACTGGAGCGGAAATCAACCACTACTCACTACATCCAAAAGCAATGGTATTTACGTATACAGCCAAATGATGAATCCGAACGATTTCGATTTTCAAAAAGAATCTCGAATGATTGTTCGGATTTTCTTTTATCTAAACACTTATGTCCCTGGCTCTTTTTGTTGTGAATCTTTCCTCTTTCACATATACATGTTAAAAAACATGGAAAGAGGGATGAAGGTGGCAGTCATACCTACAGATGAGTGGTTGGCAGAGTGGATTGATAATCCCTTGGATCTTCTCAAGAAAACGAAAAATGGCAAAGACGATCAGCAATCCTTTTATCAATACCTCACAAAGCACGGAATGTATCGTTCTGCGCGTCTCGCAGAAGATATTTACGAAAAAATGAAAGAAAAGAAACTTTGGGAACGATTTGCTCTCTTTGAAAAAAAATATAAGCGGAAGTGGAATGGACCGAGCGTCCCGATCTATCTATTCCCCGTACAGGAAAAAAGGGGGATGTTCCAGTCATCCATGAAAAAATCAGGGGTATGCTTCAAAGATGAAATCTTCTTTTTCGTTACGGACCAGGAAGATCCTAAAGAGTATGAAGCGTTATTTGTCCATGAATATCATCACTGTGTCAGAATGAAGCGGTTAAGCAAAAAGGAGGATCACTACACGCTCCTTGACTCCATCATTTTTGAGGGGCTGGCAGAAACGGCTGTCAAAGAATACTGTGGAGAGAAATATGTGGCTCCCTGGACAAAAGCGTATGATGAACAGGAATTGTCCCGCTACTATGAAAAATGGATAGAGCCCAATTTGGAAGTGAGGCGGGATAGTCCCCTGCATGATCAGCTGCTTCTTGGACAGAAATCCTTTCCGAAAATGCTCGGCTATTCATCGGGCTACCGATTGGTGCAACAGTTTTTAAAGAAACAGGATTCGTCAACCCTTTCCCTCATAGGAGAACCGTCAGCAGCATTTTTGCCATAGAAATCAAGGGGATTGCTGAATCTGATCTTCCTGAAATTAGAATGTCCTGTGCCGTCATATCTTCCTGTTCTTTTCATAAAATATACTAAGCATGGACGGGCTCCAATATCTAAATGTAAGGATAGAGGCGGAAGGTATGGTGGTACAATTGTTCGGGCTCTTTATAGGATTTGGACTGGCTGTTTCAGGAGGAGTAAGTTTAATCATGTATTTAAACTTGCTTACGACCGGAATGACATTTGCAGACTATATAGTCTTCGTCTCCACACGTGTCGAATGTTATTTATTCCTTTTGGGAATCCTCGTCATCACCCTCTCGATCTATATACCCCGCAGAAAAATATAATCACTATCATAAAACCCCTTATGATAGGAATAAATTTACACGGATTAGCCTATACTGATTGACAAATAAGATTGAAGCAAAGCGAGGGGTCAATCATGTTATATCTTCATGATGTATGGGTAAATTGGTTCGAAGGCGAAGAAAATGGTTACAATGTCTGCCATTTTCATGAGTGGAGAAAAGAGGACGTTATTGAATTACTGGATCAGGTTCCTCTGATTAAAGTAGACACGACACTGTTTCATTACATCGAGAATGATCTATCAGAGTTACCTCAACAACTGCTCCATCATGTCTATCAAAAAGCGTATCTTCGAAAAAACCACGAACGGATCCAGTTGGATTATTGTTTCATTGTGACGGATGGTACCGGGATACTGGCAGTGGACACAATCGGATATACCGTTCCAATCAGAAAAAGCAGGCTGATACCAAGACAGGAACAACTGGTGTATGAAATGGTCGAAAGTCATGAAACGGTACAGTATTCCATTGAGCCGGACGGTAAAAGGGAGGATGCGTATCATATTCTTTCCCCGAATCCTTATATGATGAGTGGGCTAACGCGGAAGGAAAGACAATTGAAGCAGCTGTTATTCATGGCCCTTGATCAACTTCACAGTTCAAACAACACGGCGGAAATCCGCTATTGGTACACCGAATGGGCACCAGAGCGCTACCGCACCATACAGGAAATGGATTTCGAAGACATATGGCAGATGCTATATGAAGAAACCCAGTACGGTTGGTCGGACAAGCACCTCACTCTCTGTGAAAATTTGATAAAGGGACAACCATTTTTCGAAAAACTATGGGAAGTGGAGAACCGTCCTAAGGTAAATTGATACTTCGCATGAAAACCTTGAGTCAGGAGTGGGCTTGAGGTTTTTTTGTATGCCGGCAGGAAAAAGGCCAGACACCGCGCAAGCAGTCTCTGGCCTTTCTGTTTATTTCCTCTTTCTCTCTTTTCTTCCCAGTCCCATGGCCTTTTCCATCTTCTTCAGCATTTTGTTTGCTGCGAAGTTTGCCTTTTCTGCACCGCGATCAAGGATATCATCCAATTCCTCTGAATCGATCAATTCATAGTAGCGGTCCTGTACCGGCTTGATGGCGTTTATGACCACCTGTGCCAAGTCACTTTTGAAGTCCCCGTATCCTTTCCCTTCATATTTCTGTTCGAGTTCTTCTATAGATGTACCTTCAAGGATCGAATAGATCGAAAGGAGGTTAGACACGCCGGGCTTGCTTTCTTTATCATATTTCACAATGCCGTCTGAATCGGTTACGGCACTCTTGATTTTCTTCTCGATCTGTTTAGGATCGTCAAGGAGTGTAATGAACGCTTTCTGGTTCGAATCGGATTTACTCATCTTCTTCAACGGGTCCTGAAGGGACATCACCCGGGCACCGACTTTGGGGATTCTTACTTCGGGTACTGTAAAGATATCATTGTATTTATTGTTGAAGCGTTCCGCCAGGTTCCTGGTCAGTTCCAGATGCTGCTTCTGATCCTCCCCGACGGGAACAAGATCTGTTCCATATAACAGGATGTCAGCCGCCATAAGCGGTGGGTACGTTAATAATCCTGCTGAAACGGCCTCTTTGCCATGAGATTTATCTTTGAATTGAGTCATTCTTTCAAGCTCCCCGATATATGTCACACACTGCAGGATCCATCCTGCCTGTGCGTGTGCAGGAACTTCCGATTGAATGAATAATGTGGATTTCTCCGGATCGATGCCACAGGCGATATACAGGGCGGCAAGACTGCGGATGTTTTTACGCAGCTCCATTTTATCCTGAGCCACCGTGATTGCGTGCTGGTCAACCACACAGAAGTAACAATTATATTCTTCCTGAAGCTCGGTGAATTGCTTCATCGCTCCGATGTAATTACCGAGGGTGATCGTCCCACTCGGCTGAATGCCACTAAATATTGTCTTCATTTCATTTCCTCCTAGTTTTACACAAAATAAAAACCCACCCGTCCTATGAAAAATAGGGACGAATGGGATGATTCCGCGGTGCCACCCTAAGTGCCCGTTAGAGCCAGCTTAGTCCATGACGTGCATGGAACCTTTTTAACGTAAGGTCATCCCGTTATGTGCTACTCCGTTTCACACATAAAGCTCCGAAGTCCATTCCTTTTCAAATGAATACTTGTTCACACCACCCACAAGCTCTCTTTGACTCATCATGAAAAGTACTACTCTCCATCCATGCTTATACTTTCATTCATATGTAAATATTATATGAGAAAAAAAGGGTGAATTCAAGTGTACAGAAGGTAGGTCATGATAATCGAAAGGACGAATGCGAGTCCACCGATCAATAAAAAGGATTTCGTAATGGAGTAGGAGCGTTGTACACCATATTCCTCGTGAGCTTCTTTCATCTCATCCAGGTCATCGAACTGGGATATATACTTTCCCTGTTTCGTGCTGTGGCGAAATCTTTTAAGGGCGTACACGATCCCGTTGAAAAATCCCTTTCCAAAAATATAAAGGAGGGCACCGATACTGTTATAGGCAATCCCGATGACAAACAAACTGTCTATAATAGAAAGAAACAGATCTTTTTCCTGCAGTGAAGCCACTACCAGGGCAATGATAAAAATAAGAAAGGTAAGTATGTTGAACAATTTCATTCGTTTCATAATGCTCCTTAAGATGTTTTTAACCAAAGTATACATGAAGGGAGAAGAATAATTCAATCCTCATTCATATATATACAATTCTTTCAAAAGTGTATAAGGGAAGACAACAGACATCCATACAGGGCGTACACACGAACGGTATCTTATTTCAAATGTTGAAAGAGAGGGAAATAAGTATTAATTCTATTATTTATATTTAGTCTGATGTTTTAATATTTATAATAGAAGGGGAGTGTCGGAAGAAGAAAAATCATCCACAATGTAAAATGATTTTACATGGATGAAATTTATGATTGTAACAATTGTAATGGGACAAACTCTCTAAAATATTCAGAAAAAACGTTGATGTAACAGGGTTTCAACAACAATATACCTACTAATCTGATAATTTGGCAAAAAAACTGTTAAATTCATATTGCAATAATTTCTCTATCATGTATAATAAGTAACAAATCTTCTGAAAATTAGAAGATAAATAAATATGAGATTTACGAGGAGGTCAATTTCAAGATGAAGAAAAAGTTTTCATTCTTGCTGGTTCTTCTTCTGGCTCTAAGTACTTTCTTGGCTGCTTGTGGCGGCGACAAGAAGACTGAGGGCAATGAGGAAGGATCAGGTGCAGGCGGTTCTGACGAAAAGAAAGAACAAGTACTTAACCTGCTGGAGGCGTCTGAGATCCCATCGATGGACTCTACTCTGGCAACTGACGCTGTTTCATTCAACGTAATGAACAACGTATTGGAAGGTCTTTACCGTTTAGGTGAAAATGACGAGGCAGTTCTAGGTATGGCTGCTGAAGAACCACAAATCAGTGAAGATGGCAAAACTTACACATTCAAGATCCGTGATGCGAAATGGTCAAATGGAGACCCTGTTACGGCTAACGACTTCGTTTACGCTTGGAAAAAAGCTTTAAACCCTGACACTGGTGCAGAGTATGCGTACATCATGTACGATATCAAAAACGCTGCTAAAGTAAATGCTGGTGACCTACCAGTTGATGAATTAGGTGTTAAAGCAACTGATGACAAAACATTAGAAGTTCAGCTTGAAACTCCGGTACCATATTTCAAAGCTTTACTTTCTTTCGCAACATTCTATCCTCAAAATCAAAAATTCGTGGAAGAGCAAGGCGACAAGTTCGGTCTTGAAGCTGACACGGTTGTGTATAACGGACCATTCACTCTTTCTGAGTGGAAGCATGAGCAAAGCTTCAAACTTTCTAAAAACGAAGATTACTGGGATGCAGAAACTGTGAAGTTGAAAGAAGTTAATTTCAACATCGTTAAAGATACTGCTACTGGTGTTAACCTTTATGAAACAAACAAAGCGGATATCGCTGGTCTATCAGCTGAATTCGTTGACAAGTACAAATCAGATGAAAACTTCAAAACAAGAGCTGCTACGTCTGTATACTTCTTACGTTTAAACCAAGGTAATGAAGTATTGAAAAATGTAAATGCTCGTAAAGCAATCGATGCTGCTTATGACAAGCAAGGTATGGTTGACGTACTTCTTAATAACGGATCCATCCCTGCGTACTACTTAGTACCAAAAGATTTCGTAACAGGTCCTGATGGAACTGAATACCGTGAAGCTGTTGGCGACTTTGGTGGATTCGACGCTAAGAAAGCTGCAGACTACTGGGCTAAGGCAAAAGAAGAGTTAGGTAAAGATTCTATTGAATTAGAACTATTAAACTATGACTCTGACAGCTCTAAGAAAATCGGTGAATTCCTAAAAGAACAACTTGAGCAAAACCTTGAAGGATTAACGGTTAAGATCAAAGCTCAACCATTCAAGCAAAAGCTTGAATTAGAAACTAAAGGTCAATATGACTTCTCTTTCGCTGGTTGGGGTCCTGACTATCCAGATCCGATGACTTTCGTTGACATGTTCGTGACTGACGGTGCTCATAACCAAATGGGTTACTCAAATCCTGAATATGACAAGAAAATTGAACAAGCTAAAGGTGAACTTCTTGACGATTTAGATGCACGCTGGCAGGCAATGGTTGACGCTGAAAAGATTCTTTTCGATGATCAAGCGATCAGTCCAATGTATCAAAAAGGCGTTTCTTATCTAGAGCGTCCGTATGTTAAGAATGTTCTACGTCATTCATTTGGTGCAGATAATTCATACAAATGGGCTTCAATTGAGTAAGTATTAACTCAGTAGACACACCTTTAAAGGGAGAGCGTATGCATGAGCATATGCTCTCCTTTTCCAGTGAATGTCGATAATTATCAAAAAAGTAAAAATACATTGAAAATTTGTCGAAAATAGCTATAATTAAAAATGTAGAAAAAATAAGATAAAAAAGGGGGGCTAAAGAATGGTCAGATATACAATTCAACGTATCGTCTATATGATCATCACTTTGCTTATCATTGCAACCGCCACTTTCTTTCTGATGAAGCTCCTGCCTGGATCTCCACTGCAAAACACAGAAAGGCTGTCTCCGGAACAACAACAAATCATCCTGGATAAATACGGTCTCAACGACCCGCTGCCAGAACAATATATCAACTATATGGTCGGGCTGGCTAAAGGAGATTTGGGGTTATCCTTCCAATATGATAATCGCCCGGTTACTCAAATTCTTGGCAGTCGTATTGGTCCTTCCTCACTTTTAGGATTTCAAGCCATGGTATTAGGAACATTTATAGGACTGTTAGTAGGTATCATTGCTGCAATTAAACACAATACTTGGTTAGACTATGGATCTACTTTCATGGCGGTATTGGGAATATCGATTCCGTCCTTTGTATTTGCAGCGTTATTACAATATTATGTAGGGGTCAAACTTGAATGGCTTCCAGTAGCACTTTGGGGTGAGTATAAGCATACCATTCTACCTACACTAGCACTTACAGTCGGTGTAGTAGCCACTATTGCCCGTTTTATGAGAACAGAAATGTTAGAGATTTTAAACTCTGATTATATCTTACTAGCAACTGCCAAAGGTATATCAAAGACGGGTACCATTGTGAAGCACGGAGTTAGAAATGCCATGATTCCAATTGTTACCATTCTTGGGCCCATGACAGTAGCAGTTATGACTGGATCACTGGTTGTAGAGCGAATTTTTGCGGTTCCTGGATTAGGGGAACAATTCGTCTTATCAATCAACACGAATGATTATACGGTCATTATGGGAATTACCCTTTTCTTTAGTGCTTTATTCATTGGTGTCATTTTCTTGGTAGATATCCTTTACGGAATCATTGATCCGCGTATTCGCTTAGCTGGAGGGAAGAAATAATGGGAGCAAAACAAAAGAAACAAGAGCAACTAGACCAACTTAGTCCAGACCTCTTCCAACCCCAACAGGCTAGTGGAGACGAGGCAGAAAAAATTTCACGTCCAAGCTTAAACTTTTGGCAGGATTCATGGCTTCGTTTGCGCAAGAATAAGGGTGCACTTGTAGGGATCATCATCACTGTCATCATCGTATTCTTTGCCATATTCGGTCCTGGAATGAACGAATATAAATTCAGTGATCAAAATATCCGTCATGCAAAGCTGCCTCCGAAAATTGAAGCGCTTTCAGGGATCAGCTGGCTTCCGTTTGACGGAAAAGACGCTGACGGTTTTGATGTGTATGAATCGAGACAAATCAAAGAGAATTACTGGTTTGGTACAGATGACCTGGGACGTGACTTATGGACACGTACTTGGAACGGAACACGCGTCTCTCTATACATCGGGATACTTGCCGCGATCATTGATTTCCTAATCGGGATTTCATACGGTGGGATTTCCGCTTACTATGGTGGAAGAGTCGATGACGTAATGCAACGGATCGTTGAAATTTTGGTAGGGATACCAAATCTGATTGTTGTCATCCTTTTCATCCTGATATTTGAACCGGGTATTTTCTCCATAACGATGGCGATGGTCATAACCGGCTGGGTCGGTATGTCAAGGATTGTCCGTGGACAAGTCCTACAATTAAAGAATCAGGAATTTGTCCTTGCTTCCCGTACATTAGGGGCAAGCAGTAATCGATTGATCTTCAAACACCTGCTACCGAACGTAATGGGACCAGTCATCATTACAACAATGTTCACGGTTCCTGCTGCAATATATACAGAAGCATTCTTAAGCTTTATCGGATTAGGGATCGCTCCACCTAAAGCGTCTCTCGGATCATTGGTTAATGAAGGATACAGATCTATCCAATCATATCCACATATGATGCTTGTACCATCCGCTGTCATTTCATTAGTCATTCTAAGCTTTAACTTAATGGCCGATGGACTGCGTGACGCACTAGATCCGAAAATGCGTAAGTAATGGAAGGGAGATAATACAATGTCAAAAATTTTAGAAGTGAAAGATCTACACGTCTCCTTCAATACGCATGGAGGGGAAGTACAGGCTGTCCGTGGTGTAGATTTCCATTTAGATAAAGGTGAAACATTAGCGATTGTTGGGGAGTCGGGTTCAGGTAAGTCCGTAACGACGAAAGCCCTAATGAGATTAATTCCAAACCCGCCGGGGTTCATCAAAGACGGGGAAATCCTGTTTGAAGGCAAAGATTTAGCCAAGCTTCCGGAAAAGGATATGCAAAAGATCCGCGGGAAGGATATCTCGATGATCTTCCAGGATCCAATGACGTCTCTGAATCCAACGATGACAATCGGGAAACAAATCATGGAACCACTGGTGAAGCACCAAAACATGAGCAAAAATGACGCGAAAAAACGCGCAATTGAATTATTGAAGCTGGTTGGTCTTCCGAGCCCTGAAACCCGCTTTAAGCAATACCCGCATCAGTTCTCGGGTGGACAGCGTCAGCGTGTCGTCATCGCTATCGCTCTTGCATGTAATCCTAAAATCCTTATTGCCGATGAACCGACAACTGCATTGGACGTTACGATTCAGGCACAGATCCTTGAGCTGATGAAGGATCTTCAAAATAAAATTGAAACGTCCATCATTTTCATCACCCATGATCTTGGCGTAGTTGCGAATGTGGCAGATCGTGTAGCGGTCATGTACGGTGGTCAAATCGTAGAAACGGGAACCGTCGATGAAATATTCTACGACCCCCGTCACCCATACACGTGGGGGTTGATCGGTTCGATGCCGACAACCGACACAGAAGGGGAACAGGAGCTTGTTGCGATTCCTGGTACTCCTCCGGATCTATTGAATCCACCAAAAGGGGATGCCTTCGCTCTCCGAAGTGAATATGCTTTGAAAGTGGATTTTGAACAAGAACCGCCATATTATCAGGTATCTGATACTCATATTGTGAAATCATGGTTGTTACATCCGAGTGCTCCGCAGGTTGAGCCACCAGAAGCAGTGAAAGTAAGACAACGACTAATGCCTTCTAATTATAGAGAGCCGGTACTTGTTGAGGGGGTTCGTTCATAATGACAGAAAAATTACTAGAAATTAAGAACTTAAAGCAATACTTCAACCCGGGAAAACCGAATATGGTTAAGGCAGTCGATGATATCAGCTTTGATATTTATAAAGGGGAAACTCTTGGACTTGTTGGAGAATCGGGTTGTGGGAAATCAACGACAGGCCGTACGATCATTCGTCTTTATGATGCGACGGACGGTCAGGTCCTCTTTAACGGTGAAGATGTTCATGGGAAGAAGTCTCGCTCTCAATTAAAGAAGTTCAACCGTAAAATGCAAATGATCTTCCAGGATCCTTATGCGAGTCTGAATCCCCGTATGAAGGTAGCCGATATCATTGCTGAAGGTATTGATATTCATGGATTGGCTTCTTCCAAGGAAGAACGATTGAAGAAGGTTCATGAGCTACTTGAAACAGTCGGTCTGAACAAAGAGCATGCAGGCCGTTATCCGCATGAATTCTCAGGTGGACAACGTCAGCGTATCGGGATTGCCCGTGCACTGGCTGTGGATCCTGATTTCATCATTGCCGATGAGCCGATTTCAGCCCTTGACGTTTCGATTCAGGCTCAGGTCGTCAATCTGATGCAGGAACTTCAAAAGGAAAAAGGATTAACTTACTTATTCATTGCCCATGACCTTTCCATGGTAAAGTATATCAGTGACCGGATTGGTGTTATGTATTATGGAAAGCTTGTTGAATTGACGACTAGTGACGCCCTGTACAAAAATCCGCTTCATCCATATACTCAATCGCTTCTATCTGCGATACCGTTACCGGATCCCGAGTATGAGCGCACCCGCAGAAGAAAAGAATATAACCCTTCTGTTCATAACTATACAGAGGATGATAATCTTGAAATGCGTGAAGTGGTACCTGGCCATTTCGTTTACTGCTCAGAGAAAGAATTTGCGCAATATCAAGCATCGTATAAAAGCTAAGAAGATGATAAAAGCTCCCTTCAATGAGGGGAGCTTTTTCCATTGATAACGTCTAAATCCTGATGTGATTCATACTATATATTGAAGAATATTCATTTCCTTGGAAATTTCGACAGACTAGGTGGATTAACCCTTTTCTTTCAAGTCATTTCCTTGTTAGAATAGTATAAGGAGTTACATAATTTACTAGATAGCATACTTAATAGAGGAGAGGTTCATTTTGAAATGGAGTAAGGTAGCGACATCTTTATGTGTAGCCACAATGTGTGTCTTGCCCTTCCAGTCAGCAAGTGCCGCTGAAGATGGTCCGGTGAAACATGAGAAGAGAACGTTTGCGATGAGCAAAAAGGAGATTACAAGCCCGGTGCCACGATTTGTATATGATTCAGGACTGAGCTTCGAGTATCCAGATGCGGTAAGAGGGGTATACGTTACAGCACATTCTGCTGGTGGAGCCCGTTTTGATACGCTTACAAAATTAATGGATACCACAGATCTTAATGCCATGGTCATTGATATTAAAGATGACGTAGGGAATGTGACATATGAACCGGAAGAGTCTTCCCCGTATGCCAAGGTGGGTCAGCCGTATATCAAAGATCCTAAAGCGATGTTAAAGACCCTGGAAGAAAAGAAAATCTATCCGATCGCACGTATTGTAGTATTCAAGGATACGGTTCTTGCAAATCAGCGTCCTGACTTGTCATTTAAGGACGGGGACAAGGTTTGGTCAAATGGAGGAGGGGATTCCTTCGTCAACCCTTTCCTCAAAGAAGTATGGGATTATAATGTAGGCATCGCCATTGAAGCAGCAAAAATGGGCTTTCAGGAAATCCAGTTCGATTACGTCCGATTCCCAGAAGGATTCGAGAAGCGTGATGATGAACTCATCTATAACGGAGGGGAATATGCCAAGGAAGATAGTGATAATGTACAGAAACGTGTACATGCCGTCACTGATTTTGTGGAATATGCCCATAAGAAGCTGGAACCATATGGCGTGAAAGTGTCCGTTGACATTTTCGGTTATACGGCAACCCTTCCAGAGGCACCCGGTATCGGGCAGAATTTCTCAAAGATATCTGAAAATGTGGATGTCATTTCATCCATGATCTATCCTAGTCATTGGACACCTTACTTCGGAATTGCCAAACCGGATCTACAGCCGTACGAACTGGTAACAGAATACACGAAGGTGGAGAAAGCGAAAATAGCCAAACTGAAAAATAAGCCGGTCTCAAGACCGTGGCTTCAGGATTTCACCGCTTCCTGGCTTGGCAGCGGAAACTACAAACCTTATGGAAAAGCAGAAGTAGAGGCACAGATCAAGGCGTTGAATGATCAAGGAATCAATGAATTCCTTCTGTGGGATGCAGGTAATTCCTATACGGAAGGCGTCGACTATACTCCTTAATAGAAGAGACTGACCTCTGGAACGTGCAGGTCAGTCTTTTTTTAAAGGAGAAACCGGGACCGAAGCATTGCTTCTCATTTGAAAAAGCGTTGAAATATTGTTATCATTAAAGTATTGGTAAGATTAACCGCTTTCAACCACATCTTCCTCTTCATGGGCAGTACAGCCTGTGATTCCGTACGATTATCCCACGGATAAGACTAACATCTAACATAAACCTATTTTTTTCTGAGAATGATAATGGTATCCCGTTAGTCAATGTCACTCAAAAATTCAAACGAAGGAGTAGATCCATGCACTGGTATGAAAAATTAAATCAATATTTCCCTGTAGAGGAAATGAAATCAAAAGAACATCTTGAATCACTGTTAAAAGAAAGAAGCGACATCTATCACAAAGATGAAGGGCCGCACCATGTCCTTATGTACGCCGAACTTGAAGACTTTATCTTCATCGATTATCTCTTCGTCTCAAAGGATGCCCGTGGACAAGGCCTGGGCCATAAATTACTCGATAAGTTGAAAGAAAAGAAGAAAGCCATCATTTTGGAAGTCGAACCAGTGGACTATGATGACACTGACACTGAGAAGCGCTTGAAATTCTACAAACGTGAAGGATTCGAACACGCCGTCAGTATTGGGTATGCCCGCCGTTCACTTGCTACAAACGAAATAAATGAAATGGAAATCCTATACTGGGCCCCTCAACATGAGTCCGAAGATCTGATCTTTAATTCCATGAAAAAAACATATGAGCTCATCCATACGTATAATGACCACAAATTTTACGGTGCATCTTATCAACCCGTTGACGAAGTGTTAAAGAAGGACGAAGAGCGTGATGGGGACGTATTAAAAGATCTTTAAACGAAAGAAAACCTTATTGCCTATTCGCAATAAGGTTTTCTAAATGAAAAAATGGAAATATACAATATCATGTTTAAGCTAAGAGTGTACCGGGTAAACCCATAATAGAAACAGAATATATAGCTTTGTTAAACCTCTGTACAGGAAATTTGACAAATTAGTTAAAACTATATTCATGGGACTGTAATTCATGTATAATACATAATAGAGATTTCTTATTTAAACTAATTTTAATTAACGTCGTTTAAATAATATACTCTATATTATAAAAATTCCTAAAGGGAGTGTGAATGATTCGTGGTTACATTATTCACTTCACCTAGTTGTACATCTTGTCGCAAGGCAAAAGCTTGGTTAGAAGAGCATGAGATTCCTTATACCGAACGCAACGTTTTTTCTGAACCATTAAGCATTGATGAAATCAAAGAAATCCTTCGCATGACTGAGGATGGAACAGATGAAATCATTTCAACCCGTTCTAAAACATTCCAGAAGCTTAATGTTGACCTGGAAACTTTACCACTTCAAGAACTGTTCGAATTGATTCAAAAAAATCCCGGACTGCTGAGACGACCGATCATCCTTGATGAAAAGCGCCTTCAGGTTGGATACAACGAAGATGAGATCAGACGTTTCCTACCAAGAAAGGTTCGGACATTCCAGCTTCTTGAAGCTCAAAGAATGGTAAACTAAAGTACTCTTTTCCAAGTAGGGGAATATATAAGTAAAAGGGGCTGACCCTTTAAGGAACGTTGCGTCTCCTTTCGGGTCAGTCTCTTTATTTTAGAATAAGTTTTATCACTTGAATTTTCTGCAAATATCCGCTAAAATGTCAAAAACGCCTAGAGGGATTTGTGAGAAAAAAATGGGTGTTAGTTTAATTCCATTTTCTGAGGTTTTATCATAAAATAGAAGTACAAGGTACAAACTAATCTAAATGTATCTTCAATCTTCACCAGCAATAGAGCGTTTTGCTCAGAGGGTGTAGTCCCTTCACTAACATCATGCAAGAAGGGAGAGGTGTTAATTGGAAATCGAACGCATAAACGAAAATACAGTCAAGTTCTATATTTCTTATGGGGATATCGAAGATCGCGGATTTGACCGTGAAGAAATCTGGTATAACCGAGAACGGAGTGAAGAACTCTTCTGGGAAATGATGGATGAAGTTCATCAAGAAGAAGATTTCGGAATTGAAGGACCGCTTTGGATTCAGGTTCAGGCGTTAGATAAAGGGCTTGAAGTCCTTGTTACAAGAGCTCAGGTTTCTAAGGATGGCCAGCGATTCGAGCTTCCTATTCCAGAGGATAAGCTCAAGGAACTTCCTGTCGATGAGCGTATAGAGGAACTATTGGATCAGCATTTCCAAATCAAGCAGGATCAGGATGGGGAAGCTGAAGTTGTTTTGGACTTCACGTTGAAATTCAATGATTTCGAAGATGCGATTTCTCTATCCCATCGGTTGAAAGACATGCCTATGGAACATTTAGAAACAAAGCTGCTTGCATTCGAAGATAAATATTTTATTTATGTTAAATTTTCTGAAGAACACTTTTCAGAAGAAGATATCGATAATACGTTAAGTATTCTGCTTGAATATGCCGATGAATCACGAATGACCGTTCATCGCCTTGAAGAGTATGGCAAAGTGGTCATCCATGACCATGTCTTTGAGACGTTAAGTGAACACTTTTCGTAAGGATCAATACCGGTTTCATATAGAAATCGGTATTTTTTATATCCACTCTCTGTATAAGGGTTTTCAATTTTTGAAACATTAAGCCGGTGGAAGGTGTTACTACATATGAAGAATACGGTAAGGGTCCTCTTATTTTGTGCTGTCCTTGTATTAAGTTATATTTTTTATTTTGATCAGTATCTTTCAGGAATGATGAAGTATTTTAGTATTGTCTTTACATTCTCTGTCGTTGTCATTGGGTTTCTTATTTTCTTTGAAAATCGTCATCCTGCCCAAACCTTGACATGGCTCGTGGTTTTGGGGGCATTCCCGTTTTTAGGCTTCATTTTTTACTTATTATTTGGACGGAATTACAGAAAAGAGAAAATGTATAAAAAGAAGTACATTTTGGATCAGGAAACCTATAATAAATTCGAGCCCGGTCCAAAAGAAATAAACGCAGATATGTTTGGCTTATTTCAAGAAAAGCATTTTCAGTTAGCTCAAAGAATCGGGAATAGTGCTATATCCTTTTCCACCGAAACAAAACTGTTGACCAATGGTAACGAAACGTTCGGTGAAATTCTGACGTGGTTAAAGACCGCAAAGCATCATATCCATATGGAATATTATATTGTGCGTCATGACGAAATCGGTAACCAGATTAAGGATATCCTTATTGAACGGGCCAATGATGGAGTCAAAATACGCTTCCTTTACGATGCTGTCGGTGCCTGGCAACTATCAAAGGATTATATAAATGATTTAAAAAATGCAGGTGTAGAAGTTGTTGCGTTCGGACCTGTTAAGATTCCGGTGCTGAATAATAAATTTAACTTTCGGAATCACCGTAAAATCATTGTCATCGATGGGAGTATCGGATTTGTGGGAGGACTCAATATTGGGGATGAATATTTAGGTAAGAATCCACACTTCGGTTTCTGGAGGGACACTCACCTGTTTGTAAGGGGAGAAGCTGTTCGGACCCTGCAGTTGATTTTTCTGCAGGATTGGTATTATATGACGAACGATGATTTTCTGACACCCGGATATTTAAGTCCTGATCCACTTGAAAATGCGAACGACGGCGGCGTTCAGATGATTGCGGGGGGACCCGATAATGAATTAAGCGTCCTGAAGAATATATTCTTCTCGATGATCACCTCTGCGAAAAAGAGTGTGTGGGTGGCATCCCCTTATTTCGTTCCGGATGAAGATATTTTCTCAGCTTTGAAGATTGCCGCTTTAAGTGGTGTGGATGTGAGACTTCTGGTTCCTCATAAACCGGATAAACGGATTGTATTCCATGCCTCCCGCTCTTATTTCCCAGATCTTCTGGAAGCCGGGGCCCGAATATTTGAGTATCAAAAAGGGTTCATGCATAGTAAAATCGTGATTGTAGATGAAGAAATGGCTTCAATCGGAACATCGAATATGGATATGAGAAGTTTTCACTTGAATTTTGAAGTGAATGCGTTTTTGTATAAAACAGAAAGCACTTCCTCTATTGTAAAAGAATATTTACATGACCTGGAGGAATCGGAAGAATTGCAGCTGGAAGAATTTCAGAAGCGGCATCTGGGATACAGGGTCTTAGAATCCACTTCCCGCCTGATGTCTCCCTTGTTATAGTGTGAAGCCCTCAAGCATTTTTTGCTTGAGGGCTTTGTTTATGGAGGATTTTTACTATTTATGTCGAATGGTAACAAAAGGAGGTGTTCTATGTTAACAGCATTACTCAACCGGCAAGTATTTACCACCATCCATTATTCCAGGGAAGAATTAAGAGGGTTAAGAAAGAGGGGTGCCTCATTTATCTGTCCCCATTGTTCTTCACCGCTGACCATGAAAATCGGTAGCTGCAACGTACCCCATTTTGCCCATATCTCCCATGCAGATTGCGAGTTAGTAAGGGGGGAGACACCGCAACATCTATTAAGTAAGCAGTTATTATACGACAGGGTCAGCTCCCTCTATACAAGTGTGAGTCTCGAACATTCCATTAAAGGGCTTAAGCAAGTCGCGGATATTTATGTGAAAACAGATACGGCAGAGATCGCCATCGAGATTCAGTGTTCAAGCATACCGATTTCTGAAATAGTACGCCGCACATATGGTTATCATCGACAGGGGATCACCCCCTTTTGGATCCTGACACAGCCCCTTAAGTCGAAGAAGCTCCTGAGTCTAACGACCTTCCAACAAGCATTTATCCGATACTCTCCACATCTGGATTATTTTATCCTTCATTTTCTTCCTGATAGAAGCATCTTTCAACTCTATCCTCATCTCCTTCCGGTTTCCACCACGGCATTTATGAGTGCAGCACCCATCATCATCCCCGTTTCGGAGTTCACACTTCCTCCTTCCATTCCGAATGTTTCCGTTCTTCATCCCAGCTTTTTATCCCATTGGTACGATTTTAGAACGAAATGGATATACAACAAAATTCACTATAATAAAGCGAGGACAGATGTGTTTTTAAGGGAAGTATACGGCGAAGGGGATACGTTTTTATATTTGCCGCTTTATATTGGCATCCCTGTCATTCCCCATGGCATTCATATCAGAAATCACGAAGTGGAATGGCAATATTACGTATGGAAAGATTGTTTGAAAGAGAATGCGATTTCAGAGGAAAGTGTGTGCAGGGTGCTTAATAGAAGGATTGCAAATGGCCATATCGAGCTGCGTTCCCTTCCTCTCCTAAAAATCGATGAAGAGATAAAGAGAATCGCAAGCGGGTATTTACGTTTACTTGAAGAGTTGCAGGTTCTCAGGAAAATAAATGATATGTATCAACTCACTGAGCCCTGGAGCTGCCCGGATCATTTTTCAGCCTACGAACAGCATAAACATGATTTTTTTCCTAGATGGAAGCATATATTAAAAAAGCTGTAAGAAAGATTGTATTGTTGCAGGAAATTGGTAGATGAGAGAGAATGTAACTATAAGGAATTTTCTGTAGATTTCAGAATGGAGGATGTATATGTCAAAAGATACAGCTACTAAAAGTCTGCCTGGAAGAAAAGAGGTAGATGAAACGTTAACGTGGAGATTGGAAGATATTTTCGAAAGTGATGATGCGTGGGAGAAAGAATATAAAGAAATCCAAGGAATAACAAAGAGAGCAGACGAATATAAGGGAACACTGGGTGATAGTGCAGATCAGCTTTATAAAGCATTTGCCTTCCAGGATAAAATAATGGAACGTATGGGGAAGGTGTATACATATTCTCATATGCGCTATGACCAGGATACGACCAATTCCTATTATCAGGGTCTTGATGACCGTGCCAAAAGTCTTTATACACAGTTAGGGAGTAAGTTTGCTTATTTGGTACCGGAAGTTCTATCGATTGACGAAGAGAAGCTGAATGGCTTCCTTGAAGAGAAGGATGAACTGAAAAAGTATAAGCATGCTTTAGAGGAAATCAATCTTCAGCGTCCGCATGTTCTCTCCGCTGAAGAAGAAGCACTTTTGGCCCAGGCGTCTGAAGTGTTCAGTGCTGCAAGCAATACATTCGGCATGTTGAATAACGCAGACCTTGAGTTTCCGAGCATCAAAGATGAAAATGGGGAAGAAGTGGATATCACACACGGTCGTTTTATCCGTTTCCTGGAGAGCAGCGATCGCCGTGTCCGGGAAGAAGCCTTCAAAAAGGTCTATGAAACGTACGGGAAATTTGAAAACACATTCGCCTCAACGTTAAGCGGAGCGGTGAAGAAAGATAATTTCGTCGCAAACGTCAGGCATTACGATTCGGCGAGACATGCGGCATTATCCAATAACAATATCCCTGAAGAAGTGTATGATAACCTTGTCGATACGGTGAATAAAAACCTTCATCTCCTCCAGCGTTATGTCAAGCTTCGTAAGAAAGTGCTTGGTCTGGATGAGGTTCATATGTATGATTTGTATACCCCACTCGTGAAGGAAGTCAAAATGGAGATAAGCTATGACGAAGCACAAAGCATGATCCTCGACGGACTGAAGCCACTGGGTGAGGAGTATGCCAATGTACTGAAAGAAGGATTTGAGAATCGCTGGGTGGACGTTGTCGAAAATAAAGGAAAGAGAAGTGGTGCTTACTCATCCGGGGCATACGGTACCAATCCTTATATCCTCATGAATTGGCAGGATAATGTAAACAATCTGTTCACACTGGCCCATGAATTCGGTCACAGTGTCCATAGTTACTATACGCGCAGTTCCCAACCTTACACGTACGGTCATTACTCCATCTTTGTGGCAGAAGTCGCTTCCACTTGCAATGAAGCATTATTAAATGATTATCTGTTGAATACGATCGATGATGAGAAGAAAAGATTGTACCTGTTGAATCATTATCTTGAAGGATTCAGAGGGACTGTTTTCCGTCAGACGATGTTTGCTGAATTCGAGCATCTAATCCATAAGAAAGCCCAGGAAGGAGAAGCGCTGACTTCGGAGTTCCTCACCAAACAGTATTATGAGTTGAATAAGAAGTATTTCGGGGAAGACATTTCGATTGATGAAGAGATTGGATTGGAATGGGCTCGTATCCCCCATTTCTATTACAATTATTATGTATATCAATATGCTACAGGCTTCTCTGCAGCAACGGCCCTTAGTCAACAGATCCTGGAAGAAGGCGAACCTGCAGTGGAACGCTACATCGATTTCCTTAAAGCTGGAAGTTCCGATTACCCGATTGAAGTATTGAAGAAAGCAGGGGTGGATGTGACAACATCCAAACCGGTGGAAGATGCTTGTAAGGTCTTTGAAGAAAAGCTGAATGAAATGGAAGAACTGCTTGAAAAATTGCAATAAATAGAGACGATTATGAAAAGAAACACCCTTCCTGAAGGTAACCTTTCAGGAGGGGTGTTTTTTCTTGGCACCTGATTATATAGGTCCGTCCCTCATTTCATGGATTTGAATCCCCTAAAGCGGTTACGGTTTCCCAGTGAGTGGAAGAAGAGGAGAAGGGAGAGAAAGAGGATGGGGGATGTAATATAAACCGGTACCAGGTGCATAAGTCCAAGGATATTTATGAAGAAACTGATCACGATCAGTAGAAGGAGGATTCCGTATTTCATTTTTGAGAGCATAGCCATTCCCTCCGAGCATTGTCTTATTACCATGTATATGAAGGGGAAATGGAGAACATGAATCGATTTTGACAATATTGTGAAATACCATACAAACAACTTGCCAATACAAGTGGATACGTGATATATTATCAGTGTGAAGTTGATCACAAGCAAACATATACCCCTTTGTTTGACCGTGAAAAATTTCTCCCATCCCCTTTGTTCGTATTGAAAAACCGATGTTGGAAACAACATCGGCTTTTCTTGTTTATACGGCTGTTTAATTATATTGAAATAATTATTGACTAATATATTTCCAAAAGGTTCCGTGCTTTGCAGGGAGCTTTTTCACTTTTTGCTGAAGCGTCCATTTCTTCATTTGTTTTTCTACTTCTTCTACCGATAAATCGTACACAACGGCTATTTCCTTCGATGCGACAACCCGATAATACTTCATGAATACATCCAGTGGAGGCAATGGCTGTTTTTCCGGCTTTGTTGCAAGCATTTCTTCAATGATGTGTACGTATACCTCATAGGAATACAATCCTGTAATCTTTAGTCCCTCATCTTCAATATTCTCATTGAAGAAGACAAGTGTCGGAATTTCCTCAACTTCCATTTCAGACGTGATTTTGACATCACATTGAAACGCTTTGGATGCGGAAGAAGAGTTGATATCGTTCATGAATTCCGTGAGATCAAGCTTGGCTGCCTGTGCGCATTCCTTCAGTACCTCGATATTGGAGATGTCTTGTTTCTGAAGGAATAATCGTTCTTGTAAAAAACGTAAAAAGCGGATCCCCGAGTGCTTTCCTTGAAGTTCTGCCGCTTTAATGGCGAATGAAGCGAGATAGGGTGAATCAATTGGATTCTCTATCCACAGGCTCCCGTCACAGGACATACCGGAGCGACTCGCTGTTTTATCCCATTGCTGTGCCAGATCTTCCTTCTTCCGTTTCGTCGCCAGGTTCAATGAGGCGAGCTGCCCGCTTAGAATGTAGCGGATTCGGAAGTATTGTCCATACTCAATGTGCAATTTCTTTAAGATTGGTTCAAGCGCCCAGCATTCCGGGCAAAGAGGGTCAACAAACATATATATTTCCAGAGGTTTCTTGTCACGCCCACACCCTTTCAGGTGATGCCAGCTAGTTGTTCTAGTCAATGGAAGAACCCTTGGGTGTTTCAGTATTTACCATATGATGGGCGGTTAATACTAGTCTGTGAAAAAAGTCATCCCTTACAGGACCCTCTAGGTTGACCTCATCCATTGCATCATGCATACAACTTAACCAAGCCTTAGCCCGTGACTCTGTGATGGGAAAGGGGAGGTGCCTTGCACGCAGCATGGGGTGTCCGTGTTCTTCTGTATAAAGAGCCGGTCCACCTAAATATTGAGTTAGGAATTGTTTCTGTTTACGAGCTGTCTCGGTTAAATCATCCGGAAAGATCGGTGATAACTCAGGATGATTTGATACTCTATTATAAAAGGCTTCAACGAGCATGGAGAGTTTCTTTTCGCCGATAAGATTATAAGGCATTTGTGGTTTCTCGACCATAAGAATGACTCCTTTTTCCTTAGATTGTATGTTCATTCTAGCAAGCATTCTTTCATATCTCAAACAAATCGCCTTACATCAACTGATTATTCCTAAATTAGTGTAGCCCGCTTTTGTCACTCTATTCCCAAATCCCATGAAATAGTGGGAAATAGGGCTGAAGAGTCAATCAGGGTCGATTGGACCACATCCGCGTCATCAAAAAAAGCGGGCCTATGCGGCCTGCTTTTTGAATGATGACGGGATCGTTAGGCAAAATAGCGATCCGTCACTTTTTTTACATAGGAAGTGGTTTCTTTGAACGGTGGAATACCGTTGTATTTATCAACGTTTCCGGGACCTGCATTGTAGGCAGCCAGTGCAAGGTGGATGTCTCCATTGTACTTATCGAGCATTTGCTTTAAATATTTTGTACCGGCAAAAACATTCTCTTCCGGATCGAATACATTGTTGACCCCAAGTCCTCGTGCGGTGCTCGGCATGAGCTGCATCAATCCGGTGGCGCCTGCAGGGCTGACGGCATCCGGATTGAAATTGGACTCCTGTTTAATGACGGCTTGAATCAATTTTTTTGGAATGGCATAGTGATCCGCTGCCCGGCTGATGATTTCATCGATCTCCTCCGGGGCATTCCAGTTCGACTTGTTTAGAGCCGAAAGGGGATTGATGCCTATAGGGACCGAACTGGCGGATTGGGTCAGGTGGGCTCCATTGACGGCTCCAAGTGTTTGATTCAAATCTATATTTTGTTGGCTTGGTTGTAGGGCACTTGTTAATAATTGTTGAAATAAATCATTCGATTGACCGGTTGTATCCTGGAAAGAAGATACGGACCCGAGACTGTTCAAGGCTTGAAGCTCCATCATCGTTCTCAACTGTTGGACATTCATATATTTGACTCCTCTTTAATAAAACGCTTATTCGTATTCTATATCGGTCATGATCGATCCTGTTTTAATTTCTCCAAGTAAAATCGTTTGATTTTATTATCTGTCTGACGAAGTGGGATCTGATGCTGGTCGAGTAATTCCAGGAATATCGCTTCGCCTGATGTACGTTCTTTCACTTCATATTCGAGCTCATAGTCTTCCTTTTGCAGGTAAGTGCTATGGTCGAAGACAAGGAGACCATCCCTGTAAGGGATTTCAACCCTGCTGGTTGAGAGTGTGCCGAAGTGTTGCAGGGACTCATAAGCGATGGAAAGGGAGTTCAGCACATCTCTGACTTCACCTTCCGGGAATAGCCCATCATGTAAAAGGGAATACGATTGGTCTTTGGATAAGGGTTGATTCGTCTCCAGGAGATCTTCTTTCAAAGGGGTCTTTAACGTCAACGTATACGTCCCGTTTTTCTCGCGGATCCGGAGGGCAGACTGCATCTCCTTTAATTGATAATCCGATGTATCGAAATAATGATTATCCTGAGAAATGAAATCTTCCTCCTTTATATGAAAATGTGAAGTCAATCGGTTGAATTCTTCTTCTGTTACAAGATTCTTAAACTCAATTTCAATTTCCTGTGCCATTACAAGCATCCTTTCCTTGCATACTCCCTCTATTATCTCTTTAATAAAAGGGAACTTCAATATTTAGATGAAATGGTTTTCTTATGTTAAAATGGTACTGATTGTTTAATGGAAGGATGAAGAAAAGCATGAGGAAAATTATTCAGTTTAACCACACAACATATGAAAAAGGGACATTATATTTACATACGGACCAGTCGGAACTCTTAAAAGGTACAACGGCGGCAGGTCAGATCATTGCAGATTCCGATCGCTATGCTTTCGTATACTTAGCTGAAAATGAAGAGGAATATGTATACTTATATTTGGAAGAGTCAATCTGGCCGGAATTAAAAAAAGCCCTTCATGAAAAAGCGGCAGTCGTGGCAAAAAGTGAAAAAGATTCACTGGAATTAACTCAATTCATAGAAGAGCTTGAGTATCTCATAGATAATATAGAAGGAAACGGGAACTACGGTGACGAAATGGTTAATAAGGTAGAGAACGTATTTCTTGAAAAGTAGGCGTTTAGAGGTGAGGGGAATGAATCACTGGGAACAATTTTTGGCTCCCTACAAGCAGGCGGTTGATGAATTAAAGATTAAGCTTAAGGGGATGAGGGGAGAATATGAACTTCATAACACTCATTCTCCCATTGAATTCGTGACTGGCAGAGTTAAACCGATCGCGAGTATCCTTGATAAAGCAAATCAAAAAGGAATCAAGCTATCCAACATTGGAACAGAATTGCAGGACATCGCAGGACTAAGGATGATGTGTCAATTTGTAGAGGATATTCATGTGGTGGTGGAAAAGCTCCGTGGGCGCAAGGATTTTACGATTGTTGAAGAACGGGACTATGTGACTCACAAGAAACAAAGCGGATACCGTTCATATCATGTCGTCATCGACTATCCGGTACAAACGATCCACGGTGAAAAGAACATCCTGGTGGAAATTCAAATCCGCACGCTTTCGATGAATTTCTGGGCTACGATCGAACATTCGTTGAATTATAAGTACAGTGGACAAATTCCTGAACAGATCCGTCATCGCTTGCAAAGTGCTGCTGAAGCGGCATTCAGGCTGGATGAAGAAATGAGTTTGATCCGTGAAGAAATCCAGGAAGCCCAGGTCATTTTCACAAACAAAAAGGATAAAGACCAGCGTGGCTCTGAACCTAAACAGCAGGGGGTAAATGAATGAAGTTCGCTATTACATCAAAAGGTGATTCCAAGTCCAATACACTGATGCATAAAATGAGAACATATCTCCAGGATTTCAACTTGACCTATGATGATGATCAACCCGATATCGTCATTTCAGTCGGTGGGGACGGTACACTGCTATATGCGTTTCACCGCTATAGATCAAGGCTTGATAAGACAGCCTTTGTTGGTGTGCATACGGGTCACCTCGGCTTTTATGCAGACTGGGTGCCGGAAGAAATCGAGAAACTTGTCATTGCCATCGCCAAGACACCCTATCAGATCATTGAATATCCACTGTTGGAAACGATTATCCGTTATCAGCATGGTGGAAAAGAGACCCGTTATCTTGCTTTGAATGAATCAACGGTCAAAAGCGTCGAAGGGACCCTGGTGATGGATGTGGAAATCAGGGGGCAGCATTTTGAACGGTTCAGGGGCGACGGATTATGCCTGTCCACTCCTTCAGGCAGTACGGCCTATAATAAGGCACTGGGAGGAGCGATCATTCACCCGTCCTTACCCGCCATCCAATTCGCTGAAATGGCTTCCATCAATAATCGGGTGTTCCGTACCATCGGATCGCCCCTCATTTTACCTGCACATCACACATGCATGCTGAAGCCTGTGAATGGACCGGACTTCCTGGTGACGATCGATCATCTCTCCCTCCTTCACAAAGACGTGAAAAGCATTCAATATCGTGTAGCAGATGAGAAAATCCGCTTTGCACGCTTCCGTCCTTTCCCGTTCTGGAAACGGGTGCATGATTCATTTGTAGCGGATGAATAATGGAGAATGGTAAGGTGAAGGGATATACGCTAAAATGGTGCATCCCTTCAACCTATGAGGGGAAGCTGATGAGAGAGTTTCTGATCGATCAACAATTGTCAAAGCGTACATTGACGGCAGTCAAGTTTGACGGAGGAAGGATCACCATCAATGGTAAAGAAGAAAATGTCCGGTATCCACTTACTACAGGGGATCTTCTTGAGGTGAGATTTCCTGTAGAAAGATCAAGTGAAACGTTGGTGGCAGAAAAGATCCCCCTCTCAATCATTTACGAAGATGATGACGTGCTCGTTGTGGACAAACCGTGGGGGATGAAAACGATCCCCACGAAAGAGGAGCCCAAAGGAAGTCTTGCAAATGCCCTATTAGGATATTTCAATCAAATGGACCTCGCTTCAACGGTACACATCGTTACCCGATTGGATAAAGACACATCTGGACTGGTACTCGTGGCAAAACACCGCCACGTTCATCATCTCTTCAGCCTTCAGCAGAAGGAAAGGGAAATCAACCGGACCTATGAAGCCTTTGCAGAAGGGGTCATGAAGGGATTCGGGTCGATAGAAGAACCAATCGGAAGGAAATCCGACAGCATCATTGAAAGAGAAGTGCGGTCAGATGGACAATATGCCCTGACCCATTACAGGGTGGAAAAGCAGTTCCCTGAATTTGCACACTTGGAATTGAAGCTGGAAACAGGCAGGACCCATCAGATCCGTGTTCATCTTTCCTTCTTGGGCCATCCTCTTGCGGGAGATGATTTATATGGCGGAAGTGTTAAGCTGATAGGCAGACAGGCCCTTCATTGTAAAAGACTGCACTTTTTCCATCCGATTATGAAAAAATGGATGGGCTTGGAGTGCCCCATGCCCGATGATATGAGGAGTCTGCTTGATAGACAGGAAGAGATCCCTTTCAGGTAAACTGAAAGGGATCTCTATTTGATAATGATGATATTGCCCGCAGGAAGACTCATTCAATTCCCCGAAATTTCTCCGCCACGAAAGGCATCCTTGATGCAACACTCACTACTTCCATTTCAGGGTATCTAAATGCCGTGAGCATACCTCCAAACACGGCTCCCGTATCGATGTTGGCCGTTTTATTTATGAGGCGTGCTTCTTTCACCGGGGTGTGGCCGTATACGATCCATGCTTCGCCTTGATAATTACGTGCCCAGTCTTTTCTTACCGGGGTACCGTCATCGTTTTTTTCTCCCGTTATGTCTCCGTAAAGGACGAAGGTTTTGACACGGTTCGATTGTTTTCCGATTAGTTCTTCTTTGATGCCTGCATGGGCAATGATCAGCTTCCCTTTATCCAATACATGGTATAAAGGGGATTGTTCATATAATTCGATGAACATATCCCGATAGCGATTTCTTTCCTTTTGAGTGAGGGCACTCAGTTCCGCCACGGTTGTTTCGAGACCGTGAAGGATTTTCACGTTGTTCCCTAAGAAATAACGGTACAGCTTATTGCAATGGTTCCCGGGGACATAGTAAACAGTATCTTTTTTAAAAAGGCTGTATACTGTTGAGATCGTCTCCAGGGAGTGATGTCCCCGATCAGTCAGGTCTCCCACAAAACCAAGTTTCCTTCCATGGGGATGAACAGGAAGGCCGCTGCCCCATTCATACCCAAGCTTTTTCGTCAACTCTCTAAATTCCGTAAAACAGCCATGCACATCACCGATAATATCAATTTTCATTGAAATCCCACTTCCTTACCTGCCTTTTTCCTTTTCTTTTCCCGTATTTTATGACATATTAATGATTCAGCAATTCCTGCACGTATGATTCGTCTGGCATTAGTATTGCATATTAAAGCAAAGGAATACATAGATGGTTATGATTTCATAAGAGACAATTATGTTGAGATTTGCTAGTATTATTACGACTATATTCAATCAATTTATGAAGGAGGGTGTATTGGATGTCTGAGGTAACTCAAGAACAGGAGAATGAAAGGGATAAGCAGGAAAAGGAAATGTATGATGAAGACCTTCTCATCAGAGCCCTTCAGGAAGAAGATCTGGATTTATTTCGTTCCGAATTTGTTCAATTACACTCTTATGATCAGGCAAAGTTTTTCTCTAAAATAGATGAAGACTTACGAAGCAGGCTGTATCATTATCTTTCACCGGAAGAAATGGCGGAGCTTTTTGAAAGCCTGGATATAGATGAAGAAGATTATCAGGATATCCTGGCTGAAATGAATCCTACATACGCAGCCGAAATGCTCTCTAATATGTATGCCGATGACGCAGTGGATGTCTTGAATGAGCTGGATAAAGATCAGGTTGTCAGTTATTTGACCATCATGAATGATGAATCGGCTAAAGAGATTAAAGAGTTACTGCATTATGAAGAATACACAGCTGGTAGTATCATGACCACTGAGTTCGTGGCCATTTCAAAGAATCAGACGGTCAGGTCTGCCATGTATATATTGAAAAATGAAGCACCGAATGCGGAAACGATTTACTATATCTATGTGGTGGATGATGATAAAAAGCTTGTAGGGGTCATATCCCTTAGAGATTTGATCATCAGCCATGATGATGTGATGATCGGTGAAATTATGAGTGGCCGGGTCATGTCTGTCGGTGTCAGCGAAGATCAGGAAGCCGTCGCACGACAGATGAAGGATTACGACTTCCTTGCCCTGCCGGTTGTTGACTTTCAACATCACCTGCTAGGGATCATTACGGTAGATGACATCATGGACGTCATGGAAGAAGAGGCGTCCGATGACTACTCTAAGCTTGCCGGTATCGCCGATTTGGATTCCATTGACAGAAGCCCTATAAATGCAGCCAAGAAGCGTCTCCCGTGGCTCATCGCCTTACTATTTCTCGGAATGTTCACAGCGAGCCTCATCGGCAGATTTGAAGATACATTGGATAAAGTGGCCATCCTTGCCGTGTTTATTCCACTGATTGCCGGAATGGCTGGAAATACTGGAACGCAGGCCCTTGCGGTTGCCGTAAGGGGGATTGCGACAGGGGACCTGGAAAAGGAGAACAAGATGTCCCTTGTCTTTCGTGAAGCGGGAACAGGGCTGATTACCGGGACGACTTGCGGGATTGTGGTCAGCATCATCGTATACGTATGGAAAGGCGAATTCTTTTTAGGGATCCTTGTCGGCGTCTCCGTATTGATTTCACTATTCGTTGCTACCCTCGCAGGTACATTAGTGCCCCTCTTGATGCACAAGTTAAAAGTAGATCCGGCTGTCGCTTCCGGTCCTTTTATCACGACGATCAATGATATCATCAGTACTTTAATCTATCTTGGATTAGCGACGATGTTTATGAATTACCTAATATAGAGAGAAAAGGGGGAAATATGAATGGAACAACATGCATCTGTTGCATCCCTTGTAATCGTGATAATGGTAGCTTTTTTAACTCCCATTTTGCTTCATCGATTCAAGTTGAATTTCATCCCGGTCGTCATCGCAGAGATTATCATGGGATTGGTTATAGGAAAGAGCGGGTTCAACCTCGTCCACCAGGACATGTGGCTTGAGACATTATCTACCCTGGGGTTTATATTCCTCATGTTCTTAAGCGGTCTTGAAATTGACTTCACCGCTTTTTCCGGCGGGAAAAAGAAAAAAGAGCTATTACCAAGTGGGAAAGAAGAACCAAACCGCTTGAAATTGGCCATTCTCATTTTCATCGGTATTTTCTTTGTATCATTGGGATTGTCATATCTCTTTGTCCTGTTTGGACTAATCGATAATGCGTTCTTGATGACGTTGATCATTTCCACGATATCCCTTGGTGTCGTGGTACCTACGTTGAAAGAGGCACATATCACGAAAAGTGCCATCGGGCAGATCATTCTTTTGGTAGCTGTCATCGCAGACCTGGTGACCATGATTTTACTGGCTGTTTTCGTTTCGCTTTATGGAGAAGGACACGGGAATATGTGGCTCCTTCTGATCCTTTTTGGTGTAGGTCTGCTATTATACTTCCTCGCCAAGAGGCTGAAGAATAACCCTTTCATCAAAAGTCTATCGACAGGGACTGTTCAAATCGGTACACGTGCGGTCTTTACCTTGATTATGTTACTGGTGGCCGTGTCAGAGACGGTGGGTGCCGAGAACATTCTGGGAGCTTTCCTTGCCGGTGTACTCGTATCTTTACTTGCACCGAATCAGGAGATGGTTCATAAGCTTGATTCATTTGGATATGGATTTTTGATCCCGATCTTTTTTGTGATGATCGGTGTGGAGCTGGACCTTGGGTCACTACTGAGTGACAAGAAAATGCTTTTACTCATTCCATTACTGGTTCTTGCCTTCCTTGTTTCGAAGATCATCCCGGTTTATTTATTAAGGTACTGGTATGATACGAAAACGACGATCGCTTCAGCATTTCTTCTTACGTCAACTTTGTCGTTGGTAATTGCTGCTGCGAAGATCGCAGAAAGAATTGAAATCATCACCCCTCAAATGAGTGGAACGCTTATTCTGGTGGCCGTCATTACGTGTATCATCACACCTATCATCTTTAAAAAGCTTTTCCCACGGGAAAGTGCAAAAGAGAAGAAGCTGAACATTACGTTCCTGGGTGCCAATCAATTAACCATGCCCGTTTCAAGGGAGCTTCAATCCTCCCTATATGAACCCGTCCTGTATCATACGAAACAGGATAAATCAGATCGAAGTATCGCTGATTCACTGTTCGATATCCACGAAATCGATGATTATGATCTCGGGACACTACAAGAGAAGGAAATCTTTGAATCCGATATCCTCGTGATTTCAACGGGGGATGAAGAGGTGAATGCGACACTTGCAGTGACGGCCAAAGAGTATGGAGTAGGTCGTGTGATTGTAAGGGTGGAGAGCCCTGATTTGCATGAAAGCCTTCGTGAACAGGATATTGAAGTATATTCTGTATTCTTATCAACGAAAGCATTATTAAGGGCGCTCATTGAATCACCATCCGTCATGAGCATCCTGACCAATCAAGAAACATCCTTATATGAAATCCGCATGTTGAACAGTCAGTTTGAAGGAATGACACTCCGGAAATTCCCATTCACGGGAGATGTCATCTTCGTACGGATCTTCAGAGGGAAGGATTCCATCGTTCCCCATGGGGATACAGAACTTCATATGAATGACCGCCTGATTGTCACAGGTTCTAAAGAATACGTCGATGAACTCAAACGGGAACTCGAATTCTGTGAATACTGCTAACATGAATCCTGCTTCCCAAGAAACATTTTTCTTGGGGAGTTTTTACTTTATAAAGGAGTATCATGACTTCATCCCTAATAGATAATAAAGGTGAAAAGGAGGAAACCAATATGTGGGAAACCAAAATTGTAGAGATTCGGAAATTGGTGAAGGAAAGTATAAAAGGATTGTCTTATGAGGAATTGAATCAAAAACCTTCCCCCGGGGAGTGGAGCATTGCGCAGATCATCCTTCATCTGGCCGGAGCGGAAACCCGCTTTTTGACTTTGGCCCTTGATTCTGCAGAAAATGGAGGGGAGAGAAGCGATTCCGATGTGGATTTATCTGTTTTTGATGATCCATCCAAAAAAATGATAGCGCCAATCGAGCCATCCACTGATCCACACACCTTGGACGAGTTGATGAAAGCATTGGATGAATCACGATCCCTCACCACACACTTTCTGGAGAAATACACGAAAGAAGGCTTGGATCGCCTGTCCATGAACCATCACCGATTTGGTGACATGCCGATATGGCAGGTACTCGAGCTTCTCGGGAAACACGAACAGAGGCATCTCTTGCAAATGGAAGATGTGAAAAAGAGAATAAGATAGAAATTTTCTTTTCTTTTAGGGGAGAGTGCGGTAGAATTAGTAGCAGGTACTAATAACATGTATTAATTAGGAGGATAATAATGACTCTTTCATTAAAAGGTAAAACATATGTTGTAATGGGAGTGGCGAATAAGCGAAGTATCGCGTGGGGTATCGCCCGTTCGCTGCATCAATCAGGTGCACGTTTGATCTTTACATATGCAGGTGAGCGTTTTGAAAAAGGTGTCAGGGATTTAGCCGGAACACTGGAAGGCGGAGAAGATTCACTCGTACTTCCATGTGACGTGACGAATGATGAAGACATCGAAAAATGTTTTGCCACCATCAAAGAAGAAGTGGGAACGATTCATGGACTGGCTCACTGTATTGCCTTTGCCAATAAAGAAGAGCTTGCCGGAGATTATATGAATACGACCAGAGACGGTTTCCTGCTTGCTCACAATATCAGCTCCTATTCACTGACTGCAGTGGCAAAAGTGGCTAAGGACCTTATGACTGAAGGCGGAAGCATCGTGAGCATGACGTACCTGGGCGGAGAACGAGTCATGCAGAACTATAATGTCATGGGCGTGGCAAAAGCCTCTCTTGAAGCAAGCGTGAAATATCTTGCGAGCGACCTAGGAAAACACGGCATCCGGGTGAATGCCATTTCCGCAGGTCCGATTCGTACCCTGTCAGCCAAAGGTGTCGGGGACTTCAACAGCATCCTGAAAGAAATCGAAGAGCGCGCTCCACTTCGCCGCAATACGACACAGGAAGAGGTCGGAGATACGGCGGTATTCCTTTTCAGTGATTATTCTAGAGGGATTACGGGAGAGAACCTTCACGTAGATTCAGGCTATCACGTACTGGGATAATAATAGAAAAAACGGCTGTGGGATAAGATTCCCTCAGCCGTTTTTTTTATATTCCATAAACATGAAACCCCTGGGCGCTTTTTGCATACATATAAAAGTGGAGATCAATTAGGAGGTGTCTCAGTGAGAAAAGAGAAAAAAACGGGGAGAGAACCCCTGCTGTATATAAACCAGCCGAGATTAGAAGAAGTGAAAGGCAATATGCAAGTTACTTACCGATCAGTCAAGAAATCCAAGGCAAAGGAAGAGCTTGAGAAAAGTAAAAGGATATCAGGCTCTGAAACACCATTAAGCCAAGGTACACAAGAAGGTAAATATGCTGATGAGCAATTATTTTTGGATCAGGGGGAGCACAAGGAAGAACGAAATGTCCTGCCGGCCCCTCCACTCCCGGAACGAAAAACGGCCGCTTCTGCGTTCAGGAAATTAAAGCCTTTTCGTGAATTGAGCATAGAAGAGAAATTAGAATACATTTCTGCAAGCATTTCCGGTAAAGTACCCTTTCCGTGCGAGTTTTCGAATGGTCAGGTGGCGGTGAAAGGAGTCATACTGGAGGACTCGGGGGATGAGGTCACCATCAAAAGTTTTCATGGAGAAGAAGTGATAATGAGGAAGAATGACATTCAATCCATCAAGATGATCGGGCTGCAATAAAAAGGAGCCAGGCGGGATACCCGACTGGCTTCTTTGAGTGGAATAACGGATTATTCACATTCTAATTCAACGAATACGTCTTTGATACATTGAATCGCACAGAAGCAATCCAGATCGACCGTGATACATTCTCCAGTTAAAACCCACTCAGTGTTATGGCCCATAGTATCCATATCAGACCCGGATCCTGATCTTGAACCAGAACCAGTACTATCAGCATAGTCAGGCTTTAATACTTGAAGAGTCGCACAGCAGTTATCGAATACTTCTTTTACCCTGAAAAATGGTGATTTCCAAGGGCATCCCTTGATGTGTGCTTTGAATGTATCACCGTTTTTTAGATATAACTTGAAGATACGAGTGTTTAAACGATCAGCAGGACTCACCATTGCACCCAGTGGCTCTAGGAAACAATCGTGTTTACAATCGTTACACTCCTGGTTTGCTTCGTCTTGAATATCTTTAATAGCACGGACGGCTTGACATACGCAACCACGATTTTTTGAACTATTGTCTTTATCTCTTCCGCAACCCATATAGAAGTTCCTCCTTAAAATGAATTTCATTTACATTACTAACATATTGTCATGTAGGCAATTAGGTAACGGACATCTGCCCTCTTTTGTAAATTTGGGCTTGTATAATTTGTAGATTGAAGGGAGTCTTTCCATTGCAACTTACGTTTATTGAACTGTTCGCTCTCGGCTTAGCCATATTCCGGTTGACCCATCTCCTTGTCTTCGATAAAATCACTGAGTTCTTAAGAGCTCCATTTTTCGATGAGTATGTTGAAGTGGAAGAGAATGGGGAAGAGGCGATTTATCTTTCCCCTAAAAAAGGTGGTTTGAAAGGGTTTATCGGAGAGTTATTGTCCTGTTATTGGTGTACGGGCATATGGGTATCGGGCTTTCTTTATGGAGGCTATTGCTTTTTTCCATTGTACTTCATTCCACTCATCACCCTATTGGCCGTTGCGGGAATCGCAGCCATCCTGGAGGCTGCGGTACAAAGTTGGAAAACAGACTGATTCTATAGGTAATTAGTGGAAACAAGCTCGGGTTTCTTCACATATACTAAAAAGGGAATCAGGGTAAAGGAGGAAATAAAAAGTGAAGAAACCCTCTACAAATACACAGAAACAAGGAAACTCATCCACTAAGAAAAAAGGGTGCGGCTGTGGGTCAAAAGTGAAAAAAAGCTGAGACTGCTCAAATTGGGCAGTCTTTTTTTCATAAAAAACGACTTTATGAAAAAAATAAAGGTGAGTACAAACAAAAGAGGGGTCTGTCATGAATAAAAAAAGGATCATCATTCCACTTTCATTATGCGTTTTGATTGGATGTGCGAATAAGGAAGATGGAAGCGATAGTAAGATTGCACTTATGAAGAAAACCAATCCGCCCCCCATTGAATTAGTGGACAATCCAGAGACTGACAGTTACGGTCACGCCATCAAAAGGGAAATCTCCAAAATGAAAGAGCTTTATGATGTCGCTGTCATCCAGGGAAAGAAAGAAACGCTCGTTGTTTACAAGGTGAAGCACTTGCACAGATTCAAAATGAAAAAGATCGAAAAGAAAATGGACCGCTATTTGGAAGATAAATATCCAAAGGAAGATTTTATATTATCCAGTGACTATAAAATCTTTCTCGAAACCATCCGCTTAAAAGAAAGACTTAAAAATGGGTCAATCTCAAAAAAGGATGCCGAAAAAAGATTCCAGGATATCGTGAAGCTGCAAAAAGAGAAAACGTAGGAGGAATGTTTCGTGGCAAAAACACAAAAAACACCCGAACAAAAAAAGTACGAACAGTTAGAAAAACAATATGAAACGAAGCGGCCCCTCCTGAAAAATGTCGTGAAAGCATTCTTTGTGGGAGGCTTCATCTGTCTGATCGGACAGGCGGTAACGTATATGTACATCTATTATTTCAACTTTACTGAGCAGACTGCAGGGAACCCTACGGTTGCGACGATGGTCTTTTTCGCCATGCTTCTGACTGGCTTTGGGGTGTATGACCACATTGGCCAATTTGCAGGGGCAGGAAGTGCCGTCCCTGTCACAGGCTTCGGAAACGCCGTGATTTCTGCCGCCATTGAGCATAGAACAGAAGGACTCGTCCTCGGTGTTGGAGGGAATATCTTTAAACTGGCAGGCTCAGTCATCGTATTCGGGGTATTCTCAGCCTTTGTCGTGGCATTAATCAAGACCATTCTAATTCAGCTGGGGGTGATCTGATGCTGCAAGGGACACGTTCGTGGGTATTTCCTGGCAATCCGGCCATCCTTTCAACCGGAGTCGTAGGTGGGCCTTTTGAGAAAAAAGGAAACCTCACAGCCGACTTCGATCAATTTTACGATGATGTATGGATGGGGCAGGAAACATACGAGAAAGCCAACCGGACACTTATTGAAGATGCCGTTCAAATTGCGCTCGAAAAACAATCTCTGCAAAAAAGCGATATCCAATTTTTTTTGACTGGTGATCTGATCAATCAAATCACCCCTTCAAGTTTTGCAGCAAGAACCAGTGGAATTCCTTATTTCGGTTTGTTCGGGGCGTGCTCGACATCTATGGAAGGCCTCGCACTTTCAGCGTTTTTAGTGAATTATCATGGAGCCCGTCATGTAGTTACGGGAGCTTCCAGCCACAACTCTGCTACCGAGAAACAATTCCGCTACCCCACTGAATATGGTGGGCAGAAACCCCCTACAGCCCAATGGACGGTAACGGGTGCCGGCTATGCTGTAGTTGGAGATGGTACATCGGCCACCATGCCGACTCCGAGAGTCACCTCCGCAACGATCGGGAAGGTTGTGGATATGGGGTTGAAGGATCCATTTAATATGGGTGGGGCCATGGCCCCGGCAGCTGTTGATACGATTGTTGGTCATTTTCAGGATCTGGGAAGGGACCCTTCCTACTATGATCTCATTATTACAGGCGATCTTGCCACAATTGGAAGGCAGACGGCTGTTGAAATGTTGAAACAAAAAGGCTACGCGATCCCTGATGGGTTATTTCAAGATTGCGGGATGCTGATATATGGTGATAGTCAGCCGGTTCAATCAGGAGCAAGTGGGCCTGGATGTTCAGCCACCGTACTTTACGGCCATTTATTGAATGAGATGAAAAAAGGAACCTACAAACGCATTTTAGTCATCGCGACAGGAGCATTGTTGTCACCCCTGACATTTCAACAAGGAGAGTCTATTCCTTGTATCGCCCATGCGGTGTCGATTGAATTTATGTAGATCTGAAAGGAGGAAACCAAGTGTTAGCGATGTTTTTTTGGGCCTTTACAATAGGTGGAATCATCTGTGTGATCGGTCAATTATTGTTTGATGTGGCGAAACTGACCCCGGCGCACACATTAAGTCTGCTGGTAGTCTCGGGAGCCATCCTTTCAGGCTTCGGATTATACGAGCCCCTTATCGATTTTGCCGGGGCGGGAGCGACCATTCCCATCACGAGCTTTGGGAACGCACTCGTCAATGGGGCGATGCAGGAAGCGGGTGAACACGGATTGGTGGGAGTCCTTACCGGTATGTTTGAAGTCACGAGTTCCGGGATCTCATCCGCCATTATCTTCGGCTTTATTGGTGCGCTCCTGTTCAAACCAAAGGGATGATAGAGGTGAACAAAGATGCCTGAATACTTGCAGGTGGCACTAAGAAGTATATTTATCCTGCTTTCCCTTTTTGCGATCACCAAATTATTGGGGAAGAAACAGTTGTCGAAATTATCGTTCTTTGAATACATCACAGGGATTACAGTTGGGAGCATTGCCGGGACTCTTTCAATGGATTTGAACCTGCCCTTGAGTGAAGGGCTGATGAGTATCTTATTATGGTTTGCATTTCCCCTCCTGTTTTCTTTCCTGTCCTTGAAGAGCATTCGCTTCAGGAGGTTTGCTGAAGGCAAGCCAACGGTATTCATAAAGGATGGAAACATCGATGAAAAAGCTTTGAAGAAGGAGAAGTATTCCGTTGATGAAATGCTTGAACAACTACGGAAAAAGGATGTGTTCCGCGTTGCCGATGTGGAATTTGCATCCCTTGACACGAACGGTGATTTAAGTGTTTTGTTGAAGAAAGAAAAACAACCCCTTGTAAGAGAAGATGTATTTGATATATCACAAAAATCCACCCCGCCTCAAGCCGTGATCACAGATGGGAAAATCGATCAAAAAGCCCTGGCTGAAGTAGGTTTTCCCTTGCCATGGTTGGTTCGGGAGCTGTCTAAACGGAAACTGACAGTGGACTCCGTCTTTCTCGCACAATTGGATTCTGAAGGCAACCTGACCTTCGACCTGTACGATTGGACAAACACACAATAAAATATCCAAAAGCCCATACGTTCTCCTCTCTTTGTACATATGTTATAAGAGACTAGAGGTAAAAGAGAGGTGATATTGTATGTATGGATATGGATACGGTGGCTGTGGATATGGTGCCGGCTGTGGATATGGCGGCGGTTATGGCTCAACGTTTGTATTGATCGTTGTGCTTTTCATTCTCTTGATTATCGTTGGAGCAAGTTTCTGTTAGAAAGGGGTACAAAAGGCAGAATCCTCATTGGAGAGATTTTGTCTTTTTGTTTTATTGAACAGAAAGGGATACATCAATTCAAATTATTTATATATTCAATTCACGCTCCTGGGTTTTTTACATATGATGCTTATAGTTAAAAGGAGGCGTGATGGAAATGAATAATAACTTTTTTAAGAATTTAGAGAAGAAGACAGGCGTTAACATGAACGAAGTGTTAGAGCTTGCGAACTCTTTACAAAATGCAAACTTTAAAGATGAAGCAACGGTTAGAAGCGTCATCAAACGTGTATCTAAAATCGCCAATAAACCTGTAAATAAGGAAATGGAAGATAAAATTGTCCAATCGATCGTGAACGATGGGAAGCAATTGGACTTCGGAACCATCTCCAACATGTTAAACAAGGGGAAAAAATAAAAGAAGACATCAAAATCAAGGAGAATGGACATAAAAAAACGTGAAGCCACGTATTTTATGTTAATTCTTCTTTCTTTTTTAAGAAGTTTTAAAGAGACGATAAGTAAGCGTGAGTACGTTTTTAACAATCTGAAATTGGGTAATGAAAACCAAGGAGGTTATAAAAATGGGATATATTGCGCCGATTCCTCACTATCAATACAAACAATATCAGGAAAGAGATATCAAGGTTGATCAACACCACTTCAGCTTTTTCCCCGTACAACCGATTAAACCACTGAAAAATAAATCACAAGCTCACCCAGAAGGAGCAGGCGACCATGTTCCGCATTCCATTCAAGTAAAGGTTCCATACGAGAAAATGAGTAAATCAGCCATCCCCTCCACTTTATTAGCACAGCTCACAGGAAAAGGAAAACACTTTAACGAATATGTGTAGTGAACCGATTCTATGGGGGTATTGAATTGAAACTACAGAAATTCACAGAACATTGCTTTGCATTTACAGGTGCGGTTACGATTGGTTATTGTGTAAAAGATGGGAAGGGGCTATTAATCGATAGCGGATTGGATGATTCGGCAGTGAAGAAGGTAAAGAGGATATTGGACGGGGAGGGACTTCCCCTCGATTATTGCGTGATCACCCATGCCCACGCCGATCATTTTGGCGGTGCCCGCTATCTTAAGAGTAAGTATGCTATTCCATTGTTTGCCCTGAAATTTGAAAAAGCGATCATTGAGAATTCCATTTTAGAACCCATCTATTTGTTCAATGGGGCTGTTCCTATAAATGAATTAAGGAATAAATTTCTTGAGGGACAGGCAGTCGAGGTGGATGGAGAACTATTAATTGGAGAAAACATCATTGGTCCGTTTACCTTCGACGTCATTGATTTACCAGGGCATTCGCATAGTCAGGCAGGTCTTCTGGTTGATGGTATTTTATATGCAGCGGACAGTTATTTTGGAAGTGAGACGTTAAAAAAGCATGTGATCCCCTTTATTGTGGATGCAGACCTTACACTGGAATCGTTAGAAAAACTCCTTCACATAGCCTGTAAAGGAGCGATACCGGGTCATGGCCGATTCGAAGAAGATATTACTCAAACAGTAAAGGAAAATATCGAACTTCATGAAGAACGAATGGACTCCCTTTTAAATGTGGTAAATACAAGCCCTAACGGAAAAACAATCGATCAGATCATGAGGGAATACTTGGACCTACATACCATCACCGTCTCGAATGTGGGACAGTGGCTGCTATTCAGGACATCGGTCACAGCCTATCTCACAAGTCTTGAACGGAAGAAACTTCTGTCCTTTTTGATTCAAAACAATGAGCTAATCATTAAACCCCGTTAATATCCTTGTACCAACAAGGTTTTTCCATCTTCCCATTCTGCGTAAAGCACGTCTTTGGAGGAGTGGAAGCCTTGTTTTTTTATTTCACTCAATAACCAAGTATCTTCTTGTCCTGCAAGGGTCAAGTTATCATAGACAATTTCACCATCTACAATAAAGGCAAGTGGGAGGGTGGCTGCCTTGATGGGGAGTTGAAGATCCTGTCGCTGTACCATATCATATAGCGGCTTTCGGATGACGCTCAACGTCCCGTCTGATTCAAGAAGGGCATATTCACATTCTCTTACAGAAAACACATCTTTTGCCCGGAGTAAATGCTGAAGCTGATTCAAATCCAGGTGATTCTTTTTGAGTTCATCATAATTAATTTGACCTTTATTGATGATTAACGAAGGCGTCCCCTCAAGCATATGCCGGAAACGCCTTGATTTTTGAGTGAAGTATTCAGTAATGAAGATCAGGCTTCCCCAAATCGAAATGGCAGCGAGAATTTGGAAGACGGTCGTTTTCCCGTCATAAAGGGAGTTTCCGACGAGCTCACCAAGAATTAAAGCGGAAATGAAATCAAAGGCTGATATTTGCGTGATTTGTGTTTTTCCTAAGACTTTAGTCAGAATGAGTAGAGCAAAATATCCGACGATCAATTCAATGGCAATGGACTTGATTTCCATAATGATCCCCCTTTCCATACCTTTCCCCATTATCGCCGGGAAGGGTGGTGAATATACGAAGGGACAAACAAAAAAGAACAGAGAATCCAGACCTGAAACTGGACTCTCTGTTCTATTCAAATGGTTTTTTTCATTGTTTTATGAGGAATGCCGGCATCGAGGAATTCCTCGGACGTAACCTGATATCCTAATCCTTCGTAAAAAGGGATGGCATATGTTTGGGCATTTAATTTCAATTGTGATAATGGCTGCCTCTTCGCATACTCTTCAATGCCGAGCATCAATGTACGCCCGGCCCCTTTTCCCCTGATGGATTTAAGAACGCAGATCCTTTCCACTTTCCCAACTCCGTCAAGAATGCGAAACCGTCCGGCCCCGACCGCCTTGTTCTGGTCATAGAGAACGAAATGCGTGGAGTCGTTTTCATACTCATCGATCTCTTCTTCCAAGGGAACCTGCTGTTCCTCTACAAAGACCGTCTTTCGAATATGGAATACCTCTTGAATCTGATCCTCTGTCTTGGCAACTTCGACGTTCACCGTTTACTGTTCCTTCCCTAATCGGAAAGTTTCGTACACGGTCCAGGAGCCGTTCTCTAACTGATAAAGCAAGTGGAAGCGGTCGATTATCTCCTCATGGTCGATGCCCAGCATGCTCAATGATCCGAAAATATCCGAATGTTCATCATTCGAAAGCTTTTGGGCAATCGTGATGTGAGGAACGAATGCGAATTCCGGCTCGTCACCCATGAAGTTTTGATTATGCATGTCATCGTGCAACCCTTGAAGTTCAGGCTTTGACTCGACCTTGAAATAAATCACATTGTTTACAGGTTGGAAGGAACTTACTTTGTACACCTTTAAATTAAATGGATCGTATTTCTTTGAAATCACGGAAAGCTTTCCTGCGATATCTTTAATTTGATCGTCATCTGCACTAAAGACATTTTTCAATGTCAAATGTGGCGGAACCAATGCGTAATGAGGATCATAGCGTTTCCTATAAGAGTTCGCGATATCTTGTAGCTTTTTCGATGGGAAAATGACTATACCATAATTCATTTTCTTCAATCCTCCTCTATTTAACTATCATTGTCATATGTATAGTATAGCAAATTTTTCAAAAATTTAATATAGGGCGAACGAAAGAGCAATGGGATGATTACTGAAGCTTACGGCTGATCTAAAGAGACAAGGGGGAGCCCCTTGCCTTTTAGGTCAGCTAAAACATTAACTTCAATGCACGTTTTAAATCAGGCTGCCAATGCTTCCAGGTGTGGTCCCCGTCAAATTCATCGTAAAAGGAACTGAATCCTTTTTGATCGAATGTTTCATGAAGCTGTCGGTTGGGTTTCAAGAAGTCTTTTACTTTGCCATCTGTCGTCTTCACTTCGGTTTCCTGCATCCCTATTATATGGTAGATGCTTAATAGATGAGGCTGTGTGAATTCTTCCACGGCATCAAGGACTTTTTCGTTGACGAAAGGAGATTGAAGGAGAACCTTGCCGAATGTGTTCGGGTATTTCAAAGCAGTCATCAAAGAGACGGTTGCCCCCAATGAATCTCCGATAAGAGCACGTCCCATCCCCATATGATAAGTCGGGTAATGTTCATCTAAATAGGGGACCAGTTCATGTGCCAGAAAACGGATATACGCATCGTTTTCCTCACCGTGGGGATGATACTTCCGCCTGCGATCCTCTACATCTTTATATGGAACCCCCACTATGATCATATTTTCGATTTCCCTGTTTGAAAGCAATTCATCCGCGAGTCGCGGGATCCTCCCGAGCTGGAAGTAATCTTTGCCATCCTGTGCAATGAGCAGGGTGTATTTATAAAGGGGAGAGTAGGTTGCCGGTAAATAAACCAGCATCTTCATCTCTTCGTTTAATTCTTTACTAAAGAGGTTTAATTCGGTTACATTTCCTCTTACAGTTGTCATGACGATAGCCTCCTAGAATCATTGTTAACGGTTACAGAAAGATTGTACCATAATCTCTTTCAGAATTCCCAAAAGCGGATCGCAATACGAAAATTCAAAAGAGTGTTATAATTTTCATACAATCAGGACTGTTTAGAAAGGGGAATAACCATGAATAAACCTGTTCATTCAAGAGATGTTACCAAAGCTGCACTCCAGAAATTGAAAGATCGGGGAGTGACCATAGAAGATATAGCCGAAATTGTCTTTGAAATGCAGTATCCATATAATCATGAGCTTACGATGGACGATTGTATTGATAGTGTGAAGAGAGTCTTATTAAAAAGGGAGATTCAGCATGCCATCCTTGTCGGGGTGGAGTTGGACCAGCTTGCTGAAGAGAAGAAGCTTTCTGAACCTCTTCAATCAATAGTGGAATCGGATGAGGGCTTATTTGGGGTCGACGAGACCATCGCACTGGGAGCTGCCCTTGGATATGGAAGTATAGCCGTGACCACTTTTGGTCATCTTGACAAAAATAAGATAGGCATCATCCGTGAATTGGATACGAAAAACGGAAAGGGTGTCCATACCTTTTTAGATGATATCGTAGCAAGCATCGCTGCAAATGCATCTTCAAGGATCGCCCATAGCTTAAGGGACCGTGAAGAGAATATTTCAGAAGAAGATAAGTTGAAGTTCGAGGACGAGGAATTAATAGGCTGAAAGACAACCTGATATATAACAGCAGGGGACTGAAGAAAGAAATTCATCTTCAGTCCTTTTTGTGTGGACAAATATACGCGGCAGGTGAAAAGGAGGGTAATTCCTGTAACCGCTTTATACATTTCCTATACATTTCAAGGTTCAGGATGAAGGGATGTGTATGACATGGGAATTGTATAAAAGGGTTTTTTATGAAAAATGTTAAAAGTTTATGTATTTGGTTTGACAAGATTGTTACAGACTGTGTTACAATTATTTCGTTAACGTACAAAATTTAATAGGGGGGATTAGAATATGAAAAAACGCAGTTTATTTCTAAGCACTGCACTACTTCTAGTTCTATCTGTCGTTCTTGCTGCATGTGGCGGCGGATCAGGTGGAGGTTCATCATCTGATGGTGAAGGTAACAAAGAGGTTGACTTCATTGGGATTGCTACAGGTGGAACAGGGGGTACATATTACCCGTTGGGCGGAACATTCGCAAAGATCATTGAAGATGAAACCGGAATCAAGTCTTCCGCATCCACTTCAGGTGCATCTGCTGAAAATATGGCCGCTGTGAAAGACGGCAAAACTGAAATCGCTTTTACGCAAACGGATATTGCATCTTACGCGTCTGAAGGTACAGAAATGTTCAAGGACAACAAGGTAGAGAACGCAAGAGGGATTGCGACACTTTATCCAGAAACAATCCAGATCGTTACAACGAAGGATTCAGGTATCAAATCAGTGGAAGATCTAAAAGGAAAAGTCGTTTCTGTAGGTGAAGCTGGATCTGGTACATTACTGAATGCCACTCAAATCCTTGAGGTTCATGGTATCAAGCTGGAAGACTTAGAAGCTCGTAATCTATCATTTGATGATTCAACGACAGGAATCCAGGACGGTACAATCGATGCGGCATTCATCACATCGGGTACTCCTACTGGAGCGGTTGAAGGTCTGGCTGCGACAGAAGACATTGCGATCGTACCTGTTGAATCAGGAAAAGTGAGTGAGCTGATCGAGAAGTATCCTTACTACTCAGAAGATGAAATCCCGGCTGGGACATACAGTAAAGTGGATGACGCAGTGACTACGGTTGCCGTTCGTGCCATGCTTGTGACGAATGCTGATATTTCTGAAGATGTCATCTACGATGTAACAAAGGCCATTTTTGAAAACACGGATAAAATCACCCACGCCAAAGGAAAGCTGATCAAAGCTGAAGATGGACTTAAAGGTATGGGAATTGAATTACATCCTGGTGCAAAGAAATACTTTGATGAAAAAGGAATTTCAATGGAATAGTTTCACACCAGTAGATGGACGAAGGGATAGGCCGCTTAATACGGTCTATTCTTTTGTTTTGGTTCGAGCTAATTCCAAACCTTTAGCAAAATGGACAAAAAATGGAATGGTGGGGAAATCTTGATGAAGAAATTTTCATTCATGGGTGCGATTCTCCTAATTCTTTGTGTCGGAATCATCCTTTTTATACCCTTACAAACTTTTTTAGTGATAGAACCGAGAAGTACTGCGGGGGACCCGGTCCTTTTCAGCCTTCCCGACGATCATTCATTTTCGGTTCGCTACACACACTCTATTCATCTATCAGAAGTAGAGGAATTTTACCATCAAACATCTTCCAATCAAATTCAACAAACCCAATTACTCTATGAAGATACTGCCATTGGGATGCCGGCCAATGCAGAGGGAAATGAAACCTTTGAAGTGACGAAGGAAGGCAAATATTTAATTTCTAATATGGATAAAGTGTTCCCATTCATTGATATCCGGATCGGACAGGTCGTCGCCAATCACCGTCTTGTGATGGACAGAAAGGAATATCCTTTAGCCGACTATTTTGATAAAGGCTCCGTCGTACGGGTTCAAATAATGAAACAATCACTTTATGATCAGTGGAAAGGAGTGACTGTAGTTGGAAAAAGATAAAGAATTTGAATCATTGACTGCAGAACAACAACAAGAGTTACTTGAGAAGTATGATCCTGAATCATCGACCAGGAAATTTCATCACGGGATATTCAAATGGATCATATTCTTCGGATTATTGGCATTTTCATTATTTCAATTAGTAGCATCCATCTTTCAATTCATCCCTAGGCAATTATTGTTATCCATTCACTTAGGGTTCGCTCTTTCTTTAGTGTTCCTCTTATTCCCTGCCCGGAAGAAGAATCTGAAGAAGGATAAGATCGCCTGGTATGACGTTGTTCTTTCAGTCATCTCGATTGGGATCGGTGCTTATTGGCCGATCATGCAGGATGACATCGTCAGCCGGGTGGGATTAATGACCTCCCTTGATTTCTATGTCGGTTTCGCTGCAATGATCCTTGTACTCGAAGCAACCCGTCGTGCAGTGGGGTTACCGATTACCATCATTGCTTCTGCCTTCATCCTGTATATGTATTATGGCAGACTGATGCCTGGATTCCTTGCCCATAGAGGATATGATTGGGATGATATCGTTAAAACGATGTTCTTTACAAGTGAAGGGATCCTTGGTACGCCCCTATATGTATCAGCCACCTTCATCTTCCTGTTCTTATTGTTCGGGGCATTCCTGGTGAAAACCGGCGTCGGACAATATTTTAATGATTTGGCAGTGTCCATTGCCGGGAAACGTGTAGGAGGACCCGCAAAGGTTGCGATCTTCTCCAGTGCCCTTCAAGGGACGATCAGTGGAAGCTCAGTAGCAAACGTCGTGACGTCGGGTTCTTTCACGATTCCTATGATGAAGAAGCTCGGGTACCGTAAAGAGTTTGCAGGAGGGGTAGAGGCTGCTGCGTCGACAGGTGGTCAGCTGATGCCTCCTATCATGGGAGCTGCCGCTTTCCTGATGGTCGAGTTTATCGGGGGGATTTCCTATTGGGATATTGCCAAAGCTGCCTCGATTCCTGCCGTCCTTTATTTTACCGGGATTTGGATCATGACTCACTTTGAAGCGAAGCGTATCGGTCTTCGTGGATTATCAGATGAAGAAATGCCCAACCGTAAAGAAGTATTCAAAAAGATTTATCTGCTGCTTCCGATACTGACAGTCATCATTCTGTTGGTAAGCGGAATGAGTGTCATGCGTGCAGCACTGTGGTCGATTGTAGCCACTATCCTCATCAGTGCCATACGTAAAGATACAAGGATCGGCTTCAAGGATGCTGTGGATGCCCTTGTTGACGGTGCCAGGACTGCCTTGTCTGTAGCCGTGGCAACAGCTGCCGCCGGTATGATCGTCGGTGTTGTAACGAAAACGGGATTAGGATTGACTCTGGCAAATGGATTGGTGGACCTGGCTGCAGATCTGACCAATACAACAGAAGGTAAGCTGATCCTTACATTGATATTTACGATGATCGCGTCGATCGTACTCGGCATGGGTTCTCCGACAACGGCGAACTATGTCATAACATCCACCATCGCTGCTCCTGCGATTATTCTATTAGGGGCACCGGAGCTTGCGGCTCATTTATTCGTATTTTACTTCGGGATCATTGCTGATATCACGCCTCCAGTGGCGCTGGCTGCATTCGCCGCGGCCGGGGTATCGGGAGGGGAGCCGATAAGGACAGGGGTCAATTCCGCTAAATTGGCCATCGCCGCCTTTATCATCCCTTATATGTTCGTCCTGTCACCTGAACTGTTAATGATCGATACGACCATTCCTAGATTACTTTGGGTCGTCTTCACAGCCGTAACGGGGATGATGGCGATCGGGGCAGGTATGATCGGATATTGGTATCGTCGAGTGTTCATCATAGAACGTTTCCTTTGTGTAGCAGCCGGATTATTACTGATTTATCCTGAGGGGATGTCGGACATTATTGGTCTGGTATTATTCGGTATCATGCTTGCGCTGCAATTCTTTATTAAGAGAGAAGATAAAACACCAACAAGAGCAACGGCATAACAAATAAGAGGCTGTTACCCCATTCATGGGCTAACAGCCTCTTATTGATTTTGATCAAGTCTTGATATCATACGGTCAGAATGAAAAAGGATTGGAGAAGCGGCTAGGATGTCATGAATCCTGAAGTTGCGCACATCTCGCCTGAAATAGCAATAAGCGGTGATATAATCCTTTTCAACTTTTTTGACCAGTATTCTCCTTTTCGAGCATTTCAGCTGCGAAGTCATGTATATGATTTCAATGGGACATCGATCCATCAACGATCGCTCTAATATCCTCATCATGTGGAAGCCCCCCTCAGTAGGATGTATTGACATTGTATGCGAACGAATGTTCTTTTATACATGAAATCTGGAATAGGTGAATTTCTTTAGAAAAATCCATTGACAATTCTCTTATATTTACTATAATAGAATATGTACCTTACATCGTGACTTGTTAGCTCAGTGGGAGAGCACTTCCTTGACAGGGAAGGGGTCGTGGGTTCGAATCCCTCACAGGTCATACATAGAAAAAAGGATGCATCTCATAAGATGCATCC